>JAWOFX010000125.1:0-5156 GCA_046497275.1 Promethearchaeia archaeon | reverse complement strand
TTCAAAATAAAGATCATTCGATTACCATTCCTAAAGTCTTGCGTAATTATATGAATGGAAAAAAAAGAATCCCAGCAAAAAACGCATAAAGATTTATACTAAAAAGGGAAATTTATAAAATTTAATGAAAGGAATAAAATTAAAAAAGTTTAGAATCTATAAGTTAAAATATCTATCAAAAAAGGAGTCTAACATTTATTATTATGGTTGAAATTGAACTGGAAGAGTTTGAAGAGTTCTATAAAAAAAGATTAAATGATAAATTCTATAAGGAAAAGAAAATAGCAATTAAATTAATCGAAGAGATCCAAGAAAATCTTGTTGATATTAAAATTTGTATGGATCATTTCATGGAAAAAGAGGATCAATTAGAGAGCAAAGCTGTACGTTCCTTAAATTTCTTCTCTGATAGAATTAAAAAAGAGATTAATGAAATCAATATTCCTCAAGAAGAGATTACTTATGATAATTTGAATAAATTACTCAATTCATTGAAAAAATTGTTTAATAATATAAATGATGTTGCCCGAAAATCACTTCCTAAATTCCAAAAAGAAGCGCAATCTGAAATAAAGGAATTAAATTATCTTACAAGGAAATTGTCCAAAGTCCACGCTTCATTAGAAAAATTTATTAGAAAGAAATATACTGAAGTTAAAAATGCAGAAGAGATACTAGATAGACTTTCTAAATTTTATGGTTTAATTGATAATATAGAAAATGCTAAGAATGATTTAGATAAATTTGAAAAGGAATATGAAGAAACAAAACAAGCATTAGATAAACTAAATAAACAACTCCTTGAATTAGAAAAAGACGAACTCTTTAAAAGTTTAAAAGATTTTCGGGATAAATTATTCAAACTTAAAATAAGAATAAACAATGAACTTGGGTTCAAAAAAGCATTAAAGAAACTTCGTGTTGAGGTAGAAAGAGATAATCTTCATTTAAGTAATTTGGATGAGAATTATATTAGAGATTTTATAAAGAATCCAATTAGAGTTTTGAGTACAGAGGGAAAAGATTTAACGAAATTTAGAGGTTTATTAGTTCAACTAAGACATGTTTTAGAAGAAAACAAATTAAATTTGAAAGCTGACAAACGAGAAAAAACAATTGAACAAATAAATAAGATTTTTGATGAAAGAGGGATTTACGATGATTTAGATAAATATCAAGAGCTACGGGAGAATATAAAATCTTATAAAAATAAAATAAAAGAAAAAGGATTAGACGAAAAGAGGAAAGAGCTCCAAAATGAAATTTCTGTTTTAACCCAAAGACTTGAACATTTAGAAAATGATATTGAACGTAAAAATAAAGATTATTTAAAATATTTAGGGACATTAAAAAGAGATCGATCAGCATTTCAAAAACAGGTAGAAGATATTATTCAAGATGAGTTTAAATTAACGATCACATTTACATTTTGATTCTGTATTTTAGGACGTCTACCCATTTCTTAGATCTTTGAGAATTGAAATTTTCTATTATTTTTTGGATTTAATTTACGAATAGATAAATTAAGATTATCTTCTAAAAACTTATAGGTATGAGTAGTTGTTAAATCGAGAATTTTAAGATATTCATACGCTAAAACTAAATCTTGCTTAATATCTATATCAAAACCTGCTCGAAATGAATCATAAATCTTTATTTTAGTTAATCCTTTTACTTTAGCATTATTCACTTGAGCTATGAAGGAAGGAATATTTGGATGAGAAAAGTAAGTTTTAATAATATTGGGCGGGTTCCTTCCTATAACCGATATGCCTGCGGAATGAATAGCGGGACAAACTACCAGTTCATTTTCTTTAGTAAGACAATTGATTTCTTGAAGGTTTTTTTCTGAGATTAAAACTATATCTAGAAATGTGAATATCGTCTGTTTTGCTTCAAATTGTTCCATAGCAATAAGGTTCAAATCATTAATCACCTCATCAAATGATTTTCGCGGGGTCATTAATTTTTCTTTTATTCCAGTTAAATTAAATTCATCCGCTAATTCTAGGATTTCCGCATCATTACAATACACCACTATATCTTCAAGAAATTTAACTTTTGAGAGGGTATTTCCAAGATCTTTAAACATACAAATAGTAAGATCTTTTAATTGATCTTTGCTGAAACAACTTCTAAGTCGAGATTTTGTTCGCGATAAGGGCGCTATGGGGATTAATAACACGCTCATTATTTAAAGATATTTGGAGTAATTCAAGTTGTTATAAAAATGAATTAAAATTCTAATTATAAGTTTCTCTTTATAATTTTTATTTAATAATATTCTTAAAAGATTCGGAAATTTTTTTATGATTTCTTCATTTTAACGGAAGTTTGACCAAGATTCTTAATTATAATTCTTCATTTGGATTCAAATAAAATAATTAGATTATTATTAAGCACGAAAATTATTTAAATAAATACAAAATTCCGTCTAAAATCTCAATAATAAACTATTTCAAATTGTTTAATATTCTTGTAGAAAGCGCTTCAAATGCTTTTCTAACGTTTTCATCTGTCTTTGCTGATGTCTCAAAATACTCTGTGCCCAATTTTTCTAACTTTTCCTCAATCATTTCTTGTTTAATTTCTCTCTTATTCGATAAGTCGGTTTTATTCCCAACAAGTATAAAAGGAATTTCTCCGCTTAATTCCCTCAATTTTGTTACCCAAAATTCGAGGTCATTGAAAGTGTCTTTGTTTGCCAAATCAAAAACAACGATCGCTCCCACAGCATCTTTAAAGTAGTATTCATTCGCAAATAGTTTATCCCGCTGGCCTCCTATATCCCAAAAATAGAGCTTAAACCCTTTTTCCTTAACTTTTTCCTTAAGATCATCCTCTAAGTCATCTAAATTATCAACTATGGAAGTTAAATCAACTTCTTTGACTAGAAAATTAGCCCCAATTGTAGGATTATATTTTTCCGGAAACTTATTATCAACATATCTGCTTAATAGGCTTGTTTTTCCCACATTAGGACTTCCAAGAATAATGGCCTTGCCTGAGTAGCTCATTATTTATAACATCCCCTTTGACTTTTGTATATCTTACATATATATTTTTTACATTTAAATATTATTTATTTAAAATTTCTTAATACCTAACATAATCCTATATTTAATAATCAACCGGAAGATTGTTCTTTTGTGGTAAGTTTAATTTCCCTGCATTCAGAGCTAATAAAATGTTTAAATAAATGTTCGTAGCCTAAAATCTGCCTGTCAATCCCGTTCTCTAGCCATATTCCTGAGGTATATTCTGGCGCTTCTTTGACCTGATCAAGTGTTGTGAGCAGAAAATCATTATCAGCAATTAACAACCCAAATGGAATAACATTATCTCCCTCTATAGCGTGAATTTGAATGCCAATTTTAAGCAACTTCTTTATTTCTTCTTTCAAATCTTCAAAATATTTTAGAGCAATGATAATTTGAATATTCTCTGAGGAGAATTTTTTATTCCAAATTTCTTTAAGAATCCATTCATACCCCCCTAATTCATCCATGAGAAGATCCGGTGTTAAGATGAAGAATATCCTATCATCTGAATCATCAATTAAATTTTTCATCTTTTTTCGAATCTTTTTCTTAGAATTAATTGCCCAAACTCTAGGTTCAGGCTGTTCCTCTTCTACCTCTAATTCTCTGATCGCATCTTCAAGAAGTAATGTTTCTTCAATCTTCTCTTTATAACCACTTCTTATGGTCTTGAAGATTCTTTGAATAGGGATGACCATATAATTTGCACCTCGTTTTACTGGTTCCTTTCTGATATATCCTTTCTCCATAAGACGATTTAACGAATCATACACCCGTGCTCGATCCACATCACTATGTTTTGCAATATCTGCGGGAGATAATACTTTATATTTCGCTAATGTAAGAAAGACTTTAGAATCATTTTTAGTAAAACCTAATTCTTGAAGTGCTTGTTCAATATCAGATTCATCCAAATCCTTCTCTGTTTTACTATTTGCAATCAGACTTTATATCACTTTATAATTTCTTGTTTTTTTACTTTTGCTTAGATATTATATTCTATTATTTGTTTTCCAAAAAATTTTATTCTTTAGAATTAATGGTTTTGAGACCATATTTTCGCTTATCATAACTCTTATGATATTGGGTTTATAAAAATATTTTGATAAGGAAAAAAAGCATTTTTTTATTTATTATAAAAATAAAATGCATTTCTAAATTGCTTTTCCGAAGAGAATAATTGTGTGAAAATTTATTAAAATACACATGAGTCTGATAATTTAATGAATATAAAAAAAAATTATATAAAGTAGTCGATTGGCACGAGGATCCATAGGCATTTAATCATTTTTTTTAATATGCATATTTTCTATTTTATTAAAAAATTAATAATTTCTGTCATATATCTATCTAAATTCCTAATTATTTACACAAAATAAATGATTGTGGATTATTTAGGAATTAATAAGGCTATAAGAGATGTTGTAGATTCTAAAATTTTACTTTTAATTTGTATTTTGTCGGTTAAAAATATATGAAGTTTATTTTTCAATTATGCAAAAAATCTACTTAGATTGATAAAAATATCATTCCGAATCATAACATTTATATAATAGAAACGTGTAATAATTATTAAGAAAAATTAATTTAAATTTACAAATTACAAAAAATAATTAGTGGAGGAATAAAAGTATGGCTAAAAAAACAGAAAGCTATATAGCAAAAGCCCCGATCCGGCGATTAATGAAGAGAGAAGGAGCTGACCTCGTAAGCGCCGATTCACTTGACAAATTAATTGATTTTTTAGAAAAAAGCGCGGCTAAGGCTACAAAAGAAGCTATTAAAGTCACCAAAGCAGATAAAAGAAAGAGAATCACTGCTGAGGATATTAGAGAAGCAACAAGAGATTGGTATTAATCTCTCTATAATAAATCTTTTATTTTTTTTAATTTTATTTTTAGTGTTAAAAAGAGAATATTATTTTTTATAATCGCTTCTTATTTTATCTTCAAGATTGAATTAATTATTTGAGTATTTTACTTTCTAAAAATATAATATTAAATTTTTTCTATTGAAAAAATATTTAATTAGGATAAATATTGTAAAATTCTAAGAGTTTGAATAGGTTCTCGTCCTGAAAAAAAGGGTAAAAATTGAATAAATAATCATATATTA
>JAWOFX010000079.1:0-33841 GCA_046497275.1 Promethearchaeia archaeon | reverse complement strand
TTTATTCTCCCCAATCTTCCTCTGCCATTTCTGCCACTTCAGCAGATGCTTCTTCATTTTCAATTGCCGTAATTTCTAAATCTACACCACAATCGGGACAAGGGATAACTTCCCCCACAATCGTTCCATCATCTAATTCAAATACAAAATAGCAAGCGGGACATTCACATTTTACCATATTGATATTCACTCTTCCATAAAATTTTCGAATTTAATTACTTAACCATATATTTTATATAAAATAAAATTTGTGCTGTTCTAAGGTATTTTTCATTTAAATTTCTTTAAGGTTATATTGACCAATTCTTCTGCAGTTTGACCATAAATTCTTGCAAGAGAAGGTCTCTTAGCTTCGGAAATTATTCTTAATACAGGTTCAGTATTTGAAGGATGAATCAAAACAAACCATTCAATACCCTCTCCAAATCTTAAGTCATTATGTATTTGAGAAACCTTTTCACCTTCAGATATCAATTCATCCTTGATATTATTAATTAATAACTCCACATCTCTTCCTTGGATATTTATTTTTTTTCTATAATTATAATATGTTGGTATTTTTGATACTAATTTTGAAATTTTTTCTCCTGTTTTTAAAAGAATTTCAATAATTTTAGCAGCAGCAAATATACCATCTCTAGCATTATTGAAAGATGGGACCATAACACCTCCGCAAGATCCCTCTCCTCCAAAAACAATCTCTTCATCAACATTTTTTCTATTATCTAGCATATTTTGTATACGCTGAGCCAGATAACATTCACCTATTGGTGTTCTTATAACTTTTACATTATATTTTCGTGCTAATGCATCAAATCTTAAAGATGAGGCAACATTTGTAATAAAAATTGGGGTTTTGTTTTTTCCAGAATAATCCCTCAAAAAATAATCCGTGATAAGGGCTAATCCTAAGTCTTCCGCATAACATTTAAAATCATCTCCTACTATACTTAATCGATCCGCATCACAATCATGAGCAAATCCGATATCTGCTTTTTCATTCCAAACCTTCATAATTAAATCTTCAAGATTTTTCTCAATAGGTTCAATGTTTCTTGGAAAATTTCCATGTTTATCGAAATCATTATTTATTGTTATCACCTTACACCCTAATCCTTTCAGAAGCTTTGGAGTCACAAGCCTTCCCGCCCCAGCCCCAGTATCAACAATTACCTTAAGATTATTACTCTTTTTTATACTCTGATAATCTACATTATTGTAAATTGCTTTAATATACCCATTTATTGGAGATATTTTTGTTATTTTTCTTTTGTTTTTCTTAATTTTTTTATTGAATTCATTCAATTCAATGCTTTTTAAAATTGAACAAATTTGATTTAATTCTAATTGATTAAGAAATGTAGTATAAGAAATTAACTTTAACGCATTCCATTCAGGAGGATTATGGGAACCTGAAATAATAATCCCCCCTCTAATATTCTCTTTATTCTTTTCATAAATTACGGTTGGGGTCGGGCAAATATCTGTATCTATTATTTTGCAACCCGTTTTTATTAGTCCTGAAATGACTGCTTCCTTTATCCATTTTCCACTTGGCCTTGTATCTCGTCCAATAATCACTTCTTTTCGGGAATCTTCAAGCCATAATCCATAGGAAATAGCAATTTTCTCTACAATCTCCTCATTAAGAGCTTCTCCCGCAATTCCTCTTATACCACTGAATGAATAGATTAAATTTTTGATTTGCTGCCACCCAATGAAATGATTTAATTGTGGAAAAATTGTTTTTTAATAATTCTTGTTTAAATAAAATATTGATTAATTTTGTTTAAAAAGGATAAGATCTAACAATTGGATTATCTTCTAATTTATATTTAACCAATGCTAAAGCCCCTCGTATGCCAATTTGATCTCTATATTTACTAATTTTAATTTTGGGTGGATGATTTATTGTAAACTTTATAGCATCATTTTCAAATGCCTCTCTGAGAGGAGGGATTATTTGATCTTTGTCATTCATCATTGCTCCACCAAAATATATGCTCTGGCTGTCATAAAAGTTATTGATTAAGCCTACTCCTATTTTGGAATAAAAGACACAATCATTTACTAGCTTTATGGACAATTCGTCTCCTTTCCTTGCAGCTTCAAATACTTCTTTAGCGGTTATTTTAGATTTTTTTCCATTAACAAGGTTTAATAACACATCTCCGTTTAATTTTTCTTGCTCTAGATAATCTAAAGCTCTCTTTTTTACTGCTGTTCCAGAACTATATGCTTCCCAGCAGCCATAGGCTCCACAATTACATTGGTATCTACTATTTGGTACCACTTTAGCATGCCCAATTTCTGCAGCATTTCCATCTTTTCCCAATAGAAGAAGACCATTACAAATGACACCTCCTCCTATACCTGTTGACATCGTGATATAGACCAGATTCTCTTTTTCAATTTCTTTTGCTTCGAAAAAGTGAACTCCGAGGACTGCAGCATTGCAATCATTGATTAAATAAAAGGGAATATCTGGAAATTTATTCTCTATTGGTTTTTTTAACGGAATTTCTCGAAATCCTAAATTAGCATTATTAAATACCGTTCCTTCTCTAATATCAAGCGGACCCGCAGATGCTAAACCAATTCCAAGTAACACACTTCTATCTAAACCCTTTTTATTCAATAAATCTTGTAAGAGTCTGCATACTTGGGTGCTTATAGAGTTTTTGTTCTTTTTAATCGTTTTTTCTTTTTTAATAAAAAAATTTTCCTTCTCCAAATCAATGGTAGTCAATGACACCCTAACCCATGTTCCTCCTATATCACATCCCCCAATATATTTTTCAGCCATTTTTTCACCTTTTCTGTGTATATCAATAAAATTTTTAATTATTTAATAATAATCAATTTTTACTGAACTAGGTATTTTCCTTTTTAACATATTTGAAATTTCTTTAAGCTTTTCCTCACCAAGAGCATATACATAATATTCTGCTGGTATTCGGGCAATAGAGTATAACTGGACAATATCTGGATTTATTATGTTAATTGCTTCAGCTAAATTCTCCAAATTTCTTTTGTTTTTATTTGATATAAATTCTTTGTTATATGATTCGTATAATAGACATTGAATCGCGAGTTTATGATGATGGGATAATTCCGATTTTAGTTTCGCAATTGAGTTTATTATTTCATCTATTGAAGGGACCTCTTTATGCGGTCGGTTAGTACTCAAAAAATCTTCTTGATTAGCCGCATCTAATTTGGTTAAAATCAAATCGAAATCCTTCACTTTATCTCTTACTTCTTTTTGGTAAAGAGTACTTGAATTTGTGAAAAGTGTTAATTTTGGTATCCTTTTTTTCCAATTGATCCTATTTCTAACAATTTTTGCGATTTTAAAAAACTCATCTAAATTTTTATTTAGAGTAGGTTCTCCTGTGTATCCAAAAGTTATTGAATCTAAATTTTTAATATATTTTAAAATTGAGCTTAATTCTTTCTGGAAACTATTCTTAGGTTCTATATTCATCTTGTATTCAGGAGATACTAATTGATTAGGTTTAGTAATTCCAAGTTCACAATATACACAATTGTAGCTACATTTTTTACACTTAGGTAAAATATCAACTCCTAAAGATAAACCTAATCTTCTGGATTTAAAAGGACCATATGTGTAGATTCGTGGCATTATTTAGTTATCGCTAATTTTATTCTTAATAAAAGTTTTAATAGCATTATTTACTTTATCTGGTTTCTCAATCATTACTGAATGTCCCGCTTTCTCTATAATCTTTAGAGTGGAATCTTCTATGTTTTTATTGAAAAATTCGGAATATTTAACTGGAGTTAATTTATCAGCATCTCCAACTACTATTAAACACGGAACATCTATAGATCCTACTTTATCTATTACATCGAAATTATCACATATTTTAAAATCGGTGTGAACGACTTTCGGTTCAATTTTAGAAACTTCTTCCACATATGATTTTTTTATTTTTTCTTTAGTTTTTCTATAGAATGCTCCAATGGGTATATTATTAAGGAATGTGTCAAAATTATGTAGTGTATTCTCAAGAATTACGGGAAGTACGCGAAGTTTAGCTCCTGTTGAGCATAATATTAAACCCTTTACATTATCTCGATACTTTAAATAATATTGTTGTGCGATTGCTCCACCTAAAGAGTGTCCGCATAAAGTTATTCCCTTTAATTGCAGTACATCTATAAGTTGTCTTACTACTTCCACATATGTATTAAGATTTAAGTCATCGTATTCATCTGATTTCCCGTGAGAAGGGAGATCTATGGCGATAAGATTTAAATCAACATCTAAATCCTTGATTTGATAGTCCCATACAAAAGAATGCTCACCAGACCCATGAATGAAAATAATTGCCCCATCTTTCTTCGAGTTATTAATTTTATAATATATCTTTTTCTTTAAATATGTAAAATACGGAAAAGTCCTCACCAAAAAAATAAAAATTTTCTTAAGTATTTATAGATAGTACTAAATTTAGATTTACTGATAAAATTCAAAAACAAAATAAGGATAAAAATAAATTTTTTTCTATAAAATTAATTTATTTCCATTCTTGAAAAAGAGTAGGCTCCTATTGAAATTAACAACACTCCAAATCCAGTCAAAACTAATAAATCAAGCCAGAATGGAAAAACAGAAACTCCTAATAATATAAATCGAAAGATATCAACGCCATAAGAGATGGGATTCAACATCATTATTATTCTAAATTCTTCGGGGAATAAAATTAAAGCACCAGACAACCAAAACATAGGCATGATCAAGAAGGTTTGGATTAAACCAAAACCTTGAAAATCTGTTAATCGTGTACTAACTGTCATTCCAATCCCCACCACTCCTAATGAAAATAAAAGCCCTGCTGGTATTGTTGCTATAACTCTCCATATTACATTAAAATCATATCCATAGAATCCGAGAGAGGCACTCAATATCGTAATTAACATAAATTGAACTAATGTTTGCAATGCGACTCCTAATGTCTTTCCTATCATTAAAGTTCGACGGCTTACGGGTGCAACAAGAAGTTCATTCATAAATCCAAAAAGCTTATCTCTAATTATTCCCAATCCGCCGAATACTCCACTAAATAATACTGCCATTGCCGCAATACCCGAAGCAGTGAATGCTAAAGAGCTAACTTCCACACCATTAATAATAGGGGTTTGAGTATTAAAACCCCCTAAACCAAAAACAAAAAGAAATAATACAGACTGGGCTATAGATGTAATTATTCTTGTTTTATTTCTTACATACGCTAATAGTTCTCTTTTTGCTAAATACCAAATAGACTCCCATCTTAAGCTTCCTTCAATTTTTACATAATTTGAAACTTTTCGACTCATTTTTGTCTCAACTGCCTCATTTTAATATGATTCTTAATACCTTCCATTCTGTCTGAAGATTCTTTTCGAATTTGTTTTCCAGTGTAAAATAAGAATACATCTTCTAAAGTTGGATTATGCATATGGATTGTTTTAATTTTAATAGAATTGATTTCGTTTATCTTTTGAACTATATCGGAAATTAATCTTCCTCCATTCTCACATGAAATTGTTAAGCCAGGTTCTTTCATCTGTTCTTCTTTTTTGTATTCTCCAGAAAGTATCTTTTTTACAACATCTTTAATTGCTGGAGGTAATTCATCGATAAGCTCTGAATTTTTAAATTGATTTGCTACTCTCTCTTTCGCTTCATATGGCGCTTTCTCAAACATTTGGACCGCCATTGGAAATTTTTGAGTTGCTTTTAGGAATTTTTCTGGGTCGGAAAGAATGTCATTCATTCTTTTTCGTATAATCTCTGGATTAACATTTTTCATACCCGGTGGCATTTTCAATGGAATTTCAGAACCTTGAGTATTTTCATGTTTTGTTCCCATCGTAATATCCTTTACCCCTTCAATATTTTTTAATTCAGATATAATCTTTGGAATTTTTGAAAAATTTTCAACCTCTTCAAAAACAATCTCGATAATATCTCCTGATAATTGTCTTTTTAGATTTTCAGAAGTGTCCAAGGCGATGATTTTCCCATGATCCATTATACAGATCCTATCCGCAAGCTCATCAGCTTCCTCCATATAATGAGTTGTGATCAAGATAGTCATATTCAGTTCTCCTGAATTTAGCTCTATAATTTTCTCCCAGATTTTTCTACGTGTTTGAGGGTCTAACCCTAATGTTGGTTCATCCAAAAATAAAACCCTGGGAGTATGTATTAATCCTCTAGCTATTTCTAATCTTCGTTTCATTCCTCCGGAATAATTCTTAACATACATATCTGCTTTATCATTTAAACTAACTAGCTCTAAAACTTCTCGTATTTTTTCTCTCCTCTCTTTTTTCGGCATACCATATAATACCGCATGTAGTTCGAGATTTTCCCACCCAGTCATATCTCCATCTAAAGAGGGTTCTTGAAATACAACTCCAATACTTTTTCTTATCATATCGGGTTCCTCTTGGATCTTGTGAGAGTTGACAATTGCTTCTCCCTCAGTTGGTCTCAATAATGTAGCCAACATTGAGATCGTGGTCGTTTTACCCGCTCCGTTCGGTCCAAGTAGCGCAAAAATCTCTCCTTTTTTAATGTTAAAGCTGATATCATCAACAGCTAACACATCTCCTTCTTCATAAACTTTAGTCAGATTCCGAACTTCAATTACATTTTCAGTCAAAATTTTTTAGACCTTCTATTTATTTTTTGCTCTATTTTTTAATCTATCAATTTCAATATCAATATTTTTCATTCCACGTTCTATTTCTTCTATCCTTAGTTCCATCATTTTTTTTTTAATTTCAAGTGTTTTAATTTTATCATTCTCATTTTCAAGAGATTCAATACCGAAAATTGGATTCTTATATGGAAGAAAATCTTTTAATTTACTCAAATCCATGTCCCCCGTTAATTTCACGCTTGAGAAAATCATTCTTTTCATCGCTTCTTGCATTTTTTCATAAGTTTCGATTAATATTTCAAGAGTTTTTTCTCCTTCTGCAGTTATCTCGTAAATTCTTTTCTGTCTTCCTTCTTCCTCTTCTTTTAACACTTCAATGAGGTTTTTCTTTTCCAAGGACTCCAGAACACGGTAAATAGTTGAAGTGGAGGGGTTCCACATTCCAAATGATCTCTTTTCAATTTCTTGGACAATTTTATACCCGTGAGAGGGGTTTTTCTTTAAAATTAACAATATAAGGTGACTTACATATCCATTTTTCATTTGTTCCCCTAAAATCCGCGCCGTCTTTTCTACATCATCCTTCATAAAACGCTTTATTCCTCGTATTGATATGAAAATTCTTTATTAAGTATTTAAAATATTCCCAATATAGATATATTATGTTTATGAAATATAACATAAAATAAGAAAGTTATGAAAATATTAAAAAAAAAAAAGAATTTCTAAATTATAAATAGAGAATTTATTATGTAATAGCGTCAATAAATCCAGCAATTACACCTTCTACGAAAAGCGCAAGAACAATAGCCACAACTAATGCAATTGTTCCTAATACTAATCCTGCTATCGCTAATCCTTTTGAGTCCTCTTTAACAATTCCTAAAATTCCAAACACTATAGCAAGAATACTAAAAACATAAGGAAAATATTTACCCCAAGGGCTAAGAAACCAAGTTAATGCCCATCCAGCGCTAAAAGCGATTAATCCCGCTATAAAGGAAATGATTCCAAAAGTTCTTCCCATAATTTCCACTTTTAAGTTTAATTAAACTTATTTTAAATTTTTAGATAAGTTTAGTGATATTAGGGATGAACAAATTTAAACTTTCCTTTTTAATCATGATCTAAATAGTAATGAAAATAATCCGTGAAATAAACGTTATATTCTGTGAAAATCATCATCTCTAAATATAGCTATCCCTCATATTAGGATGAAAAAAAGAATGGTTCTTAGTGAAATACTAAGTTACGAATTCAATAAAATAAAAAAAAGGAGAAATTTAATTTTTATATTTTATGTCATCGACATACCGAGCATAGTTAAAATAAACGCCAGCAAAAAGAAAACCATCAGAAAATTAACTATAAAAGCTATGATTCCTAAAATTAACCCAGCTATGCCTAATCCTTTAGAATCATCTACAACGATCCCAACAATACCCAAAACGACTGCGACACCACATAAACTATAGGTTATTATCCCACCATAGGGTACGAACCAAATTATTAACCATCCAAGAATTAAGGCTATTAATGCCAATATAAGCGATATGATGCCAAATGTTTTTCCCATAATATCCACCTTTTTTATTAAGAGTTATTTTTTCAGAAAGATTATCTTTCTCTTTAAATAATGTTTGAAGTTATATTTAAACATTTACTACTATAGTCATAAAATAACTGATTTTATTAATGATTCTATTCAGTGAAAACGATTATATTATCTCAACAGTTTAATCCGTTTAATACTAATCTTAAATTCAGAACTGTTTTCATGGAAATAACGATTAATATTAGTGATGAGAAATATAAGTCTTAACAACTTATTTATACCAGAAAACCAAAAATAATATTGCAATATAAGATAATTATAATGTGAGTTAAATGACACAAGTTTATATAGAAGATATAAAAGATGGAATTAAAAATACTGTGTTCTTGATTTTAGAAAAACTTGAAAAATCAAGTGGTTCACTTCTCAAAAGTTCTAATAGAGTCTATATTAAACCTAATGGTATCGATTTCAAACCTCATTGTTATACATCGCCAGATGTATTGAAAGCTGTAGTTGAATATTTTATTGAAAAAGATGCTGAAGTGTATGTGATGGAAAATTCCACTCAGTCAAATGCTACAAGGATAGTTTTCGAAATAAATGGTTATAAAGAGGTATGTAAATCGACGGGAGCTACTCCAATTTACCTTGATGAAGAGAAAACAAAAACTTTCACCTTTAAAGGAAAGAATTCCGTAGGTAATGATCCTAAAGGCTATATCTTGAAAGAGTTTCGCCTACCAGAAACGGTGGTTGATATTATAGATAATCGTGATTCTATTACTTATATTGATTTACCTAAACTTAAAACTCATTCAATGGCCGTGGTCACTCTTGGTATAAAGAATCAGTGGGGGTTTCCCCAACATGCTGATAGAGGAAAGGATCATAATTACAATCTCCACTCAAAACTCGTTGATGTTTATGAATATATTAAACCAGATGCTACAATAATTGATGGTACTGAAGGCACAATACATGGGCATTATCCGCCAACTGTTTTCGAAGACGAATTAGTTATTGATTTTAATATTTTGATAGGAGGTACAGATACATTAGCTGTCGATGTAGTAGGTGCTCGTATATTTGGTCTTTCAACTGATGAAGTTTCCCATTTAAGAATCGCATCTAAAAGAGGTCTTGGAGAGGGCGATTTAAACCAAATTGAGGTAATTGGAAAAGATTTAGATCAATATAATCAAAAATATGACTGGGACCTGCTGCAGAGATTTCCTAAAGATGTAAAAATAGTAAAAGGAACAGAGTTATTATGTCGAGAAGGTTGTCAAAATAACCCATTAGCTTTGCTTCAAGTACTTGCTTATGATTTTCCTAAAAAATTCAAAGGAGGATTCTTTATTATTATGGGTAAGGGACATGATGCAAATATTATTGAGCAGTTAAAATCAGAAGGCTACGAAAAGGGATTAGTTGCTGGATTTTGTGCAATTGACGAAGTGGGAGAGAAATTAAGAGACGCATTTGGTAAGAAAAAGGTTCATTTTTCTCATAACTGCAATAATTTAGCAGAGACTGCTACAGCTCTATTTAAACTTTCTGGTGTTTCTGCTCTGGATTTAGTACCCATATCATCCTTAAAATTAGTTTGGTTCTTAATATCCTCAAAAATACATGGTTCTAAAGCCCTTACACCAGCAGTATTTTAACTCTTTTTTTTATAGATAAAATGTCTATTTTTCACTCATTTCTCTATTGAAAACTCGCATCTCCGACATAATTTTATCATAATCGAAACATTATTTTGTGATAATTCACAAAGATTTAATAATATTTAAATTCATTAAAAGTATGATGGATGCAGATTTAACTTTCAAATTTGATCAAATAAAACGGTTTCTCTCGATTCCGGAGAATAATAAAGACTTGGAATCCATCACAAGTGAATGGTCTAAACCAGAAGAGTTTAAGCTCAAAACTCTTGAAAAAGTTCTGAATTTTGTATATCATTTTGCAATGTTTAAGGATATCAAACCCTTTATGAAATCTCTTTTTATTACCCTCAAAAAATCCTTTGAGTATAACAATGAGACTATTCACGATTTTGAACAATTACTTATCAAAAATACCTTGATGCGGTTTATCCAAGAGTATATTAATTATTCAAAACTTTCCCAAAAAGAAAGAGTCTTAGATGTTTTAACGGATTCCCTGGGAAAACTTCAGCTTCAACCTCTTATCATAAATTTAGGTTTGCTCATAAAACCTATGTACCAAGATGAAGAGTACATCAAAAAGATAGAAGGATATGATGAAGTTGAAGTCACTTATATGCTCAATAATGAGGAGGAAATTAACATTAAAAAATCAATCGACAGATGGTTAGAAACTCAACATATTTCTTTAAATCGGCAAGACACTCTTAAAGAAGATTTGAAAAATAAATTCGATTCACTTATTACCCAGTGTGGTCTAAATGGAGATCCTAATGAGTGTGAAAAACTCTGGACTGAAGTTTACGAAATGTTAAATTTGAAATTGACTGTGTTAAGTTTGATGGAATCTATTCCCGAAGAGGAGCCTATTGGAATAAAATAATTCGGGCTTTTTTTGTTAACTTAAATAAACAGGGCAGATTAAACTATAGATTAAATTCATCGTAACTAAAAATATAGTGATCCAGGTTATTTAAGAACTTTTTGTAGCCTAGAATTTCTTGATCTATCACACCATTAAAATGTGTTATCTTATACTCGAAACGCTCGTAAAAATCATTGAGTAAATTCTGAAGAATTGTCCTCTCAATAACAAGATTAGTTTTTTTCGATATTCCTATTACCATCAATCGACCTCTTCGTTCATAGAGAATTCGAGAATCCTTGAAATTGATTTCTCTTATCTCTTCCTCATCATCATCATTTTGGTTTAATTCATTAATAAAAAGATTTATGGCATTTAAAAAACTACTTATTAAATCTTCGTTTGCTTCACATATTTTTGATTGATTTGAATACTTATTCCCTAATAATAATGAGCCCGTTAAATAATCTATAAAATATATCGCATGAAATCGATTTTTATTCCAGTCTAAATTATCCCAATCCTTCATTTCGAATCCGTATGAACGATATCGATCCATTGGTTCTTTTTTAAATACCATCTTAATTTGAACTCCCTTATAATGAGATGAAAAGATTAATCTTATTTTTTAAATAATGAAAAGAAAATTTGATAAAAAACATGAATATTACTTTTATGTTACCGTGATATTATAGTCGAGATTTACTAAAACTTTAGGATTTCAATTTCCAATAAAATCAAAAAGAAAAAGAAAAGATTAATAATAGATCAAAAAATAAATTAAAATTATATCGATTTCTTTATATTACTTAATTATCATATTTTATTCGATAAAAATGAACTCTGAGAAAGACACACCGAAAAATAAAATTTCTGTTGGTTTAATAATTGACAAAGACCAATTACAGTCGAATGTGATCTTTTCGAATGAAATAAAAGATGAAGTAATGGATGCCCCATTTTACTTACTCATTTTTATTTCTCGAGAAGATGTTGTAAAAATAAGTTGCTTTCCAACTAAGACCAATAACATTAAGAAAATCCTCATCAAATTGGAAGAATTTTCTCCAAACTTAGTCAAAGGAATTTCAAGCGTGTTGCGCGAATTAAACTTGAGTAAGGAAGTGCTTCACACTACTGGATTATGTTATGAATTAAGCGATTGTTATTATGAAACCTATGTGAATGGCGATGATCTAGATACGGAAGATATCGAGGAGATTAAACGAGCC
The DNA here is from genome assembly GCA_046497275.1 of Promethearchaeia archaeon. Classification (GTDB taxonomy): domain Archaea; phylum Asgardarchaeota; class Lokiarchaeia; order Sigyniarchaeales; family SOKP01; genus TEKIR-8. The sequence continues at coordinate 21,833 of JAWOFX010000079.1, read as the reverse complement.
TTTTTATCTATTGAGAAAGTTAATGCTGTTATATTCGAAGAAGTTGAATTATTAACATAATTATTTTTTTGTCTTATTTTTAGATTCTCTTTGATAGGTTTTTAACGTTATGAATTCTCATTTTCTAAAATCAGTTTTGGACTGTCTTAATTGACTTAAGGCTCCTCCAGGCTTTCCAAAAAATTATCCATAAAATAATAAAAATAAACATTGTAGTGGCAAATGTATAGGCCCCAATAAATAAATCAACTATGAAGATAAAAGGAATACCGGCCATCGCAAATCCCAAGATATAAGCATATCCCCAGAACCTATTTATCAACCCAATACCAACAGTAGGTAAAATCGTCGTGAAAATAATCGTAAAATACGTGAATATTTTCAATTGGGGATGAATACTGGTGCCCTGCGCATCATATATTATTACCATATTAATCCAAGATGCGATAAATCCAATTATAATAAATACACCACATCCAATATCAATTTTTAATTCTTTTTCTTCTTTTTTTGTATTCGATTCGTTCATTTTATTAGTCAATAGGTAATATATTTCTATAAAAAGGGTAATCCAGATAATCTTTCAATAAATATAAATATCTAACAAGTTTATAATTATATTAATAAAAATAGTGATAGGCAAAAATTTTCATATATTAATAAAATAGATATACCAATTTAAAAAAATAAATAGGGCGTATATAAACGGCTCTCAGTTCACACCCTGGATTTTTGTCTTTTGGTTAGTGTAGAGTATACACTTAGTGTCTCGGCTTAACGCTGAGATGATTTGTCTTCTCCCCCTATTTCATTTTTGACCTTGTCTTTAGGTCTCTGTGGCTGAGAGCCACCTTTTCATTATAATAACACTCCAAAAAATATGCTCCAAAAATAGTACTTTTTAAATTCACGAATTATAAAAAATATCAATAAAAAATTTTAAATTAATAGTGAAAAACAACTCACTTTAAAAGGTATTTTGACTGACTTTATAATTTCTTAGAAAAAGCAATTAGATTCAAGTAAAAAAATTAATTATCTAATTTCTCTTGGTCAAGATGGAAATCCATACCTATCAGTTTCGTTGTAATAATAATTTTCTAATAAATCTCTACTCCTTTTTTTTTTAATTCTTTAGCTACACTATCTTCGTCAATTTTAATAGGATTTAAATTATTAATTCTTATTTCAAATAATTTAGGTAATTTCAATAAATCATTGGGAAGATCATTGATTTGATTTCGCCATATACTTAGCATCTTAAGTTTTTTTAGGTTTTTTAATCCTTTAATTGTGTGTATTCTATTATCACTTAGATATAGTTCCATTAGTATGGGCAAATCGCTCCCACTAAAGTCTATGGTTTCCAGTTGGTTGTAGGATAATCTAAGCGTTTCCAACTCTGGCAGGCTCAAGTCGGGTATTTTTCTAATCGCATTAGAGCTTAAATTCAGCGTTTTCAATTTCTTTAGTTCATTAATCCATTCAGGAATCACTTCTATTTTTTTCAATGCCATCTCAAGCATCTTAAGCTCAGAAAATTTTCTCAAAATTTCGGGGAATTTGTCCAATGTCTTACAGCTAAATTTCATCCCTGTGATATAACCCTCCTCATAGGAGTATGCATTTAACTCTCGTCCCACTCCCCTTATGTCACTCTTCATTTTTAATCGTTTTCCGATTAAATTCTTAAGAGATTTTATTTTAGAAATGATATTAGACGGAATGATGCTTTCTAGTTCTTCTATAGTTAGGATATCAAGAAAACCCTCATTCATAAGAAAAATTTTCGTAGTTATTGACCCTTCTAAGAAGCGTCGCGCGATTTCTTCTTTAAAAACTTTTCTCGCTTGCGGGTCCCCTTTCTCTGCCAGCACCCTCAGCAGCGGGAATGCTAAATTAGAGTGAATAAGCCGTGTATCATACCCATTCTCCGCCCACGCTTGGAGGTTGGAGCAATGTCCCCAAAACACATCCTCAGAAGTAAGTCCTAATTCATCCAAGGTAAAATTCTCTCCCTCCATTTTCTTTTCAAAAGATTCCGCCGCTTCATCAATAGAATTAATATCGTTATCGACCGTGTTTCTTGGATCAATTAAGAATAAATATTTGCACTGTCGAAAACGCTCTTTCTTAACATATATGACTGTTTCTTTTCCCTCTAATCTAAGAGTAATAAATTTATTTACTCGAAATTCAGTCATTTCTATGATTATTAATATAATTTTGAAATTTAAAAATAACACTCACTAAATTTTCTTAATTCTATGAATACGAGAACAATTCAATTATATTGGGGTTAAGTATTGATAAAAATACACTATTTTATTTGAGGTAAGATAAAGGAAAAAATACTGTTGGGAGAGGCGAACTAAAAAATTTATTTCCATTATATCTATTCTTGTTATTTAAAAATCTTTAATCTTTCATGTGAAGAAATTTATATTATTTTAAATCATTTTTAAAATAATTTCAGAGAAAATTCTAATTTAATTAATATTATTAATTGTATTGAAAAATATTTATTTGCTAAGAATCTAAATAATTAAAATACTTTCTTGGTTAAATAGGAACTTATTTGATCAAGCGTAAAATATTAAGAATTCTAATCAATAATTTTCAATAATTTTTAAAATTAAAAATTACGGAGTTATAAGAATGACGGAGGAAATTATCAAAAGCACTACATCAATTTGCCCAGAATGCTTAAAGCAAATAGAAGCAGAAATATATGTAGATCCTAAAACAAATTGGGTAATGATGCGAAAGGAATGTAAAGACCACGGCGAGTTTAAAGATAAAATATCGATTGATCCAGATGAATATAAATGGGCTCAAGAGTTTACTGATAAGATGGGCTCAATTGACCGTAATACGACAAAACCTGTGTATGTTTCATCAGGGATCAAACCAACCAAAAATGGTTGTCCATACGATTGTGGTGTTTGTGAGAATCATAAGTCCGCTCCATGTATCTGCTTAATCGATGTGACGAATCGGTGTAATTTAGCGTGTCCAATATGCTTCGCGAATGCCAGCGCTAAGGGATACATAGTAGAGCCAACCTTTGACCAGATAGTCCAGATCATGAAGCATTTTCGCTCAATGAAACCTCATCCTGCCCCTATGCTCCAATTAGCGGGAGGAGAGCCGACTATACGAGATGATCTTCCAGAAATTATTCGAACAGCAAAAGAATTAGGTTTTATTGAGGTAATGGTTTCCACGAATGGAGTACGAATGGGTAAATCATTGGAGTATACGAGAAAACTTCATGATGCAGGCATGGATGCAGTCTATTTACAATTTGATGCCACGGATGACCCTGAGACGTGGAAAAAAATTAGAGGGGTGAATCTTTGGCCTCTTAAGAAAAAAGTTATAGAGAATTGTCGTGAAGTTGGACAATATGGCGTTATGCTTGTTCCAGTAATTGCGAATGGTGTGAATGATCATGAAATAGGTAATATTTTAGATTATGGGAAAGATAATGCGGATGTTATATCTGGGATTGTGTTCCAACCAGTTTCTCTTTGTGGGAGAATTAGTTTTGAGGAATTAATGGATCTACGATATACCACCTCTGATTTGAAAGTGGCAATAAATGAGCATACAAATGGAGCTGTGAATCGTTTTTATCCACTTGCAACGACGGGAAAATTAACAAAACTCCTTGCGTGGTTTGATAATAAACCAGAATGGGCGATGCTCAGTCATAAGGATTGCGGATTTGCGACTATTTGTGTCGTAAATGAGAAGAACGAATACGAGCCGATAGAAAACTTTTTCGATGTAGAAGGGTTAATCAAGTGGGCGAATAAAGTTTATGATATGGTACATGATAAGGATGTTCCGAGACCGACTGGTATCTTTAAGGGTTTTGATTTATCTAAATATGGAATTGTAGCCGAAAAGGTAGGAAATTTTGTAGATGAGATGAGCGATATAGGATATCGTCAATCAATGAAAGCCTATTTCTTCGCTGGACTCGCACGATACGTGAAAAATCCTCAGAAAATATTCACCAGTAAAACATACCAAGCCTTTGCCCGATTAGTCTTAAATCCAAGTTTAGACTCAGCGGGGTATTTTCTTCATACAAAGAATTTAATGATTGGAGCGATGCATTTCCAAGATGCCTATAATTTTGACCTTGACAGAGTCCAACGTTGTTTGGTGCATTACGGAGTCATAGATCCAGACAATTCCGATAAGGTTCTTGAAATACCTTTCTGTGCGATGAATACAATTCATAGAGAAGGGATCGAAAGAAAACTTGCTTTGCAAGATGAAGAAGCAGAAAAACCAGAGGTTATCCAAGGTAAAATCGAATCTTATTTAGATTCAATTGAAGAATAATTTTATTTTTCTTTCATTTTTTCACTACATTTTTGAATTTCATAGCTATTTATCCAAGAAAATGTATTTAGGTGCTATTTTTCTTTTATTCTTCCCTGCGAGAATGTGTATATGTTTTATTGTTTTCAAGGATTCTTGAGAGAAGTGATCTAAGGGAATATAGACTAGATTTCGATGTTTAACTCCCGCCAAAGAATAGAAATATTTTCGCGGAGGTTTTTCAGCCACATAAACAATGTGTTTTTCTCGTGAATAAAGGATTCCTGTTTTGAGAAGCCTTTCTGCTTTATTTCTCACATCTTTATAGAGATAATCACTGTAAGATTCAAATACCTGGGTGATATAGATCGGTGGATATATAGATAAGAGTCCACCAACTTCAACGTGAGATATACCTGGTCCGATTAGATATTCTCCAGGATTAGTAGCATAAAATGCCATGTTGCTCTCCTTGTCATGTTCTGCCCACCATGTTAACTTATATGGATATTTCTCAGGATCATTTTCATCTTCATCAAAAATAACAATTAATGTATCCACCTTCCCTTGGATTTGCTGTTCGTTTTTCACATATATTTTTTGTTTGATCCCCCATTCCCGTATCGTTTCTTTAATTGCAATTCCATCCTTAATACTTGATTTGAATTCTTCAATATTAATTCTTTGATCTTGTAAATTCTTAATAGCCTTTTTTCTAATGAAGGCAAAATACTCCTCCTCTAATTTATCTTCTGGAGGATAGGAAACAATATTCCATTTTCCTTCTTCCCATTCATCTCTCCACTCTCCAGGATATTTTTCTTTTGGTTTCTTATCTAATGGGATCTCTTTGTGCTCTTGACTATAATAAGGTTGCGATCTTCTTAATTTAATATATCGACCATCAGGATCATATCCAGCTTCCCCTGTTAATTTTAAACTATCATAATTCTCGCTTTTATCATCATAAGGATAGTAGGTTGCAGTTTCCAGAACCTTCCACGCATAATCATCATCAACCACATTTTTCGAAGCGCTAATTAGATGAAAAAGATTAGGTAATAAGCGATCCTCGATAATGGCTAAATTTCTCGTGTATTGAAAGAGAGTTTTTAGCTTATGTAAATCTATAAATTCTTTAAATTCTTTTTGATATCTTTCTTTTGATTTTAATAATATTTCTTCAATATGCTTGTTTTTATCGAAATTCCCGATTAAATTATCCAATTCTTCCGGAGTATTAATTCCATTAAAAATGGTTTTTGCTAGGTCGCTTCTAAAACTTAACCATTTATTCGTGTGATATGGTAATTCTTTCAATAAAAAACGAGCATCTGAGCCACGAATATTATATATTTTGACATATTTCTGGGGAATGATGTTAATATCCACATCACTCACAAGGAAAGGATTTTCTAAATAAAATTTAATTCCCTCCCAATGTGCCATTCCACAAATAAATACAATTCTATGGTACATAGGCATTATTTCTAAGAGATAAGATGCCATATATTGTTCTCTTAAAATGTCAATTTCAATATTATCATATTCTCTTTCTTCTTCATTAAGGATATACTCTTTGAATTTTATCGATTCTCTCAATTTTTCTTTCTTTTTTTTAATCTCTCGCTTAAAATTATGATAGACAATATTATAAAATTCTTGGAAGTCAACTTTATTTAGAGCATAATCATCTGGCAATATCAAACTTTCAGGTTGGTATTCTTTAACAGAAAAGTCAATAAATTCAACTTCTATATCATGTTCATGTCCAATACGTATTGCCTCGATAATAGAATCTCCCGGATCTATTGGAATAAAATTCAATTTTTTTGATTGTAGAGTATCCGCATAACCAATTAAAGATAAATAAGGAAGTCTGTCAACGGCTTCAATTACTTCTTCTTTAATATTTCCGGGTAATTCTACAGCAATTATATCAGGATAAATTTTATAGAAAGCTTCCTTGACAAACTTGGCAAACTCTATTCTAAAATGAAAAGTTGGAATAACATAGAGATTTTTAAATTTAATAAATGGAAGGTTTTCCATAATAATTCTTTATTTTTTTTAACGAGCTTTTTTTACTTTAAATAAAATTTAAAAAATTCTTTAATCCATTCTAAACATATCAGAATCAAAATCACTCTCATCAAAAAATTCTTTTATTGGCTTATTTTGGCTTTCTTCAAGAAATTTTTCATAGTTTTCTGGACAGTATCTAATGGCATGAGCTTCAAGAATTTTAGAAATAGCAATTTTAAATTGATTTTTATCTAATTCATTCTTATTAAATCCTTTTAAGACTCTCTGTTTCATGTAATATTGAACAATATGCATCCCATCTCTCACGACATAACTCTCTTCATGATTGTGCGCATTTTGTAAAAAATCTACACAATAATTTAAGATTTCTTCCGAGCTAAATGGAAGATTGTATTTTAGTATTTTTAACTCATCAGTTCTATTTGGGAAATCTACAACTATTTTTGGTTGCAACCTACTTTGGATATATTCTGGCACTTCATACGTGCTGGCATCATTGTTCATAGTTACGCATAGACGAAAATCAGGATGAGCATAAACTCTGATACCTGCTATAATACTTTCAATATATCTTCTTTTATCCATCAGAGGTGCTAAAGATGCCCAGCTTTTTTCACTCATTCTATTTCCCTCATCTAATAGACATGCTCCTCCCTTTATCATCGCTGAAACTAATGAACTTGCAACATATTTTATTGACTTATCCGATGCGATCACAGGACTTATAAGAAGATCTTCGGGTCGAGTGTCCATAGTACATTGAAATATATATACATCTTTTCCAAGTCTTTTACCGGTTGCATAACCTAAAGTAGTTTTACCAACTCCCGGTTTCCCAAGAATTCTTGGAGTCAGTGATAAATCCTCTTCATCCACTATTAACCATGCTGCTTTCATTTGGTTAATTAAATCTTCATTTCCAACCCACTCTAATTGAACATCTGTCGGATCAGAGAGATGTAATTTGACTCCAGAAATTTCCACTATCTCTGTCATTCTTAATAAATTATAATAATTTCTAATAAAAAATTTTTTTGCCTTAAAAAAAAAGACGTTTATTTTATATTTATAAATTTTAGAATCCTACATTAGATTGTAAAATTAAATTAAATTTTGGATGCGATTAAAATTTCAAACAATTCTAAAGGATTTACAAATGAAGATTTAATGGACATTTTGAAAGGGCAAAGTGAGGTTGGAGATACATATAAAACACATTTCTTCGGGATGTTTGCACAGTTTTTTAGTATTATTGCTCTTGAGACTATTAATAAATTTGGAGAGGAAGGTAGGAAAGTAATGGAAACGGCAGTTAAAAAATATGGTGAAGAACGAGGTCGAAGAATAGCAGATTTAGTAAAATCCTTAGGGAAAGAATTGAATCTCAAAAATTTTTTCATATATGGTGATTTGGACAGTCGAAGTATTTTAAAATATAGACCAAAAATAGTTGATGGGAACCTAGAACTTATTATAAGAGATTGTGTATTTTGTAACGCATGTAAAGAGTGGAATTTAGAAGAATACGGCAAAATTTATTGTCAATATGTTGATCAAGCAATTTTAAATGGTTATAATCCTGATCTTACACTCGAACTTCCCGAGAGGATGATGTTAGGAGATAAGATATGTCATTTTAGATATATAACTAAAAAGGAGTAAATATTAATAGTGGAATTGAAATGGGAAAAAATGAAAATTTATATGATGAGACTATAACTACTGAATTATTAATCATTGGAAGTGAAGGTGCTGGTGGACACGCAGCTATAGAAGCTTCAAAGTCTGATGTAGACATATTGATTGTGACCAAAGGAAAGATTGGGCAATGTGGAGCTTCTCAGATGGCTGGTGCGGATTTTAATGTTGACGGATTATCAGCTAAAGCTTTAGGATTTGAAGGAGATGATCGGGACAGTCCTGATCTATTTTTTGAAACCCTTATAAGAGAAGGTTTATATCTGGGGAATCAAAAGATGATGGAAAAATACGTTGAATATGCCCCTAAAGCTATGGAAGATTTGATGAATTGGGGAATGAGAATACATAGTTATGAATCTGCTCATACAGAAGAGATGGCACGAGGAATTTTAAGTTCGGGAATTTCATGGGTTAATGCGATTCGAAAAAAGATTAAGGAACTCGAAATCCCAATTTTAGAGGATACGATGGTTATAGATTTATTAGTGAGTAATGGAACGATAGCAGGCGCACTCGCATTAAAAATTACTACAGGAGAGATTATACTCATTAAATGCAAAGCAGTGATAATGGCTACGGGCGGTTGGCACAGAGCATATCCATTCAATACTGGACCAGAAGATCTAACTGGAGATGGAATTGCCATGGCATATAGAGCTGGAGCAGAATTAATCTCAATGGAAATGGTACAATTTTGCCCAATTACAATGGTGTGGCCCCCTAAAGATAGAGGGAGCATCATTTTGTATATAATAAGCGAGATAGAACCCTTTGATAAAACGATTAAGTTATTAAACAACAAAGAAGAAAGGTTTATGGAGAAATACGATCCTGAAAACCTGGAGCAGAGTACTAAAGAAATTGTTTCTATAGCCTCACAATTAGAAATAGAAGAAGGTCGTGATGGACCTCATGGAGGAATATTCTTTTCTATAAAACATACAAGAGAACGTTTTATTGATATGTTAATTAAAATGGCGAACCACAGAATTAAAAACGAAATGAAAGACACTCGTTATGAATTTACTCAGCTTTTACCAGAACTATTAGAAAAATTAAAAACTGAAGATGTTGAAGTAGGCAATGGAGCTCATTATATGGGAGGAGGTATTAGAATAAATGAAAATACAGAAACTAACATTTCGGGTTTATATGCAGCAGGGGAATGCTCAGGAGGATTATGGGGGGCAGTAAGAGTTGCATCAGCGTGTACTGAAGCGGGAGTTCAAGGAAAAATTGCGGGTGAAATAGCTCCTAAATATGTGAAATCTAATGATCAAACAGATATCAATTTTGCCCAAGTCGAGGATATAATAAAAAGAATAAATAGACCGCTTAAAAGAGAAAAAGGGATTTCACCTAATCAATTACAAGAGAAAGTACATGAAATATCAGGAAAAAAGGTTGGTCTTATAAAAGATGGTAAAAATTTAGAAAAAGGGATCAAAGATTTAGAAGACTTGTTAGATAACGAAATCGAAAGAGTTTATGTTAGCTCTTCAAAATCGAAAAAATTAAATTTTGAATGGGTAAGATCGATTGAATTACGTAATATGATTACATGTTTATATTTATCAACAAAAGCTTCTTTATTAAGAGAAGAGAGTCGTGGAGAATTCTATCGAAAAGATATCACCCTCACAGATAATGATAATTGGCTAAAAAATATTGTTTTAAAAAAGAAAGATGCAGAAATTGATATTAAATTTGAAGATCCTATAACGACTAAAATCCCATTGCCAAGTGGCAAACTAACTTATCAAGAAGCTATTGGAGTTGCGACAGCTTCCTTAAAGAAAGATTAAGGTGATCATAAAATGGAAATTAACAGAAAAAAAATAAAAATGAAATGTTTTAGATATGATCCATATGAAGATAAGGAACCTTATTTTGAAACTTATGAAATTCCTTTAAATGGGGCTATGAGTGTACAAGATTGTCTAATGTATGTAAGAGAGAATCTGGACCCTAGTATCGCTTTTTTTATCAATTGCAGATTAGGGTTTTGTAGGAGATGTTTAGTTAGGGTCAATGATAAGTCATGCTTAGCATGTTTAACACAAGTAGAAGAAGATTTTAAAGTAGAACCAATATTAAAAGATAAAGTGATAAAAGATCTATGGTGCGAAGGAATATAAAGATCTTTCATAATTTAAAGAATTGAAGTAAAAGAGGAGAGATAAGATAAAATGAAAATAATTGGTTTGATTGGAGGTATGAGTTGGGAATCCTCCCTTGAATATTATAGAATAATTAATGAAAGCATAAAAAAAAGAGTAGGGGGTCTCCATTCGGGTAAGATTATAATGTATTCTCTGGATTTTGAAGAAATTGAGAAAATGCAAAGCGCAGGGAATTGGGATGATTTAACTCAAAAAATGATAGAATGTGCTCAAACACTTGAGAAAGCGGGTGCAGAGATGATTTTAATCTGTACGAATACAATGCATATAATGGCTGAAGATGTACAGAATAGCATAGATATCCCGCTAATCCATATAGCTGATTCAACAGCAGAAAAGATAAAAGAAAAGAATTTAAAAAAAGTTGGGTTGTTAGGAACTAAATACACTATGGAACAAGACTTCTATAAAGGGCGATTAAAACGAAAATATGATTTAGATGTAATCATCCCTGAATCTCAAGAAGATATAGAAATGATTAATGATGTTATTTTCAAGGAATTATGTGTTGGAGAAATAAAAGAGTCTTCCAAAAAGAAATATTTAGAGGTTATTGAAAATCTTATTAAGAGAGGAGCAGAAGGAATAATTCTTGGATGTACTGAAATACCTTTATTAATTAAACAAAGTGATATTGATATATATTTATTTGATACAATGACTATTCATGCAGAAGCAGCAGTAAATTACTCAATAGAGAAATAAAAATGAGAATAATATAATTTGAATTAAAAAACAAAGGTTTTTTATTCAATTACAAATGAAGTTTTAACTAGCTTTTGATCCTCAGAGGAAGGTCCAACAAAAACATTATACGTTAAATCTTCAATTATCCATTTGCTTTTATCGATACTATAATAGGCTAAATCATTTGAATCTAGATCTATTTTGATGGTTTTTTTCTCTCTCGGATTTAGTTTCACTCTTTCAAAGCCTTTAAGTTCCTTTACAGGACGATCCACGATAGAATTCTTATATCCTACATACACCTGAACTATTTCCTCTCCTGCATATTCTCCATTATTCTTTACATCAATGCTGATATTTGTAGAATCTCCTTTCTTAATTCTATCTGGAGTGATCTTTAGATTTGAATAAGAATATGTATTATAGCTTAAACCAAATCCGAATGCGAACGCAGGTTCGTATCCTTCTTTATCCATCAATTTATATCCATGATAATATCCGTATTCAATTTCTTTGGCTTTTTTATCAAAAAATGGCAGCTGATCTTGGGATTTTGGAAAAACAACTGGAAGCTTACCAGAAGGATTAATTTTACCAAATAATATTTCAGTTATAGCAGTCCCTCCTTCCATCCCAGAATACCATGCCATCAAGATCGCTGGAATATGACTCCTCCAAGATTCTGTTATAATTGAACTTCCTCCCTCCATTACTACAATACATTTTTCATTCACTTCAGCAACTGACAGAATTAACTCCTCGTCTTCAGGATTTAAAGTTAAAACATCTCTATCCCCACCTTTAGAAAAGACGTATTCCCCTTCGTTTTTATCAGTATATCCTACAAAAATTATAGCAACATCCGCCTTACTAGCTATTTCTTGAGCTTTCTCCTTCTTTTTACCTGATGAGTATGAAAGGTTAAAATAATTTTCTGCTACTCTTTCAAGAGCTTCATATGGGGTCACGGTATAGGAAGGATACACTCTACTACTGCCCTTATCTCCTAGATTTTCTTTCTTTGCTAACTTTCCTATTATCGCAATATTTTTAATTTTACTTTTATCTAATGGGAGAATATTTTTCTCATTTTTTAAAAGCACAATACTCTTTCGCGCAGCTTCCAAGGCTACATTAGTATGATCTTTTGATGCAACTTTATCAATGTTATAATATTGGGGATTTTGCTCTTTTGAGAATTTTATCTTTTGTCTCAAAATGCGTAATACTGCTTCATCAACTAATTCCTCAGCGATCTCGCCATTTTTTACCCATTCTACTATCTTTTTCGCCTTCATTCTCCAGTGGAAAGGCATTTCAATATCTATTCCTGCCTTAATTGCTTTTTTGCCATCACGTATACCTAAAAGGAAATCTGTTATAACAAATCCTTTAAATCCCCAATCCTTCTTTAAAATCTCTCTAATTAAATGAGGATTATGACCACAATATCTCCCATTTACTCGATTATACGCATTCATTATAGACGCCACCTCTTGATCTACACACTTTTTAAAATGAGATAAATATACTTCTCTAAGCGTTCTTTCATCTATTTTTACATTCACCTTGAATCTTGCGTTTTCCATGCTATTGCACGCATAATGTTTCGCACATGCCATTATATGGTTTTGAGTTCCTTTTACTAAAGCAGATCCCAGTTCACCTAAAAGATATGAATCCTCTCCATATGTTTCTTGTGCTCTCCCCCATGCAGGATGTCTCAAAAGATTAATACATACACCTCCAAAGAAATTGGCTCCTTGTGCTTTTGCTTCTATTCCTATTATATTTCCAATTCTCTCTTCTAAATCCTTATCCCAAGTTGCACCTCTTGCCATTGAAACAGGAAAGCAAGTAGAATTATTCAATACTACCCCGCGCGGACCATCTGCGAATAAAACTCCGGGAATATTTAATTTCTTATCAACACCGGCGGGAATTGGATACTTATTATAATGAATTGCCATCCCAATTCCATGTAATAAAGAATCATCGCCCGACATCTGGTGTGCTTTCTCTTCCAATGACATCATCCCCAATAATTCACGAGCTTTCTGGTCTATTTCCTCTTCATTTAATGCACCAAAGTCCCTCCAAACTTGGCTTTTAATCCTTTCTTTCGACATTATTCTTTCTTCTTATTTCTCTTTTTAAAATTTTAATTAATTGATTATCTTAATTTTTCTTCGCTTTTTAGTAAATATATTTTCGAACTTTCTAGCTCATAATACAATAATTTTAAAGAAGTCCTCAATTCTTATTAACTAGATTTTTTATAATATAACTATTATGATATAACTATGAAGAGCATTGAATCAAAAGCTACGAGAGTAATCGTTAGCCGAGTTATGCCTGATGAAGATCTAATTGACGCAATCACAGAGCTAGTGAAAAAATATAAGATCAAATCTGGGTCAATAAATGCAATCGGGGCTCTTAAAAAATTCACAGTTGGCTATTTCAACATTGAGACAAATGAATATCAATTAAAAACTATCGATGAACCAGTAGAATTAGTTAGTTGCATGGGTAATGTTGCTTACAAAGATGGAGATCCTATCGTTCATATGCATTTTATGGTGGCACGACAAGACTATAGTATAATTGGAGGTCATTTAGGGCAACCTAGCATTGTTTCAGTCACAGGAGAGGTATATATTTACGAAACAAAGGAAACTATTAAAAGAATTCACGATCCAAGATTCAACCTGTCTCTTCTTGATTTATAAACTATATGTAAAGAATATTAGGCAGTAGTTATTTATGATAGGGGATTACAAGGGTTTCGTTAAAAATAGAGTGGTAACCGCACTTTTGCAGGCATATCTCGATACTCTCGATTATGATGGGATGAAATCCATCTTACGAGAAGCTGGGTTGCTTGAGTTAAAAGATCAAAGAGATATAAATCCAGATCATAGGATTGATTTCTTTTCTTTTAAAAAAATTATTGCGGCTCAAAATTGTCTCTTATTCGAATCTAAAGACCTCCTCTTTGAAATTGGTCGAAAATTTTCTTTTTATCTCTTTCCCTTTGGAAAAAGTTTCCAAGAAAGTGTTGAAGAAATTACTGAATTAATTGATACAAATTGGAACGTGCGAATTATTGAACACTCTGACACTCTATTTAAAATTCAAATCATAAATTGTGTTTTCTGTTCTGAAATAGGCATTCCCTGCGATTTATTTAAAGGATTTTTAGTGCATACCCTCGAAAAAACACTAACTTCAGGGGAAAGGGTAGTTTACGAAACGCCTCCGGAAAATACCCAAAATCCCAATCATAATACTTTTATTATAACCTTAAATATTGAGAAAAGAATTAAATAAAATAAAAATAAATATAAATATTGATCTGAGGATTATTTAATATGGCGCCAGAGGATTTAAAAGAATATGTGTTTAAATTAGTACTGTTAGGAGAAGCAGCGGTCGGAAAAACAAGTCTGATTAACCGATATGCAGAAGGCTCATTTTCTGAGGATTATAAGCCCACACTTGGAAGTAACATTATACGAAAGGATGTTACCTTAAAGGATATAAACGCAAAAATTCGATTGATTGTCTGGGACCTTGCTGGTCAGGAAAAATATAATGTAATTCGAAGTATGTATTTTCAAGGTTGTGTTGGGGCATTATTAGTCTATGATGTAACCCGTCATAATACTTTTTCTGAAATCACTAATAAATGGTTATCAGATTTTAAAAAATATGTAAAAGATGAAGGAGCATACATCTTAATTGCGAATAAGATTGATTTAGAGGATCAGCGAATCGTTCCAACTGAGGAGGGGCAACATCTTGCCAATGAAATAAATGCGTGTGATTACATCGAAACAAGTGCAAAATATGGTGATAATGTTGAGCAAGCTTTTCAGAACCTTGTGCGACAAATTCTCAGAAATTATGGGGAGATTATTTAAACTCCTCTAAATTTTATTATAATTCTCTTTTTAGATGTATTGATTGTATTTTTGAAGATTATTTAATGAAATAAGTGTAATTTATAAGTTTCAGTCTCTTAATTTTAGGATTATCTAAACATATAGTATTATGCGATTCCTTATATTGAATCTATCATAATAAAGAATAACCATAATCAGTAAGGTTTTAGTGCTTAATATGAAAGAATTATCAAGAATTCTTAAAGAAAAAACCCCGAAGTCGAAGATACGAGAGTTATTCGATCTAGCGGCTGGTCGTTCTGATGTAATCAGTCTCGGTATCGGGCAACCAGATTTTGATACTCCCGAACCAATCATAAAGGCTAATAAAGATGCATTAGACAAAAATATCACACATTATGCTCCTACAAGAGGAGTGCCAGAATTATTACAGCAAATAGAGAAGAAATTGCGTGATTTTAATCATATTAATGTAGATTGGAAAGAAAATATAATTGTATCAAATGGTGGCAGTCAAGCACTCGCTCTGACCTTCGCCTCGATATTTAATCCTGGAGATGAGTTTATATTGCATTCACCGAATTTCATTTCGTATTATTATCTTGGTCCATTTTATGGGGTAAAGGTCCGTGAGATAAAGCGGAAGGATGATTTCAGCCCCGACTTTCCAGCTATTAGAAATGCAATAAACCAAAAAACAAAAGCAATCTTAATTAATTCTCCTAATAATCCAACAGGCTATGCAATGACGAGGGATGAAATCGAAGAATTAGTACAAATTGTTCTAGAAAATGATCTGTATCTTATTTCAGATGAGGTTTATGAAAATTATCTCTATGATGGAATGCAATTTCTCAGTCCAGCATCTATAGACGAGATGTTTGAACGTACAATTACATTAAATGCAATGTCAAAATTATATTCTGCAACTGGGTTTCGTTTGGGTTATGCGGTTGCAAGAGCAGATATAATCGAGCTTATGGAAAAGTATCATCAATATACAGTGGCAGGAACTAATCATGCTGCTCAATATGGATTTATTGAGGCATTAAAAATGGACAACAAATTTTTCGATGATATATTGGAAACTTTTAAAGCTCGAAGAGATTTGAGTTTTAGGCGATTAAAAGAGATTGGTTTTGACGTGATAAAACCACGAGGTGCTTTTTATATAATGCCTTCTATAAAGAAATTCAATATGACGAGTCAGGAATTTTCAGAACGAATCATGAGGGAAAAAGGAGTGGCAATCGTTCCTGGAAACATTTTTGGCTCATATTCGGAAGATAAATTAAGAATTTCCTATGCGACTGAGATGGAAAAATTAAAGGAAGCAATGGATAGAATCGAGGATTTTGTGTCTAATCTATAGTTAGAATATAACAAGAGTATTTGATTTTTTGAAACCCATTAAAGGGGATTCTATAGCATTATTTATCATCCATATTGGAATATTAAATGAATTTTCATACTATACTAGTTAAAAAAATTCATTAAATCCTCAACCTCTTTACGTTTAGAAATATAATATTATTTTTTAAGATAAAATATAGCTAAAATCCATTAATCGAAATTATGAAATCTCAGATTAAGGATAAAAATTATTATTTAAACCAGCTTAGAAATCTTGCCGAGAAAAGGAATATATCTCTTATTTCAAATAAATACATCAATAATTTGTCTAATTTAGAATTTCAATGTAATTCGTGCGGTAAAAAATGGAAAGATTACAGAGCCAATATAATGCAAAAAATCAAGAGAGGTACTTTTAATTGTCCTTATTGTAATATGAAGCAAAATAGCGTTTTGTTTAATTACTTCAAAGAATTGGCAAAAGAAAGAGGAGGAGAATTATTATCTGATGAATTTTATGGCATGACAAAACGACATAGATGGAAATGTGATTTATGTGGATGTGAATGGGAAGCGAAACCAAGTAATATTAAAGATTATCCCTCTAAAAAAGGTTCGTGGTGCCCAGAATGTGGAAATAAATCAATGCGAAAAAATCTTAGGAAATATGATGTTAGTTATATGCAAGAATTAGCAAATTCTAAACCTGGAGGAGGAGAATTTTTATCCAAGGCGTTCAAAGGAGTTCTCAAAATTCATACATGGAAGTGCGGATCATGTGGACATATTTGGAAAGCAAGACCTTACGATATAATGGGCAAACCTTCTCGCCCTAACGGAACATGGTGTCCCGAATGTGCTGAAGGAAGACAGGAAAAAATATGCCGTACTTTTTTTGAAGCAATATTCGGTGTCGAATTTCCAAAAGAACATAATCTCCCTTGGCTTAGAAATCATGATTTACATCTTGATGGTTATAATAAAGATTTAAAAATAGCTTTTGAAAGACATGGAATCCAGCATTACAAATTTCATAAGTTTTTTCATAATAATGATCCTGAAATATTTGAAAAACGCAAAAAAATAGATAATTATAAAAGATCTAATTGTAAAAAAGAAGGTATAATTTTAATAGAAGTTGGATATGAATTTAAAGATGGAAAATTATATAAAATAAAAATTAATGAAATGGAACAATATATTAGAGATAAATGTAAAGAAAAAGGAATATTTCCTCCTGAACAAGATGAAAAGATTGATTGGCGAAGATTTAAACTTTCGGAACCAGATAAGTTAAATGAATTGAGAAATTTAGCAATCAAAAGGAACGGTAAATTATTGTCAGAGAATTATTTTGGAGAAACTGTCCCTTTAAAATGGTACTGCAATAAACATGAATATTATTGGTGTGCTGCCCCAAATGACATTAGAGGCAAACCTTCAAAACCTGAAGGAACATGGTGTCCAATATGCGGAAGAGAGAAAAATTCAAAGGCAATGAAAATTATAGTAGAAAAGAGAAAAAGAGATGATAGAGGTAGATTTATTGGTTAAAACTTTAACTAATAGATAGATTGTTAGAAAAATAGTGAAAAGACAAAAATTTTAATGAAAATGATTGTAAATAAGGAAATAGAAACGAATTTTTATTTATATAAATCTGCGGAGGGCTCACGTATATTTCTAGATTCTGTAATTTTCTTCGCCATTTTTTCATATTTATCAATGATCTCTATTGGTAAGGTCGATTTTATTTTGGAGAGAGCTTTTTCAAAGTGTTTGAATTCAATTTGATCTAAATCATCCATTTTTTCTCTAATTGCTTCCATACCTGCTTCTCGACATAGATTTTCTATATCTGCTCCACTATATCCGTCAGTTAAATTCGCAATGCGTTCTAATGATATATCCTCAGCTAAAGGCATGTTTTTAGTATGGACTTCTAAAATCTTCAATCTTCCATCTTTATCAGGTGCTTCAACATAAATTAATCGGTCGAATCTTCCTGGTCTTAAAAATGCGGGGTCTACTATATCAGGACGATTTGTACTAGCGATGGTAATAATTCCTTTCCTATTTTCAATTCCGTCCATTTCTACAAGTATTTGGTTTACTATTGATGCAAAAGTACGTGTGCTTTCAGTTTCACCTCTTCCAGAAGTAATCGCGTCAATTTCATCAAAATAAATAATAGAAGGTGCTGCTTGACGTGCCTTCCTGAAAATATCTCTCACTGCTTTTTCGCTTTCTCCAACCCATTTAGAGTAAATTTCTGGTCCTTTTACAGATATAAAATTGCATTCACTCTCATTAGCGATAGCTTTTGCTAACAATGTTTTCCCACATCCAGGAGGACCAAAAAGAAGGATCCCATTTAATTGTCTAATTCCAGCACGTTCAAATAACTTCGGATACGTTAAGGGCCATTCAACAGCCTCTTTTAGTTCTTGTTTGACTTCATTTAATCCACCAATATCATCCCAACCGACATCGGGTACATCAACCAAAACTTCTCGCATAGCTGATGGTTCAACCATATTAATTGCTTGCATGAAATCTTGATTTTTAATTTTCAATTTTTGAATTATATCACTTGGAATTGGCTCATCTAAGTTAATTTTGGGTAAGATTCTTCTCAGAGCAAACATAGCGGCCTCTCTGCACACAGCCATTATATCTGCTCCAACAAATCCATGAGTAATTTCAGAATATCTCTCTAAATCAACATCTAACTCTAATGGCATGCCTCTTGTGTGAATTTGAAAAATCTCTTTTCTACCCTTTGAATTAGGGACTCTAAATTCAATTTCTCTATCAAATCTGCCGGGTCTTCTTAACGCTTCATCTAAAGCATTCAATCGATTAGTTGCACCGATTACTATAACTTCTCCTCTGCCTCTAAGCCCATCAAGTAATGAAAGTAATTGAGAAACCACTCGTCTTTCAACCTCTCCAGAAGTATCAACTCTTTTTGGAGCAATTGAATCAATTTCATCAATGAAAATAATTGATGGAGATTTAGCTTCTGCTTCTCTGAATATATCCCGTAATCTTTCTTCACTAGCCCCATAAAATTTTGACATAATTTCCGGACCATTAATCGTTATAAAATGAGCATTAGATTCTTGAGATACTGCTTTAGCCATTAATGTTTTTCCAGTTCCGGAAGTTCCATGAAATAATACTCCCTTCGGAGGATCAATGTTTAATCTGTGGAATAATTCTGGATGTTTCAATGGCAATTCTACCATCTCTCTTATCCTCTGAATCTGTTCTGTCAATCCTCCAACATCATCATAAGTCACTACCCCGCCAGAAACATTTAATACTGCAACTCTTTTATTAATTTTAATCTGAGTGTCTCTGCTGATCTTGACTATCTCTCCAGAAGGTTTTGTATTTTCCACTATTAATCTTAAATTTCCAATGGTAGGTCTTTTTTTACCTCCCATTTTAAATGGAAACATCTTCATTAATTCATTCATAGGATTTTCTGAATCATTTTCTTTAATAAAACTCCCATAAACATCAACAATATCACCTAAAACAACAGGTTTATCAATAAGCTTTCCTTTTATTGCTTCAGCTTGCCTTTTTAAATCGATATTTGGTCTGGTGGGAGTTAAAATGATCTCGTCTGCATCATATACTTTTGCAGGTTGTACTTCCACAAATTCACCAATCGTTGCTCCGCTATTCAATCTCATAATCCCGTCTAATCGAATTATTTGCGTTTCTTTATCCATAGGACTAGCAACTGCAATTCCCGCTGTTTTTTTCTTGCCTTTAATTTCTATGATATCGCCCGTACTTAATCCCAAATTTTTCATAGCCTCTTGATCCATATAACATAGAGAGCGTCCGCTCCTTTCCTTATCTAATCTTTCAATACGTAATTTTGTAGTTTCCATTTTATTCTATAAATTTTTTTTAAAATTTTTAAAAAATAAAAATACTTCAAGATTTTAAAAGTAATTATGGTTTATTTTCTTTACCGTTATGGTTTATAAAATTCTATAAGAATACGGACTAAATGTTTCCAATATTCAGAGTTTGATTTAAGATTTTGCGAAATTTCTGCTTAATCTCTTCTTTAGTTAATTCTTTATCCAAATTCTCTTTTAGAAATTCCTTCCTTTTCTTGAGAATTTTCTTTTTCTGATCTTTAGAAACTGCAGTTTTTAATAGATCACTTGCTAAGGATCTTGTAAGCGAATCTAATAATTCCTTATATTCTTTTTTAGTCGTTTTGTTTGATTTCTCTTTTTTTCGCTTTTTGGAAATTAATTTCAGTTGTTGTGCTATATAATCTAGAAATTTTCTTACAATTGGGTCTAGGTTTTCAACTTTTGATAAATCAAGGATCAAATTGGGGGTTTCCCATTTATATTTTTCAAAGGTATCAAACTTTTCGGATATATTCAAAATTACTCGATTAGGAATAGGTTTGCCTCTTTTTTCATTCCATTCAAGGCATATTTCTAAAGGAGTAGATATATATATCATAAAAAAGCAAACGCCAAGCTTTTGAGAAATTTGTTTTAGCTCATGTCTCATACTCGTATAATAATTTATATCGTCACTAATCACTATTTTTTTCTTTTTAAGGTTTTTTTCTATATCTTTTAAATTTTGTTTCCTTACAAGACTCTCCTTTTCGGGATCGAATGTTCCTTCACTTACTACAGACCTTATTACATCTGGATCAATTATCTTTACTTCAAACTTATTTTGTTGCTCCATAATATTTTTTTTTAGTAATTTAGCAAATGTGGTTTTTCCAGAAGCAGGTAAACCTGTTAAACAGATTAAAAAATTATTGATAAATTCCAAAAAAATCAACTCTTTTGAAAATTATTAATTAAGTTTTCTTTTTCTTTCTTTGTAAGTGATTTAATTTCTAATTCTCTATTTATTGCTTCCTTTCTATCTGTGTAGGATTCAAAATAACTAAGTTCAATCTCTTTACCCCTCGTAAATTTAGCCCCCCTATCATTTCTATGTTCATCCAATCTACGATAGAGATCATTAGTGTAACCTGTATAATACATTTTCTTTCCCTTTTTAGACCGTGTTTCAAGAATATACACATAATATACCTGAGACATAATCAAACTCTAATTAATTATCAATTTTTATTATAAACATTTCTTAGATTTGTATGAAGATTTGATCTACTATTTTTCTCATTATTGCTTTTTATTTTGCGATATAATAAATCACAACTATCAATAAAAATAAATTTATTAAGCTAAATTATTTAATGTATTTTTAGGAAGCGATATAAAGCACTTTATAGGATAGGAATAATAATATGGTTAAAGGAGTTGCCCTCATCTCTTGGGATTTAGTTGAGGGAGGGACAGTTAAAATGAAATATCCAGAAGATTTAGAACTATCTGAGAATATAGTTCAACAGATCCAAATTTCTCATAATTTTACAGAATCGTATATTATTAATGAAGAAGAAAATTGGAATTCAATCTCTTTCTATAATGAACATAAAGAATTGATAATTGTTTTAGTTTTAGAAAAATATGATGATGGTCAGGATTATAAATCCGTTTTAGGAGAATTTAATAAAGCTGTAGAAAATGATCCTAAAGGAAAACAATTA
>JAWOFX010000061.1:0-101899 GCA_046497275.1 Promethearchaeia archaeon | reverse complement strand
GAATTAATAATAAAAAATAAATACACAGGGGAGGAGATCGATAGAATACCTAGCGATACCCCTGAAACTATAAAATCTAAAATTAAGACGATCCATCGAAATCAATATAAGCTCAGAGAGATGGATTTTTTCGAAAGGGCACAAATTTTATCTAAATTTGCCACAAGATTACGTTTTAAGAAGAAAGAACTGAAAGACCTAATTGTTGCAGAAGGAGGACTTCCTATTAAATATTCTGAATGGGAAATTGCCATAGTTTCAAATGGATTTAAATTCTGTGAGTGGTATTATCAATTTATGGAAGATAAGACTCTCACGAGTATTGACGGAGAAGATTATGCTAAATTATTATTTATCCCGCAAGGACTTACAACTTGTATAGCTCCGAGAAATACACCTCTAAGCTTACCTATATATCAAATGGGCGCAAATTATTTAGTCGGGAATCCAGCAATAGTGAAACCATCTACTGCATGCCCTTTAACGATGCTTAACGCATATAATATGATGGAAGATGCTGAAATTCCCGGTGTTGATGCCCTTGATATAGTTATTGCTCCGGGACAATGGGCTGTGGATGAATTCATTAAAAACGAATTAGTTAAAGTTTTTCTCTCCATCAGTTCCTCACATACAGCAAAAGATATTTTAGTGAGCTACGCTAAAATGTTAAAGAAAAGCGTAGATAAATCAATGGGATTGCCAATGTATCAAATGCCTTTCAAAAAATTTGTATTCGAATGTGCGGGAAATGATGCAGGCATAATTATGGATGATGTGAATCTAGAACAGGTTGCAAAATGGAATGCAGATGCAAGTTATACTAACTCTGGCCAGCAATGTTTTTCGATGAAGCGTATTATTGTCCATAAAGATATTTACGATGATTATATTGAGTGTTTGGTTAAAGAAATGGAGAAACTAAAATATGGAGATCCAACTGATCCAATGGTTGATATTGGCCCATTGGGGAGTAGAAAGATTTTAATGATGATGGAGGTGATGGTTGCAGATGCGCAAAAGTATGATGCTAAGATATATACTGGTGCAGAAAAAGTTGACACTGGGAAAGATTATGGCCTTTTCTATGAACCAACTCTCGTGGAGATCAAACCCGAGTTATGTGAAGATTTAAGCAAGGCACCATTTTTATGGAGAGAAGAGGCATTTGGACCAGTAAGATCAGTCACGAAAGCTGATGATTTTGATGACGCAATAAGACTTGCAAATGCAAGTAATTATGGTATGAGGGCTGCAGTCTATTGTAGTGATTTAGATCAAATTGAAATTTTTAAGAAAAGATTAGAAGCTGCTAACTTATATATTAATGCTAAACCTATGCTTACTGATATCACTGTAGCCTTGGGAGGAATCAAAGACAGCGCATACCCGCCAGGTGCTAAATATTATCCACAGGAATTGGTATATCAGAAGTATGTAAATGATCAAACTCCCGTAAATTTAGATAAAATCAAATAAAAATGCTTAAAAATGGAATCGGATCTGCTTTACGATAAACTAAAAAAATATTTCCCAAATACTTTAGACTTAATGAGACATTTAGACGTAGGTGCATGTTGGGAATATTATATTTTTGAAAATTCAACTAATGAGAAAGATCCTAAATTACACTACTATTTATTTAAAGATACAGAAAATTCATTAACTATGACCAAAGAAAATCCTAAAATTGAACCCGATTTAATTTTATACTTTACCGAACAAGCAATATTAAATTTAATTGAGGGACATCCAAACGCCGATGAATATTATTCTCGGTATCGAGAAATTATGGATAATCCAAAACCGAAAATTGAATTAGATAATAAAGTTGATAAAGCGCGTTTAAAGCTCTGGAAACTTGGATATAAGAAATGGCAGAGCGACTTTAATTTTTAGATTGATTTGAAAAATTAAAAACTATTAAAAAATATTCTTAATTTGAAAGCATATTAACATCTCAATTAAGTTAAAATCAAAAAAAGGAAAAAAAAGATTTAATTTTAGCTTGACTTCTTAACCTTGATTTCTATTGAGATAAATAGCGATACAATACTAAGAATGGCGATAATGAGATAAAACGAGCCAAAAGGAATCTCTGGAGGAGCGGTTTCTGTTATGCTTTCCTTATTAATAATTATACTTGCCGATGCGGAATTTCCAGCGGTATCATTTACAAAAAATTTCAGAATATATGTTCCCTCGGGTAATAAATCCCATAAAGTTTGATTAATGGATCCTGATAAATTTTGAATAATTTGGGTGAAATTTCCTGATGTTCCTGTGATTACATAATAATAAGTATCTAAATTTTCTTCAACGATAGAAATCGAATAGTTAGGTGCGGTAATATTGTATTTTGAATTATTCAGAGGACTTAGAATAGTGATAATTGGGCTAATGCTATCTCCATCATCCCATATTGGAAATTCATCTACCGTTGTTCCTGTACCTGAAATTAAATATGGAGTGTCCCCTATCCCGTCATCATTTGCATCTATACCACCATAATCACTCCAGTAATTTCCAATAAGACCGTTATCCCACTGTGTATTTGTTCCATTATCAAAAGCATTGTAAACCGTGTTATTGAACCTATTTAAATAAAAGAGATTATTAATGCTGTTTGAAGGATCTGCAATCACGAGCGCACCATAATTTGAATTGTAAAGAATGGTATTATTAACTATTCTATTATAATAAGAACCATCTTCAACTTTTATCCCTCTATCATTATAAGTGAGAATGTTATCAGTGACATTATTGCTTTCACTATTTTTTATTCGAATTCCATCGCCATGAGTTGCCGCCCCTGTATTATATTGGAATCTATTACCACTTATTGAGTTATTATTACTATCCGCCTGAAGAAACAATCCATAATATTTGCTCCCTTCCTGCTCATTATCAATAATTAGATTCCATTCACTGTGGTCAAGGATAATTCCTTGTCCTGGATTGCTATCTATGCTATTACCCTCGATCGTAATGTTTTTAGAATTAGATAAAATAATTCCCGCATAATTATAGCTTATTTCGCAATTATAAATGGTACCATTATGCACCTCGTCTAAAAATATCCCAGCTTCACCTCCAGTGGCTTGAGCATTCATGATGAGACAACCTTCTATGCTAAAATAATTATCATAAGAGTTCTCTATTCTAATACAAGATCCTACAGACTGGGCATCAATAACCACACTCGCTATGCTATAAGGATTACTATAGCTTCCATCACCAGTACACCATGCGAATTGAGAAACTTGATCCCAAGTGAAATTACCTCCTCCAAGCTCATCAATAATAAAAGGATCAAGTATATGATTACATACATTCCATTCTTCCTTGGTATTTAAACTAGTTCCTGTTGATATACATCCATCACTATTAAACTGAATTTTATTGCCAATAATGTTTACATCATCACTATCATCAAGATAGACCCCATAATCGAGGTTACTCTCAATAGTATTCCCTAAAATGGTGTTATTATCACTCGAATCGACATATATTCCGCTTCCTTTGTTGCCATGGACATAATTTCCTCGAATGGTATTATTTGTGCTAGGATTTCCACTTTCTGAAATGTAGATTCCATGCCATGTACCACCATAATAACCACAATGGTTTACTTCATTCTCATAAATAATGTTATTATCGCTGTTCCAGAGTTGTATACCGTATAAATCGGCATCTTCTATGTAATTATTAAATACTTTATTATTACCTCCATAGGTCAATGTAACTCCATATCCATTATTTACCATGGTATTATCTTCGACTAAATTGTTACTCCCTCCATATAATGAAACTGACCTTCCAGCATTATTCGTAATACTATTATCAAGGATCTTTCCATTGCTTACATAATCTAAACGGATGGCAGCGTTAGGAGAGGCTTGCGAATTAGTCAGCGTACAATTTTGGATAATGAAGTATTCAACTGTATTCTTTATATATATACAACTTCCCTCATTCTGAGCGTCAATAGTTACATTTTCAATAATATATGGATCACTATAGCTTCCCTTGCCCGAACACCATGCGAACTGAGAAACTCGATTCCAGGTGAAATCACCTCCTCCAAGCTCATCAATAATAAACGGATCAAGCTCATAATTACAGACATTCCACTCTTCTTTCGTATTCAAACTAGATTGGACTGAGACACATCCATCGCTATTACCATGAATTTTATTGCCGATAATATTTACATCATCGCTATCATCGAGATGAACCCCATAATCGAGGTTATTTTCAATATTGTTTCCAAAGATCGTATTATTATCACATGAATTTATATAAATTCCGCTTTTTCGGCTATTATCTACATGATTATAAATTATGGTATTATTAATGCTATCAACAAAGCTAGGAGTTCCACTTTCTGAAATGTATATTCCATGATATCCACCAGCATAGTAACCGCAATGCTTTATTTCGTTTTCCGAGATATAATTGTTATCGCTATCCCAGAGATATATTCCGTATAAATCAGTATCTTGAATATAATTTTTTAAGATTCTGTTATTATTACTGTAGGATAAAGTAACACCGTATCCATTATTTGCCATAGTATTATCTTCGACTAAATTGTTATTCCCTCCATATAATGATACTGACCTTCCGGCATTGTTAGTAATATTATTATCAAGGATCTTTCCATTGCTTACATAATCTAAACGGATGGCAGCGTTAGGAGAGGCTTGCGAATTAGTCAGCGTACAATTTTGGATAATGAAGTATTCAACTGTATTCTTTATATATATACAACTTCCCTCATTCTGAGCGTCAATAGTTACATTTTCAATAATATATGGATCTGCCGGCGTACCTGATCCTGTGCACCAATCAAATGTGCTATTCGTAGCCGTCCAATTATTATCTATATGAATTTTAGTAGTCAAAACCCAAAAATTTGATTCTTTAATCTTTCTTTTATCTTCTATTACATTGTCCTTTATCATTCCATTTGGTGTGAAGAAAGCAATCTGAAGCAAAAGGATTCCAATTATAATCATTAGAAATATTCTAAACTTATATCTTATTAGTTTTTTTCTCATAAGTTATACTCCAATATTTTTCACTAAAAATGTTAATAAATAATTTAAATTATTAATTAATTTAATCTTTCTGATCTCATAGGATATTATCATATTGAATTTTTCAGCTTTGATGCTTTAGATAATATTGAAGCTATATTCGCAATATAATTTTACTTGGAAACAATTAAATTAGATATATCTAAATTAACATTTATCAGAGATTATATTCATACTATAAATTCGGTTTAGATGATGAGATAATTCCTTTGATCAATTAAATTCCATCTAAATTTGAAAATCTTTTTATTTAATATATTTTAGAGAATTCTTAAAAATTAGTGAAAAATAGAATTCATTGGCTTTCTTTCTTTAAAAGTAAGTTTTCAATAAGTTTTAATCCTTTAATGAATACTCTAAGATAATTAGTCTAATTAGATTGAAACATTAAGAAGGTTTAACAAGATGGATTTTTTTGATGATAATAATTTTGATGATATAATGGATGAGATAAAAAAGTTTTTCAATTTAAACTCAGATCCATTCGATAAATTTCTTATAGAATATTTCAATTCCGACGATGAGGAAGAGGGGAGAAATAAGAAGAGTTTTAAGATTTCTTATAATTATGAAACCGGCATGAATGAACCAGATATAAGAATCGAGGGGGATTTTAATAAAGATATCATGAAAGATTTTTTTGGGAAGTTTGAAAATCAAATCCCAAAAGAAACAAAGATATTAAATGCTCACGACATTGTTTTTGATCCACATGAAGATAACGATTCTGATATCTTTAGAGAACCTATATCAGAAATAAATAATCACGATAATTTTACAGAAATTTTGTTAGAAGTTCCAGGCATAAGTTTTGGTGAAATTTCAATTCATCTTAATGAAATAGGAGATGTATTAATATTCAATGCTCAAAATCAAAATCGAAATTATTATAAAGAAATTGATTTATCCTTTGTTTGTACTTTCAATGATACAAAAATAGAGTTAAAAAATGGAATAGCAACTATTATTTTATATAAGAAAAACTAATTATATTTCATTAATAATTGTTAGGTGGAAGTAATTCCCATGGATCAATGACCACATCAACTAAATTAAACCCTTCGGTATTAATAGCATTTTTAATTTCTCGATCTAAATCTACAATTTTTTCTACTTTAACACCGGTTCCTCCAAACGCATTTGCCAAAGCAGCAAAATCTGTACGTGGCCGATCAGTTTGATAATATCGTTTCTTATAAAGCATTGCTTGACCGAATTTTACAAATCCTAGAGCATTATTATTAATGATTACTATAGTACAATCCAGTTCTAATTTATTAATAGTTTCAAATTCATTTATCCCTCCATTCATTAAACCCCCATCACCAGTAAAGAGCACCTTTTTTGGTTTATCATCCGAAAATGAAAATTCATCGGCAGCAATACATGTCCCTATTAGAGCACCAACTCCAAATCCCGTTGGTCCCACCCCTCTTGGACTGATTATTTTTCTTCCTACACTCTTGACGGGATAATACGCCCCTATCCATCGGGAACTTGAACTTGCATCAGTAACTAAATAATCATTCTCCCCTAAATTGTCTGAAATAGCTTTAAGGACTCTCTGTGGTTTAATGGGTTCTGAATTCATCCATGTTTCGATATCTTCTTCCCGATATTCTTCTAAATCTGTCCTCAATTCTTGAAGATTTTTTTCTCTTTGTTCCATGATTTCCTTCATATTTCCATTTTTGATTAATCCTCTATTTTTAAGGCGAGAAATAATTTCAGAAAGTGTTGCTTTAGGATCTCCCACAACTCCCCACGGATGATATGATAACCCTATTTGAGCAGCTTCTATATCAATCTGAATCATATCTGTTGCTTTTGTAGGTACTTTAAAATTTGCAGTATCGTCCTCCGTTAATCTATTTCCTATAACAATCAGTAAATCAGCTCGTTTTCTTATAAATTTATGATTAGGTTTCTCTCCAAATAGTCCAACAGTTCCAAAATAATTTGGATCATTTTCTTTCATTATTCCTTTTCCTAATATGGTAGAAAACACAGGGCATTTGAGGATTTTACTTAATTCTTTAACTTCTTGAAAAGCTTCTGAAGTGATTGCGCCACCACCAGAAAATATTGCTGGTTGTTCTGATCTCCTGATCATTTCTAAAGCTTGATCTATTTCATTTTCTGCAGCTGATGGGCGACAACTATTTATCGCACAAGATCCTCCTGCTCGAGGAATAAAGTGTTTTAATCTAATTTCCTTTGAACTAATCACATCTTCGGCAATACAGAGTGCCACAGATCCCGGTCTTCCATTAATAGCTTGTTTGAGACTAAATTCTAAGAATCTTGGAAGATATTCTGGATCTAATACTTTTCCTGACCATTTTGTTATCGGTTTTAATGTATCCTCCACATTTATATCGTGAGGGATATTTTTTAATACATCTTTGGATTTTATTAATCCAATTAATGCCAAGACTGGACTTCCCGCCCCATCTGCTTCTGAAAGGGCAACTGGAAAATTCATTGATCCCGCAGCACCTGCATCACATACACCAACCATTCCTGACACTCGAGCATATGCATCCGCTGCGAATGCTGCACTACGTTCATCATTGCATAAAATATGTTTTAATCCTTCTGTGTGTAATATCCCATCATAAAACCCCAGAGTATGCCCGTCAGGGATTCCAAACACATAACTAATTCCATGTGATTTTAAGAAACGAGCGATCCCGAGACCTGCTCTTACTTTTTTTTTTAATTCCTCTTCATTACTCATTTCAATTCAGATTCTAAAGAGTTTGATGTAAATTTCTAAACATTCAAAAAATAAAAAACTAGTCCAAATAAATTAAAGATTATTGAGTCTTATCTCCTCCTTATATACTTAAAAATCAACTAAAGTAAAATATATAAGATTATTGATCAATATCAAAAATAATTATAAAAAAAAAGATTATTATGTCAAATAATTCTGAAGAAGATCAAGAAATAAAACCACTCTCTGCCATTGTTGGCGAAGAAGAGGTTGAATTTGAAACTGAAACATCTAAAAAGAATGTTTTTCTCTGGGCGATGTATGATTTGGCAAACACAATTTATTCAATGGTAATAGTTAGCCTAATTATATCTCGTTACGTGTTAGTTATTGGACAAAAAGAACAAGGATTATCTTATTCAGATTCATTTTTGCTTTTTGGGATAATAAGCGCGGTAATGCAAGTCGGAGTTGCGATCTGCGTTCCTATTATAGGAGCTTTAAGTGATACAGCTGGTAAAAGAAAACCATATGTAATAAGTCTAACGGGAATTATTCTCCTCTTTGCGAGCCTATTAGGATTTTTCCGTAATATAACACTCGTTTTATTATTTTATGTTATTGCAAATGTAGCATACCAATTCAGCTTAACTTTTTATGATGCAATGCTACCCTTTATAGCAAAAAGGGAAGATATCCCAAAAGTTTCAGGCTTTGGGGTCGCATGGGGGTATCTGGGAACCGTTATTTCATTATTAGTCTTGGTACCACTAATCTATGGATGGGGAGATATTATATCATCTACTGACGAAGGGCCTCTAAGTTATGGCTTTGCAGGTCGTTGGGAGACCTTTATTTTATCTATGTTTCTATTTTTCATTTTTGCATTACCATTTTTGTTTGTTCGGGAAAAACAAAAAAAAGCGAAAACTCCTCCCTTTGGAAAGTTAATTTCTAGCGCATTTAATCAAGTAAGAGGAACTTTTAAAGATATAAGAAAGCACAAACCTATGTTCATATTTATTATTGGATATTTCCTAGTAGTTGATATTGCTAATGTCATAGTTGCATTTATGACAAACATCGTTAGGGATGGTCTGAGAGTTGGATTTGGCAGCGGTATCGCAGATATATTCGCTATCATATTCATTTTAATCTCTACGGTTTCTGCTGTGCTTTTTACATATTTCGTGGGTAAAATCGGAGAAAAAGTGGGAGCTAAAAAAACATTCTATTTTGTTGGATTTCTATGGGCCGTTGCTTTAATAATCGCTACTGTTCTAATATTCACATTAGATTTTATTGAAATTGGATTCAATCTCCCTTTTATTCTCTGTATCATTATGGGTTTATTAGCTGGACCTGCCCTCGGAGGTACTTGGACCGCGCAGAGAATCATGGTGGTAGAACTTGCTCCTAAAGAAAAGTTTGGAGAATATTTCGGATTTTCCAAATTAAGTGGAAAATTATCTTCTGCCCTCGGACCTTTTGTGTTTACTTTTATATATAGCATAAGCGCTGGTTTCTTTGGAACAGATGCATATGGAATATCAATAATAAGTGTAGGGATAATAATGGCGCTTGGTATGCTTATTATATCCTTCGTTGATACTAAAAATCCAATTGAGAATAAAAGAGAGTAAAATTTTTTAAATAAAATTCAGTTAAAAATTCCTTTTTTTTTAATTTTTTATAATAAATCTGGTTTTTGAAACGTTTATACTAAACTTATTTTATCTCTATGCAAGAAAATTAGGGAAGGGCTTCTTCAAACTCTTTCTTAAATGTAAATTTCCAAAAATTACTGTAAATTTTAGTAGGGATTATAAAGAAAAAACCCTCTCCTTGATTAACCTTTCCAGTAATCTCTATAATATGTTCTTTACTAACCCAGCACAGAAAAGGACATATAATAAGTATGAAATCAAGGGTATTTATTTTGAATTCTTTTTCGTCCTCTGAATATTCAACTGCTTCTGTTAACTGCATAGGAAATATTATATAGGTTTTTCCTGAAATATATTGCATTGGTTTTCCAACAACTCTTCCTTTTACCGTAAGTTCAGACATTTTTATCAGCTTTATTAATATAATAAATTTTTAATACACTAATTTTACTTAAATATTTTACTTTTAAATAAAAAAGATTTACTAATTTATAGATTATAATTTAGTTAAATTTTATTAATGAATCCATAAATGTCGACGGTTTTTTATAGCCTAATAAATTCAGAATAGTTGCTGCTACATTTCCTAAACCTGGTTCCTTTATATTTTTATTTATTTCGTATTCATTATTATAATGCTGATCGATAATCGCAAACATTACGGGATTTAAAGAATGAGCTGTTGAATGTCCTTTCCCCATTTCCTCAAGATTTCCATGATCTGCGGTGACAATAGCAATACCATTTAAATCCATTACCTTGTGAACTACATCCTTTACACATTCATCAACTGTCTCAGCTGCAATAATAGCAGAGTTAATATTTCCCGTATGACCAACCATATCCCCATTTGCCCAATTAGCTCTTAAAAACCTATAATCCTCTGTTTCTAAGGCTTCAAGAAGTGCATCCTTTACCTGATATCCTTTCATTTTAGGATTATCCTCAATCATTTCGCTTGGATCTGATTTTATTTCGATATATTTTTCATAATTCTCACAAACATATCCTTCTTTATTTCCATTCCAAAAGTACGTAATATGCCCAAATTTATGAGTTTCTGCTATCGCAAATTGCTGAATTTTCTCATAACAAAGGTATTTTGCGAGTGGATCCTCAACCTCAGGGGGAACGATAAAATAGTGTTCTGGTAAGTTTTTCTTCTTATCATATTGTTCTAATCCGTAATAAATAACTTTAGGATTACAGCTTTTTTCAAAACCATAATTAGTATTATCAAAGGCTTGCGATATTTCTACAGCACGGTCTCCTCTAAAATTGAAATTTATCACCCCATCTCCATCCTTCATTTTTCCTACAGGATTATTCTCCTCATCAATTATTACAAAGGATGGTAGATATTGATCACTTATGTTAGGTTCTAGTTCCCTTGCTTTTTGTATTGCCTCCTTTGCTGAGAAGAAATATCCTTTATAATCAGAATTTTGTTCTGGAACTCCACAAACATGAGCTTCCCACCCTCTTTTCACTACTTCCCAATCTGAATAATATCGATCCATCGTTACTCTCATTCTTCCACCTCCAGACGCTATTTGATAATCATACATATTTAATTTATTTATGCCCATTAATTTATCATTTAATTGATCTATAAATTCCAATGATGATTGAGGTGGTACATCTCTTCCATCTAATAATGTATGAATCCGAACTTTTTTAATATTTGAATCTACAGCTCCGTCTAAAAGCCCATATAAATGTGTAATATGACTGTGGACATATCCATCAGATAATAATCCAATAAAATGTAATGTGTTTTCTTGGTTTTTTATCTTTGATGTAAAAGATTCCCATTTTTTAGATTTAAATAAATCTCCGGAAGATATGGATTCTTTTGCTAAGGTTGCTCTTTGTTTCACAATTCTACCCGATCCTAAAGCATTATGTGCCACTTCGGAGTTTCCCATTTCTTTATCTGTTGGAAGCCCAACAGCTGTTCCATGAGCTTTCAAAGTTGTATATTGTCCCTTTTTAGAGGATTCTTCAATTAACTTATCTAAAAATGGAGTATTCGCCCGATAAAACGCATTAGTTTCAGTTTTTTCCCCCAAACCAATTCCATCCATAATAATAAGAGTTAATGGTCCTTCCCTTCCTGAAAAACTATCCAATTTTTCAAGTTTATATTCATTCATTTAAAAATTACCTTGTTAAAATAATACTATATGAAAATTATAATACGGATTAATATAGAGTTTTTGAATATAGATTATAGATTTTATAATCTAAAATAAAAGAAAAGAATTTAAATGAATTTCTATCGTATTTTCATATAATAAAAAAATTACTTTCAAAACCATGAATAAAGAAGATATTTGTTATTTACCCGCCTATGAGATGTTTGAAAAGATAAAAACACAAGAATTAACTTCCTTAGAAATAACGGAAGCGATTATTGAAAGGGCAAATAATATTAATAAAAAAATAAATGCATATTGTACTCCTACTTTTGATCTTGCCAGAGATATGGCAAAAAAAGCAGATATGGCAGTTAAAAAAGGAGAAACATTAGGAATATTGAATGGGATTCCAACCTCTCTAAAAGATTTATCACTAACAAAAGGTATAAGAACCACCTTTGGTTCCAAAATTTATGAAGAATTCATTCCAAATGTAGATAGTGTTTATGTGAAAAGATTGAAAAATGCGGGATGTGTTATTTTAGGAAAGACTAATACTCCCGAATTTGGTTTTAAAGGGGTTACTGATAATGAGATTTTTGGAACGACAAAAAATCCTTGGAACTTGAATAAAACATGTGGAGGTTCAAGTGGAGGGGCTGGAGCTGCGGTCGCATCTGGTATAAGCCCCTTAGCTCAAGGATCTGATGGAGGAGGTTCAATAAGAATTCCTGCGAGTTTAAATGGAGTTTATGGTATAAAACCAACGTTCGGCAGAGTACCAGTATATCCTAAAGAATATATTTTTGCTCATACATTATCTGCTGTTGGCCCACTTGTGCGATATGTAAAAGATGCCGCATTAATGTTAGATGCGATGAAAGGTTATTTTGAAGGTTATAGATATTCTCTCCCTGATAATAATATTAGCTATTATAAAACAATCGAAAACACTCCTGAAAAATTAAAAATAGCTTATTCTTTGGATATGGGATATGCCAAAATAATCGATTCAGAAGTAGAAAGATCTATAATGAATTCAATTGAAAAATTAGAATCTCTTGATTGGAATATAGACAAAGTGAGAATGAAATTGAGAAAACCAGAGCTAGCTTTTTATACAATTTGGACCTCTGAAATTGCTTTCAGTATGAAACCAAAATTAAACGAATGGCGCAATAAAATGGATCCTGATCTGATAAGAATGATTGAAGGTGGGTTAAATTATGATGGTTTGTCTATTATTAAAGCTATGGATGTAAGAAAAAACATTTATGAAGGTTTCTTTAAGGTTTTTAAAGATTATGATCTCCTTATCACACCAACTACCGCCGTAACTGCATTCGATTTAGGAAAATCTTTCCCTTCTAAAATAAATAATCAGAATGTTTCACCAACCGCTTGGCAAGCATTTACTTTCCCAGTAAACCTAATTGGTAATCCTGCTGCATCAATCCCTTGTGGCTGGTCGGCTGAAAGCACTCCCATTGCAATGCAAATTATTGGGAAACGATTTGATGAGCAAAAAGTCCTTCAGGTATCAAAAGCCTTTGAAGATTTACAACCTTGGCAAGATAAAAGACCCCAACTTTAAAATTAAAATCCCTATTTTTTTCTAATTTTTTTAATATATTCAGAATATATTGAAAAATTATAATAGTCTCATTTTCGATTATTTAATTTTTAATTTATAGAGAAAGTTTTGATAATCAAGGAAATTATCGGTAGAAAATAATTCTTGAACAGAAACCGTGTTTTTAAAAAGTATAAAATAAAAATAAAGAAAGAATAGATATTTTGATAAGTAACTTAAAAAACTAAGGAAATTCAAACAAATTTAAAGGATAAAAAATTTTAATAATTAAGATAAAAAAAACATGTATAATTAGAATGAAAGTAAAGAAAAAGTCGTATATTACATTATTCATTATCTTAATTTTATTAATCCTAAATGCTCTTTCCCTCTTTATTATTTTTAATTTGGATTCCATATTAGATCTTGGACATTATCAAATCGAAAAAACCGATAAAATGGTATATGGTGGGAATAGTATTGAAGTTAATTATATAATAGACCTTGATTATAATAATCAAATAGATAGATATAAATCTGTATTTTATATCTCTTATACATCTAATCAGACGGATCAAATCATTGGAATATCAGAAATTGATTGTACGATACAAGCTAATGATCTATTAATTATATCAGATGAGACGGTATTTGGAAGTCCAAAAGAAAGTTATCTTTATGAATTTAATGCTAATCTTAATAAAAATGATAATTTTACTGCTTATGGTTCTATAACTCTTTTAGTAAATGTAAGCGGAGTACCAGAGGAAGTTCAATCTGAATTTAATATTAATTATATTATGGGAGTTTCAACCTGGCAATATTTTTATGAATTTCGCATAGGATGGTTTTGGTTAGAAATTTTGCTCATTGTATGCCTCTTTTTACTAGTCTTCTTTTTGATAAGAAATGTTAATGAAATTAATAAGCAAAGAAAGACAACAAAAGAAGAAAAAATTCGGAATGAATCATTTTTAGAATATATCAGATGGAAAAGTCAAACCGAAGAGGAAGAAGAACAGTATTAAAAAAACTACTCATACAAAAGAATCGAATTCTCTCTATAATCTTCAATTTTTTTCTTTTAATTTTTTCTCACAATCAGAACATACTTGATAAATTTTGATAGTTTGATCTTTAGGATTAATATCTAATTCATGAACAAGATTTTCCCAAAAAGATTTAATCTTCTCAGAATAAATATCGCGAATTTGATTACATTCAGGACATATGAGATGAACATGGAATTGAGAATCTACTTCATAATGTTTTGTATTATCTACGATAATACTTTTAACCAAATTTAATTCATTCTCAAACATGTTTAAAATTTGATATACCGTGGCTAAACTTAAATTAGGGAACTTATCGATTATGCCTTTATGTATTTCCTCTGCGCTGGGATGATTTGTATCATTTAATAGAGCATTATATACTGCTTCCCTCTGAGGGGTAATTCTTTTATTATGATTATGAAGCTTTAACTTGAGAAAATCTTTTTCCATATATATTGGAACTATTAATAGATTATAAAATCAATTATTTAATGCAATAAGATATTAGTTAATAATAATTATTAATAACAAAAATATTTATTCTAAGTGAACAAAATGGCAGAAAAAGAAGTTGGAATTCCCCTTATAGGGGATAAATTTCCAAAAATGGAAGTCCAAACTACTCATGGAATGATGACATTACCTGATGATGTAACCTCTAAAGGTAAATGGCTAATTGTATTTAGTCATCCTGCAGATTTTACTCCGGTATGCACAACAGAATTTCACGGTTTTGCAACTCGATTTGATAAGTTTCAAGAATTAAATACAGAATTGGTTGGACTTTCTATCGATCAAGTCTTTGCTCATATAAAATGGACAGAATGGATAAAAGATAATTTAGATACAGAAATCCCTTTTCCTATAATCGCAGACCATGGAATTGTTGCCCAAAAATTAGGGATGGTTCATCCTGGTCAAGGTGCGAGTACTGTTAGAGCCGTGTTTATCATAGACCCTGAGGGTGTAGTTCGAATAATCTTATATTATCCAAAAGAAATTGGGCGAAATATGGATGAAATAATTCGTGCGCTTAGAGCACTCCAAACAGCAGATAAAGAAAATGCCGCAGTACCTGCAAATTGGCCAAATAATGAACTAATCGGAGATCATGTAATAGTTCCACCCGCGAAAGATGTAAAAACCGCTAAAGAGAGATTAGAAGACCCAAACATTACCTGTTTTGACTGGTGGCTTTGTCATAGACCTCAACGTGAAAAATAAGAAAATAATTAATCTAATCTTTTTTTTTATATTATTTATTAATTGAATTAACAAAAGTGTTATTATCTTTTTTTTTTTGAAGAAAAGCAAATTATAATAAGAGATAATTTATTTTTTCTAATCAAACAAAAATTTCATATCTTTTAACCATTCAACCTTATTAATTCAATGATTGAAGAAGGGGAATTAATAGTATTTATACTTGGAATAGTTGTTTTCATCTTTATAACAATAAATTATAAAAACCTGAAAACAATCCCAGAATTTAAATTCTTCTTTATCTCGATAATATTAATCTTAATTGCATGGTGTGCTACAGTTTTTGAAGCAATAATACTCTATGATCTTTTAAATTATATTGAACACATTTGTTATGTGTTAAGTTCTATGTTTATTTTTATTTGGATTATTTTAATAATGAAAAGAAGGAGGGCGGAAAACCATAATTGAGATTAGTATAATGGATTTCATTTCAGCACTCTTAATCATTATTGCTTTACTTTTTTTAATCATTTATCAAGATTCATACTTTGATAAAGCAGAGAATATGGTTTTAGCCATTATTTTAGCTCTCTTAGTT
Source organism: Promethearchaeia archaeon (assembly GCA_046497275.1). Lineage (GTDB taxonomy): Archaea > Asgardarchaeota > Lokiarchaeia > Sigyniarchaeales > SOKP01 > TEKIR-8. Next base: position 85,838 of record JAWOFX010000061.1, on the reverse strand, counting down.
TTTTATCATTTGATTAATGTTTTAGAATGGGCGAATATTAACATTGTACTCTCTGAATATGAAGACTATTTAGCAATAATAATCCCTCTCTTTTGGCTATTTTTCTTACATCTCTTTATACAAAAAAAACATCAAAAAAATCTAAAGGAGAGAGAAGAAAAGTTAAATAAGTTATATCACCAAACAGAATTGTATAAAAATTTATTCGCCCACGATGTAAAAAATATATTTCAAAACATAAAATCAGCAATAGAATTATTTGAAATTTATTTTGAGAATTCTGAAACAAATGAGGAGAAAATCTTAGAACTTATTGATGTTATTGAAACTCAAATAAAAAGGGGGGAAAAGTTAGCTAATAATGTATATAAGCTTTCGCAAGTTCGAGATAAGGCAATTGAATTAAAAAAGATGGATCTAATAAGTTTATTAGAAACTGCAAAAAAAAATATTCTCAAGGTCTACAATAATAAAAATATAGAATTTATATTTGACCCACCTAAAACACGAATCTATGTCGAAGCGAATGAATTTTTATTGGATGTATTTGAAAATCTTCTTAATAATGCTATAATACATAATGAGTCTGTGCCAATTAAAATCAAAATTCTTATAGAGGAGGATCAAGACTCTAATTTAAATTTCATTAGAATTGTATTCTTGGATAATGGTCCGGGTATAAGTAATGCGATTAAGGAAAAGCTATTCAAAGATGTAATTACTGAGAGTAAAAATGGAATGGGTATTGGACTATATTTAGTAAAACATATAATAGATAATTATGATGGTAAGATTTGGGTGGAAGATAATAATGAGAATGATTTTAACAATGGCACTAAATTTATAATAGAATTGAAAAAATTCTAAAAAGACTTAAGATTTGTTGTGGTAATATATGTGCTATCCCCAATATTGATCTTCTTTTTTATTAAATCTTCTAAAGTGGAATAATCCCCGATAATGCTGTCAGAAGAGATTATTTTCTTCAGATGCGCCCCATCTCCTAACACAGATTCAAAAAGAATACATTTTTCTATTTTCACATTGTCACCTATTGAGACATTTGGTCCTATAACAGAATTTTTTATTATAACATTCTCTCCGATATAGACAGGAGGAACAATTTTACAATCTACAATATTTCCCAATTTAAAGAGATTTTCGTATAGCGGGTCGTCAAGCTTTAGTTCAGATAATAAAAATCGATTTCCTTCTAATAAGCTCTCGGGTCTCCCAAAATCTAGGATCTTATTTTTCATTTCGTTTATTTTTATTTTAGATCCATCATCTATTAATTTTTGAATAATAGGTGTAAATTGATGCTCTTTTCCATTTTCTAATTCCGTTTTATATTGCTCTTCTAACAGTTCGAATAATCTACCTACAATTTCTTTTCCAAATAAATATGCACCTGAAACAGCATAATCTGATACATATTCCTTCGGTTTTTCCACGATTTTTGTTATAACACCTTTATTATCTATTTCTGTAATTCCATAGAATTGAGGATTATCAACTTTTTTAACATTAATGACCCCTTCACAATTTTCTTGATGAAATGTGAGAAGTATTGAGCTATAATCCTCCATTGGTAATCGGTCGCTCAAACAAATGAAAATATCATTATTCTCAATAAAATCTTTAGCCAAAAAGATAGCATCTCCTAACCCAGAAAAATATGGGGTTTCATCAATATATCCCATTGGTTTTTGTTCACGGAAATGTAGAGTAAAATAATCAGCATAATGATTGGAGAGATACTCAGTTATCTGTCGTTTTTTGTATCCTACAATAAATAGGATCTCTGTTCCTTCCGGAAATGTTTTTTTGAGTTTTATAAGAATATGATCGATCAATCGTTTCCCAGCCACCTTCAAGAATGCTTTGGGCTTCGAAAAAGTAAATGGCTGCAATCTTTTCCCTACTCCAGCTATAGGGAATATAATTTTAGTGGGAGACATTAGTATTTTTTTTATTATATGTAAATTAGATATTTAAAAATCTAAGATATCTTCTAAAATTTCATAATATTTTAATTCTTTTAACTTTTCTTCTATTTCTTTCTTTAGTTTTCTCAGATAATATTTATCGGAACTTGTCATTTCATCTCTATACAATTTTTTATTAATTGCGACCCTTGTTTTCTCATCTAATAAATTAGGGGGAATTCTTCTATATTTTTTAATTAATTCTTTTTTTGTTTCCCGATTTTCCTGGGTTTTGTTATTTTGGGTATTAGATTCAAGTATCCTATAGAGATTTGAAACCCACATTTTAATCTCAATTCTATCTCCTTTAAGATACGTCCTCTTGTCTAACCAATTTTTAAAATCAATAATTTTGTCTAATAGATAATCCTTTTCGTTTTTGATTTCCCCTTTGTTTTTTTGAGTTTCTTGTTGATTTTTCCCAATTAAATTTTTAATACTTTTAACTTCTAACCTCTTTTTTTCTTCTTCACTTAATTTTTTATATTGTTCCTCCTTTTTCCTTTTCTTTTCAACCCACTCTTCATCTTCAAGCCACTTATCGATTGACATAATCCTTAAGATTTATTTATGAATTAATTTTTCTTTTTATATTAATCGACGTCAACGCTTATTCCACATTTATTACAACGTTTTGCTCCTCGAAATAAAGTGCTACCACATTCTGGGCAATGATACCTTTTTTCTTCAAGTTCAACAAACTTCTCAGTGCCTAGTTCTCTCCAAGTTGGAATTGCTCTCATAATAACTTTTTTACCCACTTTTATTGGAAAATTTTCAATATATTTACAAGGAAACTCATCACATTCATAGCAACCATTAATATTCTTTTCTTGTGTACATTTTTTAATAGGACAACTTCTACATACTGGAAAAACTACTCCATCAGATAAACACCCAGTACATTTAATATCTTCAATCCCTTTTACAAATGGTTTGTAAACTTTTGTTAATGCATCCTTAAACTTTTGATTATTATCACGATGCGCGATATAAATAGAACAGACTCCGCAATAGAGTCCACAAGGAGCTAACAGCTCTGATTTGATTTCTACCATTTTTAAATTAAAATAATTTAGGTAATTAATATTCAATTATTCTTTATACTTCTAATTATTTAATGAATACTATTAAGATAAAATTCAGTTAAATACTTATTTTTTTTTGAGCAGTCTAGTCTTTAAACACTTATTTTAATTCTTTAGAGTTAAATTAAAATTATGAAATTACATAATTAAATTAGAATGCAATTCAAAGGAATCAAAGCAATTATCTTCGATTTTGGCTTTACACTTTATTATTTTAAAGATGCAACTGTGGAAAAATATATGAATTGCTATAAGCAAGGGCTCCAGAAATGCATCCAAAAATTATATGATATGAAACTTTTAAAGAATTCTTCTGAGAAACGGCAATTTAAAAAAATTTTTAATAAAAAACGAATGGAATCATTAAAATTAAGCAGAAAAACAACTCAAGAATTCCCCACTACAGAGATTATTAAGGAAATTTTTAATATAATGAATAAAAAGGTAGATAATGAGGTAAGCGAGGAATTAGCTACACTTTATCACTCTTGTGAAGAAGATGAATGGTTTCCATTCAAAAATACCGAAAAAACACTGAAACAACTAAAAAAATTGAATATTAAATTAGCATTACTTTCAAATCATCCACATCATCAAACCATTGAGGCTTTAATAAATAAACATAATTTATCCAAATATTTTGAAGTTGTTATTACATCCGCGGATTATGGGAAACGAAAACCGAATCCAGAAATTTTCATATATACGCTAAAGGAGATGGGATTCAATGAGAATGATGCCGCGCATATTTTAGTGTGTGGTGATGAATATGCTGATATCATGGGGGCTCATCGTGCAGGATTGCAAAAGATCTTTTTCCAGAGAAAAGTTGAATTTCCCTTCGAAAAAGAGATTCCGATTGATGATTTTGAAAAGATTGATGAGATTTCAGAAATTCTTCAATATATATAAGAATATGAATGGCGACCCTGGGGGGATTTGAACCCTCGACTTCTGGCTTTTTACAGCACATAGAAATTAAGTACCACCGCAAGCCAGCGCCCTATCCACTAGACTACAGGGTCATATTTATAAAAGTATTTACAAATGCTTAAAATATTTTTCTCATCAATAATAAATACATAATTAAAGATATTTGTTAAGATTATGTTTGAAAATTTACTAGTTATTTTTGATATGGATGGTGTACTTTCCGATACAGCCGAAGCGCATTACGAGAGTTGGAAGATGCTAGCTAATAAAATTGGGGCTGAATTTGACCGAGAATTTTTTGAAAATACATTCGGTCAACAGAGCGTACCCATCACGAGAAAATTAGTGGGAGAAGGACTCAGCGAAACAAAGATAAAGGAATGGGCAGATTTGAAAGAAAAATATTATAGAAAAATTGTAAAAGAAAAATTAGAACCATTACCCGGAGTAATGAGTCTATTAAACGAATTAAAAGAAAAAGGATTCAAACTCGCTGTTGGTTCCAGCGGACCACCTGAAAATGTTGAATTACTATTGAAGAGCTTGGGTATTAAGCATTATTTTGATACAATATTGACCGCTGCTAATGTGACCGAAAGTAAACCCGCTCCCGATGTATTTCTTAAAGCTGTCGAGAATTTGAATTTAGATTCCGAAAATTGTCTTGTGATTGAAGACGCGCCGGTAGGAATAGAAGCTGCGAAGAGAGCAAATATGAAAGTAATCGCTCTCACGAGCACCCACCCAAAGGAAGAATTAACCAAAGCTGATTTGGTTTTATCTGATCTAAAAAAGCTGAACTCAAAAAAGATTCTTAATTTAATTAAAAATAAATAGGAAAAAATTATTTTAACATGATCTTTCTATGTTTTGGTAATTCACTCACATCGGGATATCCGGGATATTCTCCCTCTATAAATGGGATCTCTAATGGTTATGGGGATGAAAAATTCCAATATGAATACTGGTTATATAATTATTGTATCGAATTTCTCGAGAAGAATCTCGGCAAGATTGATGATTTCATCATGGGGGAACTTAAGTTTATTAACAAGGGAATTCCAGGTGAATTGACAAGAAATCTTTTAAACCGAATAGAAATAGATTTATTGAATTATTCCCCAAAACCAGATTATTCAATAATTATTGGAGGGACCAATGATTTGGGATGGGGAATATCAAATGAAAAGATTTTTGAGAATATTAAATCTTTGCATATTCAATCCAAGAATAAAAACATTAAGTCAATCGGGGCTACTATCCCACCAATTCGCCAAGAATTAACAAGTGGAAATTATCATGAGCGAAAATTTCGATTAAATCTAAAATTAAAGGCATATTTTAAAAGAGAGGAAATTCCTTATGCTGATTTATTTAATGGGATGGCAGATGCTCAAGGAAATCTAAAACCAGAATATGCTTATTCTGATGGATTACATTTTTCAGTTCAAGGATATAAAGGAATGGGGTTAGTTATTTTTGAAGATGTTATTAAAAACCTTTTAGAACTAGCTTATTTTTAAATTATGGAAATTAGTTCAAGATTAATTCTATTAAATAATCCTTATTATCTCCTCTCCTTTTTCTTTAATAACAGATAACCCAACTTTATAAATCTGCTTTGCTAGCTCTGTAATTTTCCATCTTTCATGTCCTTTCACATAAGTTGAAAATGTATTACGTAGAGGGGCTTTCCATTTCATTGGAATATTAGTTGCACCAATTTGGGCTCCTAAAATAGCTCCTATATTTCCGCAGTTGCAATCTGTATCTAACCCCATCGAAGCAGCAATACAGATGGATTTACCAAGAGGGTCTCCACTCATTGAACCATATAAAAGTGCTAAAGTGATAATCCCAGCATTAGGGAGTACATGGACTCCTGAGATAAATCTATTAAGATATTTTATACTTCTTTCATTAAATAGGTTTTCCTCTTCTAACAACACATTTCTTCTTATATAATGCCAATATTGGATGAGTTCTTGCCGTGCTATTTTATAATCATTTGGATATTGCTCATATAATCTGATGGCATTTTCAACCATTTGAGTATATAAACTTTCACGGGTGGAAGGAAGATATTCGAGAGCACTTATTATATTCCTGCAAATATCTGGTTTAAAAAACGCTTGGGAAATCAATACTGCTATGAAAATCTCGCCTTCAACCCCTATACCAGCATGAGAAATTCTCCCATCAATTTGAGCATATTGTTTTGCTAATTCTGGAAGACCTGGAGAGATTTGACCCCAAATATCTGCCCTCATCTGAGCTCCAATGGCGTCATAATATATGTTATTTCGTCTTCCTGATTCTGGTGGCAATATTCCTCCTTTCAAATTATTCAAAGCTTTCTTTTCAGCTGTAAAGTTTTGAGTATAAAGGAGATTTACCCATTCTTGGGCGATATCTTGAGATGATATTCTTATGCCATTCTTCTGTAAAGCAACAAGAGCGCAAATTTCATACATCTCATCATCATTTACATAATTAATATCTACAGTTCTTGGATAGTAATGAATCTCTCCGTAAATGAGTTTTCTTAGTATAATTGGCAAAAACTCAATAGGGGCACCCACAAAGTCTCCTGAAATGCGTCCTAACCAAGAGCCATAAACTTTGTTGTAATATACTTTTTTTGATAATTCCTTCATAATTTTATTGGAAAAATACTTTGATCATTGATTTGAATTATCATTTCTCTATATTAAATTCTTTTTTAGTCAATTTCATACAATTTACTGATAAAGAGAAGGATTTAATTCATAGATAGGAGTTTTTTCTTTTAAAGATGAAAATAGAGACCTGCTTAATTCAGGACTCATTATACCGACACCTTTTAGTTCAGAAATAAGAGCGCTTGTTCTCTCTTCTAATCCTAAATCCATACAAATTTCTCTTATCCTCTTACCTTTAATTCTGTAATTCTTTGATTTTTCATATAATTTATGAACTAAGATTGGCATCTTCTTATAATTTTTATCACCAATCTTTATGAAAGTATGTAATATAGCTTCTTCTAAATTCCAAATTCCTGATTTCATCGAAAATTTAACTAAATTCTTTATTATTATCGGCATTCTGTATGTTTGATCCATGTCAAGCGAAAATCTACACTCTTGCCACTCAAGTCCCCTGTAAGAATTTTCTGGAATTAAAAGTCTTTTCTCAAAAAGTATAAATAAAACGTCTTCATAATTCTTGTCTGAAAGATTCAGAATTATTCTTGTAGTAATTTTATTATTCTCTAAGACATAGGCTAAAATACTTGAAATATTTTCAATTAAATCATTATCATTTAGGTCAAAGAACACGGATCTTAAAGCATCAAATAAATTTTTATTCATATTCTTTTACCTTCTTATTTGAAACTATATCTGATCAATCATTTTAATTATTCTAAAGGAAAAACAAAAAGAAAAGTCTAATAGAATAAAATTTAATATTTAAAAATCATAATCGTCTTTAGTTCCCATTAAAGTAGTAGTCTCTTCTATTGCAGCGCTTAATTCAGGATCCGTGCGGCAATATGTCACGATTTTGTCCAATTCATTCAAATCAGAAAAGGAACATTCAACTATAACATCCCATCCGCCATATATAGGAGTGGAATAAGTAATTCTCCAATCCTCGCCCTCTTCTTTAGAGCTGAGCCCTTTTAACTTATTTGCGACATCCCATTCTTTTCCTACCATTTTTAAACGAATTAATATATATCCACGATAATAACCCATTTTACATCAACTCAATCGTTAATAATTAAAATTGTTTTAAGTGTTTATATTTCTTAGTTTGATTTTATTTAAAATTCTTACTAAACATCTAATTTTTTTGAGACTCTACATTATTATTTCATGTTAACCTCGTTTTTAATATTTATAATTTAAATAAAAAAAAGATTTGTGTTATTAATGGATAAGGAAGAAGTTGAAAAAATCATATGGGAAAGTGGATTAAAAAATTCTGTTGAGTTTGAAGGCATCCCTAATAAAAAAGCAATAATGGGAAAGTTGATGGCCCAAAGAAAGGATCTTAGACCTCATGCGCAAGAGGTTTTGCCTACAATAGATGATATAATAGAGAAGATTAAAGAACTGACCATAGAGGAACAAAAAGCTAAACTTTTGGAAATGGATCCCAACGCTTTAAAAGAAGAAGATCAAGAAGAGGAGGAAAAGGAATTGCCTAAACTTCCGAATAAAGAAAAATATGATAACATAATTATGAGAATGGCACCATATCCAAGTGGAGCTTTACATTTAGGCAATGCTCGCATGGTGATTTTAAATGATGAATATGTTAAGAAAAATGATGGAGAACTTATCTTATTCTTTGATGATACCATCGGTAGTCCAAAATCATTACGAGAAACTCAACCCGAGAAAGCAAAATATGTGTTGCCTGAAGCATATGATTTAATTAAAGAAGGATTGGAATGGTTGGATGTGAAATACTCTAAAATTTACTATAAAAGTGATAGACTAGAGATATACTATGACTATTGTTCAAAATTGATAAAAGATAATTTTGCTTATGTGTGTTTTTGTTCTGCTGCTGAATTTAGAGAAAAATTCAAAAAACAAAAGCGTGATTGTCCACATAGGAATCACTCGGTTGAGAAAAATATCCAAGAATGGCAGAAAATGTTAAAAGGGGACTATAAAGAAAGAGATGCTGTTATAAGGTTAAAAACAGGCATGAATCATAAAGATCCCGCCCTTAGAGATCAAATCATTATGAGAATATCGGAAGCAAGCCATCCCAGAGTAGGAACAAAATACTTAATATGGCCAATGTTGGAATTCTCATGGGCGGTAGATGATCATTTAATAGGAGTTTCGCATATTTTACGAGGATCTGATCTCATAAAAGAAGATTATATAGAAGAGTTCATTTGGGATCATTTTGAATGGCAAAAAGCTCAATTTCTTCATTATGGTCGTATTAATTTTCCAGATATGAAATTAAGTAAGACAGATGCGCGAAATAAAATTGAACTTGGTGAATATGAGGGCTGGGATGATCCTAGAACATGGAGTCTTCAATCCTTAAAAAAAAGAGGCTTTCAACCACAAGCTGTTCGAAAAACTTTATTAGATTTAGGTATGTCTCTGTCCGGAATCACTTTTTCGGTGAATTGGCTTTACTCAAAGAATCAGGAATTAATTGATCATATCTCTAATAGATATTTCTTTGTGGAAGATCCTATAAAAATTGAGATAATAAATATTCCTCTTGATAAGATTACGGCTAAACCTCTTCTTTTACCCACAAAACCAGAAAAGGGAATAAGAGAAATTCATTGTGAAATTAACGAGGGTAAAATAATCATTTACATTTCTAATGAAGACGTAAAGAATCTTTCTGTAGATGATATTATAAGATTAAAGGATTTGATGAATATAGAAATCAAAATTATTGATAAGCCCAATAAATTTATTCAAGCGGATTATCACAGCAAAGAATTGAATAGAGAATATTCAATAATACAATGGGTTCCCGAACAACAAAAAATTGATGTATCTATATTAAAACCTGATGGAACTTATTCTAATGGTTATGGAGAAATTAATTTAAAAGACATTCCTCTGAGAAAAACTATTCAATTTGAGAGATATGGATTCGTGAATCCTATAAAATTTGAAGGAAATAGTTTACTATGTTATTTTACTCATTAATTTCTTAACTTTAAATTTTCTCATCTACATACTTTGTTTAATAATATTTCACAAAAAGGGTTTTAATTCCGACATTTTTAAATTTCTTCGGATATTAATTTTAAAAAGACAGTTATTCATAAATTATAGATTTTTTTATAATATAAGATGAGCGATCAAGATTTAAATAATAATATAGAAGATATTGGTTCTAAATGGCGCTTTTGTCCATATTGTGGAAAAGAATTTCTTCATAATGTAGATCATATTACTTTCTGTCCTTATTGTGGATCAAATCTTAAGGCTTTAAAACAAAAAGGGACTATTGGAAAGATAGCACGTACGGAATATAAAATTTCTGAAAAAAAATTAACAGAGGAAGAAATTTCTAAGAATGTCAAGAAGCCATTATGGGAAAATCCACCCGCTATCTTATTTCCTCTTCTTGCTTTTACTATTATGCAAGGAATAGTCACAGCTATTACATTTCTTCTAGTTTTTTTCGCAATAGGGATGCCAGATATCGAAATTATTGAGAATTTCCTCAACTCTACGACATTTTTGATATTAGCTTCATTCACTGAACTTATCTTCATCATTATTCCTTTAATATCAGCGGGAAGTTACTTGAAAAAACCAAGTCTAAGAAATCGATTTGGAATTTTGGGAATTCCCATTAATAATCGATCTAAGGTTAAAATTATCAAAGAAATAATATTAGGATTAGCTTTTGCTGTGGTGGCTTTCTTTATGGTTAATTTTATTTCACTTTTTTTAGAATTTATTGTAAATCTCTTCCCAAACGTTTCAGTAGACTCTAGTAGCCAAATAGATCCTACTGGTTCAGCAAACTTGATAGAAATTATTTTATTAGTAATAGTTATGCTTGCGATTGTTGGACCTTCTGAAGAAATAGCTTTTCGTGGTTATATGCAAAAAGGATTGGTTAGAAATGTAGGAGATAAAGCAGGTTTATTTATAACTGCTTTAATTTTTACAGGTATGCACTTACCAGCTACATTTATTTTAATACTTATATCACCAATTTCATTTATTATTAATCTTATTTTAATGTTCTTCCCTTATTTTGCAATTTCTATATTACTAGGTTATTTATTTCACACCAGAAATGAAAATTTAACTGCTCCAATAACCCTTCACGGAGTTTATAACTCCATTACGGTTATTTTTGGATTTTTATTTTATAATGGAACCTACAAAGCATTAAGTACTTACATCTTAATTATTATATTATTAATGATAATATCATTTATTAGTTATTACATATTAAAAAAAATTGAAAATAAGTAAGAAAAGGTAGAATGCGTCTATGAGTATTTTAAATAAAATAAAAACGGGTTCAATGGATAAAGTAGCTAATATAGGTATTGGATTAGGCGATTCAGAATATCATAATAACAAAATATTTTATGCAACAATTAAGTTTTTGAATCAATTCAAAGATAATGAATTTTTAAAAATTTATTTATTTGGAACAAAGAAATCTATTGATTTAATTTCAGATAATTCAAGTTATGAGAAAAACAGAGAAAAAATTATTTTAATTGAGTCTGAAGAGCCTACAAAAACCATATTCGATTACCTTGATCATTATAAAATAAATACGATTATCAGAGGATCTCTAAGTTCATCTAAATTTTTAAAATTAGTAAAAGAGCAGTTTAATGTTAAAAAAGTTCAAAGACTCGCTTTATTAGAAACTCATAGTGGAAGTCAGTTTTTTTATGGTCCGGTTGGGATCGATGAATGTAATGATTTACCTTCAAAGTTAGATTTTATTAACCTTGCGATAGACCAGCTGAAATCGTTTGGAATTTATCCCCAAATTAGTATTTTAAGTGGAGGAAGAGAGGGTGACCTAGGACGAGATGAACATGTTGATCAAACGATTAAGGAAGCTAAAGAAGTAGTAAAACATTTTAAAGAAATGTATCCTGATATAATGATATCTCACGATGAGATCCTTATAGAAAGTGCAATAGAAAATAATTCAAATTTAATTTTGGCTCCTGAAGGAATCTCAGGTAATCTTATTTACAGAACTTTAGTACATTTAGGATCTGGAAAAGCATATGGTGCTGTTTATATGGGTTTGGACAGAATTTTGGTTGACACTTCCAGAGTTGGAAATTTAAATGAAATATATGGCGCTTTGGTTTTAGCATATAGTCTATTAGAATAATAATATCTAATGCTTCTAATTAAAAGAATTTAAGCGATCCTTAGAAAATTAAAAAAAAAAAAACAGATTTATTCTTCTGTCCATTTATATGGTTTAGGTCCCGCAACAACTAAAATTATAGCGGGAAACCAAATTGCAGCTCCACCCCAATACCATCCAAAAATTGTGGCGATAATAGCCCAAACAAACATCCATGGAAATCTGAAATCTCCTAATTTCAAAACATCATTTAATAAGAAATCCCAATCTTTCTCACCACATTTTTTAGAAAATCTAGGTCTAACGATAATAATAGAAAATAGTAATGAGATAACACCACCTATAATTTGCCAAATAGGAAATCCTAGACTATAAGTTGGTGTATAACCTGGTATGAGAGAAGCTAATCTTGCATTGGTAGCCACTTGTCTTGCAATATTCAAAATAGCCAAAAGAATTTCAAGAATAGCAGCAACTAATAAAAAAATCCATGCTAATTTCCCAATCCAGGTTACTGGTTCTTCAAGAGAATCCCATGCGGAACTAGATTCTGGCTTAGGTTTTTTAGGTTCTTTAGGTGGTTCACTAGGTTCTTCTGTCAAATTCTTTCCCTCTTATCTAATTATTTATTCTATAAATTTAAGTCTATTTTTATTTAAATATATTCTTAAATATCTAAGTTCTATTTAATAAAATATTAATAATAAATCTTTTCTATTTTTACCTTGCTAAAACATTAAAAAAAAAATGATATAATATTGAAATGTTACAAAACTAAGATAAAATATTCTAGTTAAAGATGGTATCTTCTACAACTCTAAAACCCTCATCTAATTTATCAAGTTTTTCCATATCTGCCTCCTCGATTACAAAATCAAAAATATTCGCATTTTCCCCGATATGTTTCTTACTGCTTGATTTGGGAATCGCTATTATTTGATGTTGGAGAGCCCATCTTAATAAAATCTGTGCGGTAGATTTTTTATATTTATCAGAAATATCTTTAATAACCGGATTGTTTAACTTATTAGCCCTCGTTAAGGGGCTGTATGCTTCCAATTGTATTTTATGCTGATGGCAAAAGTCTAACAAATCCTTTTGGTACAGAAAAGGAGAAAATTCCACTTGATTGACTACTGGTATGGTTTCTGAATGACTTAAGAGTTCTTTGAGATTTGAAATCGTAAAATTACTCACTCCGATCGATTTTACTTTCCCCTCTTCATATATTTTTTCCATGGCACGCCATGTTTCTAAACGCTTTTCCCTCGGCCAATGTATCAAAAATAAATCTAAATAGTCAGTATCCAAATTTTTTAAGCTCCTTTCAAAAGATTTAAATGTCTTTTTATATCTCATATCTGTTTGCCAGACTTTAGTTGTAAGAAAAATCTCCTCACGAGGCACTTCACTTGCTTTTATCGCTTTTCCTACTTCTACCTCATTTCCATAAATAAATGCAGTGTCAATTAATCGGTATCCTGTTTCAATAGCCCACCTAGTTGCATTAATAGCTGTTTTGCCTTCTAACCCCCATGTTCCGAAACCCATTACTGGAATTTTAACTCCATTATTAAGTTTCCAGGTTGAATTTATACTCAAATTCATTGAAATTATTCCTCTATGTTTTAATTATGATTATATTTTAATTCCATTTACTGGTGTCATTTAATAATCTAAAATCTTCTTTAATAGTATTTATTTCTTTCATATCATCATCAGATAATTCAAAATCAAATACATTGGCATTTTCTATGATATGCGCTTCACTTCCAGATTTTGGTATGCAAATAAAATCATGTTGCAAACTCCAGCGAATTAAGACCTGAGCAGTTGATTTATTATATCTCCCTGCAATTTCTTTTAATTTTGCATGGTTAAGTTTTCTTCCGTGTGTAAGAGGGCTATATGCCTCCACTGCAATATTATTTTTTCTACAAAAATCAATCAAATCCTTTTCATCGGAATAATCAAAAGGATGGAGTTCAAACTGATTTACTGCTGGAACTACCTCATAATTCTCTATTAATTCTTTCAAATGATGAACGGCAAAATTCGCTACTCCTATCGCTTTTACCTTGCCCTCAGAATATAATTTTTCTAAAGCTTCCCACGTCTCATTCCGTTTTTTTCGTGGCCAGTGAATCAAATATAAATCTAAATAGTCAGTATCTAAATTTTCAAGACTTTTTTCAAACGCTTTTAATGTACTGTTATATCCTTGATCTGTATCCCAGACTTTAGATGTGATGAATAGCTCTTCCCTTGGAATCTCACTCTCTTTTATGGCTTGCCCAATATATTTTTCATTTTTGTAAAATGTAGCAGTATCTATTAATCTATATCCTTCGCTGAGAGCCCATTTAACAGGATCTACGACAGAACTCCGTTTTAATTTCCATGTACCAAGCCCAAATCGAAACATTTCAAGACCATTGTTTAATTCTATTGTGGAATTGATGGTTAGTTCTATTTTTTTCACCTAACTATTTAATTCTATTAGTTATATACTTCTATTTAATCTAAAAAGTATTTCCTTTATAAAATAAAGACGGATTCTTGAAATTTGTTCAATTTTCTTAATTCTAAGGAAAAATAAATAATAAAATAAAAAGAGTTAAGGTTTAGATTACTGTAGTACCTAAAATGGCGGGTAAAATAACAGCAAATATTAAAATAAGGATTACATCTATAACAGCTAATCCCCCAATAATTAACTTTTGCTTTTTTGGTTCCCAATAATATGCGTACGCAGCTCCTACAAAAAATGGGATATAGACAAAGATAAAAACCGTCAACGCATTCCACCAAGGATATATCCATACAAATGCTGGAGTCATAATTAGGAAAATCTCTATTATAGACGCTAATGCCGCATTTCCTATTCCAATTAATAGCATTTTAGGAATACCAAATACTTTCTCACTTCGATCCTCTGGCAATAGTTTACTTGTTGCTAAACCTGCTATAGCAAACATTAAATTTAATTCTACACCTAAACCTATTAGAATTAAATATGCAGTACCGGTGGGGATTGTCCATAAAGCATACCCTGAAAAAAATTGAATAATTCCGTTGATAATCTCCACAAACCAATGAATTGTATAAAGCATTAACCCCGCAGCTATTCCATTCCAATTTGTTTTATTCATTTCATTGAAGTAAATATATAGCACAGCGACTAAAAGAAAAATTACATAGAAATTGAAATTATCGGGCACTCTTAGGATACCTAATGCATCTTCTGTTGGTGTTTGAAAAACTTGAAAAACCATTTTCTCTTAACCTATTATAAATTTTTAATAGTATTGATTTGATAAAATGGTCTTTTTACTTTAAAATATTTTCATTAATCTAAAAAAAATTCTTCGTGAAATAGATGTTTCTGGATCAAAGATATATATCCAGATAATAGTAGGGTGATACTTCCTTTTTTTCGTAGTTTTTCCAGTTAGAAAAAATTAAAAAAACAAGGAATGTTCTTAGATCTATCAATAAAAAAGATTTCCAATCATATAGAAAAAAATGGGAGGGTAGTCTAGCTTGGTATGATTCTCGGCTGGGGGCTGAGAGGTCGCGGGTTCGAATCCCGTCTCTCCCATTATTTACCTTCATACCTATAATAAGAAAATCAAAATATGGGATATTAGATAATTTTAATTCTTATTTTGATATATGAAGATAAATATTGAAATCCATCATTTTCTTTTTATAAACTCAAAAAGCTTTAAATTAATATGATTATGAGATATGAAGTTAGTAATAATTCTAAAGTTATGATATCTTGTGTTTTAATACTATTTATCGTACCAGAATTATTTTTACAAATATTAATTATTCATTATTGACTTGTTCAGTAAAAATTGTTTTCCAGTTTCTTTTTTTGCCTAAAAAATACCCAATTAACGCACCCAATCCCCACGAACCAAATAGAATAGATAGAAAGATTCGCCCTCTTAAGACAGGGGGTAAAATTCTCAAAGGAGCCCAAGGGGCGGCTACAAATATATACCCAATAATAAACCATATTATACCACCCAAGCCAATTCCTCCAAATCCGATATAAACTATTTTTGCTGTTGTTTGTTTATATTTAGATTTGCTTAGTAGTGCAATACTACCCAAAAGTACAGTGAAAATTGAAAAGAAAATCGGAGTTCTCAGGTCTATTATTCCTAAAAAAAACAACATCCAATTCATAAAAAATATACCAAAAATAAATCCACATAAAAAAATTAGATGAAATTTATCATATTTTTTCCAAAATTCTCTAATCTTTTCTTTTAAATTCAAATTTATCATCTAGGAAAACATCCTTAACCATATATTTAATTAAGAAAAACCATTTAACCAATAAATCATAATATTATATCATGTCTTTTGTCTAAAAATAACCTCTTTTTTAAGATAGATAATACTAAAACGAATCTTCTTTCAAATATCATTATCATATCATTTCTTTTAAATTCTTAGTTATATAGAAGATCTTAATAAAAGTCTTACTAATAACTTATTTTATTTAAAAAGATATGAGAATTTTTTTAAATCAATTATATTGGAGGTTTTTCATCTGGAAGAGATTCAGTTGCAGGTTTTCCATTAACTCCCCAATGCCCTTTAGGAATTTCCTGAACTATTACCTCGACAGCCTGCTTTGGAATCCCGATACCAACAAATACATCAGTTATCCCACTGATTATTTTCTTTACATATTCTTCTGAAATACCTTTCCAAACTTGAACATTAACAATTGGCATTTTAATTTCCTCACTTTTGATTTGTTAAATGCTATGTGATTGATATAAATATATCCCTCTCTTTTAATAAGGTTGATTATCTTCACATTTAAGATATAAAAGATTGGCAGAGTGTTTTATTATCTAAATTACTTCTATTATTATTACAAAATAATATAATTAATCCAATACATTATAAAAATTGGTATTTAACATGTCAGAAGAAAAAAAGTTTGAACACATAAAGATTGAATTTGTAGAGGATGGAAATTATGCAGTAGTCTCAATAAATCGTCCAGATAAATTAAATGCACTTCAAAATCAAACACTTGAAGAAATTGCAGATGCTTTAAAAACCTTAGAAGTTGATTCTAGAGCTCGATGTGTGATATTAAGAGGTACTAAAGATTATACAAAAAGACCTGCATTCTCAGCAGGAGCAGATCTATCAGAACGGGGATTTCCCGATTTAGATCGAGATAATTTGAGACACCAGAGTCATGCAATGTACAGAAGGCACAAATGGTATAATTTAATAGAAGAGTTTCCGAAACCATTAATCGCTGCTATTGATGGTTATGCATTAGGTGGAGGTTTTGAGCTGGCCTTAGTATGTGATATCATAATTGCTTCAAAAAGATCGACATTTGGGTTTCCAGAAATTACAAGAGGTATTTTCCCAGCAAATGGAGGAACTCAGCGCTTAATTCAACATCTTGGAAAGTATAGAGTGAAAGAGCTTATGTTTTTCGGAGATCATTATTCAGCAGAAACAATGCATGAATGGGGAATTGTTTCATTTTTAATAGATGATGATAAATTTGAGGAATTCCTACATGAAAAAGCTTCTTGGTTAGGAAACGCTGCCACGAACAGTCTTTTTGTAATTAAAAAAGCTATCGATTATGGAACGCAAGTACCATTAGATGTAGGTCTTCAATTCGAGCAAATGGGCTATGCTATTAATTCCAAATCGAAGGATGTAGTTGAAGGTGTCTCTGCGTTTTTACAGAAAAGAAAGCCAGAATTTAAAGGTAAATAACAAATTTATTTTTATTTTTCATTTTTTTTATCCTCTTCACTTATAGAACTTGAATTAGATTAATAATTCCTATAATTTTTAGCCTAATCAATAAGTTATTTATTTTATTATATTTTTATAATCATAATTAATAGAAAGAACTATTTTTATGCGAAAAAGGACGCCCTTTCTAATTTATTGGCCACAATACTTTGATCTGAAAAAAACAAGGAGTCAAGGAAGGAGACTTCCGAAAAATTTAGCTATTGAGAAAGTTTCAGTGGAGGAGATTGCGGCTGCGGCTAAACGATTAGATTATCAGATCCAAATTGAACCTATATTAAAATATCCAAAATCATGGTGGGAAGAATCGGGTAGAGTGTTGATTAATTCGAAGGGCAAGAAAAAGTCAAAAATTATTAAAGAAATTGCTAAGGAAATAAAAAAGATGCGGGGAAAATGACCATCAACTATGCATGAATTTGCGTTTGCTCACAATATTTTTAAGATTGCAGAAGAAACTGCCAAAAAGTATAATGCCAAAAAAATTACAGAAGTATACCTAGAAGTAGGCGAATTAACATTAATTGTTCCAGAATTGCTTAGGCAATCATTCAAAATGGCGACTACAGGAAGCATTGCTGAAGGTGCCAAATTAAGAATTGAAATGACACCGGGAAAAATTAAATGTAGGAAATGTGGGAAGGTATCTATTGTAACTATTACCGAAGAGGCACAACTTACTGGACTCCAATTATTTCAATGTAAATACTGTGAAAGTAAAGATACTGAAATACTGGAAGGAAAAAATGCGAATGTGTCCCGAATAAAAATCCAAGAATAATTATCAAACTATATATAAAAATCCAATGAGGAGCCTTCTGGATGATACTTTAATAAGTTAATACAATCCTTTAATTCTTGCTCTAACTGTATTTGTCCAAAATTATAATGTCTAATAATTGTCTTTCTGCTTTTTTTAGATTGAATCTCTAAAATATTTTGAAACTTTTTCTTATAAGTTGCCTTCTTAACAATCTCGACCATTTGTTTAAACTCACTACAGAAGGATTCTTGATATCCAAAAAATCTTGAAAAATCAAGAGGAGACATTATTTTAACATTTCTTTTGTATGGAATTTTTATAGGAGGTGATTTTGAAGCCTTCAAATTAATTGGGACTAAAATTAATAACTTAAATTTTCCTTGGTATCCTTTAAGACAATGTGCTTTTATTCTTTTTTCTGATGCACCTAAGAAATAATCAATATTAATCATTTTAATGTTTTCGTCTAATATTGTAGGATTTTTAAAAAAATCTTTTAATCTTTCGTTAACTAAAACAGTATTATCGCAATGGAATGAATTGTATTTTTTATCATATTTATTAGGATAAATTTCATAAAATGAAAGACATCCATTATTTCTAGTATATTCAAGAAAAATGCGTTCAGCAATCCAATGCATCATTCTACCTATTTTAGCATAAACACTTTGTTCATGTAAAAGAAATCCCGCAATATCTAATACTTCGTTATAAGTTAAACCCCTTGGATACAATCCTCTATATAAAAAATTTTTTAATATTTTATCATTTATACTGGTTACAGGAGCCTCTGAATCACTAAGATTGTAATTTTCCTTAAAATTTTTTGTTAAAATATTATTTTTTAAAAATTCTGCTGCATTCTGTAAAGCTTGTTCTTTAGATCGAGGAATTCCTTTCTGATTCCAATTGAGAAAACTCCATTTTCTTTTTGATAGATTTAACTTTAATCCCGCTTTTCTTAATATATCATTATAACTCAATTTTTGATTATAGATCGCATAAAAAAACTTTTGGTATCCTAAGTCAAACAATTCTTCTCGCGTAGGAGCTTCATAATCTTCTAATCCTAGACTTATCTTTATTTTCTTCTTCATAATATTTTTTAAAAAATATTCTGCCGCATTTTCTAGAGCTTGTTTCTTAGTTCGAGGAATTCCTTTCTGACTCCAATTGAGAAAACTCCATTTTCCTTTTGATATGTTTGTCTTTAATCCTGATTTTCTCAGAATATCATTATAAGATAATTTTCTAGATTCTATTGCACTTATAAAATCATTATGGCCTAGTTCTTTTAGGTATTCTTCAGTTAAACACTCATTTAAGTCATCAATCTTGGACAAAGTATTCATTAAATAATTACTTGCATTTTTTAATGCGGAAGATTTAGATCTGGGTTTGTCATTTTTACCCCAATTAAACATATCCCATCTTCCAATTTTTTTATTATGTTTTAGATTTGTTATTTTAATAACATCAGTTAGAGTTATATCTCTCTTGTAAATAGCACTTAGATAACCTTTATGATATTTTTCTATTTGTTTTTGGGTTGGAGATTGGTGTTCCCTTAAATCAAATTCATTTATGAATTTTTCATTCATTATATTTTGAAGTAAAAAATTACTTGCATTCTCTATAGCTTTTTTCTTCGACCTTGGATTACCACTATTATTCCAATCAAAAAGATGCCATTTATCCTTCATTTGATTGGGTTGGAACCCACATTCAACTAAAATAGCATTATAAGAGATCTTTCGGCGATATATAGCATTTAAGAAATCATTATGTCCTTTATTTTTTAATTCGATAGTAGTGGGAATTTTTATTAATAAGTCTTTTTCATTTTTAAAATTTTTAAGAATTTTCTGTTTAAAATATTTAGCTGCCGCCTTAATAGCATTTTGATGTGAATTTTGAGTACCAGGTGGATCCCAATTTAAAAAACCCCAATCTTTTTGCAGAAGGAATATTTCCTCTTTCGGTTCTTTCAAATCAAATAATTCACTCCTAAAATTATTACTAGATTTACTACTAAGATTTTTTTCTAATTTGAATTTAATTTTATTTATAGAATAAAAAACTCCGATAATTAGATGAAAAAAAAGTCCACTCAAATCATAATATATCAGTGAAAAGGTCATAAAAGAAATATAGACATTTAGTAAAAATTTCAAATTTACTAAAAAAATAGAAATAGAATCATCCGGAAATGTGGATAAAAAGGAAAAAGTTTCAGTTTGAATGCTCTTTGAGAATAAAATTGCCTGGATAAGACCAAGAATAATTATTGTGTAATTAATTATATTAGATAGATGCCTTTTTTTCTTTTCATCATCCTTCCATTTTAGATAAATAATAGGTATAAAGCTACTTGAGAATATAATCAAACCAATAATTACTAAAATTGTTAATAACTGTAAAAATGACATTGGGTTCGATAAATTATTAGAGAAAATGTTTAATAAATAATTACTCTCTAAGGTTAACCCGAATAAATATGAAATAACATAGAAAATTGGTATATTGAATAATAATAGTTTTTGAACCGCGTTTTCAAATATTATTGAAACTATCAATGTTATCCCTAAGAAATAATAAATAAAGTAATTTGGAGCTCTAAAGAGAGTACAACTAATTACAATTATACCAATAAATATGCAAATAATATCTTGAAGTCCAAAATTAAGGTTTAAGAACTTCCGAAAATGTTTTAATTTCATATATTTTAAACATTTAGATATATTTTTAAAAAGAAAAACAGTTTAGGTATTTATAAAAAAAAAATTTGAAAGAGATCAAAAACTATATTTTTTTAAAAATTTTCAATGATATTTACTATTTTTTTTCACATAGATTGTATCTTAATAATTAGAAAAAGACAAATGTCGAAGAATATAATAATAAAATCAACAAAGTATTGATTTTTATATGTATAAATGAAGATTCAGGAATAGAATTAGAAAAATAAGAAAAAATAGGATAATAATGAATTTTTCAGTGTTTCCTGATAGCTTCGTAAATAATCGCTACGCATAAGACTATTATTCCAATTATCGAGGTAATAACCCCTTCTATGACAAATTCTGGAGAGATTAATCGCTGAAAAAGTATCCCCAATAGGACCCAAATCCCTACTCCAGCAAAAATATAATCATTTCGAGTTAATAAAACTCCAAGATAAATACCAAGGGCTACTAATAGGACAATAATTGCCCAATATGCATCGGATATAAGAAAAACAGGATTATTGAATCCAATACTTTCAAAGAAATATAAAGATCCAAGAGTGAATTTCTCTGGATCATTTTCGGATTAATTGTTCTCTACGACTATCCTTGAAGGAATATCCTTGCAACAATTATAGCAACGAGTGAAGATACTAATAATAAAATTAATAATAGACATGTTTTTATTTGGGTTTGTTTCTTCTTTTTTTTTCTTGGACTCATATTTCTAGCTCTTACAATTTAAAACATATTATAATATAATGGATGTATCAAATGAAATTTAAAAATTTTTTATTTATATAGATTTCTCACTTTAAATTTAATTTTGCTTTTGAGATTTCTAAATAAATAGAAAAAAATAAAGATATTAGGATTTTAGTGTTTCCTGACAGCTTCGTAAATAATCGCTACACATAAGACTATTATTCCAATTATCGAGGTAATAACTACTTCTATGACAAATTCTGGAGAGATTAATCGCTGAAAAAGTATCCCCAATAGAACCCAAATCCCTACTCCAGCAAAAATATAATCATTTCGAGTTAATAAAACTCCAATATAAATACCAAGAGCTACTAATAGGACAATAATTGCCCAGTATGCATCGGATATAAGAAAAACAGGATTATTGAATCCAATACTTTCAAAGAAAGTTGTTATTGAAACTATTGTTGCTGCTGTAATCCATGCTGTATACATACTCCACGGAATATAAATAACTACTTTTTCAATATTAGAACGTTCTATAAGGTTGATTTTAAGTCTTAAATATCCGATAACCAGAGAGACTAGATAGAGAATCATAGAGAGGGTAGATAACCATATTATTTGATATATCCAGAAAATATACCATAAAGAAGTCATAATAGTAGAAAGAATGAAATAGATGCTTATTTGATCCACAAATTCCATTTCAGATCTCTCTTCAGAACTTTTTAGTATGCCTCTCGCTTGATAAATCAGAAATATTATAAGAAACAAAAAAATAGGTCCCCAGATGGCAAATGTAAAGTCAATTGGATCGATAAGACTCTCAGCCCCTCCAGATTCAAAAATATCAGTAAAATTTCCTTGCCCTATAGATAGTACTCCTAAAATAGCAAAACAAATGATTGGAATGAGAATATTAGCAATTTGTAAAATTCTTGTTTTTTTGCTAAAAGATACCATAATATTGAGTTTAATGATATTATATTCTTAAATCCCATTTTTATAAATAATTAATCAATATTAAACTTCTAAAATTCTAATTATAAATCTCATAAAATTAACAAATAAAACGATAATTTTTTCTTATTTATGAGAAAAGCTTTAAGAATGGAGAAAATTCTTCTTAACTCTAATTAGATTAAAATCCCATTAAGCTGGCCATCTTGGCCAGGTCGACTTGTGATTCTTGCATCTCCTAATTCTGTTTTAACGACTGCTCCTTTTGTGAGTATATGTCTTCTATTTAAGTCTTTAGAAGCTTGATTCTCTTCAAATCCCAAGATTTTTACTTTTTTTGTTTCATGATTCTTTGGATTGGTTATATTGATAAATGAAGTTGCAAATAGTTTTAATTTATGATTTCCTCCCAAGGTTCTCTGTTTCTTCTTTTTTTCCTCTCCAATCTCTGTTTCAATTGGGGGTCTTTCAAGTTCTCTCTTTCTCTTCTTTCGAAAATGCTTATACTTTTTTCCGGTATACCTTCTCTTGCTTCGAGCTTGACTTCGAGCCAATTTAATAAACCTATTTAAATATTATATTGTATGAATATGAATACTGGATTTCTTTAAAATTTTTGCGTTTTACCTTCCTATTAGCATCAAAAAAACTAATTAATTATTTTAATTTTATTTATATAATAAAAACAAAATACCTATTAATTAAAGTAGATTTATATAGTAAATATGATGGAAGATAAAATTAATATACACGAATTAGATGAAGAAACTCTAAAAAAAGCGGTACAATCTGGCACCACAACCGTAGCTCTAGTCTATAAAGATGGAGTTGTTATCGGAACCGAATCCCAAGCAACTGCAGGATACACTGTTGCGTCAAAGCAAGCCCAAAAATTATTTGAGATTAATAAATACACAGCCGCTACCATTTCTGGAGGAGTTGCGGACGCTCAATATGTAATTAATCAGATTAAAGCTTTATCAAGATTGCGAGAAGTAGAGAAAGAGAAAATCCCGGAACCAAAATATATCGCAAATGTAACTCGAAATATCCTCTTTTCTGGTCGATCATATTATATGGCTATGATGATAGTTGGTGGATACTCTCTT
The DNA here is from genome assembly GCA_046497275.1 of Promethearchaeia archaeon. Classification (GTDB taxonomy): domain Archaea; phylum Asgardarchaeota; class Lokiarchaeia; order Sigyniarchaeales; family SOKP01; genus TEKIR-8. The sequence goes on along the minus strand of JAWOFX010000061.1, from coordinate 61,901 downwards.
AAAGAAGAGTCCGGAAAACTATACGGAATTGAACTCTTAGGTGCTTTATTTGAAGAAGACAAATTTTTATCCTTCGGATCAGGTTCTACGTACTCTTTAGGTGTATTAGAAGCAGATTGGAAACCCAATATGACAAAACAAGAAGGTATTGAATTGATAAAAAATGCAATCAGCAGTTCACGCAAACGTGATATAGCTTCTGGCTATGATCTTCAAATCTGTGTTATCGATAAAGAAGGGTTCGAACAAATCGAATAATTACAATCTATTTTGAATTTTTTATCTTTACTTCTACTTGGTTAATTTCATTATTCAGAAATATAAATCCTTTTACATCCTTATTTTCAGCATCCATTATCGTCCAAATAATAAATTGAAATGATTTTAACCCACTATTTTGTAATCGTTCCATATTTTCTCTATCCACCCCGCTAGGATAATTTCCTGAGGGATGAGAATGAAAAATACTAACCAATTTCATATTAAATTTTTGATGGGCTTCATGATAGATTTGATTAAGTTTTTCAACATTTTCTATTAAAAATGCGATAGGGCTTTTTTTATCTGAGTCTATACAATTGAATCTTTCAATATTAAAATAGTAGAGAAAATCATTTTTCTCGTTTGGATTGTTAATTTGTTCTCTTTTTCCAAAAGCTAAGCCACAAGCTTCGTTTGGATAAGCACTTTCCACACAATCCTCCATCTGCTTTAAAATGCTATTCGGGAGAAAAAGTATAATATCTTTTTCAAATTTCAATATTAAGAAAACCTCAATTTTGTCATTCTATTAATGTTAATGCTGAATTTAAGGTTGCCAATCTTGCTCTCTCTGAAGTATCTCCTAAACCGACTATGATAACATCATCCTTATCTAATTCTGTATTATGTTCCGTTGCTTTCAATTTGAAATACTTTTGTAGATCATATCCTATTTTTACTTGATTGTTTTGTATATTTGGACTTTTAGGATACTTTAAATCATTTCCATCAAATATAAGACATGTTGCACCAGAACCATTTACTTTTATCGCTGCATCTCTTTGTTCAATCCCGCTATTTAATTTATCAGCACAATTCTTAATAAGACAGATATACGCATTCAATTTTTTGTCTTGAATGATTATTTCTTCTAGAGCTTTTGTATTGCCCTCTTCTAATAAGGGAATTTTTTTTTTAAGCATTTTAAGAAACCTTAAGCCTTTATCTGTGAGCAGATGTCCTCTTCGTTTATTATTTCCAGAGACTTCTATAAAATCTACAACCTCACTTAATTTATTAATCAATGACCTCGCTGTTCCTGACCCAATCAATAAGTTTTCTTTTAGACGATAACGTCCAATTCCTTCGGGATGTTTTTCGAAAATATACAAAGCTAAAATGATATGAACATAACTAAAAGTGGGTCTAATAGTTGAGCTTTCAAATAAATCGTCTAGTTCTTCCAGCATCTTTCTATTTATATAAAATTCTTTTTAATAAAAATATATAAGTATGATAAATGATCGTCAATTAACCAAAACTTTTAATAAATTTTTCACTTTCTATTTGATAAATATAAATGAATTTAAACTTTTTAAGTTTGAATCATTGACTAAATTAGACGGCGAGTAAAATAAATGGAATCCGGTGAAAAGGATAATGGAAATAATAAACTCCAAGATTTAGTCCTATTTGGGGATATGAAATCGGAGATCAGAACATTAGAAAAAATTTCGAAAAAAACAGAAGATATAGATCAAGAAAATCAAATTAAGCTATATACTGAGTTAAACCCTCAATTAGGTAAATATAAATATGTCTGTATGCTTAAAAATGAGAGTAGAGCACCGATAAAGGAGGTTAAAATCAAGATTCAATATCCATTGTTTTTAAAGTTAACAAGAACAATCCCTCCTACTATATATCACACACAAATAGAAGATAAAGAGATTGAAGAACAATCTTTTGAACAAATAAAAGTTGAATTTGATAAGATACAAGGAACTGAAAACAAACAAATAACGCTTTATTTTAATCCCACAGACTCTTTGGAAGAGCAAGGGGAAATTAAGTCATTTGCTGCTTTCATAAATAAAGATGATTATGTTCGGGTTATCAATTCTGAACCATTGAATATTGGGCTAAAAGAAATCTCAATCCAACCCAAAATTATTCCGAGTTCAGAAATTGCCGAATTTGTTAATCATCCCGAAATCAAGAAAGCTATTAAAAGTCTAGGATTGGGATCTAGTAAACCACTAGATTATGAATTTCTCTTTAACAGGTTAGAAGTTGTTCTTAGAGCAAATAATTTTCAATATATTACTAAAGATAAAGAGAAACATATCATGTGGTATTTTGGTAATGATCTTGAATCTGGTAATGATGTATTGGTGATAGCACAAGAAAATAACAGAAAATTGGAATGGATAGTTACTTCTAAAGATCCAGATTTAATCATATCAACTATTACCCGACTAACACATGAATTGAAAGAAAATCTCCTCAGAATGGGGATTATATCCTCAGAGGATCAGGTTTATAACCTTGAATGTAAGGCATGCGGAAATATTTTACCAAAATTCCCTGAAAAAGGTAAAATCGTTAGTTGTTCTAAATGTGGCGTCGAACAAGTTGTTTGGTAATTAACCTGTATGCCAATTAAATCTAATCTATCTCTTTTTCGAAATTTGAAAAAATTTATTTCATTAATCATTAAAATTAAAAGAAGAGAATAGAAAAAGAAGGAAGTTCCCTAAAGATTTAAAAAAAGGAATCGCTCTTGTCGATGTAATTTATATTTGGATATTTATGACTGGGAATTAAGTTTTACTGCCATCTTTTTCTAGATATCACTATTATTTAATTTCTTTAATTTGATTAATAAGACTTCAGTTAATAGAATATGTAGAAGAGTGTTGATATCAATATTTATGTTATTTCTAAATAGAAGTATATATGGGAATAAAATTTTATGTTAATTTTTATCTCACAATCGAACGCTTAGATTTAAATAAAATTTCTCAAGATTAGCCTTAAGTTTATTAATTGGCTTGAAAAATTATGAGATTTCTCTATCCTTAAATACTTTCGATCATTTTACATTCATAATCTACATTTAGGATGAAATAAATAAAGTGATACAGCATAACCTTAGTGGGAACTATTACGATATTGGTTATAAGTTAGGAAAAAAAATTGGGCGTTTTCTTCAAATACCTCCTTCTACTAAAGAAACTATAGAATTTGCCCAGGAATGTAAACCTATTGTTAAAAAATTTTGTCCTGGGATCATCAAGGAGATAGCAGGATTGGTTGAGGGGGGAGGATTTGATCCATTACAATTGGATGCTTTTATTTTAGCCTTAGGAAAAGACATAGTCGATGAAGGCCGGAAGTTAAGGAGAAAAAGAAGAGATTTTGGATGCACATCATTCGCTATAAGTGATGAAAATAATTTAGAAAATAGACCGATATTCGCTCGAAATTATGACTGGATGGAGTCTTTCGCCAAATTCTTTACAGTTGTTCGATGCTACCCAGTTGAAGGGATCTCTAACTTAAGTTTTACAGATCATCCGATTGGGAGATATGGGGGCATTAATAAGGAAGGATTGGCGATTAGTATACAGGCATTTCCAGAATACACCCCAGATTGGGTACCCGGAATAAGAACAAATATTATTGCCCGCTGGATTCTTGATAAATGTAAAAATACTCTAGAAGCATTGAAATTTCTTGAGAAAATTCCGCATATGTGTGGTCATATTTATTTGGTTGCGGATAAAAATAATAATTTAGCGAGAATTGAGACAGCTGCGAAAGAGATTGTGATAACAGAAGCAGAAAACGGGTTTATAGCGACAACTAATCACGCAATCTCTCCTCAAATGAAGAAATATACTAATCAACAATTCAGATTTGAAGATAGCGTTGAGAGGTATAATAGAGTATTAAAATGGTATGAAAAAATGAAAGGAAAAGTTTCATTAGACTCGATTAAACAGATTTTATCTGACCGAGAACATGGCGTATGCTCTCATTATGAATTCGAGGGAGAAATAACCAGCACTATTTGGTCTTGGATTTTTGTTTTAGGGAGTAATCAGATTGAAATCTGTGAGGGTTCACCATCTGAAAATGACTATATTTTAAATCATTACTAAAAATTTTTCAAAATTATATTATAAAATGATTTGCAGAGAAAATTTAACTGAATAAAAATAAATCATGTATTTCATTGAGGTCTTCTAAAGAACGTTCAGTCCATTCTATTTGAACCATCTTTCAATAACTTCTTTTGCTTTTGCATTTGAAACTTTTTTTCCTTCATCAGCATCTTTTAAACTATGGATAATGTTTTTTCTAGCGTATAGATAATACATGATATCCTCTAATATACTATCATCAGGGTAGCTCCTTTATCATTTGTAAAATATTTTCTTTTTCTGTTGCCATAGTAAGTTCCTTTTTTAAATTTTAAGACTCTAAGATATATCAAATCATAGATTCTTATAATTTTTTAGAAATTAGATCAAAAATATAATCAAATTAAATAGAATTAAGATAATTAAAAAGAACAAAAAATAATTATTAATTAAAGCATCCTGATTAATCTATTTTTCCTAAGAGGGCACCAAGAGGCATTAAAAAATATAAGGAGTCAAAATTACCTATTAATTTAATTTAAATTGGATCAATCCGTTTTATAAGTTTTATATTATCAAAATCTGAGTCATGTGAATAAATCTCTTGAATCTTGTTTTCTAATAGACTGGCTGCAATTAGAGAATCTCTCCCTCCAGTTCTATATTTTTCAGCTATCTCAAAAGCAAATAAAATTGAAGACGTTGATATATCTAAGACATTGATATTTTTTGAATCTATTACTGCAACTAATCTTTTCTTAACCTCAACTTCTTTATATTTAAATGCTTTAACTAATGCATGAAAACATTCCATAAATACAATTGAAGGAATGCTTACAACTTCATTTCCGTTAACTATAGACATCAAAAGTTCCTTACAAGCTAAATGTTCATGAAGATCTTTATTCAAAGCATATACAAGAATATTTGAATCTATCCCTCTCATGATTTCCACATACTCTTACTTGCCCTTATTACATCTACATCTTTTAAACCTTCGGATAACGGTTTCTCTAAAATCTCGAGAATCTTATCCTTATTTGCCATTTTTTTTCTAAGATCATGACAGAAAATAATGTAATCACCAATTTTCATATTGAGATTATCTGCTTCTCTTTTGATCTCCCACCACTTCTCTTTTAACTCATCATCAATGACAATATTAGTTCTCATGTATGTAAGTATGTATTACATACTTTAAAAGTATTCTTGTTTCAATTAGAGTAAATTCTTAAAAAAACATTGAATAGATGAGAGAGATATGACTTTTTCAGGAGAGGGCACCACAAGTGAGGGAAATAAGAGAACAAAAGTTATTTTCATAGATTTCTTGATTCTAAGGAAACCATCCAGGGGTTGATTTCTGATTGAATTCATAACATTCTTCACATAACATTTTTCACAAATCTGCCCCCGTTCTTCAAATTATTTAAAACATCACTATTAGTTTTTGTCCTACCGTTTGGAGATATAAGTGTCGATAACTCAGCTTTACTATTAGAGCTCATTATTCCATTATCTATAAATGCTTTAATTATATGCTCAAAGAAAATTTCTCTTAGAGGATGATACGGGTTAGGCTTCTTTTTCCCATCCCCCAATAAATTGCTTCAGTTTTTCGTGTTCCCTTTTGGAAAACACACCCTTACCTGATAAAAATTACCATTTTTGAAAGAACTCTTCAGCAAAACCAAAGACTTTATCTTTTTCCTTTATTTCTACAATAATCCCATCATCAAGAATAACCTCCCCTGTAAAATACCCACTCGTTCTAATCCCTTTCATATATAATATTCCATAATTAATACTATGTTTATCCACGCATTTGGGCTTAAGGATTAAATTGACACGATCATCAGGACTCGTAATTTTAAGTGGTTTTTTTAGGTCTTTCTTATCGAACTGATGATACACTTCATCTAAATGATGTCCCACACCATCGTAGAATATCATACTCTTACTAGATTCCGTCCCAAAACCATAGTCCAGATTAAATCCAAAGGTAATATCATTTATTTTTCCTGAAGAAACACTCCATTTCCATTGATTCTTATATGGAAAAACAGCACGAGTCCAATCTAATATTCCCCAACTATTATTTAATTCATTAAAGACATATTTCTTATTTTTTGTAGTGATTTCTCCTTGCGCTGGCATGCACATTATTTTAACCACATATACAAACTGTCGCGGATCCTCGAAAGGAATAAGGTTTACCATCATATCCATTTTTGGATCTTTATATAATGAAAATTTCCCCTTAACCCCCTCCTTTTGAAAGTCTACTAAAAGAATGATGTTATCTCCATTCCGATCAAATATCATCGTATTCTTCTTTTTCTTAAATACTAATGGCTCATCATATTGCCAAGAAGAAGGATTGCCGATAGATCCACGTGTAAATAGCCGTGTACTCTGTACACGATATGATTCCTTGGTATTAAAATCCAAGATAGAACATTCCGCCACTCCCATATATCCAATATCATAAATATTTAAAATCACACGGGCTTGGTCATTAAATACTTCCCAATAATCCCATTCTTTAACTCGTAGACTACTTTTCGCAATATTTTTACGATCATAAATAAATACATCTCTATTCGACCAACCAGGGCGAATTACATGACCATGTTCATCAAGTATATGTGTTTTTTCTGTAATTTTTTCTTGCATTGTTAATTAATAAATAAGGTTTAATTTTTATAAATTATCTATCTAATTTTATAATTCTTTATTCTATTATATAAAATTTATAAAATATGATAGGGAAATAAAAATGAATGTTTTGAAATATGCATTCGTGAAAATTACAAAGTCTCTTCTCACACTCTGAGGAGAGCATCTAAATCCTCTCTAAAAGTTAATAATGCTATTTCCATACTAAACTTATTAAGTAGAATGAGTTTAAATAGTTTTATTTTGTTAAATAAGATAGAAACCAAAAACTTCTAAAATTCAAATGGTAGAATCAACCACCAGAATAAGTCCAGAAAAAGAGCCTTTAAACACTTCACAAGAAACCGTTTTCAAAGTCAAATTTGGAAATGTAGAGGTTATTAAAAAAGTGATTGGATCCTTTTTCACGCTTTACAGATTTAGGGTATGTGGTTGCATAAAGAAATTCAATCATAAAGACGAGAAGAAAAAGTATGAATTCTTATTCTTAGATTATGAATTTACTTCTAAAAAGAGAAAAAAAAAGTATAGATTTTAGATATATTTTCCTAAATGTCGATTAAAACATTCAAAATGCTATTTAGAAGTATTTGATCGCCAGAAGTATGTCATCCCTCGTAATTTTCTTGCGATTTGCATGTTTGGTTAATCTAAGGGCAGTTTTTGTTAATTTCTCTGCACTTGTTTCTAACCAATTGACTAACTCATCTACTGCATCTCGAGCGACGATTTCGGCTCCATTATGTTTCATAAGTCTCCTGATCGGTGACCAGGATATGTAATCACCAGGCATATTTTATCCCTCCACTAATTTTATTTAATTAATTTTTAATTATATAGTTGTTATATTAACATATATCTTTCATATATTTAAAGATTATGGTTTATGCTTAATTTTTAGAGAAATAAAATCAAAAAAAATTAACGACAAAATTCGGATCTAGTAAGATGATTAATCTAATGAAAGCTGAGAAAAATTGCTAGAAAACCAATTTTCTTTAAAATATGGAAAGATCAAGCTATATAAATATATTTAAAACTCTCAATATGAATAGCAATTCTTTCTAGTAAAGAAAACCTAAAATTTTATTAAATACAGAGAACCTATGATATCAAATTTTCGATTTGAAAAATCATTTCAAAATTGATAAGTGGTTAATATTTTGATGTTGGAAAAAATATAAAAAATTCCATCGAGTATGATAAGTATCAATTAAAATTATAACTAAAATTATGATATTATAAGTATTCATTAAAAAAAACTATGGTGAGAATTAATTTATGTTTTATGAAGAAAAATGTACTCTTTGTGGAGAATGTTTGAGTAAATGCTATTATTTGGACTATTCAGAAGAAAAAGCCAAGGAGGAATTTGAAAAGTTAATTAATGGAGAAAACACTCCAGTAACTAAAAACTGTGTCACGTGTGCCCGTTGTAATGATATCTGTCCTGAAGGTGCAAATCCATTTGACCTAATTAACTTGAGACAAGAAGAGACTGGAACTTATGTATTAGATGAAAAACTTACACAAGATTATATAAATTGGACAAAAATGCCAACGCAGATAATAAAAGGAGACCCAGAAAAACCTATAATGGGGACATCAATATTTAATGTACCTTTTTTACCTGGGATTTTTGAAGGGCAATTATTCGAAGGTTTAACTCTTGTAGGAGGAAGAGACTTTTTTTCTTGGATGGGTTTTGTTCATATAGGGAAACCTAGCTCAGTTAATAAAGAAACATTTCAAAATTTAGTGGATAAGTATACTGAACTTAATGTTGACGAAATATATTTTTATCATGAAGAATGTTATGCAGCGATGAATTATTGGGCTAAGGAATATAATATTGAGGTACCTTTTAAAACTGTTCATCCTTTCGAATATTACCGAGACTATGTGAAAGAATATTCTGACCAAGTTAAGAAGCTAAATATGAAAATTGCATATCATCCTCCTTGTTCTTCAAGATATGTTTCTGGAAAAGATGAAGTATTAGATGAACTTTTTGAGTTAATAGGTGTTGAAAGAGTGAAGCGAACATATGATCGTGAGGGAGCTTTATGCTGCGGTACAACTTTAGTAACAATGAAAAATGTCTCAAGAGAAGAAGAAATTGGATGGAAAATGAAAACAATTATGGATGCGAAAGAAGCAGGAGCAGAGGCTTTTGTTATATTATGTCCTATGTGTGCAATCAATCTTAGAAAATTGGCATATGAACAGGGAATGGAACCTTATCTTCTCAGTAACCTTGTTCGCTTGGCATTAGGCGAAGAATTAAGTCATGGAGGAGCAGCAAAGACATTTGATTGAATCAAAGAAAAAGTAACCAGCAAAATGATTAATTCCTTTTTTATGTAGAAACTATCTATTCTTACCAAGCTTCTTGAGTTAAGCAAAAAACTTATTTTAAAAAGAACGCTAAATAGAAATAATGAAGGAAGTCTCTCCCAGAATTTTTCTAATAAAAGAAAAAGGTACTATCGGTGCGATTAAACCTCCAGAAAACATTTACATTATTGGTGGAGAAGATGCCCTTATTTATGATGGGGGTTATGGAGGTAGAAGTACTATTAAACACGTGATGGAAGAGATTAATAAAATCAAGAGAATCTATTTAAAACGAGATATTCATTTTCAATTAACACGGGTTCTGCCGAGTCATGTCCATCCAGATCATTTTTCAGGACTAAAAGCATTACGAAAATACCTTGATGTTAAAATTCTCTTAACAAAAGAAATGGCTGAAGTAATAAAATCCAGAAAAAATTATTATGAATATTATGAATCTGATGAATATTTCAAGCAGAACTACATAAAGAAAAATACTATTAATATGTTAAAATTTCAGTTAAGAAAACCATTAATGCATCTATTTTATCAATTCATTTATGGTTTATCTTTTATTGACACACCAGATAAAATAATTGAAAATGAAACAAAAATCCGAATAGACGGAGAGAAATGGAATATTTTTCCTTCGCCAGGGCATTCTAGCGATCATCTCTCTCTGTATAATGAAGCGAAAGGAATATTATTTTCTGGGGATAATATTCTCCGAACTATTACCACTTGGCTTGGTCCACCTAATTCAGATATACAGCAATACATCCAATCTATAAAAAAAATCAAAGATTTACCCAATCTTAACATTATTTTTCCAGCTCATGGGAGTCCTATCACAAATCCCCATGAAAGAATTCAAGAGATTTTAGAACATAGAAAACATAGAACCAATCAAGTATATGAACTCATAAAAAAGTACTCTTCTCATGGTATTTCTCCTGAAAAAATTATTAATATATTATATCCAAATGGCAGAATGATGAACAACATTGCTCGAGGGTGGATTGTTTTAACATTACGTATGCTAGTGAATCAAGGTTTAGTAGAATATAAAATAGACAAAAATATTGTAAGATTTTATCCTAAATAACCACACATCTGTTTGAAATCATTTTTATTTATTATAATTCAAAATGAGAATTCGCTTACGAAAAGTAAGCTCAAGAAATAAATCAATAAATTAATTTGATTTAGTTGGATGCGATATCATATTATCTCAACTCTTTTTCCATAACTCGCGTAAAAAGGATTCTTCTATTTCTCATTAACCGAGAATTTACGCGTGTTATGGTTTTTTCTTAAAGAAATAAAAAAAAATATAGATATAAATTATAATTTCCCTTCTTGTTCCAAAGTTCTTAGATATTCTTTTTCTTTTTCTCTATGAACTTCATGTAATTCTTCTTTCTTTTTTTTCCATTCCGAACCAGCAAGAGGGAAGAAATACATAATTGCTGCGGAAATTAAGATTAATATTGCGGGAAGCAGGGTGAATGCAATCATTATTCCTATTTCTGCTGATTCTGGTTGGGTTGCTTCTGGGTCATTAATAAATCCAAATGCGCCTATTATGGTTAAAAATAACCAAGGTGCGATAGAATTTGTAGGTTTAGTGATAAGGGCATTCATTCCAGCATAACTTGTTTCTCTTCGTTTTCCTGTAAGAATCTCATCATTGTCAATAATATCTGCCATAACCATCTGATTTGTGAGAAAATATCCACTCAAACCAGCACCCATTAAAATCATAGCTACTATCGCAGGTTCAAATGTCCAACCTATAATAAACCCGATAATAAAGGCTGCACTCGTAAAAAGTAGACAAAATATGAATGCCTTTTTCAATCCCCAGATTTTCACTAATTTGCTATATACTGGGAAAAATAAAAATACCATAAGGAAAAATAAGATTAAAGGTATCATCGCCATAATTCCCTGTAAATCTAAAACAAAATCGACATAATATAATACCCCATTTGTTAAAATATACTGAGCCGTTAAAAAAATAAAATTCGAAATCTCAAATATAACAAATGGTTTATTTTTAAAAGTTTCGATAATACTGTCCTTGAAATTTAATGGCTCTTCCATCATAGCATATTTATTTTCCTTAATGTAATAGCTGCTGACAAAAAGAATGATCCCTCCAATGATTCCAAATATTATCATAGTAATTCGAAATATGGGAATTAAAGGATCAGCCTCTAAAGGTTCATCACCAGTTAGCAATATTGCTGGAATTACGAATGACAATAACATTGAGAAGGCGCTTCCTATGGCTCCAAAAACCATAAGATTTGATCTCGCTCGTTCTGTAATCGCCATTTCGGCAGGCAAAGAGTAAGATATTAATCCAATCAATGTGTACAACGTATCAAATGTATACAACATAAATAGAAGGTTGAAAAACAATGCTAACTGACTTCCCACAAAAATAGGAAACCAAGCTAATATGAAAAGAAAAGCATATATGGGAGCACCAAATCTTATATAGGGAATCCTTCTTCCATATTTTTCAAATTTCGTACGATCTTCTACAAATCCTAACAGAGGATCATTTATTGCATTCCAAGCAATGAATATTAACCATGCAAGTCCAGTCAAAGTTTCTGATAACCCTAATTTAACATTATAGAAATAAGTAAAGCTTGTAGCTATAACTAGACTTGAGAAAAACCCACTTGTGAAAGAAATCCCTCCAAATGCTAATTTAGAACTTGTTGGAATTTCTTCTTCCAAAGCATTTTCTTGTTTTGAATTTTCTGTCAAATAAATCACTTGATTTTTAATTTTAACTTTGATCTCAATAATCTAATATTATCTATATTAGTTTCTAAATTATTTAATGTTATAAAAATCCTATACCCTAATGAGGTTTAAATTAAACAAAGGATATTTTAACAATAATAAAAATGGTTAGTAAAATTAGTAAGAAATCTCAATTTTTCGAAAGTGCATTTCTAAAGGATAATAAAATTCACTATCGAGAATATCAAGATAATATAATTAAAAAATGTGGGACGAAAAACACATTAGTCGTAGTTCCCACAGGATTAGGAAAGACGATAATAGGGATTTTATTAATCACAAAAAGATTAAAAAAATATCCCTATCACGGGAAGATTCTAATTTTAGCACCTACCAGACCATTAGTAGACCAGCATCATTCATCATGTGTAAAATTCATTGATATAGATTCTGAAAAAATTATCTCACTGACTGGGAAAATACCACCAGAAAAAAGACTTATTACATTCAAGAAAGCCCAAATAATTATCTCAACCCCTCAAGTCTTAAAAAATGATATAATGAGAGGACGCTATGATTTAAATAATGTATCTTTGATAATTTTTGATGAATGTCACAGAACTGTAGGGAATTATGCTTATACCTTTCTTTCTAAAGAATATATGAAATCATGTACAGATCCACTTATTTTGGGTCTTACAGCATCCCCAGGTAAAGATTTTGAAACAATCCAACAACTCTGTGATAATCTTTATGTTGAAAATGTCGTATTTAAAACCTATAAAGATGAGGATGTAAAAGATTATATAAATGATATAGATATCATTCTTGAACCAGTAGATTTACCTATAAAAATAATAGAAATTAGTCAAATTCTTGATAATCTTTTTAATAATTTTCTGAGATTCTTTATTGATAGGAACTTAATTAATCCTTATAAAAGATATTATTCCAAACTGGATTTCTTAAGAATTGCTCAAGATTTAACATTTTCTTTAAAATATGGAAATCTAATTGATGAGGAACGATATGATGGAACATATTTAAATGAATTAAATTTTACATCTCCAAAAATAATTGAAATTGTTAGAGAAAATGATTTGAATATTCATTCTATTTATTCATATTGTTCGAGTTGTATCTCAGTTCTTCATGCTAAAGACTTATTGGAAACCCAAGATATACGACTTTTTCTCACTTTTGTAGATAAAATGAAATTTAAGGCGGATCAAGATAATTTATCTACCAAGAGAATAATTACTTCTGATCATTTTAAATTAATAAATTCTATTATTACAAAAAATCATTTAGAAGATTTAAGCCATCCGAAATTAGATAAGCTTATAACGCTGATTAAAGAGGAGATCTCCGAATTTAAAAATAATAAAATTTTAATTTTTACCCAATATCGAGAAACAGCAGAAATTTTAAAAAACATGATTAATGAAGAATTTGGAAATAAATTAGTCGCAGAAAAATTCGTTGGTCAGGCCTCCAAAATAGATGATAGAGGATTTACTCAAACTGAACAAATTGAAATCCTGAATAAATTTAGAAATGGAGAAATTAATATTTTAACTGCTACCAGTGTTGCAGAGGAAGGATTAGATATCCCAAATGTAGATGCCATTGTTTTTTACGAACCAGTTGCTTCGGAGATAAGATATATACAGAGACGAGGAAGAACAGGCCGTACTTCATCAGGAAGATGTTATATACTGATAGCAAATGATACAGTTGATATACCTTTTTTTAGAGTTTCTGAAAGAAAAGAAAAAACAATGAATAATGTATTGTCAGATGAGGATCAATTAGATTTAGCAGATAATATTGATCGTCAAAAAATTAATTTTAACATTTCTTCGAATGAAGTTTCAGACTTCGATTTAATTAAGAATTTCAAAGAAAGAAGAGAGAAAGAAAAGGAGCTCTTAGCAAATCGCTCTATCGAAGAGATTCTTGAAAAATTAGATAAATTCTCAGAATCTAAAAAATATAATAATCTAAAAAATTATGGTGTCACCTTTTTTACAGATGTTGCAAAAATTGATAAAAATAAAGTAAAGGAAAAGGTTTTAAAAATGAAAGGAAAAAATAATAAAAATAAATCCAAACAAAGGAAAAGATATTTGAATAATAATGTGAAAACACTTATTCAGTTAGTTCAAACGTATAGTGAAAATAATCAAATCACGATTAGCAAGTTAAAAGAATTAGCAACGGTAGAAGAAATAGAAGGAAAAAAATTCTATATACATCTTAATCGTGCTGTTTACTTAGGATATCTCAAAAAGGGAGAAGAATCGATTGCCTCAATTAAGGAACTTTAAAAATATTTTAAATTTCGATATCTTCTTCCTCTTGTCTTTTTTTCAATAAATAATATATCAAGCCTATAATTATGATTGCTGGAATTATTAATACAAAAGGATTGAATCCACTGAGTAGAAGTAAGTAATAAGAAAGGGTCACGATTGATACAAAGAACGCGATTATTGAAGAATAATGAGTCGTAAAATTTTTCAATCGATTTAAAAACCGGTACATTTTATAGTTCATGGATTTTATGACCTGAAGCTCCTTCTCATCCATATTTTCTAACACTTTAGGATCCTCATAATAAACACAGATTCTAGGGTTATACTTGCCGGATAAATCTCCAGAGCTTATGAGAGTAAGGATATGATCTTGTATATTTTGCTTTTTTATATTTAATTCTTTATGTAGGAAAGAGACTGTGAGAAATTCATTTGAAACTGCTTTAATTGCCATTTCGATAAAGGATTTTAATATTAATCGTTCAAGCGTTTTGACTTTCTCAACCAATATTGAATCATATTCATTAAGATAGTGTTTAAAGTTATCTATAATATATTTGTTCTTATTTTCAAAATCATTTGCTTTTTTACTATACTCATTCACCTTTTTTTGGATTTCAGAATTAATTTCCTGAATTGTTTCTTCTATTTTCTCAACACGGGTCTCAATTTTAGAATAAGCATGTTTAAATTCTTTAATTTCGATATTATCTTCTACACGTGTTTGAAGCATACCTAAAAATTGACTGAGTTTTATCTTACTATTATTAATATATTTTAATAATTCCCCTTGAAATAGCTCATTTCTTCTGATTATTATTTTTTGATTGATATTTTTGATTTTTTGGTTATAATTTTCTAAAAATAAATTTTTCTTTTTTACAAAAATTTCACGCAATTCTGGTATTAACTTTTTAGTCTTAGAATTTCTTTCTAATTCTTCTTTTAAATCCTCTTCAATATCAGTTTGAACTTCCTTGATTTTTTCTTCAAATTTCTCCTTTTTCTCATTAAAATAATCTTTAATCTTTTCATACAATTTTGACTCTTCGATTACAGTATTAATGCTTTTAATTTCTTGGTCTATGCCGATTGATAATGAATTATATTTCTCTTCAATTGAATTTTGAAGATTCTTAAATAAATCTAAATTTCTTTTAATTTTTTTTATTGCTATTTTTGAATCCTGAATGATAGAATCAAAATATTCATATGTTTCCTTATATGATTTTCTATTCTCAAGATCTATATCAAGTTCTTTAACTTTTTGGCTGAACCTTTCATTTAATAATGTATCAAAATCATTTAGATCATTAATTCTATTAGATAATTCTAATATATTAATACTTAGAGTCCTATTCCTAATACATGAATCATATAAGCTTAGAGTCTTACTGATGGTTTCATTATTATATCGAATAATTTTATCATTAATGAAATCACGAAGTTCTTTATTTTTATAATATGAATCTGTGTAAACTAATACTTCTTTATCATCTTCATGAAGCTCCCCATTAAATTTTGAAAATTCTATCATTTCTTTTATTCTTGAATTAGTTTCCTTACATTTTAAATTCAACTTCTTAGATAAGGATTTTAAATCCACATAATTAGTTCCAGATTTTTCAGAAGCATTGTAAATATATTCAATAATAATTCTATTAGTATATTCATTTTTTGAATTTTCAATTTCATTCATAAAATATTCCTTGAATTTTTGCCATTGCATAATCGTCAAATTAGATTTTTCTTCGAAATTATGGATTAATTTTTTATTTTCCTCAAGAAACTCTTCATATTTTTCATCTAATTCTTCAAAATATTCTAAGAGATTGTTTAATTCCTTATTTAAATCGTGAATACTTATAGAACGGATATAATGTTTCTCATCAAGATTTTTCTTACGATTTATCAGTTTTTTGCGGCACTCTTGTATATTTTCCGAGACAAAATTATCAAATTTTTCTATTTTAGCTCTATTTCTTTCTTTGATAACTTTTTCTTTTAGAACTTGGTTTTTCTCTGAGATGATTTCTATTATTTTTTCTTCCATTAATTCAAGTTTTTCTTGTAAATATTTAAACAGAATAAATAACTTCTGTTTTTTTTTTATTTGTTTCTTTACCCTTTTTTGAATTTCTTTTATCTCGCCAAGCTTTTCTTCTAAAATAATATCTAGTTCTTTTTTAATTAATTCAAAAGCTGCTTGAAAATCATCTTCATCTACTTTTTGCTTCGCTCGTTTATCTATAATAGAAATTTGATTATTTAAATTACTATGAAGCTCTTCTATTCTTTCGTTAGTGTTTTGAAAGTAATCTAACCCGTCTGAATAATACGTAATTACTTTCTTTAAATCGTTTTTTATGCTAATCCAATAAGAGATTAATTTTTTATGCTTTTCAATTAACTTCTCTTCTTTCAGCGTTATTTTTTGAGAAATTTTATAGATTGCTTCATCAAATTTATCCAGTTTTAAAATTATAGAATTAAATTCTTCAAGAATTAAACCAAATTTTTTATCATTATAACCATCTTGGAGAGATTCGCTTAAAAACTTCCTAAAATTATTGATCCTCTTATTAAAATAATTATCTAAATTTTTCAAACGAGTATCCAATTCATTTAAGAGATGGTTATATTTTTTTATTTCTTCTTTTTCAGTTATCTTTTCGTGTAATTGAGAATTAACCTCTTTGAGATTTGAACTTAATATAGAATATAATTGGTTCCATCTATTTATTTCTGCTCCAAGAGTTGCTCTAAGGTTTATGTAATATAAATCTTCATTAAATGAATTCTCAATATTTTCATTCAAAAAATCGGCTTCCATAAGCGCATCTCTGACAATGAAGCGTAGTCTTTGACGCGCTATTTCTATTTCATTGATATAAAGGTAACTTTCTATTTCCTCTCTAATTTGTGGTATTATATTTTGTAATTTTAGTGTCATATTATATATGTCATTTTTAATATCTCTCAGGATTTTTTTCTCTTCAAATAACCGATCAGTATTAATTTTTGTATCTGAGACAATTATTTTTTCTAAAATAAAGTCTAAATAAAAATAATATTTTGTACGAATTAAGAATTTTTTCTTAGTTTTAATCTCCCCTTCAAAGAAGTGTAGGTCTTTCATTTTATGGATCAAATTGCTAAGTTCATTTACTTTAATCTGCTGATCTTGATATCTGGAATTAAATTTTTTAATTATTTCGGTCAATGAAACCACACTTTTATTCGAAATTTGTTCATAAAATTCTGAGGCCAGTATTTTTTCACTCGGGGTTAAGTTTCTTAAGAAGTTTTTAAACTCTATATTGTTATTTAAAATTTTGAGATTAAATGTATAATTCAAATTGAGATATGAGATTATTTCTTCAACCACATTAGAAATTCCGAATAAATTTCTCAACTGTTTTAATTCAATATACTCTTTATTTTCAATCTCTTTGAATAAGGTTCTTTCAATCTCCTCAATAAATTTATTCCAGATAATTGATAAAATTATAATAAGTTTTGAAATATCATTAAGGCAACCCAAATCCCAAGAAGATTGATTTTCTAATATTTTATTTAAATTTAGATTTACAAAAGAATAGATTCCTGAAGGATTATAATCCAAAATCCATGAATAATTTTCAAATGTATAACTAATCCAAAATGTGCTATTTATATTAGATGAATTATCTTTAAAACTGAAACCTCCATCTTCTAATTGGAATTCATGTAAATATTGGATTTGATTATCTGTTACTTGAAGTTCTAAATCTAAAAACTTAAGACATAAGGTTTTAAAACCAATATCCGGATCTTCTTTTAAAACTCCAACATAAGATGAATATTTTGATTTCTGGTTTCTAATATCATACCCTAATAAGATTAATAACTCTAATACATAATATAACGTTCTTGAGTTGGGAGATTTCTTGCATATCTCACAATCTTGTTCTAAACAATGAATAAATTTTTCCTTTTTATCATGGACATTAATAAATTCTTTGATTTCTGTTAGTACTACAGTTTCTCCTTTTGATTTCAAATATAATTTAAGATAATTAATTATTCTTAGACTTGATAATGCATAATACGTAGACCAGAGATCGGGTTTCTTTTGCTGAGAATAGGGAGATCTTATAAAACCTAACATTCCATTCTTTTCTATTTCACAAACCGAAATAAAATCTATTATTCTTCCTTTAAGTTCTTCCGTTATATCTTCTCTGAGAAATTTGATTAATAAGAGAAACCAATAAAGATTTTTGAGTGATAAATTCTTAAAATCAAAAATATTTGATTTAAAAAAATTTAAAAATTCAATTATTTTATCATATTGACTAAAATAAAAAGAGCCAATCTCTTGTTTTCCAACTTGGACAAATGATTTGAATGGTTCTTTTTTGAAAATAGTTATATATGGATAAGCGTTTTCCTTCTGATTAAATTTCATTAAAATTTCAACATCAATATAACTTTTGTTTATAATAAAAATTTAGTCTTATATTTTTATTTGATGAGGTTCAAATTTATCTTCTCCCATTATTGGAATAGTCTGGTATTTTTTCTTAACTTTTCTTATCTTTTGACATACTAGAATAATTCTATGACTAAATCGAATGAAAATTTTTGCAAATAAACTTGAGATTCTATTATTGAATGGAAATATATAAGTAGGAATTACATTTTTAACTATAAATCCATTATTTTTTAAAGCAATTTTTATAGTTTTTAATGTAAAATCCCTTACATGAGGAGATTTATATCGTGCAGCGAACACTGGAGGCAAATCATAAATTAATTGTATTAAAAAAGATGCTGGTTGATTTATATTAGGAAATGAAATAATTAGGGTTTCATTTTTTTTTACAACTCTATTTATTTCACTTAATAAATGATCTGTATTAACGATATGCTCAATTACTTGAGAACAAATTATAATATCAAAAAATTCATCGGAAAATGGAAATTTCGAAGATTCAAGATTTAAAACACTGGCTTTTATTCCTTTTTTCTTAGCTTTATTTATTAGTTTATCGGCTATATCAAATCCATAAGTATCAGATTTATTAATAAAAGGGTATAATAATTCACCATCACCACATCCCACATCTAAAATTTTATTATTAGTTTTTGGATCCTTAGTAATTAATTTTTCAATGATCTTTCTGATAAGAAAGATCCTATATGTATCCTTTTTTATATCTGTATTATATAGTTTTCTTTGAAAGTCAGTTGCATTGTCATATTCTTTTTTTTCATTCATAGTTATGATTATTTTTTATGTTTTAAATACAATAATAATAATAAATTGATCTTATATTTTCATTTTATTTGAATTTTCTTCTACATAATTCTCATCATATTAAAAAAATAGAACATTTTCGAAAAAATTTAAATCTATTCAACAGTTATTGAAATATCAATGAATGATTCGCCTTGAGTATCAGATATATTGACGTTCTCAATATTACATTTAATTACACGGTTAAAAAGATCAGAAAATTGTTTCTCAATGATTCCTGCTATGATATAAAAATGATAAATAAAATCTTCAGAATCTTCTATAAATTCTGAATTGGTAAATCGATAAACAGCTTTTTTACCTGAGTTCTGAATTTCTGGTTCAGATATTTTAATATTTGGTTGCAATAAATCAAACGATGGATAAAATTTTCTGAATACCTCAAAATAGAGTTTTATAATTGGATTTCCCCTTATTCCTTTTAACTGCTTCTTAGATTTCTCACTTTGTTCAAAATCTATATATTTTAGACTTTCTCTACCGATTTGTTTTAATAAATCCTCTTCAGAAGGATAATGATTTTTTATCCCCGCGATTATTGCTTTATAATAAGAAAGCGCAATTCTTTTGGGAAAAAACGCTTGTTTTGTACTAAAATACAAATTGTAAGCTCCAACCTTCTTCTTATAGACTTCTTCTTTCTTTTCTAAAATAGAGATATATTTTGATACCGTATTTCTCGAAAACCCCGTCCCATTAGCAATATCGGTTTTAGTTAAACCGCTTGGATTATTCATCAAATATTCAAGAATCTCTTTCTCGTAATCTGTCCCATACTTTTTTTTATTAATTTGTTGCACACCCGAATAATTTGAACTGAATCAAAATTTTATTATTCCTTAATTTTAAATTTTAAATAAAGAGACTTTTCTAAAAATCTTGAATTAAGTATTATTAATTGCATTCTATATTGATAATATTTTCTTAATGGTTATAAAAGTTTTTTCACTTTTATATTGAATTTATTTTAATGTATAAAACTAGAAAAATAAGATTATAATTTTCACCTGTTTCATAATGATTATAAAAACAAATTAAAAATTCTTTTTTAATCTAAAAGGTTCCTCTCCATAAAACTGTTTTACTTCCATCTAAATGGTGGGCAATCAATTAGGAGAATATATATGAATATTATACAATAACAGAATAGAATTTTGTATTCAATTATGAATTTAAGGATAGCAAAAGTTTTAAAATAATCTTAAATTCATTTTAAAATAAGATTTGTGAGTATCTAATATAAATGATAAGAAAAACTATTAAGGCTATAAAATACTTATTTCTTGCATTTTATAAGAATCCAAAGAGAATTAAGAATAGTAAGTTAGAAGCAATGCTACGCTTTTATGTTCATACCGTCGAAAAGAGTAGAATTGATCAAGACAAATCTGACCCATTATTTATGGTACTTGGTCGAAAATACTTTTCTGAAGCTAAAAAAAGAAAATTACTTTCTAAAGATGAAATTGAATGGTGTGAGTCAATATTATATGGAAAACAACGCGAAAAGAAACCCAAAGAAATATCTAACCAAACAAAAGACAATCTTCAAAGTATCATTAAAGAAAGAAGGAGTGTAAGATCGTGGGAAGGTAGTGAGTTGAATAAAAATGATTTTGAAAAAATTGTTAATATGGCAAAATGGGCACCCTCTTCATGCAATAGACAACCTTGGCACTTTGTATTAGTGAATGATAAAGAAACAATTAAACTAATTTCTGAACTAAGAAATCAAAAATTTTTAATAAATGCTCCTAGCTGTGTTTTAGCTCTTATAAATATGGAAACATATAATGGTAAGGAAATTAATTATACCCCGTATTTAGATGCTGGAGCCGCTATACAAAATCTCTTACTAGCTGCTGAATCCTTAGGATATGGAGCTTGTTGGGTTAATTTTGGAAAAATGGAGGTCTCGGATAATAAAAGGGCTATACTCCGAAAAGTAATTAATCTTCCAGATGAATTAAAAATTATTAGTGTTATCGCAATAGGTAAAAATCCAACAAGTAAACCAAAAGCCCCCGGTAGAAAGAATTCTAATGACATTATCCATCTTGAAAAATTTTAAGTGAGAGCAACATGATTGAATCTAGAAAAAAAATAAATTTGAATGACTTAATTCTAAATTCAGCTTTAACCGCAATCAATATTCAGAATGATAATGGATCTTTTCCTCCAGGAAAAAATGGACCGTGGAATAATAAAGATACTCCCCTCCGTGTCACAGCACATTATGGAATTCTACTCCTCGAGGCATATAGGCGTACTAATGAGTCTAAATTCAAATCCAATGCGAAAAGAGGTTATGATTATGTTATTCGAAAGAATAATAGACCATTCAATTTTTCTTTCAAATGTAGAGAATCTGATGATCCTGCTATAAATGGAAATGGACTAATTGGGCAAGCATGGATTATTGAATCGCTTATTAAGGCATATGAAGTGCTAAACGATGAATTATATTTGGATATTGTTGAAGACGTTATTTCAAAACATAAGTTTAATTATGAATATAATTTGTGGCATACTTTGGGAATTGATGGAAAAATTTTAGATATTCACACCACCTTTAATCAACAATTATGGTTCTCACTTATGGCCTATAAATTTACACAATTAAGAAACTCCAAAGAAATATTAAATAGTTCAAGTAAATTCTTCAAAAATTTGGATTCTTTAATAAAATTTGATAAATTTATAAGAATGCTAATAAGAAGCAAAAATTTAGATATAAAAAAGATATCACGGAATTATATCAAATCAATCGCTGCTAAAACACTTTTAAAAGATCATTTCAGAAAAATTTCTGAGGGTTATTTGTCCTTTACTTTATTAGGTATTGCTAAGTTATTTGATTTGGATCAAAACTTAAAAATATGGAATAATAATAATTTTAAGAAAAAATTGCGTAGTTCAATGCTATATTTGGATGAAAAATTATATTATGAAGATCAGAATAAATATGCATTTCAATACAACCCAATCGGTTTTGAAGCAGCAATAATTCAAGAAAAATTTTCTGAATATCTTAATATGCAATATAAACATAGTATAGAAGATTGGATTCAGAAACAATTATATAATCATTATAATTTTGAAAAGTACTTGATGAATAGAAATACTGTGGATCCTCAAACACTTGCGGCAAGAATTTATGAAATCACAGATATAGAGCAAAACGAAATTGTCTTTAATTAATGAAAAAATAAAATCTATTTAAAATTGCTTTCTATATTGTTAATATTTTATTAAAGATTAAATAAGTTTTTTTCAATTTTAAGCTAAATATAAATCTTAAATATTTTTAGAAAAAATAAGTATATATGAATAAAAATAATAAGAGGAATTTCTCACGCTCAAAAACTTACCTTATATATTTGATAATTGTCCTAATGTTTGTAGAAATATTAGACACTTATACTACTAACTTTCCAAATGTTATTCCATCAAAAATAATTGAGGAGTTTCTATCAGGATTCTCTGAAGACGCTGGAGCGGGTATTTACTCCATCTGCATAGCAATAGCTTCTATAGGAATGTATTTTGTTTTCTTTAATCAATTGCTAGCTGATAGATTCGGAAGAAAAATTTTATTAGCAACCACAGTGCTCGGAATGGGTCTATTTTCCCTCCTAACAATTTTCTCAACAAGTATTTTCGATTATACGATATATTTATTTCTTTTATATCTTTTTTTTAGCTCCGATATTTGGGTAATTTATATTAATGAAGAGAGCCCCGCAGATAAACGTGGTAGATTGACCAATTTAGTATTAATTGGAGGTGTCACGGGTTCAATATTATTGCCCGTATTTAGATCTATTTTTATTTCTGATACATCCTCAAATTGGCGAGGTATGCCTCTTTTTTCAGCTATCTTGGGGATACCATTAAGCATAATTATCTTTTTTACATTTAAAGAAACCTCAAAATATGAAGAATATAAAATTGAAGAAGTTTCACTTCAAACCAATATTTTAAAAAACAATTTAAAAACTATTTTTTCTTCTGAAAGAAAAAAACAATTCATTGCCTTAATGATAATCACTATTCTAGTGGGATTTAATTATATTTTTGTTTCATTAGGAGAAGAATACATTAATAGAAGCCCAAACTTAAGTGAGGGAGATATTAATATTATCGTCTTAGTGATGAGTTTTGCAGTTATTCTTGGGTATATTTTTACAGGTGTTTTCGCTGATAAGGTAGGGAGAAAACCGTTATTTTATCTTTATTCCATTTTATTTATCATCTCAATATTTACCGTTATAATTGGAAGCAGATTAGAAACCTTGGCTATAATACCTGTTGCTATTGGTGCTGCTCTTGCTAATGTTTCATATTGGGGTATCGGAGTCGCTATAAGGCTAGTTGTAGTTGAAATTGTTCCTACAGACGTACGAGGTACCGGAAGCGGATTGAAATCGTTATTAAGTGCCTTTGGAATTACTCTTGGATTGATCCTGAATGGGTTTATTACTTTTTTCTTCAGTTTAGAAATATCTTTTATCATTCTTAGCTTGCTTTTATTGATCAATCTTCCAATAATCTATAAATATATAAAAGAAACAAAAGGAATTGATTTGAGTAAGATTAAATAATTTGAATTTACTAGAAATATGTGCCGAATGCTCATTAATTACTCCAGTCAACCTATCTGCATTTCTATTGAATCCTTAAAAAAATTCATTCAATCATGCCATTGGGATTATCTAAAAAAATATGATGTAGTGGGTCATCATGGAGCCGGATGGGGATTAGCATATATTCCCAATAATTCTAATAATTTAGTAATAAGAAGGACTTTAGAACCGATTTATAATTGCAAATGGCAAGATTTGGCAAATATAAAAACGCGATTTCTTCTAATTCACGCAAGAAAAACGATTTTTGGGGAAAAGAGACTCGAAAACGTTCATCCAATATGCCTAGGAGATAGATTCTGTATTGTTCATAATGGAACAATTAAGATGAAGTCCTTTCCTCCTTTAAACCGATTATATCTTCAAAAAATCAAAGAAAATACTGATTTAGATACAAGAAGATATCTTTGTACGTTATTGGACAATATTATAAATCAGAATAATATAAAAGACGCAATAGAGACAACATTAAAAAAGATCCATGTAAATAGTGCCGCAAATGCTTTTCTTTTCAACTCAAAAGAATGTTACATAATCAAATATCAAAAAAATACTTTTAATGGACGACATACAACCTTATTCATACAAAAGGGGGCAAATAGAGTTATGATCAGTACCACCCCTCTCAATTCTAAAGCTTTAGAAATTCCTAATGCTTCTTTTTTGAGTATTTCAAGTTTAAAAGAAAAGAAATTAAAAATTCGAATTGATAAACTATACATCTAATAAAAAACTCATAAATTAAAGTTAAAAAGTTCCTCTTTATCCAGAGAGAATATAATATTATATTCAACTCAATCCTTTCTACAATTTAATCAATCGTAATTCTCTCCACTAATATTTACTAATATTTGAATTATTTAAAATTAAAAAAAAAGGGTATTATTTTGAAATTTCTAATGTAATTTCATCCTTCTCCTCCTTAACTTCCCGTTTCCAATTATCAGGATTATATGAACCGCCAGCTAAATAATCCATAACTGTATTTACTTTTGGATTAACACGGACATCTAAAACAGCAGGGATTTTAGCATTGAAGGCTCTTTCCAGTGCAGATTTAATCTCGTTGGGGTCCTTAATTAGTTCTCCATAGCAATTGAACGCCTCTGCATATTTATCATATCTGGTTTCATCGCTTAACGATGAGCCTAGTCCAAAGTATTTTCGACCATGAGCAATCTTCTGACCCCTTGCGACCATACCCCAAAGTCTATCATTTGAGATAACAACTACAAAAGGAAGATCATATCTTCTAGCTGTATCAAGCTCTTTTCCGTTAAAAAGAAAGGACCCATCGCCAGTTAATACCAAGACTTTCTTTTCTGGATGGGCATATTTCGTAGCTATAGCAGCAGGAATTCCCCCACCAAGATGTTGTATTCCTAAACCGCCGGAAAAATAAACAGATCTTGGGAAATAAGATTTTAACATCGTTAACCCCCACACTGTTGTATCTCCACCATCCAAAATAATATATCCATCTTTTGGCATAAATTCAGAAATTTCCTTCACAAGTCTTTGAGGCATTATTGGAACTTTATCAGAGGATCCATCTTTTTCAATTCTCTTATAGAATTTCTCTAATTCTTCTCTTATGATCTGGTTCCAGTCAGTTTCACTTCTTTGGCCTTCAGTAACCGATTTCGCTTGCTCGACCATTTGGGTCACAACATTTTTAACATCTCCGACTATAGGAACATCAATTCCGCGGTTCCGTCCAATTTCTTCAGCTTCTATATCAACTTGAATTAATTTTGCTCTATCTGAAAAGCAAGGCATATAACCAAAGTTAAACATAGCCGTTATTCTTGCACCTAATAATAAGGCGACATCTACCTTTTGAAGTAATGCTGTTCCTGGTCCATCAAGAGGATTTGCTAATCCAAAATATAAGGGATGCTCAGGTGGAAATGCCCCTAGCCCGAAACCCCAAACACCTACAGGAATTTTAGTCAATTCTGCAAATTCAACTAATTCTTGTTTGCAATTAGAAAAACCCGCACCTGATCCTGCGATAATTAAGGGACTTTCAGCGTTTAAAAGTAAGTTAATTGCTTTTTCAATCATCTTTTGATTTCCATAAGGAGCGTGCATTGCCCTCAACATTTTTTTGGGTCTAAAAGCTTGTTTTACAATATCTAGTTTATCGTCCGTTTCTTTTATTATAACATCAAATGGGACTAAAAGGAGAACTGGCCCTGGTCTTCCAGTAGTAGCTATTCTGAATGCCATATTTACATATTCTGGTAACCTGCAAGTTTCATAACAATATCCCGTCCATTTTGTTATCGATCGAAACGCTGGAGCGACATCTATCTCATTCATAGCTAATTTTTCAAATTCCATCATAGCCGTTGTAGTACAAATAGCAACTAATGGTATACTAGAGTCCCATGCTATAGGAATTGCGGGGAATAGATCTGTAATACCAGGTCCAGATTGCGTAGAACATACACCAACATCTCCCGTAGCTAAATAATATCCCATAGCAGCATGACCAGTGGCTTGTTCATGTCTGAAGTCTATTAAATCAATCCCTGTTTCAGTACATTCTTTATCTTGGCAATAATTGTAGATTAAATCATTATCTCCACATAATGTAAAAATTACTTTAACACCTTGATTACTTAAAGCACGAACTATTAATTGTGCACCATTTACTTTCGCCATTTTTTCTCACCAATATTTATTTATTATTTCTATATTTTTTCTCGAACTATATAATTGTTTCTTTCTAATTATAGCGAGAAATTTTCTATAATACAGTATAAAAAAACTTCAGAAATCAATATCGGGTCAAAAACTATAAAAGAAGTGACCAAGATTTAATAAGATTCTCTCAAAACTCTTTCCTTAATAATAAGCTTATTTAGTTTTAAAATATTTTTTTATCCAATAATTATCTTATTATATACGTTTCGTGGATAAAATGGTTTCAAGGCGCCTACAAGATTTGGAATACGCTATACGTGATATTACTGTTGTTGCTAATGAAGTAAAAAAAACTGGAAAGAAAATATATCATTTGAATATTGGTGATCCAGTAATTTACGACTTTAAGACCCCTCATTATATATCACAAGCCTTATCAGATGTTACATTTGCGGGTCAAAACTTTTACGTTGATTCTTTAGGAGTCCCAGAATTAAGAGAGGAAGTCTGTCGCTATGAAAAATCGAAAAATGATATTGATATTAAACCAGATGATATTTTAATTACAAGCGGGGTAACAGAGGGAATATTCTTTCTTTTAGCTGGATTGCTGGAAAATAAAAATGAAATATTGATACCAGGACCAGCTTATCCCATCTATATAAATTATGCAAAATTTTTCGATGGAAATCCAATTGAATATCAATTAGATGAAGAGAATGACTGGGAACCTGACATCGATGATTTAAGAAATAAAATTACTAGTAAAACTACCGCTATTTTAATAAGTTCTCCCAATAATCCTACTGGTGTTCTATATGATATCAAGAAGGTTAAAGAAATTATTAATATAGCTGGAGAATATAATCTTCCTGTAATTTCTGATGAAATTTATGATCAAATCGTTTTCGAAAAACAATACAATTGCCCTGCAACCCTTAGTAAGGATGTTCCCATAATTGGATTAAATGGATTTTCTAAGGCGCATTTAGCAACAGGTTGGAGATTGGGGTATATGTATTTTTTTGATCCAACAGCACAATTACAGGAATTAAAAGCAGGAATCGAGAAAATGGCTAGAGCAAGGCTTTGTGCAAATTCGATAGCACAATATGCTGCTATTGAAGCACTTAAGAATCCTGGTCCCCATACAGAAACAATGGTAAGCAATCTTAAAAGAAGGAGAGACTATTCCTATAAACGTCTTCGACAAATCGAAGGTTTAAATTGCATTAATGCGGATGGAACCTTTTATTTATTCCCTAAAATTCAATTAGGTGAATTTAAAAAATGGAAGAACGATAAAGAATTCGTAATAGATTTATTAAAAGAAACAGGAGTATGTGGTGTATATGGATCTGGATTTGGGTCATATGGTAAGGGACATTTCAGATTAACATTTTTGCCAGATTTAGAGATTCTTGAAGAAGTGTATGATTTAATAGAAGATTTTTTACAGTGAATTTTAACACTTAAAATCTAATTCAAAAAATTATAAAAATAATGACGGATCGAAATCAAAAACTTAGAATTTTCTTCGCTCTCTTGGGGTTTCTCACTTTTTTAATAATTTGGGGCTTAATATTTGGAGTTCACCTCCAAGAGTTACTATATGAACCTTTAATAACACCAGAGCAATGGTGTCAAGTTCAGCCTTGTTTAACCATTAATTTATTTGGAATTTCAATAACTTTAGTTCAACCAACTTCTTCATTAATTGTATATTTTCTTGGATTTCAAACCCTTATTATTGGGATAATTCTGTCTTTCGACAGAAAAAAACAGATTACGCACTTTTGGTGGAGTATTGCATTAATTTTATGGGGTTTAGGAGCTTTATTTGCCGGTACGAGTTATCAAGCATTTAGTTATGAAATTAAATGTGCTGGTAATAGCTTATGTATTTGGACAAGCTGGTATGAAATAATATATCTTATTCTTTCGGTAGGAAGTGTTGATGCTATGTTTATTGCCCAATTACACTCCAGTGTTAATAATAAATATCGAAAACTATTTTTGATATATATTATAGGTCACTTCCTCACATATAGCACTATAATTTTAAGTGGTGCTTTTATCCCTGTAAGGTTTTTGATTTCGTTTGAATTAATGGTGCTCTTTTTAAGTCCAAATATTGGTTTCTTTTTAGTTTGGAGTATTTGGAGATATTATTCAAAAAGAAATCGAATGGAACGGAATCTGATCATAATATGGATCTCTTTGATTTTTATTATAGGAATCTATTTCTTGTATTATCTACTAGGGATAACTGAAATCCTATGGGATGGAGGGATTTGGTTCTCTGAAAATGATGTATTACATATTGGATTAATAATCTGGATGTTTTTTATCTATATAACTGTTAAAAACCATGTTATGGATTTAAACATAAAATCCTCAAAAAAAGCTTAAAAAAATTTCTATGAGATTCTTATTATAATTTTATGTAGAATTATTGAGGAAAAGTATTAATTACAAATATATTAAGTTAGAGAATCTAAGAAAAAATAACCCAAATTTTCTGAGGGGTATTAAAAATTCTAACTATAATTCAGAATAATTTTCTACTTCTTTATATTTTTCTTTAAATCCCGTTTTCCTAAATTCTCTTAATCTTTCCCAGGTTTCACGATCTATTTCTAATGGTTCTTCCTTTTTACCAAACATTTTTTTCATTTACCTTTTTCTTAATAGAAATGTGATTTATATTTAATTAATATCTTTTATAGCCCAATATTTGAAATATTATTTAAAAACTCTCAAAAAAATAATTATTAATCAATAAAATTATTTATTCTTCTCTTTCACGAGTTTGTTCAATCCTTTAAGAAGTGCCAAAACTGAACTCATAACAATATCCTCATGAGTCGCATTTGAGCTCACTATATAATTTGTTTCTAAATCCATTAATTCTATGGAAACATGTCCGAGAGCCTCAGTTCCTCCGGTGACCGCGTCAATATTATAATCTAAAAGCTGAACTTTATTCATTGGTTGGAAACATTTTACGATCGCTTTCATAGAAGCGTCTACTGGACCAACTCCAATAGAAGACGCTGTGCGAGTTATGAAATTTCCATTATTTCGTATTTTCAAACGAACAGTAGAAGTGGGGGTAACAGATCCTGTTAAAACAGTAAGTTCATCCAGAATTACAAATTGCTCCTTTTTCGGTAATTCCCCCATCACATCTTTTACAATTGCTAAAAAATCCTCTTCTTGAACTTCATGCCCCTTATCTCCAAAACTTTTCACATGCTCGAAGATTTTTTTAAACTGATCTCCAGTAGTTTGAATAACTAAATCTTTTAATTTTGCTTTGAGCGCATGCCCTCCTGAATGTTTTCCCAATCTAATCGAATTTTTTATAATTTGCTCAACATCGTCCGTTCGTTTAATTCCTATCAATTCAGGTGTAATTGGCTCGTATGCTCTGGCATCTTGTATCATAGCATGTGCATGGATTCCAGATTCGTGTGCGAATGCATTCTGACCGATCAATGGTTTTAATCTTCCTATTCTAATTTTTCCTCCACAGTAACTTTCAACCAGCTTAGCAGTTGGGAAAATTAATCTGGAATTTATATTCATTGGAATTTGATATAAAGCACACAAAGACATTGCTGTCTCTTCAAATGAAGCATTTCCTGCGCGTTCCCCTAATCCCATAATCGTTATTTGTGCTTCTGAAGCACCATTTTCGAATCCAGCTATTGTATTAGCAACTGCAAGCCCAAAATCATTATGACAGTGTACAGCAATTCGTACATTTTTTGGTAATACGTTATAATTTTTTCTTACAATGTATCCAAACGCGTATGGGCTTATGGTTCCAACTGTGTCTGGGATATTAATACGAGTTGCTCCATTCTCAACAGCAATTTGATTCGCTTTTATCAAGAAATCTAAATCAGATCGCGTAGCATCTTCAGCAGAAAATAGCACAGTATCAAAATGTTCTTTCGAGTAGGTAACATAGTTTTCAATACTATCCAAGACTTCTTGTCGTGTCATATTCAATTTTTTATCCATATGAAGGTCTGAAGTGGCAATAAATACATGGATGCTATCCATATCTGCGTCAATTACTTTATCAATATCTAATTTTTTCAAGCGAGCTAGACCAATCACCTCAGAATTCAATCCTAATTTTGCAATATCTTTACAAGCTGCAAAATCTCCTTCAGAAATAACAGGAAAGCCAGCTTCAATAACATCTATCCCTAATTTATCGAGAGCTTGAGCAATAGAAAGCTTTTCTTCATGAGTAAAACTAATTCCGGGAGTTTGCTCTCCATCGCGAAGAGTGGTATCAAAGAAATACGCTTTCTTAGGAAGATTTAGATTTTTCTTCAATTTTCCCATCATCATCGAAACATTTACTTCATTTTCCTTTTCTGTCACTTTAATTTACCTATTTGTGATTAATTTATATTTATCACCTTCTTTTGTTCATAGGAATTAGAACTTTTTATCCTTACAGAACATCCGAAGGTTTTTTATAATAATAATAAAAACAAGTTTAAGAGATATAACAATAAACTTAAGGATTTTAAGAGCGCCCAATTTGAATGCATTATGCTGCTCTTATTGATGTTTACAAGTATTTTCATGATTATAAATCCATTCAGTTTATTTAATATCTTGAAATATTATATATTTTAAAAATTTCTCTATTTTATTCGAAACTAAACTTGATTTTTTAATTATAATATTTTATATTTCTACAAATTATATTCTGATTGAATTCCTATGAAACTCTATTAAAATTTTTTTATAGCTTTCTTAATCTTTTAATTCTGATTTGAAATTCTCTCATTGAAATTTATCAATTTGTAATTACTTTTGATATTTATAGATAAAAACTATAAATTTTAAATTTCGATTAATAAATATAAAAATATGTCTCAGAATGAACTTCAATGTTTTACTTGTGCACATTTTATAAAAAACTCTTCTTGTGGAGCGTGTATAGAAAATAGTGAGAAGATGATCCAAAACATTGATAAAATCTTAGATGAAGATTCAGAAGGATCTCAAAAAAATGATTATGCATTGAAATCTTCTTGTAAAATCGTTCAAAAATATCCTAAAGAATCTGAAAATCTGAACCCTTCAAAATGTAAATATTATATGCCTTCCTTTTATAAATTATATTAATCATATTACTTCTAATTGTCTAAAATCTTTTCTTTAAAAACTAAAAAAAATTTTTAAAATAATCTCTATGAAAAATGAATATTATCAAAAAAATTACAGAATTAAAAATTGTACCTGTGGCAGTTATTGAGGATTCGGAAAATTCGATTCCACTCGGAAAAACTCTCATGGATGCCGGTCTTCCAATCGTAGAAATTACTTTCCGAACAAAAGCAGCCGCAGATTCTATTTTAAGATTAAGAAAGGAATTTCCTAATCTATTAGTTGGAGCTGGAACAATTTTAACTATTGAACAAATAAAAGATGCAATAAAAGCTGGAGTTGAATTCATTGTAACTCCTGGGTTCAATCCCACGGTGGTTGATTATTGTATCAAGAAAGATATTGTTATTTGCCCAGGAATAAATTCCCCTTCCTTTATAGAGTGGGGCATTGAAAGAGGATTAAATCATTTTAAGTTTTTTCCCGCTAATCTATCGGGTGGAATAAATATGCTAAAAACATTTTCGGGACCATATCCACATGTGAAATTTATGCCTACTGGAGGCGTAGGAAATGAAACTTTAATCGAATATCTTAAACTCGAAAATGTATTTTCTTGTGGAGGGAGCTGGTTAGTCAAAAAGGATTTGATCTCTTCGAAGAATTTTGATGAAATTAAAAGTAGAGTGGAAAAAGCAGTCTCATTAGTGAATTCAGAAGTTAAATAGAACTTTAACAATAAGGGTTATATTTATAGCCTATTTTTTAAAATTTGGCGAATATCATCTTTAGATAACCTAACTGGATTATTCTTTAATCCTGATTTTTGAATAATTTTATCAAAATCATCTTCAGAAATTCCATACTTACCTAATTTGTCGATTTCTAAATTCTCTGTCCATTTTTCGAGAGTTTTTACTAAGATATTTAAATATTTATACATTTTTCCCTCCTTAAAACTTTCTTTCCCAGCTATTAAAGCCCCAACCTCTGCATGTTTCTTAAGTGCAGGGCGTCCTTCAGGACCTTTTTCTTTTAACTTCTCAATATTTAATTTAGTTGCTTCTGCTAGAAGAGTTCCACAAACCACTCCGTGAGGGATTTTAAAAAATCCTCCTATTGGTGATGCAAGACCATGGATTATTCCTAAACCTGCATTTGCAAGACAAATTCCAGACATTAATGAACCATATGCCATTGCTATTCGAACTTTAATATCATTAGAACCAATATTACATGCCGGAATAATATTATCTTTCATATAGCGTAATCCACTATATGCTAATGAATCCGTCATCGGACTTGCGTTAGTTGAAACATAAGCTTCAAGTAATTGAGTAAATGCATCCATACCACATGCTGCTGTGATGGAGGGTGGGCAAGAAAGGATTAATTCTGGATCAATTATAGCAATATTTGGAATATAATTATCATGTCGGAGGGATTTTTTAAATCCATCCTCTCCAACTTTACTAATTACAGCATTCTTTGTTGCCTCGCTTCCTGTCCCTGAAGTTGTTGGAATTGCAATGTATGGGATTTTACTTCCATCAGGTTTCTTTGTCCCAACTCCTTCTAAATAATTTATTATTGAGTCTTGGTGTGGGATCATCGCAGAGATAGCTTTTCCAGCATCGGTAACACTTCCTCCACCTATCCCGATTATAACATCTAAATCCTTAGTTCGATATTCTGTTGCGATTTCATCAATTCTAGAAGGAGAAGGCTCTTCTCTGATAGATACTTGAGAGAAATTGTACTTTTTCTTATTCATATTTTCCACAATTTCATTCCATGTGCCAGATTGCTTTAGAGATTTTCCTCCAATTACAAATAATACATTATTTCCAAATTCTGGGATAATCTCATATAATTCTGTTAATTTTCCGGCCCCAAAAATTATTCGTGGGATACTTGCAAATTTAAAGGGTTTAATCATACAAATCATTCATACTTTACGTTATTTTTTTATAAAAAAGATAATTAAATTTAAGAATCTATTCATGGGTTTATATATAGATTTAGTTTCTTAACAGCAAATCTATAAATCTTTCCAGATTAATTAATATTTGAACTTTAATATTAACTTGAATTATAATATGCAATGGGATATATGATTTAACAAAATAGCATATATCATGCGTCTATATAGCAGGTAAAGGGTTTATTTTGTCTCTTTTAGATCGATCTTTTATTGGGTGAAAGATATCTTTTTCAATAAGAGTTTTAATTGTTTCAAAATCTTCCGGTTCACAATCATTTTCTGGTAATAAATATATTGAATAAAAATAATCCATATTATTATCTCTCATTAAATTCTGGGCTCTTTGAATAATTTTTTTCTCATCATCATCTAATTTTACTTTCATTTTAGGTTTAAGATTGAGTCTGAATGGATAAAGAAGATCAATATTAATATTTTTTTCAATTATTTTTTCAATACCAACGAACTCTTTAAGATCTCCTTGAAATTTATCTATTTTTGGTCCATAATTGATATAAATATCATAGGTTAAATCATCCAAAGTATATTGAAAATTTGTAGAGGGTTGCTCTTTCATTACTACTATTACACGAACATTCACAAAATCATTCATTAAAACTACATATTCTTTATAATCTAATTTAACTGTGCGAGAATTCTTAAATTCCTCTAAAGCTTCTTCTCCAAAATTGCGAATCGCTTGGAAAAAGCCCGATAAAAGTGTTCCATCAAGTTTTTTCCCTCCAAATGATTTAGAATATAAGGCAATTCCCGAGGATTTTTCAGTCACAATTATCGATTTAATATTTAAAAGTTCTGAGCATTCTTTTAAAAAATCCTCTAATTCCTTTTTCTTACTTTTATTATATTTTTTAATTACTACCACAGAAGAAAATCCTATGATAGATCCGCCTCCTATAACCACTCCGATAATAATAGGAAGAAAGAAGTTTGAATCTACTAATCCTGTAGCTACCACTACCTTGAATTCTTGTGTTGCTACTCCGGCATCAGTATCACTATTCCAAAAAACATATGCCGTAAAATTACCCTCATCCATATTTTCTGGAATTTGATAAGAAAAAATATTGTTATCCGGAGGAATTGTTTTTACAATTCTATAAACTTCTAGACCGAATGAATCAAATAGGATAAACGTATAATTCCCTTCAAGAATGGGTGCATTTAGTTCAAACCTAAGTTCTTGACCTGGTTTAAATTCTAATTTAGGAGTTTTCAACCCAATATCAAATTTTGGGGAATTTGCCGTAATCTCCCAATCTGCTCCATCCTCTATTGTATCATTAGGAATAAATATATAATTCTCCTCAGGGTTAAAAATAACATCTGATGAGACATTTAAACCATTTTTATAGACAGTAAGATTAGTCCAAGTTGAAGCATAATTAAATTTTATTGTCATGTTTTCAGATTTTCTCGTAATAAATGGATTTAGAGTCCATAAAACATTTTGATTTGGCCGCACAATTCCGTTTGCTTCTAAGGCTGAATCTGCAAAAACGTTAAGTTTATAACTAAAATCAAAAGTCAGATTTTCGCTTATCTCATTATTAATATTAATTGTTAAAATTTCTCCATTTTCTTCCAGATTTATATTCTTTTTCTCAAGTATCCCATCCCCTTTTTGTGTTCCATTTATAATTTTATAATTATTTGTGTTGATCTCGGCAGTCATATTTATTTCTTCAGGAAATGCTATTTTTTCTGATTTATAAATAAGTTTATAAAGAAATGGGTTACTTAGTTCCCCATCGAACCATCCACTTGAATTTAATTGAGAGGTATATAAATCCGGATGAGATGGATTAACATCATTTAAATACCAATCAATTCGAGTTTGAGGCCATTCTTCAATTGCAGTTCCATCTAATACTAAAAAGTAATTACCTTCCGATAATATAATTGGTGATGGAAATTCTTGAATGTACCACCCAGGATCACTTGAATCTGATTTATTGAGTAAAATAGATTCTCCATAAGTAGTTTCGTTTGGTTTATTACCATTAGGATTAAAACCTTTTATCATTACATATACTGGTCTTGGAGAGGGATCAGTAGGATTGTCATTTTTTATATAAATATGCACTCCATAAATCGTAGTTGTTTTATTAAGATTTATTTGGACTGCATATCCATGATTTACTTTATTAATTTGTTTAGTATTTGAATCGGGAGTATAATCTTCAATAGTGGTGATATTTCTAATGGGATATTTAATATCTGTAAAATTTATTTGTAAATCTTGAATTATCGATAAACTTGAAAGAAGATTTATATTAATTTCATTCTGATTGTATTCCGATCCCCTCTCATCATAATTTTCCTTCATTTCAAGAGAAGTAGTAAAACTAAATTCTTCTTCTCCATCAGATGCATTAACAAATGCGATGGAATAAACTAATGAAAAACAAAGAACTACAAATAATAGACTTGGGATTAATTTTTTCATTAGTTCAAATTCGCCTACTTATTGATTGGAACTCTATATTATGGGAAAGGATATTTTTTCATTTAAATATATTTCTTTTATAGATTAGAATTATTGTAAATTTTATAAAAAATTTGAATTAATAATTTATTATAAAGAATAAAGAGAAAGATACATTTTAAGGTTAGAAATTCCTATTTTCAATTTTAAAAAGAATAAAAAATATTTAAATTATAAATGTTCATTTTATAGGCTTAACGGATATTTACCATACTTTTTGGCAGTCTCAATCATCCATTTAAGCCGTTTCACAGACATTTCCGGATGAAAATTCGCTGGAGAAATCATTCCTCCACCACCAGGACCTAAAGCGTTGATTGCATCCTTCGTGGCTTCTTCCACTTCACTTCTCTCTGCTTTTACTAACACATGTCGGGTATCGATATTTCCAGATAAGCAGAGTTTATCTCCAACCTTCTTTTTGACCATATAAGGATCAACCCAGGGTGGTTCTAAGCATTGCAGACCATCAAAACCAGATTCAACAATGAAATCTAAAAGAGTTGTCACATCTCCATCTGTGTGCAATATATATTTACATCCCCATTCATGCAATTGATCAGCGACCTCTTGGTATCTTGGTAATAAATATTTATTAAAATCCTTCGGATTAATCATAGGTCCATGACTATGAGCTAAATCTCCACCTTCCAAAAATATTTTCGCTCCACAATCTTTATATGCTCTAAATGTAGTGAGAGTGTAATCAGTGGTAAATCTAAATCGCTCTTCGATTAGCTTTGGATCATTTTTAAGTGCTCGCGCAAAGTTTGCCATCCCCATCCCTTGCCACACGGGAGGAAATACTGATGTTAACGCATTTTGAGCAACAATACAGATTTCATCTTCAATATCTCGACATTTTCTCTTGATTCCTTTCCAAAACTTTTTTGCTTTTTTATATTCTTCTTTTAAATCTGGCTTTGGATACGCTTCCCAAGCTTCACGATCTTTTATGTATCCTCCATAATAATCTGGATAAGGATTCCCATCAATATTTCGAACTTTATGTCTTTTCCCAAAAATGTCAGTCATTTCTTCTTTACTTTCTAAAATGAAAGGGATATATTGTACTCCTACTCCGTCAAAGCCTATTTTATGACCTGCTCTAATCGTTTTTGCGAAAAATGTAATTTGAATATCATTCAGAATGGAATTTATTTTATCTGCCCAGGTATCTGGGAACTTTTCTTCCATCTCATCAAAAACATCAAATGCATTACTTTCTGGAGCACCCAATATTTTATCCGCAACATTCCCATCCAAGTTTATCGTATGTGTTGGCATTCGATCCGGTTTTTCTAAATTTAAAGCTATCCACATTCTTTCAAAACTATTCATAATTAAACATTTGAGTTATTCAAATAAAACTTTTACTTCTTTTACTAGATCTTTGAAAATTTTATAAAAAAGAAAAAATAATCTCTTGTATTATATATACACACAAAAAACCTTCTTGAATCTAACAAAACCGATCAAAATAAGAAAAGTGATTAGTATTTCTAAAACAAAACACATGAACAAAGATAAACTAGGACCATATTCCAAGAAATTACTCTCATATTCTGCACAAAAAGATAAAATCACATTTGATGAAAAAATTACTGAACTTAAAATATTGCGAGTATTATGTCAACGCCCCTATTTCACAGGTTCTGGTATAAATTTAGTTAATCTCATTCAAAAAACAATTGAAAATAAATTAGATCAATGTATAATCCTTGGACAACCTGCTGGTGAGCCAAATCCAATGGATAATCTGATAAATGCTTCAAATATATTTCCCGTAACTTTTTTAAATCCAAAAAATCCTCAGATTGAAACAGATATTCCTTTTATTGTTGCTGGCATGTCAGATGAGATGCCTTATGAATCAACAAAGTTTTCAACTTTTAATGAAGAAATGCTCGAACACTATTTAGAGGGCTTTAGTAAACATTTAAAAGCAGCTATTTTTAAATTTGAACCTAATTTGATTCATTCTCATCATCTGTGGTTAATAACTGCCTTATGTAGAGTACTATTCCCAAATATTCCTCTCCTCGCAACTTCGCATAATACAGCACTCAGACAAATGGTCTTATCCCCCCACATCACTGAATTTATAAAAAAACCAATTCAAGATGTTGATGCAATCGCTGTAATTGATGAAAACCAACAAAAACGAATAGAAGATCTTTATGAATTCCCTAGGAATTCTTCTCATAAGGAAAAATTCTTTCATATTGGACAAGCTATTAACACACGCATATTTTCACCCCCAAGACATACGAACATAGTTGGTAAGAATACCCCTCTTAAAATAGTATATGTGGGGAAATTAAGCTACTCAAAAGGATTACCTGAACTTATAAAAACATTCAAACAAGTATCCAAAGAAATAGAAATACCTCTCCAATTATACATTATAGGTTCTGGTAAAGGAAAACAAAAAGAAAACATAATTAAAATGGGAAAAAAAAATGGAGAAAATATCTTTTTCTTAGGACAACTCGACCAAGAAAAACTTGCTAATTATTTACGAGAGAGCGAGCTTTTTGTTTTACCTAGCTTTTATGATGGATTTCCGAAAGTTTTACTTGAAGCATTGTCCTCTGGATGTCGGGCAATAATTACTGATTTGCCGGGAATTAAATCTACGTTATTTAAAAAATGTGGTCCGAGTAATATAATTCAATTCCTTTCCTTACCGGAAATGAAATCTATCGACGAACCAGTGCCGGAAGAGATCCCTTCTTTTATTGAGAATTTGAAGTCCCTTATTAAGAAACAATTGGAAGAGATAGCAAGCAATAAATTTGATTATAAATATGCTAATAAAGTTAGAGACGAATTTGGATGGGATAAATTATTTCAAATATATCTAGAAAAATATAAAGAGTTAGCATTTCGATAATTCTTGCTGAAATAGAACTATATGAATATTAAAGCAAAACAATATCTATAAAAAAATGAGAAATAAAAAAATAAAATTTATGGTTTTTCCTTTACCTTATAAGCCTTAGTCCTTTTTAGTGTTCAGTTCAATTATTTCTTTTGACGGCTTCTCTACAACTTCAAGTAGATCATACTTGTCAATCATTTCAAGAATACCTAGCACATCTAACTCGTGATCGTATAATTCATTCGCATCTGAGAGATTACGCCAACAGAAAGGACATTCAGTCGTTAAGATATCTGCCTTCACAGCATTTGCCTCATCGCATCGTAAACTCGCGGTTCGCAATGAGAAATCAGGATATCCTGCTCTTACTCCTCCACCGGCTCCACAGCACATTGAATTCTCCTTTATCCTGTACATCTCTTCAAATTTAATCCCCACATCTTCTTCTAATTTTCGCAGAATCGTACGGGGCTTTTCAAACCATTTCTCAACTTTATCATCGAGTTTGCGTATATCAAACATTAAATTATCGCTTTCTCGAATGATTTCTTGTTCAAAATCAAGATAGAAATGTCTGCCCGTATGGCAAGGATCATGGTATGTTACCACCTTATCCTTAAGTTCTTTGTTAGCTTTAAATTTGATCTCGCCTTTTAAGTCTTTGATCTTTTCATACTCTCTCTCTATTGCTTCTAAATGTGCTTTTAATCGTCTATTCTTTGGATCTTTATCAAGTTTCTTCTTTAACTCAGCGATTGTATCGGGATATTCTTTTTTCTTCTGAGGGACTGAGATTAATTCTGAAATCAACTCAAACGCATGTTTGGTTATGAATGGAAGGTCTTCTCCACCCATCCATTTAGGATAATCTACAAAGAACGTTCTATAACATCCCGCACATGAGAAAAAGACTACATCATATTGTTTGAAATTATCAAGGTTTTTCTGCATTAACTCTTGTGCGGTATCTACTGATCCAATCCTGAAGAATGGACTCCCACAGCATACCTCATCACCTACAAGAGTAAAATCAATCCCTAATTTATCGAAGATCTCACACGTGGCAATTGCGATGTTTGTTTGTCGATAGCTCGCGGTACAACCCACATAATAGGCATATTGTGCATCTTTTTTATCTATGTATTTTTCAAGTCCCGCATCTTTTGCCCATTTAAATCGATCGGCTGCTTGTCCGCCATAAGGATTATTTAGTTCTTTTACTAATCTATCGACCAGTTGGTGTTTATCAATCATCGGAACACCAGCTTCTTTACAGGCCGCTCTAAGAGACTCAATGATATCAACTGTTTGTACCTTATTCTCACATTGAACTGCACACATTCCACATGTAATACAAGGCATAAAAACGTCCCGTACTTCTTCAGAAAACTCAAGATCTCCGGACATAATAGCTCGGGCAATCCACATCTTTCCCGCATTCCAGAATGCTTCCCATCCGTACTCAATTCCGGCAGGGCATGAATCGACCATTCCCTCGTATAATACGGTTTGTTGTTTGCCTTCATATTCTCCTATTCCTTCACGAGAGGGATCTCCAGAATATGTAAATTTACATGCTTTACAGTGTATACATCGGTAGATATCTGTTTCTAATTCTTTTAATCTATCCATTCCAGTTATATTTGACATTTTTTTTTAACCTCTTTTAAATTATGGAAGCGCTAACCTTCCAGGATGCATTATCATATTAGGATCAACAAGCTTTTTGAATGCTCTCAAATATTTCCAGTACATTCCTGCTCTACTATACATTAATGGCGCGTGAATATACGGATCAGGCCTGTAATTAAGCCATCCTTGTTCTAATCCGTACTCTGTTGTTTCTCTGTTAAGATCTTGTACTTTTTCAAAATCTTTTGGATCTGTCGAGTCGAAGCAAACAATAGGCATACATATCGCCTGTCTGCCACGCTCAATCGATGCAACCCACATCACAGGAGGGAATCCATATTTCTCCATTTTCTCACAATACATTTCAGAGAAATGTGCACACTCATTCCAAGGGGTATACCAAGTTATGAATAGAAATCCTGCCTCCCAGAAACTATAAGGAATGGCGATTTTGTTAGGTTTCTTCAATCGGCTGGCGATTTGCTTAGGATGTAATTGTTGTTTATTGATGGAATCAGGGTCTTTCGCTCTGTTCTTTTTATAATCTTCTGCCATTTTGTCAATTCGATTAGTCACATAATCCAACTCTTCTTGAGTCTGCGCCCAGCATTCAAAATTCATCCACCATTTAGAAATCCCAAGCTTTTCATAAAACTCATAATTATGAGGGACTTTATCTTTAGGCCAACGAGTCATGACTAAAGGATAATTACCACCTTGAACCATAACTGTATTATGAGCGATTCCAAATTCTTGTTTTTGAACTTCCAATGTTAAGTCTTGCATATCATAAGGATTTGACATTCCCCATGCGATTACAGTTTTAAATTCAGGATGGGGATAAATCTTTACTGCAACTTTAGTAATGACACCTAATGCTCCTTGGCTGCCCATTAAGAATGACCACATATCCGGACCTATTCCATATTTATAGAACGGTTTAGCACCGGGAAGAGCCCATGATCCTGTCTTTACAATATCTCCATTGGGAAATACTACTTCTGCACACATGAAATTATCTCCTTGAGGTCCGACGCTTGAAGTATAGAGAGAAAATCCTCTATCAATCGCATCACCCATAACTGTAGAAGCGGGTGGTGCCCCATCTGGTAC
Organism: Promethearchaeia archaeon; assembly: GCA_046497275.1. Taxonomy (GTDB): domain Archaea; phylum Asgardarchaeota; class Lokiarchaeia; order Sigyniarchaeales; family SOKP01; genus TEKIR-8. The sequence continues at coordinate 19,810 of JAWOFX010000061.1, read as the reverse complement.
AGGTGGCGCCCAATCAGGATGATTCCTATGCATATAAGCCCATAATCGCCCGATGGTTACTCCGGGTTCTACAACCGCATATCGGTTATCCTCATCAATTTCAAGGATTCTATCCATTCGACTCATATCTAGCATGACTCCCGCTGGTTTGATGGTTGGGCATGCAAACCCTCCAGATAGCCCCGCTGAAACAGGAGATACAGCAATCTTCTCATCTGAGCAATAAAGTAAGACTTTTCTAACTTCTTCGACGTATTTTGGTCGCACGACAATATCGGGAATTTGGCTTTCTAAACCCATGACAGATTTAGAAAGATAGGAAGCAGTTATCGCCTTATCATTCGTTGCGTACTGCTTACCCACGATTCCAATCATTGCTTCTAGATCTTTTTCGGTTGGTGCTTTATAACTCATATTTTTCAGCTTTTTCTTTTTTTTGTAGTTAGTATTATAAAATATTAAAGTTATTTTGAAGAATTAATAACTTAATTTTAATTTTTCTTCTATCTTTTGAATAAAAAGGTCAATCGTTTATTATAATTTCAATGATGAATTTTTAAAAGGCGATCACGGGATTTACTTATAAAAACCAAGTAGCGTATTTTTGAAGAATTGAATCCAAATTCTTTAGATATTCTACTTTTTTTGATATATGAGGAAATAAATGCTTTTGAACTCATTTAAAACTGTTTTATTGATTTTTTAAACTGAAATGAATTAAAGAAATGTTTTTTTATCATAAAAAAAAGAAAAATATTAATCAATTTATGCTTTTTTTTGATTTATAATGAGTATGTAGAAGACAAGATTAAGAATACATCCAATTATACCTGCATAAAACCCCGCATCAAACCACCAATCATAAGCTCCGACACCAACCGCGATCACTGCAATAGTTCCTAAAACCACCAATGTAAGAGCTACTATAGACAGATAAAAACCTAACTTCAGACCTATTGAGGGTATTAAATCTTCTTTATTTAGTAATTTCATGAGACTAAAATACACGCTATAAAAGAAACACGCAGCAACCACTGCTATAATAGGTCCGGAAATCGGGTGAAGTAATGAAAGATATTCCCAAATTTTTAGAGATCCGCTTTCATAATAGAATCCGCCAAAATCTGTTGCAAGGATCAAAATACCTGCGATTGAATTAATAATAAGTGATCCTATAAAGAATCCCATCAATTGAATTTCTTGTTTTTTTTCGGACATTATAATATCTCATAAAGTAGAGTTTAATTTTTTTTTTAATTTTATTAGTATCAACTTTTTATAATATAAAATTATTCATTATCAAGAATTCTCAGATTTTCATCCTTCTATAAAAATTAAAAATCTCACTTTTAAATTGCAAATCTTTTATATTATTCGATTTAGATTTAAATAGATTTATTCCTTTTCTAAAAAATTGAAAGTGTAATAGAATAAATGAATGAAAATTATGAATGATGCTAACTTTGATTCTATCATAATAGGAGGTGGAGCCACAGGAGCGGGGATCGCAAGAGATTTAAGTCTAAGAGGGTTGAAGGTATGCTTAATTGAGAAAAATGATCTTAGTGAAGGCACTACAGGAAGATGTCATGCAATGTTACATTCTGGGGGACGTTATGTTTATACTGATAAGATTGCAGCAACCGAGTGTACTGAGGAAAGCAAAATCTTAGTAGAAATAGCTCCCCATATCACAGAATTATGTGGAGGATATTTCATCGCAGTGGATGAGGAAGATGCTGAATATGGAGATATTTTTCAGGAAAGTTGTAAGGAAGCAAAAGTATATTGTGAGGAAATTTCACCTAAAGAATTTATTAAAAATGAACCAAATTGTAATACTAATGTCAAGCGTGTTTTCAAGGTAAATGATGGGTATATTGATCCATTCTTACTAACTATATATAATGCGTACGATGCCAAAATTCATGGTGCTGAAATTCGGACATACACAAAAGCAAAAGATCTAATTCTTAAAAATAATGAAATTATTGGGGTAAAATGTTTTAATAAACTAAATAATTCCAACTATGAGATTTATGGAAAAATTGTAGTTAATGCTACTGGACCTTGGGCAGCCTATTTAGAGAAGGATCTTGAGTTAGAGCAGAATTTAAAAATTGCACCCACAATGGGAACTTTACTTGTAATCAAAGATCGGTTAGTCTCGCATCTTATAAATCGTTTAAGAGAACCTGGCGATGGAGATATTATTGTACCAAGTCACAAATCAATTATTTTGGGGACCACCTCAACATTGGTTGAATTGGAAAAACTAGATAATTTACTCCCAGATAAGAAAGAGATAGAATATCTCTTAGATCTTGGGGAATATTTAATCCCCTCGATAAGGAATCATCGACTTATTCGGTTCTATTCGGGGGCGAGACCTCTTATTGCAAGTGGAGTTCCGTTAAGGGAAGCATCGAGACAATTTGATATAATAGATTATGAAAATGAAGGATATTCTGGTTTCTTAACTATTTTTGGAGGGAAATTAACGACATATAGGTTAATGGCAGAGAAAACCGCTGATATGATATGTGAAAAGTTAGATTTTGAAGCAGAATGTCAGACAATGGAAAAACCGTTGCCAGGGGGTGAGCAAATTATTTCAAAGAAGATTTTTCAAGATGAGTTATCTGTAGATGAAAAAACAGCTTTTGATATGCAATATAAATGGGGTACCTTTTATGATGAAATCCTTAATCTTTGCGAAACATGTCTAAATTCCTATTCTGCCCTGGATAAGCCTCGGACGATTTGTGAATGTGAGAATGTAACAGAGCCAGAATTATCATGGACGAATAAAAATCTAATGGTAAAAGTTCTAGATGATTATCGGAGGAGGACAAGGCAAGGTATGGGTCCGTGTCAAGGACAATTTTGTTATTATAAACTAGCAAATTTAGAAGCTAAATGGACAGATAAATCTCATAAACAACTTATGAATGAATTAAAAGTTGCGCTGAAAAAGCGTTGGAAGATCGAACCTTCTGCTAATGAATATCAGAAAAGACAAATCAAATTAGCTAAATATGTGTATTTATTGGGAGGAAACCTGAAATGAATAGTCCTAATAGCGAGATTCTTGATGTTTGCATAATTGGGGATGGTTTTGCGGGCTTAAATGCAGCTAGAATACTTGCAAAAAGTAATCTAAAATTAGAGATATATACAGCAGGTTATGGAGCTTCAGAGTTATGGGTTGGTACATTTGATTTTTTAAATTATCAAGAAAAAAATTTATTAGATGCTTTCACCTCATTTAAGAAAGATATTCCAACTCATCCATATTGTTTTTTAACTTATCAAGAAATAGAAACATCATTTAATGACTTTTTCTCAACATTTCCAGAATTTCATGAATTTATAGATAACGGACATTATTCAAATGAACCTGTTTTAACCTTAATTGGAAATTTTAAACCATGTATAGCTATTTGGAGATCAATATTTAAAGATTTTGACAAATTCACTCCGGAGTCTAGAATTATTTTAATTGATTTTTACGAATTCAATAATAGTGCGATGGATCTTGTTGCTAAAGCTCTAAATGAAAATTATGAATCAGATTTTAAAGTTCTCACGCTATCATTTACTCAAGTCCTCAGAAATTGGAAAATTGATGTAAATAGTGCAAATATTGATAATTTAAGTGACTTTAGAATTGGCAATTATTTTGATAAAAACTTAAAAGATTTAGAAAAATTTACAGAGCATATAATAATAGAACTACAGAAACAATATCCAGAAATACAAAAAGAACAAGTAAAATTTCTGCTATTTCCACCAATTCTTGGAATTAAAAATAATTTTCAAATATTAGAAAAATTGAAAAATCTCCTTGATATTGAATGTAATGAGTTAGTAGCTTTTTCTCCTTCTTTAATGTCAAGAAGATTTATGGAAGTCTTTGATGATATTTTAAAAAATAATTCAATAAAAATAAATAAAAGATTTCAATTATCGGATTTAAAAATAAATGAAGACACAGAAGAAAAAATATGGGAATTAAGTTTTAGAAACGCGAAAAACGAAATTCAAATAATTAAATCGAAATATGTAATACTAGCAATGGGTACATTATTTCAAACAGGATTATTTGAAGAAAAACAAGATTTCATAAAGACGTTTCAAAATTTAGGTATAAGTGTTCCTAATAACCTAACAGAATATTTTGAAATAGTCTATACAAAAAATGAAAAAAGATCTAACTTATTCGTTTGTGGGGCTGCCTCTCATTCATTTATTAGGAGTCTTGATGAAGACTTTGAAATAATATATGGAACAGGCTTAGGCTTGGCAGTTAGTACTTCCTATAAAATTTCAAAACACATTATTAGACATTTAAAAGGAAATTGATTTAATCTTTCTCATAAGTAAATTAACTCTTTCTTGAATTGGTTTTTCATTTAAATATTTTTTTTATCCGTTAAAATCTAATAAATTTATTATTTTTTTAGTCATCGCGCTAAAAAGATCATCATAACTATTTTTGAGTTCCTCTCGTTTTGAATTATTATAATAGCTCAAAAAATCTATTATAAATTGCTCATTAATATTGAGATATCCTATCGAATCGGGTGTATGAGAATCAGTTCCGATTGTAGCTATTGGTTTTTTATTGAATGATATATTTTTCTCAATTTCCTTCAATTTATTTAAAAAATAATACATTACTTCGGTTAGAGACTTCTTAGAATAATGTTGATAATTATTATACTTCAAATTAAAAATTTCTAATCCATTAAGTCCTTTTCTAAAAAGATTCATTAATTTCTCTGGAGTTTCTTCATTATAATAACCTGGGTGCGCTAAAATAGTTGTACCATTATTATTTCTGGCCCATTGGAAAGCTTCCTCAATTGGAAGATTACCCCATAGATATTTATCATGTTCTCTATCATTAGCGCTTGAAAAAATATCTTGAGTAGTGCGATCAAAACCTTTTTCTGCCCATATTTTAAATCTTTCCACATTTGGAAAATACACCAAAACATCTCGCCTTTCTATTATCTTTTTATCAGAAATGTTAATTCCTGTAGAAAGTTCTACTCCAGGGATTACTTTAATTCCAAAAATTTCTCCTAATTCCAAGGATTTCATCACACCAGAGAAAGTATTATGATCCGTTAAGGATATAACATCTAATCCCATTTTATTAGCTTGAGAAAAAATTTGTCGTACAGATTGACCTCCACAATCAGAATGATATGAATGTAGATGAAGATCAATTTTGAAAACTGAATTAGATGGCATTTTCCTCGAATTATCTCACGATCCTTCTTTTAACAGCAATTCTATGACCAGAATATGCTCCACCCAGGGATGCTATAATTATGAATGGCAAGAAAGATATAATTACAAACACAAGAACTGGTTGGATGGAAAGAAAATATGATATCAGAATTATTATGAAATATATCAATGCATTAAATGAAGCAACTTTTAAATTTAGTGAAAGATATCCGGAAATGAAATTTGCTATTCCAAATACAATAAATAATTCTATAAATGAAATTAAAACAATTTGTGGAATTGTTCTTCTTAATATTTGTTGTATTGTAAAAAATTCTGGAAGACCCGACAGGATAAAATATTGAGTTGCTAATAAATTCAAAATCGTTAGAAAAATCGCCAAAGGAATTAAGATAACCCACGTCAAAGTAATCCTTATTGGAAGAGAAAAAGTCGTATAACGTTTAATATTATTATTCAGAATTTCGTCCATATTGCTTCTTTTTATGGTTTCTAGTTCATAATCGGGTGAGAATTCGTCAATAAAATCTTGTAAGACATCTTTAAGCATTTTACTAATTAATTCGTTATTATCTTTTGAACTGACTATTGCTGCCCCGAAAATCTTCTCCTCTGTTTTAGGTTCGAGTATTAATTTGTTATCCTCACCGAGATCTACAAATTTAACTACACTTTCTAAAGCTTCACGACTAAAGTTTGCAACTGATGCAAAAAACCCTATTAAAATATTGTCGTCATAAGGATTTTCCATAAAATTTTTCGAATATAATAAAAGTCCATTTCTTTTTAATATATAAATACTTTTAATCAATATTTTTCACCATATATTTTACAATACATATTATATTAATGTGTTATTTCTAAAAATTGGGCAAACTCTCCTAAACTCGCTCTATATCTTTTAAAGCTATATAGATCCGGTCCAAATAAATGAATTAATTTTTTTACCAATTTATCCGGATCTTCTTTAGGAAATAACTTGTATTTTTCATTCTTTCTTTCTTCAATAACTATTGCTGATTCTAATTTAAATAATTCTTGAATTGCCTCTTCATGAGGATAATTCAATTCAACCGATATTAATTCACCCGACTGAGGGATCTTATCAATCAATTCTTTTTTCGTTCCACTTTCTACTGCTTTCTCTGTAATGGTCAATATTTTATCGCATTCAGAAATAATATTTTCAGGACCATGAATTAAAATAGCAACATGAAATGTCTTTTTAATATTTTTTAAATATTTTTTAAATTTTTCAAACTGCAATCTATTTAAAATTCCTTTAGGGAGAGAAAACATAATAATATCTGGCGATTGAATAAGGGCACGTGCAATGCAAAAAAGAAAATAATCAAGAGCTTTTAATTCCGAGACCATTAATTTCCTTTTATTATATAAGCCCGTTATCTTCAGAACTTTTATTCTGAGGGCTCTTTTATCTCTATAATCCTTTAAAATTGAGAGACTCTTCCAAAATGGTCCTTTTACCATCCATTCATCAATTAGAGTTGTTAAATCTGCATCTTCCAAAATTTGTAAAAAATCTTCTTTACTAGTTTTATCTGTTATTTTAATTTTAACTTCATGTTTCACTGCTTTTTTAATCTTCATATTTGCCATTTTAGAATCAATTGCTTCAGGAATTATGAATATCGGGGCTAATTCAGCTTCTGAGGCTAGTTGGACAAATTTCCCGAATATTTTTATTGTGCCAGAAAATTGATCATTTTCTCCAGCAATAGCGGAAAATAATCTCATAATATTAATTTGTTCTTTGCTTGAATCAGGTAGTCCTTCATATAATATTCCAATTGATTGTCCTCTTGTTAATTTAAAGCTGATATCTTCTAAATCTTTACTGATGGAGACATTTTTTAATAATAAGTGTTGAAAGTTCTTAAAATAATCTCTAATTTTTAGAATTGATATAATCTTCTCAATTAATTTCTCAATAACATCTACTATATGAGGAGGATTAAGATCATCCCATTCTTTCATAATATTCATTTCTAATAATTCTTTCAAAGCTATAATACGTTCAAGGAATCTTGAGAAACCAAAAATGGGTCGGAGTGGATAATTTTCAAAATTAACAGTTAAATCAATGTTAAATCTTGGAAAATAAATTATTATCTTTCGGTGATAGGGAATTTGATCAACTTGGTTAGTTTCAAATTCATTTTCTAATAATTCCATCTCCTTATTCAATATTTCTAAATGATGCTGAAATTCTCTCTCGATTAGTTTATCAATTCTCTGGATAACTTTTCTTGGACTTATCAATCCATCTTCTCCAAAATCTGGCTCAACGAGAATTTCATTAAAATCTACATTCGTTTCAATAGGAGTATTAATTTTTAATAATGGTACTCCTTTTTCTAATACATCCTTATTTGTAAAGAACAATACTTCAATAAAACTTCTTTTATACTCTAAATCCAGAACAGTGGCTAAACCAAATGTGTTTTGTCTGTAAATCATCCAATATTTCTCAGAAAATCGAATTGCTTCTATTATTTTCTGTCGAAGTAAATCCAACTCTTGATTTTTGTTTCTACTCAATCTCGGGCACCTCCATAGCTCGATATCTGAAGTATTGCTCCATCACAGTATCAGATTGTTTTAGGCCAAGAATACTATTTTCCCCAAATTCTTTCTCTAAATCCACTCTGACTTCATTAAGATTAAGATCTGTTAAAATCGCAAAATCTGTCCCTGCCTTATTTTCAAGTGCTTCTTCGATACCTGGTATCTTTTCTAATCTCTCTAAGGCATTTTCTTGACTATCATAAAAATAGAGTTCAATCGTTCTTCCACCCCCAGGTAATTGCGATAATAACTGTTCAGGTGTTCCAAAATCAATCATACCTCGACCTCTTCCGAACACAACAACTTTATTACAAAATCTTGATTCTTCTGGATAATGACTAATTACGATTAAAGTAGTATTATATTTTTCATTGATTTGTGTAAGAGATAGCCACAATTGTTCTCTTATCAGCGGGTCCAAACCTGATGTAGGTTCATCAAGAATGCAAAAGATTGGATTATGAATTAAGCCCATCGCAATACTCACTCTACGCTTTTGCCCACCGGATAAATTTTTTACTAATTCATTCATTTTGTCTTCAATTTCTAGACTTCTTAGAAGCCTTTTTGCCCTACTAACAATTTCTTTTTCAGTTAATCCATATTGTTTTCCGAAATAAATCAAATTTTGAAGGGTCGTAAAGTTGGTATAAATTTTTCCAAGATCTTGGGGGACATATCCATAAATGGGTCTCATCTTTCTTTTATTCTTTTTAACATCCATCCCGTATAACTCACAAATCCCTGTATATTTTCGCATTCCTAATAAGCTTTTAACAAAAGTTGATTTTCCCGCACCACTTTCTCCTAAGACACCTAAAATTTCTCCATGCTGCAATTCAAGTGACACTCCATCAACTATTAATTTCTTACCGATATAAATATTTAAATTTTCACAATAAACAGCAGGAAATTTTTTTAGATAATTGATATTTAATTTTTCAGCCATTCCGATTAAGGATTTAAGGAATTTGATAACTCTTGTGTTTAAATAAGAAATTAGGCTGAGAACAATAAAAGCAACTAAAATTAAAACTTCCGAGATCATTAACCATATAAGGAGATTATTCCATGGTTGTGGATCAAAAGCTTGATCAAATCGAATTTCGTCTATAATAACTAAACCATAAGGAGTGTTGCGTAAATCTCCTCCAAAATTTGGAATATCTCCAACCCCTCCTGTTTTTTGACTTATGCAATTTCTGTACCATATAGTTAAAGTTTTGATATTTTCTGGCTGTGAACGATATTCATAAAGAGCTATTGAACCTAAATATGTTGCTATAAATGATGAAGGGACTTCAATAAGAATTGAAAGAAAAGGAATAATAGTAAAGCTACCATCCTCAGATTGAGCTCCTTTCAAGAATTCTATAGCCGCGATTCTAGATAAAGGTTTTATATTAAGTATTTTATGAATTTCCAAACCATAATAAGTAGAGATCACATCAGAATGAAATCCATGAATTATAGAAAATCCTCCATCTGCGTTTTGCCCTGAAGATATCCAATGTGTAATAGTAAATTGATTTATTAAATTAAGCGAATTTAATTCATCTAAACTTTTTATAGCCCAATATGTACTCTCTGTTGTGGAAATATTTGTATTGATAAAATCGAGGAATAATTCATATGCTGGACCGAAATATGATAAGATAACATTAAGGTCTTCTCCTAATTTGAATCCCCCATCAGGGTTCTGTAATCTTACCAAAAAATTTACGGTTGCGGTAGTGTTAGGGAGTTTTTGCAAAGTGTAAGGTTCGAATTTTTGATACAGAAAAACAGCACAGTAAGTTGAAAATATGGAAGAGTTTGTAAAAGGTTCAGAACCAAATCCCCCATCTTCTGGATTATAGCAAGAATTTGCAAAATTTAAGATCTTATTCATATCAATATTCTCGTTAAAGGTCTCTGAATTATAATTATAAAGCGCCAATACTCCAAGATAATTAGTTTGAAGTGATATTTGTCCAAATAATCCATTTATAGCTTGATATCCATATAACCAGTCATAATAGTTCAATTTATAAGAACTGTTGAATCTAATAGTTACATCTGTCTCATTAATTTCTAAAAGAGAGATTGATTTCATTGCTGCCCAGCCTGAATTGAAATTTGAGGTTGAATTCAAATATGGTGTTGGACCAAAACCACCATCAGATTTACTACAATTTTGAATATAGTTTTGTGTTTGAGAAGGAATTACGCTATGGTTATTAAAATAATATAAAATCCACATGGAATAAAAAGTGGCACTCATATCTGAAATAGAACTTAGTAATGCGGAACTATATCCACCATCAATATTAAAAAGATTATAATAAAATATTTCTATTGATAATTCCTCGAAATTTGTATAAGTTTCATTCATTTCTAAATATGATCGGATACCAAAATATGTTGTTTCGGCAGTAATGATATAGCTATTATTAGAAAATCGATAAGTACCTGAAAAATCCACTGTATAATTCCCCAATGATTCTATATATTCTATGATGGTGTCATTATTATTTTTTAATATAGAATTCGCATTTAATCGTTTTGCCAATTTTATCGCATAATAAGTTGAAACAATATCAGCTTCAGGAGCTTGATCATTGTTCTTATATCCATATCCCCCGTCATCTAAGGAATTATTAACATAATCTATAATTTTATTTATCTTGGATTGGTGTTCGGGATCATCCAAATAGCTATTATTTAAAGCATCAATAGTCTGTACAACTTTAAAGGTCGAATACATATCTCCTAAACCACCAATATCAGAAAACGATCCATCTGGATTTTGTTTATCAAATAAATAATCTAAGAAAAATTGTGATTGCCCTTCTCTTAAATTAGAATTATTCCTTGGGTTTATTAAACTTGAATCATTAAATGAGGAACTTGAAATATTTAGCGAACCAACTGCCTTATAATTTATATCTATGGTCGGTTCGATAAAGAGACGATTAGTAGGATTTTGATGGGTTCCTGAAAAATAAGCCATATCATTTTTATAAGTTTTTACTTGATCTTCACTAAAATATTCGATAAATGGAATATTGATTACTCCTAAAACAATTAATTCGCCTATAAAAAGGCCAATAATTAATAAAAAATATATAATTCGACGCTTTTTCTTTCTATCTATTTTTTTTCACCTAGTTTATCAATATTCAAATTATTTTGTCTTAATTGTCTTTTTTCTTTATCTTCTTCGATTTTAATCCTAATTTGGAAATACCTTCTAAAATTCGCGACATCCCTACTCATCGCAATAATCTTGATCTCTTTTTCTAGTAAGTAATCTATTAGCGGAAGGAGATGTTCTTCAAAATCTTCTAAAAATATCTCAACTACATCATTCCCTACTCGTGAAACTTCCGCACAATATTTGAAATCCTTTATAATATCAATGATCTCTCCCGTAAGGTTATCGATTGATAATCTAGCTAATAAGCCATTGCTAGGTAGGGATGAAATTAAATTTTGAGGTGTGTCAAAGTCTAATAATTGTCCCTCTCTTAATATGGCCGTCTTATCACATACCAGAGCCGCTTCAAGGTCATGTGTGATAATAAACATTGTAGTTCCCAGTTTTTTGTTAAGTTTCTTAAGATAATTTAAGATATCATATCTTTTATTGGCGTCTACACCTTTTATCCAAATTAATTGAGATAATTAATTTGTGTGGTAGGTTCATCTAAAAATAAGACGCCCGGATTATGAATAAGCCCTATTGCCATTGAGACTCTCTTTTTTTCCCCTCCGCTAAGACTTTTTAGTGGGTTTTTCCATGTATCTTCGGGAATATCAAGTATAGAAAATAAATCTCTAGCACGTTTTCTTGCTTCCTCTTTTGTCATCCCATAATTTGATCCGAATATTTCCACATTTACGAGTGGGGAAAGTTCATAATAGAGATTTAGTAATTCTAACTGTGGAACATAACCAATATTACTCAATATCTCAGAGTGATTTCTCTTCTTAGCAGGATTAAGACCAGTGACCATTACATCACCTGACCAATTATTTTTCTTGATTTGACAAGTTAGAACTCTAATTATAGTTGTCTTTCCAGCTCCAGATATTCCAAATAATCCAATTAGTTCCTTTTCTTTAACATTGAAAGATACATCATGAATAATTTGAGAATCACCAAAAAACACATTAAGATTCTTAACATCAACAGATACTTGATTCAAAATCAATATCCTCCTCAAAATGCAAATAATTTATCATATTTACTAATTTATATCAAATTTTTTTTATATGTTTTTTTAAATATTTAATTCTAAATTTAAACTTAAAAGCAAATTATATCTTAATTTATTAAACCTCATACCTCCGTTTGTAAAAAATTATAAATGTTAATATATTGAGAACTATACTTAAACTTAATAAACTTAAGAAATGGAATCCGAAAACGGACTTACCTTTTACTAAGATCGCACTAACCATCGGACTTCCATGGGAAAGTGGCAGAATATTAGCAAAGAATTGTAAATAAGTAGGCATATTTCCAAGTGGCACAAATATACCACTCAAAAGTATAATAATCACAAAGAAAGCGAAAAACAATTGATTTGCTTCAGTTTTTGACTTACTAAGAGAACTAATAAATAATCCAAGACTAACTCCCGTATATCCTATAATATATACTGAGATAAAGAAGTCAAACAAGGATCCTCTTAGATAGAGTCCACCAAGAATGGAGGCTATGATTATAAGCAGATTCTGTATCAATAAAACAACCGAATAGGTGATATATTTCGATAAAAGAACCTCCGCTCGTTTTACAGGTGTCAGCAATAGTCGGGCTATTGGTTTTTCTTTAACTATAACTAAAATTGTCAAAACACATGCGATACCAAATATCATTAAAGGTAAAATCATAACTAAACTTGAATTTAATTTTGCATTAAAATTAGAAGGTATTGAGAATTCTTCATTTGCTTCAAGGATAATTTGGGGCGTTAAATTATTAGCTTGTCTAAACATTGCAATAGAATCATAAACCGAATTTAGCAAATTCTGAATCTCAGCTATCCTGGATGAGTCTGGAATACATTCAATCATTGCAGGTAATCCAAACTCTAACATTTCACTAAATTCTAATGGAACAACAATGATGCAACGAATTTCCCCATTTAATAAAAGATTTCTAGCAACCTCCATCGCGTACATTTCCTCTTCTTTAGTCGTGTTATAAAAGGCTATTAAATCTAAAGAGTTTGTTTTATTTACAGAATCAACATAAGAAAGAGTGTAATTATCCCATGTGGTTTCTGTATAATTATTGGGATTTACAAAAGTATTTGAATCATTGGAAACAACAACAACTGGGAATGCAGCAGGGGCTCCTGATTCTTGATTCATAAAAGAAAATAACATGATTATGCCTGGAGGTAATAATAATGCTATTACTAAATTCCAAGGATCAGTTCTTAAAAGTCTAAATTCTTTTTTAACTTGTTTAATTAGGCGAAAGAGGCTTCTCTTAAATCCTCTAATACCACTTTTAAGAGATTTTCTTTTATGTGAATTATTATTTTTAGCCATTAGACCTCCACCTTTTTAAACATATATGCAATATATGCTAATCCAATATATACAAATGAAATTAATAATAAATTAAATAGTGAGAATATATCTAATGGTAAACCCTTAAAGGTAATATTTAAAACTAAAGGAATAGCATGATATAATGGAAATGAATAAATAATAGCTTGCATAAATCCAGGTAAATTCTCAGAACTAATGAACGTTCCCGAAAACATCAATATTACTATAAAAAATACCATATACAACTGATTTGCTTGCTGATCTGTCCCACTTATTGAGGATATAAATAATCCTATTGATACTCCACAAAATCCAACAGCAAGAAGGACAAGAAATAAATCAAATAATGAACCGAGACTATATAGACCAAATATTGCCGTAGCAATAAAAATCTCAGCCACTTGGATTGCCATTATTGCTGAATTTGCTATAAGTTTACTTAAGATGATCGATCGTTTGGAGGTGGGTGTAATCAGCATACGAGGTAATGGCCCTTCTGATACAATAGATAAACAGGATAAATTCATAGTAGTTCCAATAATTATTAGAGGAATAGTCAGAGCAAAAGCATAATTCAGAATCTGAGATTCCCAGAATGGCACTTCGAATTCTAAGTAGGGAATTATATATGTAAAGTTTGCAGTTTTACCTATTTTAATTCTAAATTGAGCTATGGGTTCCAACATAGTAACATTAATAGCACTCACAGATGCGGTATTTGATGCATCAATATAATAAATGATAGAAATATCTGTATTATTTTCAATTGTCTCAGAAAAATTTTCAGGAAGCACTAAAAACATATCAATTATATCGTTCTTTAACCAATCGATATAGACATTCTTAGCTTCTTCATATTCTACTTCTGAAGTTACATTTACATATCCTTTAAATCCAAAGGAAGATAAATTTCCTTCAAATACGGAGATAAAATCTTGTTCATATGTAGAAGAATTATTGGGAAAATCTCCATAAGTAGGCATACTATCTTTAGAAATTATAGAAACATTAAAGAACTGCGTAGGACCTCCCCCAGACGTTAATCCAAACACAATTATCAAGATAAGTGGGATTGCAAATAATAAAATAAGCGTGCGTTTATCACTCCGAATCCTCCCGAACTCTTTTCTAATAAGACCTGATAATTGCATAATAAATTTAAAATTATTATAAGAATCTATTTTTATAAAATTTCTTTTTTCAAAAATATTCCATTAAGACTAATTTTATTAAATAGTCTTACAATAAAAATTTGTTTTTAGAAATTGCCATGGAGGAATAATCCTGAATTTTCAGATTTTTAAAAACGCTTTGTTTTTACTCATTAAAATCTTAGATGAATTTATAATTTCTCATCTGAATCTCTCTATCTTTTGGATATGAAAATTAACCTTCAATATATCTTATTTCTTGAGTTACTAAGTTATGAATTGATTATTATTCTTTTTATTTTTCATAGCTAAATAACCCTCTACAAGAAGAGTATGAAAGATGGGGGGGATCACATAAAAAAAACAGACTAAAAAATAATATGGTTTAGAGAAATTCCTCTAAGTTAAGGGCGTTATAAACTTTTCGTGCTTCTTTTTTCACTATATCGACTTTCTCTATAGGTCGTTTCTTGCCAGGAATATGAATCCGTGTGATGCGGATTTTTTCCAAAAGCCCAATAATTTTGGGAATGCTCATGGGGATCTTATATTGAATTACATCGCGAACCAATAAAGATAATAACAGTAAAGCGATAAAGCAAATAAAGCAATGCGCCCTTATACTGGGGTCTGTATGGGCATACATCGGGCGGATACTTAAGAAAGCGGGGTTCTTTAAGAGCTTAAAGGCGTGTTCTACGAGGTATTGTTGCCGATATGACCACACTATTTCCAAAGGGGTAAGATCGGTGCGATTCGTCATCAAAAACGATTTCCCTAACGTGTGGAGGTATTCTTGGATCTTCTCATTGTCTTTCGAGATCGAAAGAGATAACGTTCCTTCCTTATCGCTAAATTCGATTCTTACTGCCTTCTTAAATCGCGTTGATCCTAATATTTTGTGGCATTTCTCACGTATTTGCGTTTGTTCGGACCAGCGGGGCGTATTGAGCCGTTCCTTAAAAAAATTCTCGATCTTCTCGATCTTTTTGTCCAATTTCTCTTCAAAATTTTTTGCTGCCATCTTAGCCCGATTTGGATTGTATCCTCCGATGAGTCGACGCTCTTTCCCATATATCTTGCGTGTAAATTCCTTAAGCCCGATTTTCTTCCCGTTAGGAAGCGTTTTCACACAAAATTCCTCGGGAGGGATGCCGAGAATATCTTTTTGAGTGGAAGGGCGTATTGAGGCAATATATTCAAAACCCTCCTCATCGATAAATGTAAACGCCTCTTTCGAGAGGTTTCCTTTATCAAAAGTGAGCGTAATTTTAGACTGAGAGATCCCTAACTTTTTCACGCGCTTCTGAAGCTTCTTTAAAGCCCTCTTAAAATGGGTGGAGTCGTTCACATTTCCCGGATAAATTAAGTGAAGAAATGGAACCCCGCCGTCGAGGGCACAAAATAAGGAAAGATTGACGAGATTAAGCGTATGACGCCCCTCTTTTGAATACCCGTGTCGGGGTATCGTTTGATTGGGGTGTTTGGGGTTAATATAGGTGAAAAAGTTGGTGGGATCAAATAAAAGATCCTCAAAAGACACATTGAAGCGCTCCATGGCAGCTCGAGCGAGTTCCCTCCCGATTTTTTCGATATTCTCCTCGCTTAAATAACGTGAATGGGTCCAATAGGCCCGTGAGTCAAGAGCGGAGCCGGGGTCAGGGTAGAGTGATCGTAATATAGTTGAGTCAACCCACTTCTTTAATTGGGTCTTGGATACGGGCTCCACACAGCGGTTAATCGCGGCAATGAGCATGTGTTCACCCACGCTCAATCCTTGGTTTCGTTTTTCCGTGAATTTATCGATGATCTCAACGAGCCCCAGTTTTCGAGCAGTCTTCAGAAGGGCAGCTATCAGTCCAAATTCTATTGTTTCCGTTGTGACATCGGGGATCGTGATCATCTGGGATTGTTCTTTAAATCGATGCTCTGGACCCAAATAAATCTGCCAAAGCCTTCGAGATTTACCGTTTATCCTCCCCGTTTCTTGTAAATAGAGATAAACTTTTCCTTTTTTCTTCTTTTTTGCTAAATGTACCATTATATAAATATAGGGATCACATGTATTTAAGTCTCTCGGTCAGACTGACTTAATGCCTTTTTTACTAACGGAATATTCCCATATCGGTAGGGGATCACGACAGGATCCGAACGAAAATAGGATCGAATTTTTAAGAAAGAACAACCCCGAATAAGAAGATTAATAATAAAATTATGTCGGGATCATTTTGTCAATCACCCGCTATTGTCGGCTCTCAAGGGATAAGTGATGGATTTAAAATAGGATAAAAAATAGTAACTAAGTAACTCAAGTATTTAGTTATTTTTTTTTAATTAAAGTCCTAAAAGAAGAAAAAAATTAGTTATTCTATTTTAATCTCTTTTGGTGTGATATCGATATTTAATTTTTCATAATGTGAATTCATACGCTCATTTATCTTAGGAGATCTTAATTCCACGAATAGAGAAATTGGTGTAAAAGCAAATATGATTACGACAGGATCGATAAAAACTATGAAAATGGTGAAGAATTCGGCTGTAGTAGTAAAAAACTCAAACAAGATCAATCCATATGTGGTCACTGTGGAGATCCCAACAAAACCTTTCAATAATTTACTATAAAATTTTCCAACACTTTCTATATCAGGGCTAACAGGTCGGTTATATAACTCAATTTTTTTTCTACACATTAAACCAGATGATTCTAACATCCAAAGAGGTAATATGACCAAAGATGCGATAGGAGCTCCAATAATTATCGAAATCCATTCAATCACTATAGGTAAATTCTGAGGGTTTCCTCCATCTTCAGCAAAAAGTGGATTAAATGTTCCATATAAACTTAAATAGATGGCAATATTAACTGCGAGCAATCCTGGAAATATTACACGTAATAATATTCTACTCGCGGGCATTTTCTTATTAAAAGAAATCTTAAAGTAATCATACTTGTTTAGTCTCATTAATCTATGAAAATATACAAAAATTAATCCTAAAGTTGGTCCAATAAAGAGTACAATTAACATCGAAATGTAAGGAATCGATATTGATATCAATAGATCAGTAATTGCACCTCCTGGTATTATAGGAATAATATCACCACTCAAACCTCCTCCAGTTATTAGGGGAAGTCCAAATTGAAGAAATAGAATAATTATGATATAAATTATTGATATTATCAATGATATTTTAAATCGTTTTTCCATAGCAAATTAACTCCAAAAAGCAATAATATAGATTTGTATTTATTCTATTTAAAGTATGAATAAAAATTCATACAATATGTTTCAGTCCTATTTTTTGTAAATCTATATATTTTTAAATACAAATTTTGTTCTTATATTTTGAAAATAGTGCAATAATAGGGATTAATAATGCTTGAGGAAAATTTTCTTGATCTAATACTAGCAGTTTACTCATTTGTAACTATTTTCACCCTAATTATCATGTATAAAAAGCGTGCTTATCCTAAATTTTGGATAATTGCATCTATATCATTGGGAGTGGCTTCGGTTACTTTTATGTTTCGCCATATTAATCCTGATTTTCGCATGATTGGAAATATATTTTATTTTTTGACCGCAATTCTCTTAGGTTCTTCAATTTTATCAGAATATTTTCAAAAAGTAATTTCAAATCAAAATATTAAATCAAAATATTACATCATCTCTATTATCATTAGCTCAGTAATTCTTGTGGCAACTATATTATTATTCCTTCAAAATTCTCTAATAAACCTAATTCAATCCTCACTTATGACCTTTTTAATAATTATAATTTGCGTTATGATGAAACTGTATAATAAGGAGAAATCTATAACTCATATTTTTATGTTATTTACAGTAAATTATTCTTTTTGTACTCTTTTATTCTCAGTTTTTCAAAATATAGGTATAGTCGGATCGTGGGAATTGGCATATATTATGAAAATTATGCTCTATTCAACTCTTTTATGTACTGGATTATCAGCTCCTATCGAAGATAGAATGAAAAAAACCGAAAAAAAATTCCTAGCATCTTTTAATCGTGCAGAATTTTATAAAGATCTTTTCATCCACGATATTAATAACATGCTCCAAGTAATCTTATTTGCGATTCAAGTTCTTCTAGTAGATAAAAAAGGCAAATATGAAGATAAAGAATTAGAATATTTTAAACTAATTGAAAATCAAGTACATAGAGGATCTAATTTGGTAAAGAATTTGCAAAAACTTTCAAAAATCAAGGAACAAGAGATCATCTTTGAAAAAATAGAAATTTTAGAAATAATAAGGAGAACAATAGAAAGAATTAAAAATCTTAATATAAGTAGAAAAATTGATATCCAATTAGAAAGTGATTTCAATAAAATTTACATTAAAGCGAATGAATTAATACGAGAAGTATTCGAAAATTTATTAAATAATTCCATTAAACATAATACCAGTCCCGAAATCGAGATTATTATAAAAGTTGGAAGAACGTTTAAAGATGGTCAAGCTTATAATAAAATAGAAATTATAGATAATGCGAAAGGAATTGAAGATCTTCGGAAAAATTCGATATTTTCCAGAGCTTTTAATTCAGAAACTGATCAAAAAGGTTTAGGTTTAGGACTATCACTAGTATATAAAATAATCACGATATTCAACGGAAAGATATGGGTTGAAGACCGAGTTAAAGGGGACTATAAAAAAGGAAGTAAGTTTATTATTTTGATCCCCGAAATTTCATGATAATTTTTGATTTATTTAGTTTTCAAATCATAAAGTTTGATTCCTCTCCTTAGCCTAATTCCTTCATTAAATGGAGTTCTATATGGAATAACCCGAAATATTTCAAATACTTTATAAAAAATTATAAGAAAACGAATGTAAAAGTAAATGTAAAAAATCTTATTAATTCATGAATCTTAAAAATAGTATTCAATTAATTTATTTTATATATAAGGTGATATAATTTCTGCTATTTGATGATGTTGGAAGTTTCCCACTACCTGTAAACATAAACAGAGAAATCTTTGAAAATTCCTATTGGAGTGCTTATTCTGCTATCTTAAATAATATTGATATCCAATCTCATAGGGGAATTCAGAATAATGTAATTAATCCCATAATATCTTCTTTTAGAATGAAAGTCGATGCAGGTGTTGAAGTTATTAATTATCCGCAACACATAGATATGTATAGTCAATTCTTAAAACCTATCCAAAAATACGAAACATCACCAGGATTAATAGAAAAAGAAAAAGCTATAATCCCAGAAATTAATTATATTGA
>JAWOFX010000043.1:0-6409 GCA_046497275.1 Promethearchaeia archaeon | reverse complement strand
ATTTTCGCGGGAGATGATTCATTAATGAATGCAAGTCATAATTTTTTACCTCCATCAACTTGTAGTTTTGCCCAGAGTTGCATCGGATTTTTTTCCTTAAAACCAAATATGTATAGATTCTTAGATTACGTTGATTATATCCTACTCTCAAACCATTGTGTATCAGATATAGTGGTATCCGAAATTATCTGTGATAACTTTAATCTTAATCGTATTAATTTTTATGTGTCTTACACTCGTAATGAAAATGCTCTAAAATATTACAAAATAGAATTAGAACTTTTGAGAGAAGAGCTTGAAAAAATTAAAGGAGGAAAAATTCCGGACGAAGAAATTCATAAAAGTATAATCAAATATAACAATTTTAAAAAAACCATCTCAAAAATTAAGGATTTGGATATTAAAGGCTCAGAAAAGTTGAAAATGTATCAAAAAGCTATGTTATTTGGTCCAAAAATTCAACCTGAGCTAGAAAAATTTATTGAAGAAAATAAGGAAAGAAATGAAATAATAAAAAATAATGCTAAACCTGTTATTTTATCGGGATGCTCCATTTTCATTGGAGATTATTTAATTGATATGATCGAAGAGGGGGGAGGGAACATCGTCTTTTTCGATAGTTGGATAGGACATAATTATTATTCACAAATATTTTCTGAAAAAATCTTGGAAACACTACAAGATCCTTTGGATTTGTTCGTTAAAAGATTTGAAAATAATATATATGGTGATCATACAGTTCCTAATACCCTCGAAGAAAAACTTACTTTCTTAGAAAATTATATTAATAACTTTAAAAAAGAATATGGAAAAAAATTAGGCGTAATTAACCATATTATTAAATTCTGTGATCATTTTAGCTTAGTTCAGTCAACCTTTAAGGAAAAACTACAAGAAAGAGGGATTCAAGTTCTTAACTTGGAAAGGGACTATTCTAGATCAATACGGGGTCAACTTACTACAAGAATTGAAGCATTTATGGAGATGATTTAGAAAATGAGCCTATTTACTGATGATATTGTAACCTTCAAATCAGTTCTCAGATTGGCCTATAATTTCTTAGCGGGGAGAGAATATCTAAAAAGGAAAAAATTTAAGGAGAGAAAAAAGTTAATTTCAGTTGCGCTTCCATTTTCGGATTTAATTTTTTCTGCTGGGGCTATTCCTGTGTTTCCCATTCGAATGGAGAAATTTAAGGTAAATGCTTATTTAAATGCTTTAAATTCAGCGAAAAGTTTAATCGGTTGGGATTTAACCACTAAATTATTAAGTTTTGTTCGTCAGTTTGATGTATTAAAAATTTTAGATACTGTGCTTGATGATGTTATCCATACCATCAACGAGAAATATAATGAACTTTATGATTTAGGGATTGAGAATGGAATACCAAGTGATTTTTGTTATGGGATAACAGGGCTCACTGGAATGTTTATCTCAAAAGGTCAAAATGTTGATGCAAATATCAATTTTACCATTCGATGTTCAGCATGGAATAAGTATTCTGAATCTCTCAAACAATATGTTCCAAAACAGATTTGGGTTGATGTACCACCCAGAGAGTATGGAAATGCTGTAGAATTACTTACTGATAATATTTCAAAAGCCATTTCAGATTTAGAAGAAGTTACTGGAAATTTAGTGACTGATAATAGTTTAAAAAAACAGTTTCGAATTGGAAATCAAATAAAAAGATATTATAAGACTGTTTTATATGAATGTAGTGCCTCCGATTTTTATCCTTGCAATCCTGCAACTTTTGCAGAAATTCTTGCGTTGTTAGGTTTAAGTTTTCAAGATTATAACTCAAATGCACAGCGTTATTTAGAAAATTTTAGTTATTTAGTTAAAGAAATGAGACAAAGAATAGATAAGGGGATAGGGATGGATGTCTCAAAGATGCCCCGTGTTATGATCACGCCTGTATTCGGCGGGTGGGAACCTGAAACTCATGAAATCCTTTATAATTTAGGAGCCCGAACAATATATGCTGACTGGGAGGTATTGCAATTATTAGAAGAGATTCCTGTGGGACGTGATTCAAATCCCGTTGAAGATTATGCTCGTTTCATATTAAATGCGACAATGCGAGGAATTGGTTGCGATCAAGAAGCATTAACAGACAGTTATATTCAAACTGCCAAGGATCTTAACGTGGATGGTTTAATTTTCAATCAAGTATTTGGTTGCCATAGTATCTCCAATTGCTATTCATTATTAAGACGTAAAATAAGGAATAAACTTGAAATTCCAACAACCGTCATCAATTTTAATAAAATCGGTGAAAACGTAGAGCAAGTGAAAACTAGACTCGGAGCTTTTATGGAGATGTTCGGATGAAATTTATTTTAAGATGGTATAATTTTATATAAGATTTCTCTGTTCATTTAAATATACTATTTTTAAAATATACCAAACAAATTAAAATAAATTTGGCTACTTGTTAATTTAAATAATATCATCTCAGAATTAATTATGAGAGCAATTCCATTCTCTCTTATATATTTAGTTCCGTTCTCTGTAATAATAGGTTATTGGTTGGGAGGTATTTTTACTTTTTTAACACCTTTATTTGTTTTTATTGTTGTTCCTCTACTTGATTTGGTTTTAGGGTATAATTATCGAAATCCAACTGAAAAACAAGAAAAAATATTAGAACAAAAAAAATCCTTTCGGATCCTTACTTGGTTAACGATGCCTATAACATTAAGTTTAGTCATATGGGGATCTTATATTATTTCTGTTGGAAGGTTGTCAATTATAGAATTTATTGGATTTACGGTATCTGTTGGAATATCTAGTGGAGTGGGAATTAATACTGCTCATGAGATGCAGCATCGAGTAAATAATAAACTTGAACCATTTTTAGCGCGCCTCACTTTATTACCCTCTTTATATATCCATTGGGGTCTAGAACACGTGACAGGTCACCACAGATGGGTTGCTACCCCAGAAGATCCAGCAACTGCAAGATTAAATCAATCTTTTTATAGTTTTTGGCCTCAAACTGTATTTGGAAGCTTTAAATCAGCCTGGAAATTTGAAATGAATAGACTTCAAAACCAGAATAAGAAATTTATTCTCTTGAGAAATAGGGTTTTTCATTATGTTATTTATGAAATTATGATTTTAGTTATAATAACATTTTTGTTTGGATTTTTTGCTTTGCTTTTTTTCACCTTGCAAAGTCTTATTGCAATTTCGTTGTTAGAGATAATTAATTACATCGAACACTATGGACTTTTAAGAAAAAAAGAGTCTAATGGGAGATATGAAAGAGTGAAACCTCATCATTCATGGAATTCGAGCAAAAGATTAACAAACTGGTTTTTGTTTAACCTCCAAAGGCATTCTGATCATCACTATAAAACGGGTAGAAGATATCAAAATCTCAGACATTTTGATGAAGCACCTCAATTACCCACTGGATACGCAGGTATGGTGCTAATAGCACTTATTCCTCCTTTATTCAAAAGAATAATAAATCCACGTATTCCTAATCACACGTAAAAAATCTTCAAGCGTTATATTCATAAATTATTACAATTAAGTTTTTAATTTGGATTTAAAAATAGTCTAATAACAATTCAAAATTTTTAGTGAAATCTAAGTGTGAGAGATAGAGATTGGCTTTTATATGGAGCTTATGGTTATACTGGAAAGCTCATAATTGAAGAAGCTCTCAAAAATGGATTAAATCCTGTAATTGCTGGGAGGAATCCACATAAGCTTATCCCTTTGGCAAAACAAAATAATTTGAATTATGAAGTTTTTGACTTATCAGATCTAAAAACTATATTTAAGAAAATTGAAAATTTCAACCTCATTTTTAATGCAGCTGGTCCTTTTGAAAAGACAAGCTTACCACTCGTTAAAGCATGCTTAGAAAATAGTTCACATTATCTTGATATTACAGGTGAAATTGGTGTATTTGAGCAAAATTTCACTTACCATGAAAAAGCTTTAAAAAAAAATATAGCAATAATTTCTGGTGTAGGTTTTGATGTGGTACCGAGCGATTGTTTAGCGAAATACGTAAGTGAGAAAATGCCGAATGCCGCACAGTTGGAACTAGGGATTGCAGGACTGAGTGGATTTAGCAAGGGAACTCTGAAGACATTTTTAACAAATATTCCACATGGTACAATTATCCGACAAAATGAAAAATTAGTCGCTTTACCATTGGGCAAAAATCCAAAACAAATTCAATTTATGGATAAAAAAAGGTTTTGTTATCCTATCTCGTGGGGTGATATTTCCACTGCTTATAGGTCAACAAATATTGAAAATATACGAGTTTATATGGCACTTCCTCATTATTTCAAATATTTTACTGGATCTCTCGAGCCATTATTAAAAAAAATATTTGAACTGGACCAAGTACAAAAATTAATAAGTACTTGGATCGAGAAAAATGTCCAGGGGCCAAATGAGAAAACACGCAAAGCATCTCGCTCATATTTATGGGCAAAAGTATATAATAAAGATGGAGATTCATATGAAGCATGGCTTAAGACGATAGAACCATATCGCCTTACTGCAATTTCTGCGATCAAATGTGTAAAAAAACTGGACACAAGTGGGAAAGATATAATAGGAACTTTAACACCTTCTCAAGCATTCGGAAAAGATTTTATTTTAGAATTTCCAGATACGAAGATAGTGGATACAATATAATTTATTTAGCGTTTTACTATTTTTAGTTTAAATATGTGTAATCCAACTTTCTTTTCCTTAAATTAGCGATTGACCTAAATCCTATTTTTTTTATTAAATTTATAACCTTCTCAAAACCATATCCTACATCTAAAGGATCATGCGCATCAGAACTTAACACAATTGGGATAGCATTATCATATAATAATTTTAACACTTTTTTACATGGATACAACTTTTTATAGCCATTTCTCAGACCTTGAGTATTAATTTCTACTGCCACGCCTTTTTCTTTAATATATGGTGTAATTTCTTCTATTTTTTTTAGTATTAACTCATTTAATCTTGAATTTTCATTTCCATTTTTTATGTAGTCCAAGTGACCTATAATATCGAGATTAAAATTCTCAGACAAAAGCATAGCGGCTATAATTTTAAAATATTTAGAATAAATAAAATTTGCTCCGAATTTATTGATCAAATACTTAAGATCATCATTTTTAATCCCCCAATATTTATTATTAAGCCTAATTGTATGGACACTTCCAATAATGTAATCAATTTTCCCATTTAATTCTCTTAAACGATGGATATACTTATCTTCTTTCCCATACAAATAACCTATTTCAAATCCAATTTTCACTTTAATCATGTTTCTATACTTTTGCTTTAGTTTTATGGCTTCTCTTATATAGTCCTCTACCTCTTTATTTTTCATGGCAAACTGTTTTAGGCGGAGAGTATTATCTAATTTCGAATAATGAGCTGGAAAATGATCGCTCAGTCCTATTATTCCTAAATTTTTTTTGGATGCATTAAAAATATAGTCTTCTAAATTTCCAGAAGCGTGATTACATCGATAATTATGTGTATGCCAATCCCCCAAATTTTTCAATATTGAACTCATCACTTGAAATATAGGATAGTAGAGATTTATTTTTAGCCTACATATTCTATATAGTATAATGGAGGAAAATATAAACGCTATAATTGAGAGAAAATTAAGAATTAGAAATTTTAAAAAATTTTATAATCTATTTAAAGAAATCTGAAGGTTTTAATAAATGTGGTTCATCTTCTTCTTTCTCTTTTTTAGCTTTTTCATGAGGATCAACCCAATCAGATCCTTCTTCTTGGGCTCCTTTAGATGAAGAAGCAGTACTAGGTTTTTTTAAGCCTGGAGTACTGATTTCTGGAGATATTTCTTCTGGTTGCTGCCCAACAGGAACTTGTTCTGAAGAGGCTGTTGCAGCCTTAGGTATGACTCCCGTGCCGCTTAATGTTTGTAATTCACTCATTATTTTTTCTAAATTCATCGTTGATAATGACCGATTCATGGTATCCATAATTTCTCTTAGGGATTTTGAAGTTTCTCTCAATCCTTGAGGGTTAATTCCAGTCAGTAAAGAATCTAAATTGGTATTAATATTTTCATTCAAATCTTTTAATGAATCTATAACTGTTTCCCAGTGTTTATTCATTTGAGATTCGATAGCTTTGACCATTTTAATAGTTTCATTCATGAAGTTCACATGTGCCTCATATCGCTCTTCATCTTTAGCCCGTAATTCTGAGATTAACATTATTAATTTTCTCAATGACTCTTTTTCTTCACTCATTTCGAAATCACTATTTTCTGTAATTATTTTTCTATTTAATAATAACAATTATGATTTTTATATCTGACTCATTAAATTAGAAAATATCTTGTGAATCATTCTGGATTTTATATTTTATATAAAATATTTTTAAATTA
>JAWOFX010000015.1:0-16080 GCA_046497275.1 Promethearchaeia archaeon | reverse complement strand
TTATAGTTTAAATTGATATGATCATGATTAGCTGAAGGAGTACACTTTCTAAATAGAGGTCTTCTGAAATATCTGATCTCATTCAATTTCATAATATTCAGAATTATGCCTTCTTTGAGCCAGTGATCGAATTTGTATGTTATCGATTTCTTCCTTAAATTATTAA
Organism: Promethearchaeia archaeon; assembly: GCA_046497275.1. Lineage (GTDB taxonomy): Archaea > Asgardarchaeota > Lokiarchaeia > Sigyniarchaeales > SOKP01 > TEKIR-8. The sequence goes on along the minus strand of JAWOFX010000015.1, from coordinate 15,914 downwards.
TGAGATTCCGTGGATATTTTTCAAGCAAGGAAGTTTCATGAAAATCTAATAAATAAATGCTGATTTTTTCATTTTCCCAATATTTCTGCAAAGTTTCTTTTACGTACCTCGCATTTTCTGGGATGGGATGCCCATTTGCATCTTTATCACTATAAGGAGAATCTGGAACAAATGTTTTCCTCCAATATCTATTAAGGTTGCTTCCATCTTTTAAATAATATCCCGATTTATTTGTTTTACTGGGATTCAAAAATCCATAAGGATTCATTAATGGGAAAAAGATTATATCTTGATCAAATCTTCCTATTTTTTCCCATCTAATATTCCCTTCTCTTAAATCATCCAAGAATTCTATTATTCCAAAAAGGCCATTATATTCATTATGCTGCGCTCCAACAAACACTTTTAAATATTTTTTTCCTTTTATTTTTTTTTCCATACTTAATTTCAAGCAGGGGACAACCCCTTCTTTAGTCTTCCCTTCATCATATTCTATGTAGTTTAAGTTAGCAAAGCTCTTCAATTTAGATAAGGTTTTACTAAAAAGGAGTTCTCTCTTATCTATATCTAATAAATCTTTTAAAGTTTCAAGTTCCATTTTAATCAGGACCTATAATTTTATCCCAATTATCAAATTTAACAATCTTTTGATAATTTTCTATGATACTTTTGAATATAATGGATGAATTACAAAATAAATCAATAAAATCATCCGAATCAAGACCTAAAAATTCAGTGGCTTTTTCTGAAAATCCTAATCCTCTATCCACTTCGATTCTTCCATCGAAGCCGGAGAGATTAACAACAAATTCTTCCTTATTCATTCCACGTATAAAATCTCCCCGAGCTATTCTAGCTAATCCTCCAACGGGGATGATCTTATTCTGAATTTGTGAAAGATATATTCGAATGTCAAAAGTATGCTTTCCTCCTCTCCAATCGATAAGAGAGAAATTAGCCATTTCTTGGATAGTATAAGGAAAAGGAGATCTTTTATCCATAAATCTTCTATAGAACTCATTTTGGCTCTGTGTAATAATTTCTTTTACTCTTCTGGTGTTATTCCTAATGTCCTCGGGAAAAATAGACATCACACCCACCCCTCCACTTCCACCATATGGTTTTATGATGAATGCTCTGTTATATTGGTTGACAGCTAATTGAATTTTTTCTGTAAGTTCTTTTTCATTAACTGCTTTTGTAAATAAAAACTTAGCATTATTATATTTTTTTAATTCTTGATTTACTAAATGCTTGGCAAGATATGCTAAAGATTTATCATCAGTAATCAAATAAATTGGATTGACTATAATTGTATTTAATTTTTCTAAATTATTAATAAGAAGTGCTTTAAAATCATCATCCGTCAGACGACGGCTTACTCCATCTCCAATCAGAACATCTACGTTATTTCCATTAAATTTTATCCAATTATTTTTATATGAGAGAGTTTTCGATAATTGTTTATAATCTACTATCAAAAACATCACATCCTCAGAAAATTTTGGAGTAAAACTATTCATTTCAGAAAGACCAATTGTTAAATGTCTCTTTTCAAGATTTTCTCTCAAATATGAGATCATAAGCGCTTTTTCATGTATTAAACCATCTCCAACAGGAATACCAATCAAAATTAAAATCTTTTTTTCCCGTTTTTTCTTTTTTTTAAGTGCCTTATCTATAGCTTCCAAATAACCTTGATAGATTATCTGCTGTTGTGTGGGGGTTAAAATTGAAAGTCCTCGAGAACTACCGCCATTTGCCTCCAATAAAAAATATTTAATTTCTCCTTTTTTATCTTTTGAAATCATAAAATCAATACTTCCCACAAAAAATAATCCCCCTTTTTTTACTTTATTCTCATTTTTACTTTTCATTTTCCTAAAAGCGTTTTCCCGAATTGCATCTATGAAATTCCCATTTTGGGAATTTCTTAATTTTTTAAATGAGAATAAATCCAATCCCAAAGATTTTCCTAAGTTAATCAATTCCATTTCAGAATCAGGTGTATAATTTCTCATGAACTGAACGAATTTGGTTAAATTTTGGGAACTCATGCTAAAAAATATCTGATTATTTGATAAAGATCCAATATTTGACTTTTAAAATAAATACTTTGGATTTACAGTATAAATATTAAAAATCGAGTTTACAATAAAAAACTAATTATAGGTATAAATATCCTTGGTGATTACCCTTTGTGGATAATCTTAGACTCCCTACGAGGATCTTATCCACCATTAGCTGCTCTTTATAACTTAAATCTGAAAATAGAAGGATATAATCCTTTTCCGTATTGATTGAAAAAAGAAGACCGATTTTTATTATTTCGGAATCTTCATCTAGTAAGGCCATAAGAACATAATGATAAGGAAGCTTAATTAATTCTCCTAACTCAAGGGATTCCTCTTCTATCTCATTTTCTTCTTTATTAAATCTATATTTAACGAATTCAATATCGTCAAGATTAATTGTTAATTTTCTATACTCTTGAAGAACCCTAGAGAATTGGCTTTGACGCAGAAAGCGTCTTTCTTCCTTACTTTTGTCATAGTAAAACTTATTTTCTTCCTTAATCATGTATAGTTTTGACTTCTTTTTGGCATCTTTCTCAATCTCTTTAAGTTCATCAATATCATCATCATGAAATACTATTATTATATCAGGTTTAACAGTCTCAATAAAAAACTTTTTATAAATAACCCCTGCTTCTGTTTTTATCCATCCGTCGGTGTCAATAAGAATAAAATCAGCGTCTGTAAATTTTTCTCTGTATCTTTGAATCATATTCCTACACGCATGTGATACTATAAATTTAAGATTACCTTTTGGAAACGTAGCTCCTATAAATGTTGTATATTCGGGATCTATATCTTCCCCAGATATGATTGAATCATTTATTTTGCCAATACTTATAGTTGTGGGTAAATACATTATTTGTTGCCCTAAATCTGAATCGAGATATGCTCCTTTATATCCTTCATTTATGAGATTATTTGCTAAATATTTTATTAAAGTAGTTTTCCCCTTACTTAATCCCAGAACCATTATTCTAAGAGTTTCTTCTTCTTTCTTTTTTTTCAATTGACTCAAGATTGAATCTTTAATATCTATCCATTCATCTAATATTGAATTTTCCTCAATTTCTTTCAAATTTTCCTCTGCATTATTAGTATATATCTCTAATGTAACATCCTCGTTAGCATAAAGAGGATATTGTTTTGCGTCAGGAACTATCAATACGTTATCTTCCTCTCTTTTATTTAGATCAGTTATAGTTTCATTTTGCTTCCCCGAGATTCTTTTTCCTAAGATTTCCACTTTTCCTTTTACAACATTGACTCTCGTGGGACCTTTAACTAAGAGTGTATGCCCTTTTTTCAATTCTTTATTAATCATAAATAATCATCTTATTAATTTATATAGTTAATTCATATATTTCATATATTTTTTGGAAGCCAAGTTTTAAAAATAGCTTCTGAGCTGCCTTATTTAGGTGTGGTTTTAATGCTAACCGGATCGAATCAATATGATTTCGTTTAAAATAGTCGATAATATGATGCATTATTTTTTCCCCTATTCCAGCCCTTCTTTGTTCTTCTTTAACAATTAAATTAGAGACATAACCAAATCGAAATCCTTTATCTGATTTCTTAATTGAACAGTGAGCCATTCCTAATACTTGGTTATTATTCTGATCAAATGCGACAATTACTTCGCTATTTGTATCTTGTCTCATTTGCTCCTCTAAGTTACTTCGCCATCTATCTTCTTCAAACTCTTGATTATTTAAAGCACATAATTTCTTCATAAGAGCAGTTATTTCATCTACATCTCGTTCCGAAAATTCCCTTAAGATCATATAGAGGCAAATTAATAATTATAATTGTTTTAATTAATGAATTAATTAATATTTATTTGTAATTTTTACATAAATTTGCCCATTTATTTCCTCTATCTATCATTAAATAGAAAAGATCTAATAAATTGAAATGAAAATTACGTTTCAATTTATTCTGTTGTGAGTTTTTCATAACATGGAATACATAGATTCATTCCATGGAAATTTTTTATTCGAGTTGACATAGTGGGATCTCCACATTCATCGCAGACAATTGATTCATGAATTTGAGCACGTTTAGGAGGATCAAATTCTATCTCTTCAATTTTAAAAATCTCCTTAGGTTCGGATTCTAAAAGCATTTCTATACGCTCCTCTCTACTATATTGTTCATGATTATAAGGTTCATTCTTTAAGGATAATTTTACAGCCTTCTTTTTATCTCGATTATAAAAACTATAATTATTTTTGCCATAATCTAAATAGATTAAATTTCCTTTGCCAAATGTAGTACCTAATAAAGTTTGAAGGGCATCTACGGAACAATTATCATTCTCTACAACAGCAACAAGTTCTTCATCAGTAGAAAAATCATTTCCATGCTCTAAAATATACTTTGAAACAAGCACCCCAAAAGTTACTCCAGGACAAGTATGTCCATGGAATTTTACAGCTTTTTCCATCAATACTTTTGCTTCAACCATACTATGTAGAGATTTAAAAACACAATATAAATATTTTGCCTTTATTGTTAATAGATTTATATATCAGAATTAATATTTAAACCACATGAGATCTTTATGGGGGAGTAGTTAATGAAATTCTTAACCGATGCTATGCATGGTAAATTAACCACTTTCTTACGCATATTCGGATATGATACCGTGTACGCAAATGATCTGAAAAAAGTCTACGACTTAGATCCTATCCCAGACGATATTCTAAAAGAATATGCAGAAAAGACTAATCGAATTATCATCACAAAAGATTACCCTTTTCATAAAAAAATTCCAGATCAAAGTATATATTTAGAGGGGGAAGGGGTCTATAACTTTTTAAACCAATTAAAACAAAAGATTGGTTTGGAATATAGTATAGATATGAAAAATGCGAGATGTTCAGTTTGCAACTCTGAACTTAAGAAAGTAAGAGATAAAACAGAAATTAAAAATAAAATTAATGATTCTACATTTTCTCATTATGAGACCTTTTATCAGTGTATGAATCCTGAATGCCACAAAATATTTTGGAATGGTCCACATATCGAAGATATAAAAAGAAGGTTGATGAAACGTCTTAAATCACTATAATAAATCAAAAATTATTCTAGCTTTATTAATCTTCCAAACACAAATCATTCATTTTTTTTAAAATGTTCTTGCTTTATTTCATCGAATTTTAGTTTAGTTTGTTCTGCATCTTCAATACAATTACCTTTTTTGTACATATTATATGCTTGGCTTAAAAGTTCCAGTGCCTTTCGATATTCTTTATTTAAAATATGATTTTCTGAAAGCTGAACTAAATAATCTCCTTTTTTCTTGTAAAACTCAATCCATTGACCGCTAGTGTCGCTATCTTTACTCATAATACTCAATCTTCATATTTGATTATATTAAATTAATAAATAATATGTTTTTTATTGATATAAAATTAATTAAATCTCATCTTTTATAATAATTCAAATTTCTTGCGGTAATTTTTCATATCAATATTTTTTTCTTCTAAACGGGCTTCATCTGTAGCAAATGCCATGACATGACTTTCTAAAACCTCTCTGGCGTTCGTAAGTGGTGCAGACTCACTCGTTGTTAAACTATCAATAAAAGCCTCTAATAATTTGTAATCTCCACCTCCATGCTGGGCACCACTAACATCTAATTCTTTCTTAAAAACAATCTCCTCCTCACCAGAATAATGATCATAGACTTTAATCTTCTCACTGTAGCTCATAAATTCGCCTTTAAGTGTTCCTTTAGTTCCATCTATTCTTAATGTTCTCCCTTCGCTTTCACTAAATCCATGCATAGTTAAATTTGCTGTTATACCGTTTAAAAAATGTATATTGACTTGTTGGTGATCGACTACATTATTATTTGACTGATACACACATCTTCCATATGGACTTGATTTTAAAATCTCCATTTTTGCTTCGTCTGAATAATCTTCTTCCTGTTCCTCATAGAGATAATTCACTGGCCAATCTTTCCAATATCTTAATTTTTTTAGAGGGGGAATAATTTTCGAGAGAAATGTTAAAGTTTTAATATGATTTCTTCTCAAGTTCATAAGGAGTTTATAAAATTTCTTCTCGCTTTTCCTAACAATTTGGATTATTGGTTCTATATCAATATATATACGTGGAGCATAATAGAGACATGAATCTTCAATGGGACATCCCTCAACACAGTATTTTGGAGCACCCTGTGGTGCATTTTTTTCTGAAAAATGAGAAAGTTCTCCTATAGAAGAAATCTTTGCCGGTGGACTTTCTGTGAACCAATATAGTAAATCTAAATCATGGCAACATTTTGCTAAAATTATTGGTGAAGAGGTTTCTCTTATAGCCCATTCTCCTCTCACATAAGAGTGGGCAAAATGATACCACGCAACATTTTCTCTATGAGTTATATTCATTATTTTACCTAATCTGCCACTATTAATTACTTCCTTAACCTTATTGAAAAAATCAGTATAACGCAGAACATGACAAACACCAAGAGTTCTGTCAGTTTCCTCAGCTTTTTTCACAATTTTGAGACAATCCTCTAAAGTGTGGGCCATTGGTTTTTCTAATAAAATATCATATCCTTTATATAGTGCTTGAATTGTTGGTTCTGTATGCATTTGGTCTTGAGTACAAATTATTGCGATATCTGCTAGCTTTTCTTTATTCAATAAATCTTGCCATCCCTTGAAAATATGATTTTTAGATATATTATGCTTTTTCGCAAATTTTTCTCTTCTTCGTTTGATAGGTTCAGCAACCGCCACGAAGTTTAGATTTTGAGGATTTTCTAACGCATAACCTCCATAAGTCATTCCGCGATTACCCGCACCGAGAAGAACAGCTTTAATTGGTTTTTTCATAGGATTAATCTCTTAATTATTTTTTAAATACTTTAGGAATTTTCCCTTCTATTAATAAATGATCAAGTAATGTGATAGCTGTCATAGCTTCTACAACTACAACTACACGAGGAACGATACAAGGATCATGTCTCCCCCTTAATTCAAATCTTATATTTTCCATTTTTTGAATATTCACGGAATCTTGTTTTTTCCCTATAGATGAAGTTGGTTTAACAACTACATTAAATTCAATAGGCATTCCCGTTGAAATACCGCCTAAAATACCTCCAGCATCATTTTTAGTGGTTTTTATTTTATCATTCTCAATTTTCCAGGGATCATTATGTTCGCTGCCCCGCAATCTAGCAGCCTTAAAACCAGCTCCAAATTCGATTCCTTTAATAGCGGGGATTGAAAAAATTGCATGGCTAAGATCTGAATCAAGCTTATCAAATAAAGGACCACCCACCCCTGGCGGGAAGTTTTTTACAACACACTTTATAATACCTCCAATTGAGTCTCTATCCTGTTTAATATCTTCAATTAAATTTATCATTTTTTCAGAAATTTCTTTATCAAGACATCTTACAATAGAGTTTTCTCGAAGTTTTCTTAAAGCAGTGATATCTTTAAATTCATAATCCTTTTTATCTTCAATATCTCCTATTGTTTTGGTATATGCAAAAACTTCTATATTATATTTTTTTAAAATTGATTTAGCTAATGCCCCTGCCATAACAAATCCCGCCGTAATCCTTCCAGAAAACCTTCCAGAACCTCTATAATCAGCATATCCTCCATATTTTTTTAACGCAGTATAATCTATATGGGAAGGACGTAAAATATTTTTGAATTCTTCATACTTAGACGAGTCTATATCTTTATTTTTTATAATCATACAAATTGGGGCTCCTGTAGTTTTATCCTTGAATATTCCAGATAAAACTTGAACTTTATCGGATTCTTTCCTTTTGGTTGAGACTTTCGACTGTCCTGGTCTCCGTTTATCCATTTCCTTTTGAATAAACTTTAAATTTAATTCAAATCCTGCTGGAACCCCATCAATAATTATGCCGACCAATTGACCGTGACTTTCTCCGAATGATGTTATCGTAAAGTAACGTCCAAAGGAATTATCTGCCATTTAATAAACACTTTATTTATGATTTTTAATATATTTTAGAATTCTTTAACATTTTCATTTTTTTGAAAATCTAAAATTCATTAGATTTAATTCTATTTAGATTAAAAAAGGTTATAATTAAAAATAAAACCATATGATTCTATTTATTAGTATATGGATCTCAAAATAACTACACAAACTAATAGCCTAAATGGTGAAATTAAACCACCTGGATCTAAAAGCTATTCACATAGAGCTTTTATACTGGCAGGACTTGCTCCAGGAGTTTCTATTCTCAAAAATCCACTAATCTCTGGAGATGTTGAAGTTACCATCGATATTTTGAAAAAATTAGGTGTTAAAATTTTGTCTCAATTTAATGAGATATATATAATCACTGGAAAAGAAAACTTTTCAGAAATAATATCTACTCCTTTAGATTGCAGGAATTCTGGTACAAGCGCACGTATTTTTAGTGCTTTATCATTATTAATAAAGGGAGGATTAAGCTTAAAAGGGGAATTTTTCAAAAAGAATCGACCAATTGAACCCCTTTTAGAAGCTCTAAAAAATCTTGGGGCAGAATATTCTTTTGAGGGTGAAATTCTTTCAATAGAACGAAAAGACTTCATCTGTAATCCTATTCTGATTAGAGGAGATATTAGTTCACAATTAATTACTGCATTGTTAATATTATCTCCATTAATCCAGTGTGAAAAAATAGGATTTATAGAAATCGAATTAACCACTAAAGCAGTTTCTTATCCTTACATTCAAATAACTCTCGACATTCTTAAAGATTTTGGAATAAATATTAGTGAGAGAGTAGGTTCTGACGGATTGATTAAATACATAATAGAAACCGGTCAAAAAGTTAGAACTCAGGAATATAAAATTCCAGCTGACTTCTCCTCAGCATCTTTTCTTATTGCTGCAGCTGTTCTGTCCCCAGAAAATTCGAGAGTTGTAATTAAAAATCTTGATTTTCAGAATCCTCAAGGAGATAAAAAATTTATTGAAATCTTAAAAGAAATGGGCGCACATATAGAGATCAATCCAGAAGAGAAAAGCGTATCAATCAATGGAAATATCTATAAAAATCCTCTTAAAGGAATAAACATCGACTGCTCAAATATTCCAGATTTATTTCCTATATTATCAGTAATTGGTGCATTTGCTTCCGGAAAAACAAAATTATATAATGCAGAAAATTTAAGAGTAAAGGAAAGCGATAGAATTTCAGGAATGGCAGAAGAATTAGAGAAAATGGGGGTAAAAGTTAAAGAATTAAAAGATGGAATTATTATCCATCATTCAAACTACATTTGTGGTACAACTATCAATCATAGAAATGATCATAGAATTGCTATGGCTTTTACAATTGCGGGATTATATGCTTCAAACGAGACACTTATTCATGATATTGAAATAGTAAATGATTCTTATCCTCATTTTATTGAAGATTTAAAAAGTTTAGGTGCTAATATAAAAAAGATACCTTAAAAATTACATAGAATTAGAAAAATTTTAACGGAAAGATTTTTGTCTTCGTGCTCGTGCTTTTTTACCGCCGAATTTCTTTGGTTCTGTTCTTCTTTCATCTCCACTTAATAAAGCATCATCATAATCTCTTAAGATATTTTCTACTTTTTTTGTCCCTAAAAATTTGCTCAATGCTCTAGCTATTGCAAATCTAACTGCATCAGTTTGCCCAGAAATACCCCCGCCTTGAACTTTCACATCAATATCACATTTTTCAATCTTCGGATTATTGATAATTTCTAAGACTTCTTGAATTCGTAATCTTTCTATTTCAGGCTCATATATCTCTAATGGTACATTATTTATTCGAATACGCCCTTTGGCAGGATGTCTTAATACTGCTCTCGCAATCGCAGTTTTTCTCTTTCCTGATGTTTGAATTACTTTCATTGACATTTTCTTTATACCTCAATTTTTTCCATTTTCCATTGTCCAATTTGGTCACATAGCTCTTCAAGACTTACGAACTTATTATAATAATTTAAACGTTTTTTATCGCAATTAGGAAGTTCTCGAGGAACTAATTTTTGGTATTTTTTTTTGAATCGTTCTGGAATTTCCCCAATATAGACATGAACTCGTTTTATTGCTTCTTTTCCTCGCACCGTTTTTCGAGGGATCATCTGTTTTATCACTCTCTTCATAAAAGTGTCTGGTCTTCTTTTATGAAATGGTCCTCTCGTTGGGTTTGTAGAAGTTCGAATATTTAATTTTGCTAAATAATTCTCAAATACATCTTTCTTATTCCCACTAATTATCGCATCTTTCGCATTTATGATTACTATATGTTCTCCTAAGAGTGCTTTCTTAGCTATTTGAGAACAGAACCTACCAAGTATTTTATCCGTTGCGTCAAATAATAAATGATCTTCTGCCATATTTATTCACATATAATTTTTTAATAAAATATTTTTACTCCAGAACCCTCTGGATTATCTGCTAATAATTCTTCAATAGATAAAAGGGTACTTCCAGATTTTAGAATTTTTTCGCGAGCAGATCTTGAACAATCAAGACAAGCGATAGTTAGTTTATGATCTAAATCACCAACTCCTAAGACTTTCCCTGGAACAACAATAACATCTTCAGCTTTTGTTTTGTTATTTATCCGTTTTAAATTTGCTTCCACTCTGTTCTTTCTTGCACCACTTAATTTCTTCGAAAGAGTTCTCCAGATATTTCGCCTTGTTTTCCATAACTCTCTGATTAATTTTCTTACATAATAATTTGACGGTCCAGTTATTTTATGAGACACAACTACCACTTTTTTTAATGCTTAGAATATATAAGTATAAAATTTAATAATTTAATAAATTTTTGATTGAACTAATCTTGTATCTCCGCTTGTTCCAGCTTTTCAAGAAATTCATCAATTTTAGATATAAAAATTTCAAATGTCTTCTTTAAAATCACGTCAAATGGTAATACTCCATCGCTTTCGACAGTAAAAAGAAATGCATTTTCTTCATAATTAACATCTATAGCTTCTTCTGGACAATTTGTCTCACACGACTTGCACAATGTGCATGTTTTCCAATAATCATCAACCAATTGGGATGATTTTTTCCCTTCTGTATACTCAAAAAGATTTTCTGGGCACATGCGTGAGACAATACATTTATCTGGACAATCTTTACATTTGCTATCATCAAATTCGATTGTTGGTAAATATCGATAAAATGCATTTGCTACTGATTGCCATTTCACATGATTTCTAGGTCTTCCCAAAACTGCATAAGCTTCAAAAATAAGAGACTCGCCGCTACCTATTTTGACAATAGGGATATTCGGATTTACTGGGACGATATTAGGGTCATTAGTTTTGAGATCTCCAGAATAAACAACCAGATTGTTCTTGGAATCGTTTTGAACCTCGCAAGTGATTGAGATCTGGCAAGAAGGGCACCCAAACCCACCACACTCACAGTCCTCTGGAAGATTATAAGACTCCAAGTCTGTGGTTAAAGGAATAAGTCCAATTCGATGTGACAATATCTCATCATATAATGGCGAGTCATTCTTGAGGATTATCACTTCATCAATTGCCATAGAGGGTAGCCATCCTATCATAATTCGCCGTAACGCATTAACCATTTCAATTGAGATTCCTTTGACGATAAACTGAAGGGTTTGTTCGTCTTGATCAAGAATTTCGAGTTCCATCGTTAATCAAATATTATAATAATTAGAAGATAAAATTGAATTATATTTGATAAAGAAAGATATAAGAAAAATTTTTGTAATATGTAATGAAAAAATAGAAGTGATTTTATTAATAAAATTCTAAATATTCATATGCTTGGTTCTGTTCCTGAAAACAGTAATTAATCGTTTGAAAGTTACTTCTAAATTCTGCGACATCTTCCTTCACTTTCTTCGGATCTTTCTGATCAACTATTATTTGAGTGAAGAAATCAGCAATATCAGCCATTTCGCTTTTCCCCATCCCTAATCTCGTTACTTCGGATGTACCTAACCTTAATCCTCCCGGATTCATATAATGTCGACCCTCCCGAATGTCCCATGGAAGTAAATTTCGATTTATGATTATATTCGCCTCTTCTAACCTTCGTTCAATATCTCCTCCAAGACCGATTGATTTCTCAAAGTTAGTAATATCTACCACGATTTGGTGAGATTCCGTAAATCCTAGATGTTCACATAACACATTGAATCCTCTTTCATGTAAAGCTTCCCCAAATGCTTTTGCATTTTCAATAACATTTTTGTGATATTTTTTCCCGAATTCCAACATTTCTGTTAAAGCAACTGCCAAACCGGCAACGTTATGTAAGTGATGATTTGATAATAAGGCAGGAAATGAATTTGATTTTAACTCCTCAACCAAATCTTCTCGATCAGTTAATACTGTACCATGCTGAGGTCCAGGAAGCGTTTTATGGGTGCTTAATGACATTGCATCTGCGCCTTCTCGAAGTGGATCTTGAAAATACCCAGAACCTATTAAACCTGCTACATGCGCCGCATCATATGCAACATAAGCATCTATTTCTTTTGCCACTTCACTTAATTCCTTTACAGGATGAGGAAAAAGAAATACAGACGCACCAAATAGAACTAATTCTGGCTTAAATTCTCTAATTATCTCGGCAGTTTTGTCTATATCTATATTCATATTCTCCTCATCAAACGCCATATACTCTACCTCTAACCCCCTTACCGTTCCAGCTGTTCCGTAAATCGCCCTTCCACTCTTTGTATATTTTGGAGCATGGGAAATATGACCCCCCTTCGGAATTGGAATTATTAGCATTCTTCCATTATTTCGTGAAGTAAATGCGTTATATAAGGCTAAATTAGCCACTACACCAGAGATAGGGCGCACATCCGCATATATACAATTGAAATATTCTCTGGCAAGCTCCATACATTTAGTCTCTATTTGATCAATATAGTTAGTTCCGGCATATACACGCTCTCCAACCCATCCTTCTGCATACCGATGACTGAAATCTGAAGCACAAGCTTCATCAACCGCGGGACTCGTTACATTTTCAGATGCGATAAGTGGTATCGCATTTTTCAACATATTTGAGTGTTCTTGTAAGATAGAACGAATTTCAGTTAATTTTTTACTCAATTTAGATCAATACAATTTTTTTTTTTTTACTTTAAAAAATGATATTTGTTATAGAGGATAAGATGGAATTAAAAACTTTTTACCAAATATTTATTAAAATTTAAATGAGTGAAAATTAATCCACTTTTATTTTTAGTACGTCATTTAATTATTCCAATATTATATCTTACCAAAAAAAAGATTTTTGATTACAGAATAATTTCAAATATTACTTTCTATCCTCTAAAATTAATCTCGCTTCATAAATATTCAACTTCTTTCCTGCTTTTTGTTTCTCTAAAGCAGTGGCTAATTTATCTTGCTTAATTTTTTCCAATTTATCATTCTTTTTCTTTCGCCTTGAATAGTTCTTTTGTTTATAAGAACGTCCTCGATTCCTACTTTTTCTCTGTTTCATCAAATTGAGATACTTTTCGTGAAATTTATCTGCCTTTTTCTTATTTTCAATTAATTTTTCCTCAATCTCTTTCTTTTTGTCTTTTAGTTCATTCGCTTTATCATAGGCAGCAAGCATTTTATTATGATAATCTTGACTTTTATTTGACCACTTTTCTAATTGCTCGTAGATTTTGTTTAAATTGATCTTAACTATCTCTATTTGTTTCTCTTTCTTCAAAAGATCCTGACTTTTATCTCCATCAAATTGGTCATTCTTTTGTTTCGCTAACTCACTGATTTGATCAATAATAGCATTTTCCTCGGCTAAAGAGAGATTTTCAGTTTCTATTCTTCGTTCCAAACCATCAATTTTGTTATCAATCTTTTTAGTAGGAATGAATTGTCCCTTATTTTGTTTTATTTCTTGTTCTAAGTTTCTTTTTTCTCCAATAATATCATGCAATAAATTCTTGTACTCAATTTTTTTATCTTTTAATTTTGCAACTTTGTTATTCCAGTGGTCTCGCTTCTTTTTATATTTTTTTTTAGCGAGAGTTATTACATTTTCAATCTTTGATTCTAATTCTTGAAGTTTGTCAATATAATCTTTTGTTTTTTGATTTAAATCATCCCTTTTATCCCTTGCTGAATCTATCGCAGATTGGAGATCCCGGAAAGAAGTTTGTGATTTATGATTTGTGTTATCTTGACTCATATCAAAATCTAATTAAAAAGTACTAAATAGTTGGCTATTCAGATATTGATTATTAAAAATCTTTATGATTTTTATTTTTTACCTTTAATCTTTCTATTTTAATTCTGAGTATTTATTTTTTTCGGAAATCCAGCAAATTTCTATTATAAAATTATTTAATACAGACTTAATCAGTAAATTAGCAATTTTTATTCCTTTTCTTTTATTATATTTACTATATACGTGAGAAAACAATATTAGAATCTACTTTAGATCGAAAATGACTGGAAATATGATTAAGAATGGAGATTTTGTATTTATTGTTTTAGATGAGAGGAGAAGATGGCTAACTCAAGCAAAATCTGGGCAAGAATTTCATACACATAAGGGCCTAATTCATTTTGATGACATTATTGGGAAATCTTATGGAACATGTACATTTTCGAGACCATATGAAACCCAAGGATATAAATTTTATATTTTAAAACCTTTACCTTCTGATTTTATATTACATATGACCAGAAAAACACAGATAATATATCCAAAGGATGCAGGATTGATTTTATTATATGCAGGGATTGGTCCTGGAAGTAAAATAATTGAGGCAGGAACAGGCTCTGGAGCGTTAACATGTATTTTAGGAAGTTATGTAAGACCAAATGGTCATATCTATTCTTATGATATCCGGGAAAAATCATTAATTCAAGCTCGAAGGAATATAAAAAATGCCAAATTAGAAGAATTTGTGAGCATCGAACGCAAAAACATTTTGAAAGATGAATTAAACCACACAAATATTGATGCTATTGTGTTAGATATGGCGACCCCTTGGGATGCTATTCAAAAAGTCAAGAAATATTTGAAATTGAGTGGCTCTATAGTTTCCTTTTCTCCCACTATTGAGCAAGTCAAAAAAACTACATTCGCCTTACAAGATAATGATTTTTTTGAAATTAAAACAATAGAACTCTTAAAACGGGAAATGAAAATTAAAAAAAATGCTACCAGGCCAGATGGAAGGATGATTGGTCATTCGGGCTATTTAACCTTTGGAAGAAAAATACATGAATTAAAAAATCCCTATAGAGCTATTAAACCAGAAAAAAAAATATCCATTAGTATGGAAGGAATGCCATTAAGGAGAGATGATAATGATTGATTACACTGATTTTGAAAAATTAGAGATAAGAGTTGGTTTAGTGAAGACTTGTGAGCATGTTCAAAATTCCAGAAATTTATATAAATTAACAGTAGATTGTGGAGAGCAAAAAAATAGACAAATTATTACCGGGATAAGAAACTATTATACTCCAGACGAATTAATAAATCAAAAAATAATTGTGCTTACGAATCTTAAACCTAAAAAGATAATGGGTTTTAAAAGTGAAGGGATGTTGCTTGCCGCAGATGTCTCAAATGAGCCCATTTTGCTCAAATTAGATGAAAACAGAAGAGAAAAAGTTCCACCCGGATCAAAAATTAAATAATATTAGAACCCTTTCTTTTTTGTACCCATACTAAAGTCCTTTTTAACTTTAAATCTTTCGGTTCTAAAAAAGTGTTTCTTGCGCTCTGCATGAATTTCAATATATTTCTGTAATATCTCTTGGATTAGTTCTTTCGTGTATTTATCACTCAAAATAGTTTCAGGTTTAGTAAGATA
>JAWOFX010000149.1:0-24088 GCA_046497275.1 Promethearchaeia archaeon | reverse complement strand
TCTTTCAAATAAGATCTCCCTTCCTCATTTAAACTTACTTGAAAAATCTCAATTTCCTTGAAATCTGCCAGATCATATTTTTTTAATTCATTTATAGCAGACATTAAAACAATATAATCTATCCCAAGATCATCAGCAAATTCAGATGCGCTAATCTCATCTGATTTTTTCTTTTTCAGTGCCTTAAATATTTCAATAGTTTGTTTTTCAAGTTTGATTGTCATTTTAAGAAATGCAAAAGTGGTATATTGATATATACTTTCTCTAAATTATTAATCTATATAAATTTTTGGATTTACATTATACTATCATTAAGTAGAGCACGATTAGATATTGTCACCATCAATTAGAAAAGATTTTAACCTCTACTATAAGAAAAATTGCTGTATTGTATATTGAAAAATTCAAAATTCCCGCAGCCAAGGCAATAAACATAGGACTATTCCCTTGGCGGATTAAAGAAGTGTGAAGAATTAAAATTAGAAGGAGATTTCTCTAATAATTGATTGTTCTGAATATATTTATCAAAAATAATCATAAGGAATCCTTATATAATTCACTAAATAAAATTTATAATTTTTAAAAAGGTTTTTTGGTCTGAGTTGAATCACAAAATATTTAAATTTATTCAATATTTCATTTGGGTAAAACTATACAATAATATTTATAGAAGTTCATAATTTTCAAATAATAACAAACATGGAAAATAAAAGAGAAACCCTCTTAAATAAGTATTATAAAATTTTTTCTGAAGAGAAAAAATATTATGGAAAAAAAAACCTCCAGAACTTAGATAGTATTAATTTAAGTAGAACTAGTTTTTTTCAAGATGTAAATCGTAAATATCTTGAATTGATCGGGTCTGTTAAAAATAAGAAAATATTAGATGTGTGTTGTGGTAGTGGCTTTTTATCTTTTTATCTTTCCAATAAACAAGCGGATGTTATAGGAATTGACCTATCTGAAAACTACATAAATTTTTGTAAAAAAGAATCGAAAAGGTTAGGAATTAAAGTTCAATTTGAGGTTATGAATGCTCAAATACCAGACTTTGATAATAATACATTTGACATAATTACAGGCTTCAGGGCAATACACCATTTACCAAATTTAAGATTGTTTTTCAAAAGTTGTTATAATCTATTAAAACCCAATGGATTTATACTTTTTCTTGAGCCTTTAAAGAAAAATCCAATTGTTCAATTTAATAGAAAATATCTCTCTCCTAATGCTCGAACACACCATGAACATCCTCTGAAAATGGAGGATTTAAGAAGAGCAGAATTGATTTTTGGAAATATTGACCATTATGAATATAATCTTCTTTCTCCCTTAGCATATGTATTCAGAAAGATGGTGAAAAATGCAAAAATATACAAATATACCTATGAATTTCTTGAATCTATCGAAAAACCCCTTCTAAAAATAGATTTATTCAAACCTTATTGTTGGCAGACTGTTTTTAAATGTATAAAGCAAGACAATTATAAAAAATAGTAAATATTCTTTAATGTTTCATATGTAACTTTTTGTCTTTCTTATTTCCGTAGAGCTTATCTTTTTATTACTCTCATCTTTTATAATTGGAATTACAATGATTATTAGCGGATCAAATCCTTTTTCTTTTCGAATTTCATTAATTTTTATAGCGGTTGAATAAGTCTCCTGACTCACAACAATTCCCTCATATTTTTTTTCTCTAATAGGGGGTCCATAAGGCTCATTTAGCTCGACAATCTCAACGCGATCAAGCTCGGCGAAAGTTCTGATATAATTTTCAAGATGTTTCTTTCGCATTGAATAATCTTGTAAATTTGATGCGTATTTTTTATTTTTTAGAAGTTGGGAGGTTGCCAAACCTATAACAATATGATGAGAGACCTCTAAAGCAGTTTTAATTAATAATTTATGTCCTTTATGGAGATGATCAAACGTACCTCCTAATCCGACTAGATTAAACATTATGATATTAAACTTAGTTTTAGTTAGAGATAATTATTAAAATAAATTAAGAATTCAAAAATGTTTTTAAACTTAGGTCTTTTTTGAGATAGATTTTTCTTTCTCAGAAGGAATGGTTGGTTTTTTCAATTTCACAGAATAGATTTTAGTAATTTCTAAATTCCCCTCGCATTTTTCGCAAGGGCCATCTATTTTATAAACAAAATCTCCATCCTCATAATGCCGAACTTCTGTAAAATCGCACCTATTACATTTTAAAATCGTAAGAGTTTGTTTTAAAGGTTTATCTTCTTTTTGAGGGTATTGAAGAATGGTCGTTGCGACACATACAAGAGTGAAGCCGAGAAAGTAACTCATAATTGGATCAGGACCAATTCCGCCATAGATAATCAAAACTCCTAATATCAATAAAGCAACAACAATAATGTGTTTAATTATTTTTTTCCAGGAGATTTCCTTTTCTAAAACATCTTCCTCTTCTTCTTCGATCATGCTAAAATTTCAGTTCTTTTACACTTAACTTATAATAGAAAAAAATATATGATTAAATAAATTTTCTTATTATAAAAATATCAAATTCGGTATTTATTTACGAAAAGGTTAAAAAAAAATAAAATGACGATACTTTTAATGCTATTTGGCACAACAGATCAAACAAGTCCGCTGAGTATAATATTTAATTTACTCTTCTTTGGGCTTATTTTTGTATCTATGTTTTACGGACAAAAACTCCAAGCATGGAAGGCAAGTAAAGAAATTGAATCTGCACTAGAAAAATTAAAAAATTGGCGTGAAGAATCGAAACAGACACTTTTAACTGATTTTAAAAAATTCGCGAAGGAAAAAGAAACTGATAAAGATTTAATGCTAAAGCTTGAGGATTTTATGACATTCGTTACAATTGCTCCTGTTAATCTTGATCCCTATGGAATCGTTCCTAAATTTGATCATATCATCGATGTAAGGGATAATCGTTATGAAGATGAGGTGTTTAAATTAGCTCCTAATGCTGACGAGATAAAACGCCAGAATTTGGAAAATTTATTAGAAGCAACAATGGCAGTCGATTTTGTCTATAGGTTAGTTAAACATTACTTGATTTTAGGTAAGAAATCGAAATCTATGTTATTATTGATGCAGATCGCTATGCAATTAACTTTAATTATGGCTATGGCGAAATCTTATTATAATGCTGTAAAGGCTTTTTCAGAAGGAAGTCCAATCGGTGATGCATTAGGTCCGATGGTAGTAGGAAGTCTTGTGAGAGATATTAATGGTGAAAAAGAAGTGGAAGCTGTGGATATTGCAAAACACACTATATACCAAGAGTTCGAATTCGAGGGAAGAACCGTCTTTGTGGTTCGCGCAAAAGGTCCTGGGGGAACTGTTGGGAAGCCAGGAACTGCAATAAAGAAGCTTATTGAGCAACATGGAGATAAGATATCAAGAATAATAATGATCGATGCGGGATTGAAGTTGGAAAGTGAAAAAAGTGGAGAAGTAGCAATAGGGGTTGGAGCTGCTATTGGAGGAATTGGAGTAGAAAAATATTATATAGAAGAATCCTCCACCGGTAAAACTGTTCCTATTGATGCTTTAATTTGTAAAGAGTCATTGGAAGATGCTATAACTACTATGAATCGATCTATAACCCGCTCCGTTCCGGAATTTCTAAACAAAATTAAAGATGCAATTAGAACACGCACAAAAGAAGGTTCAAAAATTATAATTGCTGGAATTGGAAACACAATCGGTATTGGGGTTTAAATTTAATTTTTTAGACCTATTTTTCTTATTTTATATTTAAAGTAGAGATATTTATTAAACATTAATATTTTTTTTTAGGTAAATTTTTGAAATCTTTTTTTATTTACTGATGCTTAATTATAATATTAAATTAAAAGATTTGAAAAAATATAAAAAAAATAATTAGATGAGATAAAAATGTTATTCGCTACAAATGAATGGGCGAAAGCCTATTGTGAGGCAATTAATAACAATTCTGATTATAAGGAAGCTGCATCTTGGTGGGAAGGTGATTTTGTTTTCGTAATTGAACCAAGTGGCAATTTAGATAAAAAAGTCAGAATGTTTGTTGGATTAAATCATGGGGATTGTACTGGTGCGAGGATTTTGGAAGAGGGAGAAGAGAGTGATGCTGAGTTTATTTTTTCTGGTCCTTATGAAAACTGGTTAAAAGTGTTAAATAAAGAATTAGATCCAATTCAAGGGTTAATGAGCGGAAAATTCAAATTACAAGGTAATATGGCTAAAGTTATGCGAGCAACAAAGGCAGCTCAAGAATTAGTGAACAGCACTACAGTAATAGAGACAGAATTTTATTAATTTAAATCTTTTTTTATTATTTTTTTAAAATCAAACTATTAATTTTTTTTAAACTTACACAATGATATCAAGTAATTCAGAACTCTCAATTTTAAAGGAAAAACGCGTCTTTTTTTTTGATTTAGATGGAACGGTCTATTTAGGAGACCAGTTGTTTGATGGGGTTTTGGAATTGATTGATATATTGAAAAAAAACGATCATAGACATTTCTTTTTCCTCTCCAATAATTCAAGCAAGTCTACTTCAGATTATATTAAAAAATTAAATAAATATGGGTTAGATGTTGATAAAGATCATATTATTTTATCTCAACATCCAACTATTAATTATCTAAAAAAAGAAGGATTCACCAGAATTTTCCTAATGGGGACTAAATCGTTAAAACAAGAATTCCAACGGGAAGGATTTCAGCTTACGGAAGAAAATCCTGAGATTTTAGTATTAGCATTTGACCAAGAGTTAACTTATGACAGACTCGTAAAAGCTTCTTATTTACTTCTTGATGATATCCCCTATATTGCCACGCATTTGGATAATAGATGTCCAACAGAGAGAGGATATATTCCAGATGCAGGTGGGATCGCAGCCCTTCTTTATAAAGCGACAGAAAGAATGCCTCGAGTATTTGGAAAACCTAATAAAGAGATGTTGCTTTTTAAGCTTGAAAATTTAGATATTCTCCCAAGCAGCGCGGTAATGTTTGGAGATCGTCTTTACACAGATATTAAAATGGGATTGAATGCGGGAATAACTACTTGTTGTGTATTATCTGGAGAAAGTTCCCTTGAGATGATAAGAAATAGCGAGTATGTACCAGATTTAATAATCGAAGGGATATGGAAATTGAGTGATATATTCAAATAACTCTTGCTTATTAAAATAATTAAATTTGTTAAAAATAAAAAAAATTCCAATTATTACATATTCTAAATATTTTATATAAAAATTATTTAGGAAAGCATATACATTGGCTATATAAACAATAATTTTTATTTTTAAAGCAAAATTAATAAATATAAATTAAAATTTATCAGCATGCGAATGTCATAATTACAAATACATTCATATTCTATAAATATTCAAATTCAAATTTACTTTTTAAAAGGTTAAAAATTTAAAATGGCAACCACGGAAAAAGGAAAATATGTATACGGATTTTCTGAAGGAAAGAAAGAATTAAAAAGCTTGCTTGGAGGGAAAGGCGCAAATCTTTCAGAAATGACAAATATGGGGCTTAATATTCCTCCTGGTTTTGTTATTACAACAGAAGCGTGTTTAAATTATTTTGAATACCCCAGAGAAACGATGGAAAAATTAAAACCCACTGTGTTAGATTATCTTAAAAAATTAGAAGATATGACAGGTAAGAAATTTGGTGACACAAATAATCCATTACTAGTTAGTGTAAGATCGGGCGCACCGATGTCAATGCCAGGAATGATGGACACAGTGTTGAATCTAGGGTTAAATGACGAAAGTGTATTAGGTTTAGCGAAACAAACAAATAATCCCCGTTTTGCCTATGATTCTTATAGACGATTTATTCAAATGTTTGGGGATGTTGTGATGGGAATACGTGATGAGAAATTTGAGAGAATTCTCAACAGTTATAAGAGAAAAATGGGAAGAAACGCAAAAGATACCGATTTAGAGGTAAAAGATCTCCAAATGGTTATAGCAGATTATAAAGCACTCTATGAAAAAGAAATAGGATCACCCTTCCCTCAAGATCCATTTGATCAGTTATTCCTCTCTATTGAGGCAGTTTTCAAATCATGGAACAATAAGAGAGCTATAACTTATCGAAAAATTAATAATATTCCTAATTTTGGAACGGCAGTGAATATACAGACAATGGTGTTTGGTAATAAAGGGTGGGATTCAGCAACAGGAGTCGCGTTTTCACGAGACCCCTCAACTGGAGAAAAGAAAAGATTTGGTGAATATCTGAGAAATGCACAAGGAGAAGATGTAGTTGCTGGTATAAGAACTCCCAAAAGAATAGAGGATATGAAAGACGACTTTCCAGAGGTCTACAATGAATTAATTGAGACTTTAGAAAAACTAGAACAACATTATAATGATATGCAAGATATTGAATTCACTGTTGAAGATGGTGAATTGTTCATCCTACAAACACGAGATGGAAAGAGAACCCCCTCAGCAGCAGTAAAAATTGCTGTGGATATGGCAAAAGAAGGATTAATCTCTAAAGAAGAGGCAATAATGAGTGTTGATGCGAACAAGATCTCAAAGCTTCTGTTTAAGAGTATAGATGAAAATGCAATAGTACATGTGCTTGCTCATGGAATTAACGCCTCTCCTGGAGCAGTTTCAGGAATCGCTATATTTGATGCGGATACGGCTGAGCAATTAGCGAATGAAAGTGAAAATGAGATCATTTTAGTTCGACCGCAAACTAAACCTGAAGATGTTCATGGATTATATGCCTCATCTGGAGTTTTAACACAATTTGGAGGTAAAACTTCCCACGCTGCAGTAGTAGCAAGAGGAATGGGAAAGCCTGCAGTGGTTGGGGTTCAAGATATTGAAATAAATAGCGAGAAGAAACAATTTAGTATTGGTGAGACAGTAATTAAGGAGGGTGATTATGTAACAATCGATGGAACCATGGGAAGAGTAATTGAAGGAAAAGTTCCTTTAATAGAACCGGAAATCAAGGGAGAATTTCTTGAACTTCTTGAATTAGCGGATGAAATTAGAACAATTGGGGTAAGAGCTAATGCTGATACACCAATTGACGCTCAAAAAGCCTTAGATTTCGGAGCAGAAGGCATTGGGCTTACAAGAACTGAGCATATGTTTATGGCACAAGAACGATTACCAGTAGTTCAACAAATGATATTAGCGAGAACAAAAGAAGAAAGGAAAGATGCACTTGATAAGATTTTACCTATGCAAAAAGGAGATTTTTATGAAATTTTTAAAATAATGAATGGAAAACCAGTCACCATTAGATTATTGGATCCACCTTTACATGAATTTCTTCCACATCTTTCAGAAGTGCTTCTAGAAACACAAGAATTAAAAATGACCAATTCTCTTTCACAATCATTATTAGATATAAGCCCCCTTGATCAACAATTAAAAGAAAAACAAAAATATATTACCTTAATACGATCTCTTTCCGAAGAGAATCCTATGATGGGTCTAAGAGGATGCCGTTTAGGAATTGTATGGCCTGAGATAAATGAAATGCAAGTTAAAGCAATATTCCAAGCAGCATGCGAATTGAAACAAGAAGGGATTGATGTAAAACCAGAAGTGATGATCCCATTGATTGGTATGATCTCTGAATTAAAATTGGTAAAGGATGAGTTAAAAAAAGTTGCAAAAGAGACTATTGAGAAATATGAGTTGGAATTAGAATATTCTTTTGGTACTATGATAGAAATTCCTCGAGCTGCCCTTACCGCAGACGAGATCGCAGAGGAGGCAGAATTTTTCAGTTTTGGGACAAATGATCTCACACAAATGACGTATGGTTTTTCAAGGGATGATGCTGAAAGCAAATTCTTACCGATATATTTAAACAAAGGAATTTTACAGGAAAACCCTTTCGAAATTTTAGACCAAAAAGGAGTCGGGGAATTAATGAAGATGGCAATAAAGAAAGGACGCAGAACTAGACCAGATCTAAAATGCGGAATCTGTGGTGAACACGGAGGAGAACCACAATCTATTCATTTTGCCAGTTCAATAGGCTTAAATTATGTATCATGCTCTCCCTATCGGATACCTGTTGCGCGAATATCAGCAGCACAAGCGGCATTAGAATCCAAAAATCGCAAGAAAACAAAAAAAGAAGAAATCTCGGTTAAAGCTTAAGAATAAAATAATTTTCACCTTTCAGTATATTAATTATAATTTTTATTTTGAAACCGAATCAAAATTAAATTTTTTTGTAGTGGAATCCTCCATTAAATCGTTTTTTAAACTTTAAGCAAGATATTAAAGGAAACATAAACATTTTATCAATTTAAATATTAAATAGATTATATTAGTTCGGAGATATAATACCATGTCTTTAACAATAGATGAAAAATTGGATTTGCTTAAGCAAGTTGGCGAAGAAATTATTGAATTAGATGATTTGAAAGAAATGTTAAAATGGAAGGAAGAGCATAATAAAGAAATTATCGCATATGATGGATTTGAGCCTTCTGGAAACATCCACATCGCGCAAGGGTTATTAAGGGCTATAAATGTAAATAAACTCACCAAAGCAGGGGTTAAATTTAAGTTTCTAGTAGCAGACTGGCATGCAGCAGCAAATCAGAAATTTGGAGGCGATCTTGATGTAATCAAAAAAGTAGGGGACTTTTTTATTGAAGTTTGGAAAGTATGCGATATGGATCTGAGTCAAGTGGAATTTGTGTATGCTTCTGAATTAGTCAAAAATTCTGAATATTGGGAATTAGTCTTGAAAATCGCTATAAAAAACACTTTAAATAGAGTGATTAGATGTACTCAGATTATGGGCAGGAATGAAAGTGAAGCCTTATCCGCTTCTCAAATCTTATATCCGTTAATGCAAGCGGCTGATATTTTTTATTTAAATGCAGATATATGTCAACTGGGATTGGATCAGAGAAGGGTTAATATGCTTGCACGTGAGGTAGCACCAGACTTAAATAGACCAAAACCTATAGCCATCCATCATCATATGCTCATGGGATTATTACACCCTCCAGATAGTGATGCTGAGGGTGTAGAACGCGTAATTCAACTAAAAATGTCAAAATCCAATCCGGATTCAGCGATTTTTATGCTGGACAGTTCTAAGGATATTCAGAGAAAAATAAACAAAGCCTATTGCCCACCAGAACAAGCCTTAGATAATCCAATACTTGAGTACTGTAAATATATTATCTTTGAATTGGTTGATACATTTTATATTGAAAGACCCGAAAAGTATGGAGGAGATGTGGAATTTGAATCTTACCAAGAGTTAGAACATGGCTATGTACAAGGAGAATTAAATCCACCAGATTTAAAGCCTGCAGTAGCCCAATATATTGATCAATTCCTTGAACCTGTTAGAAAACACTTCGAAACAAATGAAAAAGCTAAAAAATTATATGAATTTGTTCAAAAAGAATATAAAAAATACCATTCTTAGGTTATTTGAAAAGGTAATTTAATTATGACCAAATATTTTTTGCTTGCTATAGGGGATCTTCATATACCAAGAAGAGCAAAAACTATTCCAGAAGAAATTTTAGATAAGATATCTCAGTTAACTTCTCCAAATCTATTTGACTATACTTTTTTTACAGGAGATTTAATAGATTATCATGATTTTCTTGATTTTCTTAAATCTAAGACAAAAAATGATGTGTTTATTGTGATGGGAAACATGGATTATTATGCGGGTAATAGAGATGCCCCCATTTATCAAGATTTGGTTATTCAGATGGAAAACCGTCCTCATAATATGTTAAATATAGGGTTAACGCACGGAGATCAAATCCAAGAACGAGGAAATCATCACCAGCTTGAAAAACTGGCAGAAAATAAAAATTTTAATATTTTAATCTCTGGTCATACCCATCAAGAAGAAATCTTTCTCACGAAGAATGGAATCTTACTCCTAAATCCAGGCAGCGTTACGGGAGCATGGTCTTTTATCGCCAGTGGAATTCCTTCTTTTATAACCATAACAATTTCACCTTCTATTAATAATATTAAGACAACTCTTTTTCAATTAGATAAGAAAAATAATGAGATCGACCAACGAACTTATTATTACACTTTTCAAGATAATCGAATCAAAGAAAAATATCGTTGAAAACCTAAAATTTAATAAAACGAATGTTTCAATTTGATAAATCTTTAGTTTAGAAAAAATTATATTTATTGTATATTTTTCTTATTTGAGATAATATGGTTGATATTCATTTTAATGAGGAAGAAGGCTCACAATTAAAATTATTTACTCCTGGACCGGTGTACGTTCCAGAGCGTATTTTAAACGAACTAGCCAAACCAAATGATACTCACCGTTCCAAACCTTATGAAGAGATGCATAATAAGGTAAAACAAGACCTTCAAAAACTTTTATTTACTGATAATGAGTGTATTATTTTCACATCAAGTGCAAGCGGAATTATGGAAGCTTGTGTGAGAAACCTATTAAAAAACGATGAAAAAGGACTATTTTTATCTATCGGAGCTTTTGGGGATAGATGGCATAGTATAGGAGAGATGAATGGAAAAAAGGCGATAAAAAGGGGGGTTGAATGGGGTAAAGCCCTTAAACCAGAACTCGTAAAAGATTTTTTATCAGAGGATAAATATAGTGTGGTGTTCCTTCAATCTAATGAAACTTCTACAGGCGTTTATAATCCTGTGGAAGAAATAGTTCCAATTATTAAAGATTATGGCGCATTGGTTTGTATAGATGCAACCTCCTCCATGGCAGGAGTGAAAATTGGGGTAGACAAATTAGGAATTGATGTGTGTTTAGCATCAGTGCAGAAATGTTTAGCACTTCCCCCTGGATTAGCAGTGGCTTCTATATCAAAAGATGCATTCAATAAAGCAGAAAACGTTCAAAATAGAGGGTTTTATTTTGATTTTCAATATTTTCTTAAAAAAAATAAATCTAATCAAACTCCCACTACTCCTCCAATACCACATATAAGAGCATTAGTTGCACAATTAGATTATATTTTAAATCAAGAGAACCTAGAAGAGCGATTTAGACGTCATACCCAATTAGGAAAGAGAACAAGAATTTGGGCACGAGACATGAATTTAGAAATGTTTTCTGAAACGGGATATGAATCCAACACGGTATCTACCATGAAAAATACTCTAAACCTTGATTATTCTAAAATGGTTGAGAAGATGTTATCAAAAGGCTATAGAATTGTAAATGGATATGGTTCACTTGCTAATAAAACATTCAGAATCGGGCACATGGGAGAAATTACGCTAAAGGATTTAGAAGATATGTTGGAAAAACTTACGGATGTAATTTCTGATTTAAGATTAAACAAATTAAAACAATAAATCTCTCTATCTACTTATTTTAAATTAACAATTTTTAAACTAATCAACCACTTCCCACATTAAAATAAAATAAGAAAAGAAAACAATATTTTTTAATCTAAAACCAATATTTTTGGTAATTTCAATAGAAGTCCAAAATTGTGACCTGTTGTTCCTTTTGAAAATCTGAGTTTTCTCTCTCCAAACTGATTTTTCTTAAGGAGCATATGAAATAGAGAATTTTCTCCGTTTGAGAAATACATCAAATCCTCTGGAGCTGCCATTATTTCCAAATCATAATCATCTAATCTACCACGTGATAAGCTAATTTCTCCATCCTTCCCCACCAAATTTAACCATAAGTAATAATCATCTTCCATTTGAAGCCCCATATTCACTCTTCCATCAAATCCATCCAATAAATCCTCATATTTATCGATGGTTCTCTTCTCCTCAATAATACTTTCAATTACAGCATTAAATGTTTCATAAAGATTTTGTTTTTCGTTTTCTTTCATATTTTTAAGCCTTTATTTTAAAAAATTTAAATTTTTTGAAAAATCGAGTAGAAATTAAATCTATAAAATTAATTAGTTTTAATTTTAAATTCTTTAAGAAGATTTATGTCAAAATAATATATAAACTTGAAAAAAAGAGAAAAGAGTGACTTTAAAATCATAACTAAAAAACATATAAATATCAAATATTATTATTGTTTTAAATATAGGAAAAGATTTCTTCGGATTATTAAAAAAATTACAAATATTGGAATTAAAGAATGGATCTCCCAACGCAAGAAAAGGAAATTTTAAAAGATCTTGAGATTGAAATTGGAGGGAATATTCCATTAGTTGGAGAATTAAAATCGTATACTATTGGAGTTCAAGTTAAAAATAATAAAGTTAAAGGATTATGCTTATTTTCCTGTGGTTTGGATACTATTCCCGAAGGGGTAGAACGATTAGAGCATCTTGAAGAGTTACATCTGAGAGGAAATAATATTAATATTTTATCTGATACAATTAGTTCATTAAAATCTCTTAAAGTGCTTGATATAAGTGAAAATAGACTAAATTCAATTCCTGATTCTATTATATTTCTTGAGAATTTGGTGGAATTAAATATCGAAACAAATTATATCATGCATATCCCAAAGAATATTGGAAATTTAAAATCTCTTGAATATTTTAATCTTAGTGGAAATAAATTAAGTGAAATTCCAGAATCAATAATCCATCTAAACAATTTAAAATTCCTGAACCTCAATGATAATGAAATTAATAAATTACCCACTTCTATAGGTGCATTAAAGAACTTACAATTTCTCTATCTTGGAAATAATAATTTAAAAACTCTACCTGAATCGATTGGTTTTTTTAAATCTTTGAAAAGATTAAATATCAGAAAGAATAATTTAATCCAACTTCCTAAATCATTTGGGTCTTTAAATTTTTTATCATCATGTTTTCTGAAGGGTAATAAATTGAAAAGTCTTCCCGATTCAATAGGATCTTTAAAAAAACTTAAATATTTAGGAGTTAATTCTAATAATTTGGAAGATATACCCGAATCAATTGGATTTTTAGATAAATTGGAGAATTTAAGTTTAGGGAATAATGAAATTAATTCATTACCTCAAACAATTGGGAGATTAAAATCATTATTAAGGTTTGATATACAAAACAATAAAATTACACATTTGCCAGAATCAATAGGAAAATTAAAATTACTCAAATATTTTTGGGCTAGTAATAATAAATTGAAAAGTTTACCCTCCTCGATTGGCAATTTAAAATATTTGGAATCATTAAAATTAAATCAAAATCATATAGAGTTTTTACCAGATACAATAGGAAATCTTAGTTCTCTTAGTGAATTAGATTTATATGATAATAAATTAACCACATTACCAGATTCTACAGGGCAACTTGATAGATTAACTATATTTGATTTGAGTAGTAATCTTTTAGAAGAATTACCTGAAAGTATATGTGATTTGAGATCATTAAGAGAACTAGATATCTCTAAAAACCAATTAGAGCAAATACCTAACTGCTTAGGCAAATTAGAAAATTTACGAAATTTAATAATGGGTTTTAATAGGTTAAAAAAAATCCCAGAATCTATTGGGAAATTAGAAAAATTAGAGACCTTAGATAGCGGAAAGAATCTGCTAACGAATATTCCAAATTCAATTGGGAACTTAACTTCTCTTAAGTTTTTATATCTATATTATAACCATTTAGAAAACATTCCTGAGACGATTAGTGCTTTAAAAGACCTAGAATATTTTAACTTAAGTAATAATGAAATATCCTTCTTACCCGAATCTTTAGGAGCTTTAAAAAATCTTGAATATTTACTAATCAAAGCAAATAAACTTGATAATATTCCAAGAGCCTTAGAAGATATGGCATGTCTCAAACATTTCAATATAGAAAAGAATAATATCACTGAAAATCTACCAATTCTTGATAAAATAAGAGAAAGAGGAGTAAAAATAATCTTATGATTCAAAATTAAATTAAAAGATTCCCTATAATAGTTAAATTCAAGATTATTCAAATTTTTTAAAAGGAATACTTCTGCTTTCTATAGGTTTTATTGGTAAAGATATAGACTTTATCATTGCCATTAGTCTCTGGTTCCTCTTTTACTTTCATTTGTACTAATTTTTTATTTTGTTTGGTTCCTCGAGGGGTCTTATTTACTATTTTTCCTTTATATTGCAATCGACCAGCTTTTTGATGAATATAAGTATCCGATTGTTTGCCCATGATTATGATATCTGAATTTTTTTGAATATATCCATTTCCTAAACGAATAGTTGCCATTTTGCTATCGGGATTATATTCAACAATATCTCCCACTTTTATATATCTATAATGAGAGAGATTATAAGGATAATTATGTTGGTGATCCTCCTCAGTGGGACGTTTGAAATAAAATCCTGGGGTAAATCCTCTATTATATACTTTTTTAAGTTCGGTAACCCACCATCCTACTTTCTCTTTTGTGAATGTTCCGTCATAATATGCATCAATAGCTTCCCTATATGTTTTAGTTACTATTTCTACATAGTGAGGATGCCGCATCCTCCCTTCTATTTTAAAGGCATCAATTTTAGCTTCAATTAAATCGGGGATATACGCAATTGTGCAAAGATCTCTGGAATTCATAAAACGAACTCCATCATAAATATATTCATTATTATCTATATCCTTAACCCACCATCTTCTTCGACATGGTTGGACACAGTTCCCTCTATTCGCTGACTTTTCTGGAGTTCCACAGATATCTTGAGAGAAATAACATCTTCCGCTTACAGAAGTGCACATTGCACCATGAATAAATACTTCTATTTGAGCTGAGATTATGTTTCTCTTAATTTCTTTTATTTTCTCCAAAGACAATTCACGAGCTAAGATTATTCTTTCTGCTCCCAGTTTTTCATAGAATCTCGCAGAAAGAGAATTAGAAACATTACATTGAGTTGAGATATGAAATGGAATTTTTAATCTTTTTGCGATTTCCAAGGCGGCTAAATCATGCACAATAACTGCATCTATTCCCGCATTTTGTGCAGATTCTATAACATTTTCCATTTCCTGCAACTCATCATCATACAGAAGTATATTTGTAGTAAGATAGGTCTTTAGATTTTTTTCCTTACAGAAGGCGACAATTTTCCATAAGTCTTTTAAATTGATATTTTCAGATCGCATTCTCATATTATATTTTTCTATTCCAAAATATACTGAATCTGCATAATCTGCTGCCGCTTTTATGGCTTTAAAATTTTTTGCTGGAGCCATTAATTCTACTTTTTTCATGATATTGAGGATGGTTTTTTAGATTTTTCAGGAATAAATCCTTAGAAACTTTTTAATTTATATCTGGTTATTTTAAATAGAAAAGTCAAATTTGAGTTATATTAATAAAAATTAGGATCTGAAATAAATTTTTAAATTCTTTTGATTTTATGAAAGTTTTAGTTAGATATTATACTTTTTTAAGTAGTCGGATTTTATTAATTTCTATTGATTTTTTAATATTTAAAAATACACTTGAAAATAGAAATGAAAAATAATAAGAAGATCTTTTTTAATATTTTGGTTTTTATTGGGATTGCATCCAGAATTATCGCATTACTATATTATAATTGGCAAAGTTTTGTTTCCCCCTTAGGAATCTATTCTTTTGGAGATGTTCATCTTAATTTTTTTGATGTAGATTCAATTTTATCTGGTGAATGGATTTGGAGTGACACAGAATTAGCATATCCTCCCCTTTCAATTTACTTTTTATTCATTTTGAGGTTTCTCTCTTTTAATAATCTATATATTTTCTTCTTTTATTCATTTTTAATCGAAATCATAACAACATATTTGTTTTATCTTGTTTTAAAAAAATTTAAAATTCCAAATTATCAAATTATTTTTGGGTTTTTCTTATTAAACCCTTTTTACTATTTTAGTTACGTTTTTAGAGGCATTCAAAGTGGGTATAGAATAACTGATAGTTTTTTTAATATATTCTTATTATTGGCGCTTTATTATTATAATAAAAAAGACCAATCATTTTTCTATATTTTTTCAGCTTTGTCTTCATGTGTTAAATGGTATACTGTACCTATAATATTCTTTATATTTCTTAAACAAATAAAAGAAAAAAATTGGAAAGAGATGAAAAAATTTATTTTCTACTCAGGAATTCCAATATTTATTTTCTTAATAAGCCCAATTTTATATTTACCAAACTATTTAGATCTTTATTTTAGTTGGCTAAGTGGTCATTCTATTACTTCTGCGGTACCAATTTATATTAAAATATTACCTTTTTTACTCTTGTTGATCATTTTTACCTATAAAATTAAGAAATTCGATTTTATCGATCTTCTCTTTATTTCAATCATTTTAATGGTGACTATAATATGGTGGTCCAGATTTTATATACGCTATTTGGCTCCCCTCATTTTTTATGGTCATATCAATACCAATGAAAACGTATTTTCGTTTGAAATGAATCTTTCTGATAAAAAATGGAATATTACTCTAAATAAACATTCTCTG
This sequence comes from Promethearchaeia archaeon, assembly GCA_046497275.1. Classification (GTDB taxonomy): domain Archaea; phylum Asgardarchaeota; class Lokiarchaeia; order Sigyniarchaeales; family SOKP01; genus TEKIR-8. Next base: position 7,690 of record JAWOFX010000149.1, on the reverse strand, counting down.
ACGTTTATAGTCTCTATATTTGCCGCCGGATTTGTTATATTGATCGCAATATTTGATTATGCATATTGGGGTTTACCATTTTTATGGTAAATACTCTAATATCCTTATTTTTCTAATTTTGATTTTAAAAAAGGGTATTTCAATATATTTGGAATCACTTTAACAATCACATCCTATTTTTCAGAAACATAAATGATAAACTCTTATAATTTTGAATTATTTTACTATATCAAGATTACTTTACCATTTACATTGATTAAAATGAGTGAACATAAAACCGATTTGACAGTTATGAAATTTGGAGGTTCTTGTCTCCAAGATGCGAAATCACTTTCGAAAACAACTAAGATTCTAAAGAATTATTTGAAAAAAACAAAATTAATAATTGTCACTTCCGCATTTAAGGGTATAACCGATAAATTGATAGAGTTTTATAATAAATCTTGCAGCGATGGACCCGAATGTAAAGCGATTATCGAAGAAATAAAAAAACTTCATCTTAAATTCATAAATAAGAATATAGAAAAAGAAAAACCTGAATATGAAGATACACTTAATTTTTTGGAGACTAATATTAATGATCTGACTCAATTAGGAAGAGTAGTCCGATTATTACGTCCTAGCTTAGATATACAAGATCTTATAATCTCATATGGAGAGAAATTAAGTACCTTAATAGTTTCCAAATATCTGAACTCTATTGGTATAAAATCAAAATTTATCTCAGCAGATGAAATTATACTCACTAATGATAATTTTGGAAGAGCTTTACCATTACTCGATGAATCGGAAGAATTAATACATCAAAAGGTAAAACCTTTGATAAATTCAAATAATTGCGATTTAGTGTGTGTAACTGGTTTTTATGGATCGACTAAAGATAAAAAAATTACAACTCTCGGTCGAGGGGGTACAGATTTAACTGCTGCAGTTATTGCGTATTGTTTGGCTCCTAAGTTCAACAGTAAAGTCATTTATTGGAAAGATGTTGAGGGCTTTCTAAATGCCGACCCTAAAATCTCCAGCAAAGCGTCATTATTAAAAAATATTTCATATTTAGAAGCAAAAGAATTGGCATTTTTCGGTTCTAAAGTTTTACATCCACTTTGTTTAGATGTAAATGAAAAAAGAAACATCCCTTCAGAAATTCGACCTTTCAATAACCCTAATGCCTCTGATTATACAACAATCACAAAAGAAGTTAATGTGGGAAATAAAGTCATTAAGGCTATCGCATCAATAAATAGATTGTCCATGGTAACTATTGAAAGCGGGACGATGATTTCGCTTCCTGGGACTGCTGCTAAATTGTTTAATATATTAGGTGATAATAATATAAACATCAAATTTATTTCCCAAAGCTCTTCAGAAAATAACATCACCTTTGGAATTGATTTAGAAGATTCAATGACCGTGAGTTTTTTATTACGAAATTCTGATTGGTTTGGGAAACAATGGTTTAGTATAAAAATTGATAACGATATCTCATTAATCGCAGTGATAGGTGCTGGTATGTTGCAAACTCCCGGAATTGCTGGAAGAGTTTTCACTACTTTAGGGAAGAATGGAATAAATGTGAGAGCAATAGCACAAGGATCTTCAGAGTTGAATATAACTATTATTATTGAGAGAAAAGATTGTAAAGACGCTGTAAATGTCCTATATGATGCATTTATCGCTTAGATCTCTTTTTTTAAGAATCCTAACCTACGCTAGTTTGATTAATTATTTTATCTAATAAAAACTGTGAAATTTCTTTTCTGCTAATTCTTGACGATTTTTCCTTCTTTTTTGTTCAGAAAGATTTTCTTTCAGGGCCTTATTACAGATTTTTTTCCCAATATTTACTTTCGGATTGTTTGACCAATTTACATCAAGAAGCAAGCATAAATAATATACTGTTGATTGGATAAATGAAATCAAATTCCCGATATTTTTTTCACTTGGATTTTTTAACGTTATTTTAGCACATGGCACTTCCTGATCAATCATAGCCTGGAAAGTTGCATCAGCTTGATAGTTTATAACCGTTTGGGCAGACTTTCCATTGATATATTCTATTGAAGATTTTAATGTTAAATCTCCAAATTCACTTTCTAAAGTAAAAATTACAGGGATAACCGCACCTTTAGTCCCTCCCAATATATACTCTAAAACCGAATGTTGACTAAGTGGAGATTCTTGATATGCCCCTATTAATCCTTTATCTTCTTTTCCAGTACTTTCTGAAATCTCTTGGACGAATAATCCAATGCTTCCTTCAAGATTTTTTGAATATGGCATTGAAAATACCACTTCATATCCTTTCATATATAATTGATAAATAAAACTGGCCAATTCTAAACTCAGATTGTTGCGAAAAGTCATAAATTCATCATACCCTTGTTTTAATCCTTCTAAAAAAGTGTCAATATCAATACCCGAGATGTAAGCGGGAACTATTGCCACGTTAGTTATAGAGGCAGCAAATCGACCAGAAAGATCAGGTACGTCCATAATTGGAGCGGATACTTTTTTTAACAATTCATTCATTTTCCCTCGCGATGAAAGACCTAAGAATTTATATCCCTTTTCAATAAAGAAACCTATTGTGGAATTTATATCCAAGGTTTCTCCACTCCTAGAAATGGGAATTACGATAGAATCATTTGAACTTGTATTTTCTAGACAATTTCTAAGTTCAATAGCTCTTGAACTCGTTATGGGAAAAATTCGTTTCTTCGATAAATGGCTTAATGCTAAAAATGTTTGAATAGAACCTCCTGTTCCAAGAACTATTACATTTTTAAACTCTTCCTTCATAAATTTCGAGGATATTTCTCTAATTTCCTCTAAATCCAAATAGGAGCTTGTATCAGTAAAAAATGGCTTTTGCCAATGCTCTTTATTCTGATTAACTCTTTCTATATTTTTGGTTAATAATCTTTCTTTTAATCTTGGATGATATTCAAGATTTAACCCTATATTCAATTTTTTTTCACCTAATATATATTTATGCTACTAATTTCACTCTTTAAGCTATATATTTGATTTTCTTTTTATTAATTACGCTTTATAATTTTTAATTATCATTAGATCTTACTAAATTAATAAAGCACACATTAAAATTAGATAATTATTATTAAATTATTACAATTAATCAATATATTTTTTTTATCGAAAAATGACTGAAGAACAATTTCAATACCTATTACAAGGTCTTTTAGATAATATTGATGGAGTACGATCTGCGGCAATAGTTTCACAAGAAGGATTAATTGTAAACTCCATATTGGAAGAAGGAATATCTGAAATTAAACTTGCAGCGATGACTGCTGCCATATTATCAGTGGCTGAGAGGGTTCTTAATGAGCTTAGATCAGGACTTTTGGATGTGTGTATTTTACAAGGCGACGAGGGCAATTTTGCGGTGATGGATGCAGGACCAGATTTAATAATAGCCGTGTGTTTGAATATTGATGCGCGTATGGATATATGTTTCATTGAAATGCGGAAAGTAGCAGAACAGCTAAAAAGCATTTCTTAAACACACCATTTTTTCTCATTTGTGGTTTTATTAATTACTTAATAAATTTGAAAATTACCACTCTATTTACCTTAAAATAACGCTCTAATTTTATAATCTTATATAAGATTAAAGTATAAAAAATACACTAAATTTTAAGTGATTTATTTGGCTAAGGCAGTAGAAATGAATAATGATGATTTTAAAATGGGTGATCCTTATTATTGCCCAGAATGCGATCGAAATCACGTAAAAGGACAAATCTATAAGGACCATCTAAAATATGCTCAAGTTCCACAAGTTGACGAAGAAGAAGATTCTAAAGAGAATGAAATAGCAAATGAAGAATTAGAAGATGATGAAATTGAGGATGGAGAAGATTTTGAAGAATTTGAAGATTATGATGAAGAGATAGATGACGATTTTGAAGAAATGAGAGAGGAAGAGGAATTCGAAGACGAGGAAGACGATGACGAGGAAGACGATGACGAAGATGAAGATGATGAAGGAGACATAGAAATTTATGGGGGGGATGATAGAACCATGGAAGAATGTATAGAACAAGTTAAGGATTTATCAGGAGTAGGAGATGCGACTCTACGAAAACTTATAAAAGCAGGTTTTAATAGTCTTGAAGCAATTGCATATACTCCTCCTTCTATAATTAAAGAAGATAGTGGACTCGGAGATAAAACGACCGAGAAACTCATAAAGCAAGCTATGAAGAAATTAAATGTTGGGTTTAAATCTGCCCAAACTTTATGGGAAACTCGGAAAAATATCGCACGAATAACTACGGGAAGTCAAGAATTAGATAATCTACTTGCGGGAGGGGTTGAAACTGGGTCAATGATTGAGTTTTTTGGAGAATTTCGTACGGGTAAAACTCAAATAATGCATCAATTATGCGTTAATGTGCAACTTCCTAAAGAAAAAGGAGGGATTGAAGGTGCTGCTCTTTATATCGACACTGAAGGTACTTTTCGACCTGAGAGAATAATTCAGATGGCAGAAGGTCTTGATTTAGATTATAATACGGTTTTAAAAAATATAGTGTTTGGACGAGCATATAATTCAGATCACCAAATCTTACTTGCTAAAGAAGCTGTAAATATCATAAAAGAAAAAAATGTAAAACTCATTGTAATTGATTCATTAATAGGTCATTTTAGAAGTGAATATATTGGTCGTGGGACCCTCGCAAATCGTCAACAAATCCTTAATCAGCATCTGCACGATTTACTTCGATTATGTGATATTTACCCAGATTTAGCTATTGTAGTAACAAATCAAGTTCAAGCTAAACCTGATGTATTTTATGGCAATCCATTACAAGCCGCTGGTGGGAATATAATCGCTCATGGTTCTACGATCCGTATTTATCTAAGAAAGGGGAAAGGAGAACAAAGAGTAGCAAAAATCGTTGACGCACCTCATCTCCCAGAAGGAGAGGCAGTATTCAGTATCACAGGAAATGGTATTACTGACTAATTTCCTTTATTTTCTGTCCTTTGTAAAAGATTCTTTAATAAAGAAATAGATAGCAATTTTCACTTATTCCAACACTCATAAATAATTAAAAGTAAAAATAAGATTAAAAAAAATTTATTCGATTAATTTTTCATATTCCTTTGATTTTTTAGTTAAGTCTTTGACGGTGTCTTGCATCTCATTTACTCCTAATTTGAAGATTTCCGAAGCCAATTTTGATGCTCGTTTGTATAATTTTGAAGCTCTATCAAAATCTTCTACTTTTGCAGCTTTCTGAGCGTCTTTTTCAAACCCCATCATCTCCAGTCTATATTGATCAATTTGAGTAATTCGAATGAAATCTTGTATTTCGTCTAGAATTTTATTCATATCCCAGTTATTAGCAATTATTCCCGCATCCTTGTAAAGTTCTATAGCTTTTTCATAACTATGAACTCCTCGCTCTTTCTTTGCTTTTTTAAGAATTGATTTGATTTCTTGTTTAGCCTGTTTTTCATCCTCAATAACTTTTTCTCCAACTCTTGATTTAACTGGAGCTGATATTATCTCTGCCCGTTCCTTTAGGCTGGCTATATAGGCTTCTCGTTCCTCTGGTTTCATTTCCTCTAATTCCTGAATTATCTTTTGCCGCTCTGCGTCAGATATATCTGGAATCTCCCTTAATTTCCTTTCAATTGAGGATCGTTCTTGAGGTGTGATTGGTTTCTTTTCTAAAGTCGAAATATCAATCGGAACTAATAACTCATTATCTCTTAATTCTTTTATGCCTATAAAGATTTCAGCGACACCCATTTTAGTCTCCTTTATAGCTTTATCTAATAATGCCGATATAAAGAAGAAATCTCGCCCAGCTTCTTGTTTCACATCTTGTGCAAGTGATAAAATCCCTCTACTTTGGGAGTTTCTCAATTTTTTAACATCTGAAAGCTCATATTGCAATTTATGTGGAAGTATTATTGATGTATGAAAATTCTCATCGACAAGATGACTAGCATCTTTAAAAACGGTGAGTTGACCGCGCCATTTAGGTAATGCATCCGAATATTTCTGTTCGAAATCATTGATGAAATTCTTTAAATGCTCCCGTAAAATAAGAGACGCACTCTTGCTTAAAACTAATGCAACTCTTGTATATTCCCCATCTGCTAAAAGGAGCATCTTATCTCCGTACTTAATCTCGTTCAGAGCTTTCTGGGATTCTACTTCTCTTCCAAAAGAACATACTGCTGAAATAAATCCACTAATAAGATCAGGATCAATTTTTTCAGATCCAAACGATCTGAAGAAGACACAAGTACCACTCCCCTTATAAAGCACTAAGATATGTTCTAAATTCACCGCATCTTCGAACATTGTTTTTACTTCAGTAAGAACCTTCTGTTTTGCTTGCTTTTTAGGAACTATTACCTTTCGATATGCCATTACTGATATAGCTACAGCTAAGAGTCCGATTATGCCTATTATAATATAAGGTAAAATATCTTCTATTGAGAAGGCAGGATTAATCTTGATATTCGAAATATTTATAGATGCTGCTGTGTAATTATAGGTTCCAGGTAATTCTATTTGAATTGACATATTTTTGACATTCGTTCCGGGAGTTACCGTAAAAATAATTTCTCCATTAGCATCTGAGATTTTATAAAATATATTGGAAGCTTCACCATCAAAATATGGTGTTATTGCAATTTGCCTATTAGTTAATGAAATCCATTCGCTATCATTGTTATATTGAACTTTGAGGGTGATTGAAATTTCATTTCCCGCAGTAACTTCTGTAGGTTGGCTTAATATTGAAATGTTTACTTGATATTTGCTCCTAACAGTTAAATTGAAGAAAATTGGCTCGATTTCATAAATATCTGATTCAATTGTAAGATTCATGCTATAAAACCCCACCGATAAATCCGAGGTGCGAACATATCCTGTGTAAATCCCACTACCAGTTATAGGTTGAGTTGGATGGTCTGTTAAATATCCAAAAATACTAGGATTGATTAAATTTAAATAACCAATTGAGATATTTGCTGTGGAATCAATATTTACCGTATCATATTCTTCATAATTTACGAATGTAATATTAAATTCAATAAATAAATCACTTTCAATAAAACATGTGTAATTATTAGGGTCTTCTCGTGGCAATAATCCTCCAGCATCAGAGAAATAGTGCAAATTAATTTGAGTTTCGTTTCCAATAAGATAAAAATCAAAATCGTACGTCGTCCAATTATAATTGGGGATATTGGAAGCATTTATTTTGAGATAATACCAACCAATCTTCAATCCACTTATACTAATATTTAATTTGTAATATCCGCCTCCATCTTCATAAAGACTCCATTTAAATCCTACATTCCATTCTAGTCCGCTAGAACGATTAATTACTATTATATCACTTGTCGTGAGTCCTATTACAGGTTTATTATTATCTGTGTCGTTGAGATAAAAGTTTAGTGTTTGGTTATCTCCCGAATCAACGCTTAAAGGATGTGAAAAATTAGCATTAGAAATCATTGTTTGTGCTATAAGAACAGTGAAATTTAATCTAATTTCTTTAAAATCATACCCTACAGCTGAAACATTAAATAGGAAAGTATAATCTTCATCTTTTACCTCCATCTCTCCAGTATCTAATTGCATAGTATAATTCCCACTCCCATCATTAAAAAGATGAAATACTAATTCCTCAGG
>JAWOFX010000118.1:0-6718 GCA_046497275.1 Promethearchaeia archaeon | reverse complement strand
AAACTTGGTAACTTTCAATAACCCCGCATCGAAGTCAACTTTATTCCTGCCATCTGAACTTGGGAATTGCGTTGAGAGATTGCTCTTTTTAGATTTAAATTTCGGGAACCCCTTATTTTCTTTAAAGAATTTCTTATAAGCATTATCGAGATTCAGAACCGCTTGAGACACGGAACTCGCGGTAACCTCATTAAGCCATTCGTATTCTTCTGTTTTCTTTAATTGTGTAATTTGCTTGATTAAATCAAAACCAGTTAAGGATTTCTTTTTACAATTGAGGATCATTATGAATAAGCATACCCTTTGAAGATCAGCGTGAACTAACTCGTTATTAATGAAGTGAATGATACATCGCCAATTACGATAGTTACTAATGCGCTTTCTCAAAGCGTAGTTATAAGCCCATCGTGAGCAGCCGAAATGCTTTTCAAGTAATTCTCTTTGAATGAAGGACTTGTTAGATGTCGAGAAAAAAACAAATCAATGACTACCAAAGTAGTTCATAATTTGATGAATTTACTTGATAAGGAAAATAATTTGATGAAATTATCTAATTTTGATAAAATTATAGATGATCATTTTCGAAAGATTCCTATTGACAAGGAAATGGAACCTTTGAGGGTTTGTTATACTGGGGAAATCCAAGTTATGTTGGAGAAATGGGTTAATTATGATCTGATGGGAGAATTAGGCGTTATGGGTATCGAAGTTCACAAGCAGTATGATGTCTTTGATTGGGTTATGTACAAACTTGACGCCAGCAAACGAAGAAGACGACTTGAACATAAAGCAAGAAATTATATTCCAATGGACATTGGTGGAGAAGCAGTATGGAACATGGGAAGTTATCTTGAATCTCAAGAAAAAGGTTTTGATGGTTTTGTTCATATATTTCCATTTACTTGCATGCCTGAAATATCTCTCATGGGTATGTTAGAAGCTAAAAAAAACATGGAAAAGTTCTACATGCCCCACATTCATTTTAGTATTGATGGAAGTTCTGGTTTTGAAGGACTTAGAACAAGAATCGAAGCATTTCATGATCTAATGGTTAGCAACAAGAAATCTAATCCTTTATTCAGAGATGCCAAATATGTGGTCCCGGATGAAATAAAAAGTATATATTTTAAGCCGAAATCCAATTTTGAATATTTCGTGTCTAGTATTGAAAAACCAATGTCAATGGTTTTAACAATGCTGAATCCAACAAAGAAATTAGATGTAGGATTCACCTTTAAGAATGCACTCGAGTTTTTTTCAAGAAATTCGTTTTTTGGTATTGGATCTCTTTTTAACCATTCAGAATAGTTCGAAAATTGGCAATATGAGATACGATCTTTACAATCATCCCATTTTTTCCGATATTAATAAAATTTTTCAGAGATTTGAAGAGAATCTCTAAATAGGACTTGACAATTATTAATAATCGAAATTTGTATGAAAATAGGCAATAGTTTGAAAATACGCTGGTCATACTCTAATAATAAAAAATTTAATTTATCTAATTAAAAATCCATCTAATTCGAATATGATATTAATTATATATTTAATAATTCTATCTATTCTATAATTATTGATCCATTATTTTTTTTCAACTTTAAGTCTTTATGAATTATAAAGAAATTATTCATAATCGAATCTGTTTTATCCAAATCAAATCTTATTGAGGGAATATATATAATTTCATCAAAAGAAAAAGAGATACAAGAAAGGTCAGAAAGGATTCTCTGTCGCTTTTGATTCAATTACATAGATGGGTTATGATCCAGATAATGACTTATGTGAAGGAGAAGTTGGTAATATCATTTCAATTAAAGTGGAAACGAGTTAAACCAATCAAATTAAATCTATAAATTTTTATTGGCTATGTAAGATGGAAATATTATCCTTAATTTGGAGGTTTAGGTGTGATAGTTATTGTGTAGACAGGACTCTTCGATAAAGTTTTTGGTACATTAATAGTTAAATCATCTCCTTTCTGAATCCAATCTATTAATCCATCGCATCCAAGCCATTTTACTTTAGACTTTTTTAGTAATTTAAGTGAATTAATTGTTATGGCTGATCCTTTAGGAGTATCTAATAGAAATACAAATAATTTATTTGCTTTTTGAGTAAAACGTATTTCAATCCCTTCTGTTGTTTTCCCTTCTGCCCTAATCCATCGACGGGTTCCAAATACTGCTTGACCATTAGTTTCAAGCCACTTACCTAGACCTAACACGCGGATTTTTTGATCCTCCGGAATAGTTCCATTGGCCTCTGAACCCAAGTTTAGTAGCAAATTACCATTTTTACTTACAACATCTACAAAAAGGCGCACCAATTCCTCGACAGTTAAATAATTTTCAGCCTTTTCGGACCTATTTAAACCAAAAGAAGTTCCTAAACCTCTCGTAGTTTCCCACTTTTTATCCACGATTTTAGAATAAGAAGAATATTCTGGAGTAGTGAAATCACAGTGCGGAGGGGTTGGAGAGACTATTCCCTTGGTTAAAAACATGCGCTTTACATACCAACATATAATTATTCTCCCAATTTTAGTGGTCGCCAACCTCCTCAGAATATTTGAGACCTGCATCCAACGATCATTGACAACCCCATCAGGAACTTTATTATAATAGTAGGCAAACAATTCGTAGAGGTTCGCATCCTTGGGATATCCAATATCATTCCAAAGAATTGAAGGTTTATAGACGTCTATCAATTCTTTCCAGTGTGAATCAATCATTTCAATATACTCTGGACTATTTGGGGCTTTCCCAAATTCGTCAACTACATCTTTGATCTCAAGATTTACAAACGTCGAATCCAGACCGCTAGAATAATATAAACCCATCTTCATACCTCTTTCTCTTACTGCTTTTGTTAATTCTCCTACAATGTCCCTATTTGCACAATAAGTCTTTTTCTTTGGATTGGGATATTTACTAGACCACATTAGAAAGCCATCATGGTGTTTCGTTACAAGAACTACATATTTTGCACCCATTTGCTTAAATAAATCTGCCCATTCTTCTGGATCCCAATCCCGAATCGCTTCATTAAATATTGGGGCGAAATCCTCATAGGAAAAGTCCTTTCCATAACTTTTAAAATGATACTTTTGTGTGGGACTATCAGTAATCTTCATTGAATTTAAATACCATTCCACATATGGATTATGTGCATAGTAGGCAGTCCAGCCCTCTTTCGCTAAAATTTTAAGATTCTCCCCCTTATTAGAGGGTGCAAACGCAGGAATGGAATACAAACCCCAAGTAATAAATATTCCAAACTTTGCATCATGAAACCAATCTGGTACTTTATGTTTCTTCACAGATTTCAAGGTTGCTTGAAATTTAGTCATTTTTTTTATTTAATAAATTATTAATGGGATTCTTAACGTAGATTAATATGATTTTAGATCGTTTTAAAATATAAATCATATTATATTATTTTATGGTTATAACATATCATATTATAAAAAACTAAACAAATTAAAATAATAATAAATCAAAAAATTGGGAAATTTTATGGAAGAAGACATATCAAAAACCTCAGATGGTTATGTAAGTTATGATTTCAAAACGAAATTGGCATTTAGCATTGGTGAAATTACAGATACCGTAGCATATCAAGGATTTGGAGCACTTGTATTTGTTTTTTATTTCTCCGTAGCGAAACTGCCTGTAATTTGGGTTAGTATTGGATTTACTGTTTGGACTGTGTGGAACGCATTTAACGATCCTCTCATAGGGATTCTTTCCGACCGGACCAAGACACGTTGGGGACGTCGCATCCCGTGGATGATAGCTGCTGCTGTTCCATTAAGCCTTATTTGCTTCTTTTTATGGACACCTCCAATGACTTCAGTTGAAATGAATTTTATCTATTTTATTGTCGTTCTCTTTCTTTTTGATACATTTTTCACGATGTACTCCTTGAATCATGTTTCCTTATTTCCTGAAATGTTCATCAAAGAAGACGAACGAGCGAAAGTTAATGTTATGAGAATGATTATTGCAATTGTGGCATTGATCATAGTTTTTCTTTTACCTTCCCTAATAATCGAGGATATGGCAAATCAATTTGAATATGAATATACCATCACACAGTATAATACTGTCGGACTTGTATTTGCGATAATAGTAGGAATCACAATTTTCATTACTATTAAATGGGGATCAAAAGAGCGGGTCGAATTCGCCAAAGAATTTGAAACTGCCCCATCTTTTACTAAATCAATCAAGTATACCTTTACTAATAAGGCTTTTGTATCATTCATTATTGCGTGGTTATGTATGACTACTGTAACTGGTATGTTGATCACATTAGTCCCTCTTTATGCCACATATGTACTTGAAGTCGCCGAGGAGAATTCGATCATGATAGGGGTATTACTTTTAACAACTTTTCTTGTAGGCATAATTTTTTTACCCATATGGATGAAAATTAGGAATAAATGGGGCTTATGGAAAATGTCCTTGATGGTTTTCGTGGTTTTAGCGTTTGCATGTACTTTCTTTTTATGGATTGACGATTTATTAATGGCTTTTATCACCATGGCTATTGGCGGTATCGGTATAGGCGGATCTATGTATATCCAAGATCAACTTTTAGCACAAATTATTGATGATGATGAACTCAAATATGGAACAAGACGGGAGGGAGGTTTTTATGGTATTTGGGCATTTGTAACGCGTTTTGGAGGAGTAATCGTTATCCTGATTATAAGTTTCGTTTTTAGTGGTACGGGATGGGGAGAATTTACTCCATTACCTGGTGCTGATGTGATTCTGGGATTACGCTTCTTGATGGGATTGATTAATATCTTATTTCTTGGAATCGGATTTTTTGCACTATATTTCTATCCAATTCATGGAGAAAGACTTGAAGAGAATTTAATAAAAAGAGCAGAGATTCATTCGAAGAAAGTTAAAGTAAAATAAAAATTCAAAATCATTTCTAATAACACTTTTTTATTTTTTTAATATTTAATAATAATTTTTCAAATCTTTTTTTTTTCTAATACTTAAAAGAGGGATTTGTATATTTTTCTTCAGTGTTCATGTTTATTCGACTAGGATATTCTTTCATTAATATTATAACAGCCTAAAATTATCCTAATACGAATATTCAAATAATTATGAAAAAAGGTTTAAAAATTTACTCAATTTCTTGAAATCTTAAAAACATATGCATGTTCGCAGGGTTTTTCATCCGGAGGCTTTATTTTAAGACCTAAATCCGTTAGTTCCCATTCCAATTCCTTATCAACGCCTAACATCTTAATGGAATTAATGTCCGATTCATCCATTACGAAATAAAGCATTGTCGCTTTACTATATCTTTTAATTTTTTTATAAGATTTTCTCAGCGTCTTAATTTTGAATTCTTTACCAGGCCACCCTAAAGTAATTGCATAAATAGTATTATCTTTCACAGTAAATCTGATATCCTTAGCAGAATAGTTTAATTCTACGGATTCACTGAAATCTCCTCCTCTAGCTTGTTTTTTATTTCCCTCACCAGCTTTAAACCATGGAGTTGTATTATAAATTGCTTCTCCATTAACTTTAAGCCATTTTCCTATTTGAAGCAAGCAATTTTTAGCGGGTTCAGGAATTTCACCATTTGCTTTCGGTCCAAAATTCAGTAGAAGATAGCCATTTTTAGATACCCGATCTACTAAATTGTGAACAAGTATGTCTCCTGATTTGTATCCTGCATCTTTTATATAGGACCATGCTCCTTGATCGTCAACTGAAGAATCTGTTATCCATTTGTAATAAGTTAAATTATTAGGCATACCCAATTCATAATCAAGAATGCCAACACTTGGCGGTAAATCATGTAACTTATAAGTTACGGCAACCTCCTTTCCCCACTCTTCAGCTTTATTGAAATAATATGCAAGCATCTCTCTTTTGTATTTATCAGGAATTTTGCCTAATCCAAAATCAAACCAAATAAGATCAGGCTTATATTTATCTAGAACCTCAATTATTTTTGCTTTCCAATTATCAAAATAATCCTTACTTGGTTTAGCTTGATGAGTCCATCTCCATTGTAAGTTAAATTCTGAATTTTCATCGTGGATTGGTCCATATAATCCTGAAAATTCCGGATTTGATGTATCACAATTTTTGATCCAGTGAGGGAAAAACCAGTGGTTCTCGGCATGATGAAATGCTACGATGAATTTCAAACCCTGTTTTCTGATTGCTTTTTCCATTTCACCTATAGTATCTATTTTAGGGCCCATTTGAGCAGCATTCCATTTTGTCACCTTACTATCCCACATTGCAAAACCGTCATGGTGAATGCATACTGGGCCTGCGAATTTTGCTCCTGCTTGTTTAAAGAGTTTTGCCCATTCTTCGGGATCGAATTTTTCTGCTGTAAATAAGGGTATTAGATCCTTGTATCCAAACTCCGAGGGATGCCCATAAGTTTTTTTATGATGTTTATATTGAGGTGTTCCCTCGTGATACATGGCATGACCGTACCAAGTTCCATTTACAGTCTCTTTTGGCCCGAATTCAGGGACGGAATAGATTCCCCAATGGTAATAGATGCCAAATTTAGCATCATCAAGCCATTCTGGATTTCTATGCCTTTTTAAAGAATTCCAGGTTGGTTTATATTTATCTTCAGAGGTCATGTTTAATCTGATTATGTATAATTTTAATTTTTTCTTATTATTGGATAATTAATTATAATCTAATTAATTTTT
>JAWOFX010000067.1:0-5243 GCA_046497275.1 Promethearchaeia archaeon | reverse complement strand
CAATATAAATTTATAGAAGAGAATATAACTAATCCATTTATTATATTAGATCATCATCTACCTTATGGAGTCTCTGACAAAGAAAAGATTGATCTTTTAAAAGAAATTTATAAGAGTACCAAGGAATGGCATATTAATCCCTATTTTTATGGAATTGATGGGAGTGAAGAGATCTCTGGTTCTGGTATGAGTTATTTATTTACAAAAAAATTAGATGAAAAAAATTCAGATCTCTCGGTTATTGCCCTTATTGGAGCAAGTGGTGATGTCCAAAATCAAGGAAAAAATAAATCATTCGTTGGCATTAATGCAAAAATCGCTGAAGAAGCAAAAAGTAAAGATTTAATTGCAGTGGTAGATGATATCAATTTTTCTCCAATAAAACCATTAAATAAAGCTATAGCTTATTCATCAGAAATTAACTTGCCTGGTTTGAGTGGTGATGCTAACAAAACTTTGAAATTTTTGAAACAATTAGGAATCCTAATGAAACATTCTGATGGAACTATAAAAAGTTTAATGGATTTAAATCAAGAAGAGAAACAAAAAATAACATCTGCAATAATAGAGTATATCTCTATAAAACTTGATATAGAGCCTTATCAAATAATCAATAAATTAATAGTGAATAGATATTTACTCACATCAGAACAAGAGGGTTCAGATTTACAAGATATCAATGAATTTTCTAATTTATTAAATGCATGTGGAAGAACAAATAATGCATCTATTGGAATTGCGATGGCAATGGGGGATAGAAATGAAGCATACAAGCAAGCAAAACAAAATTTACAGGATTATAAAAAATCTCTGGTGAATGCTTTAATGTGGATAAGAGAAAATAAAGTTATTAATGAAATGGATAACATTCAGTATTTTTATGGGAATGATATGATTCCTGAAAGTATAATAGGCACTGTATCTTCAATGTTAATTTTTGACGAAAGTGAAATAATTGATAGAGATAAACCTATTTTTGGGTATGCGAAAAGAAAAGACGAGGATGTGTACAAAATTTCTGCAAGAGCGCATAAATCTATTGTGGAAAAAGGAGTAAATTTGTCTGATGCGATTCGTAAGGCATTAGAATTAACAAATTTAATCGCATTAGGAGGTGGACATCCACCCGCGGCGGGTACCAAAATACCTACTGATAAAATAGATGTTTTTTTAGAAAATTGTGATAAAGTAATAGAAGAGCAATTGAATAATAACTAGATTATATAAGTCTCTCCCGTTTCAGGAGAAACTGAATTATATCCTTTTTCTACTAATTCACTGGCAAAATTGGTTGTAGATTCATTATCTCCATGGACTGTGAATATTTCTCTTGAACTATTAATAAATTTCAAATTATCCACATAATAATGCAATCCATTACTATCAGCATGAGATGAAAAATCATAATAATCTACTTCACATTTAGCTTTAATATTTATTTCATAATTATTATGTCTTTCTTTGTTATTTTCTCTAAATTTAAAGATATTTGTATCTAAAAGATTTCTTCCGGGTGTTCCTTCTACTTGATACCCTACCAAAAAGACAGCAGAATAAGGATCGTTTAGAATAGTCTCAATATATTCTAAAGCAGCTCCTCCTTTAAGCATCCCTGAAGTTGAGACAATTACACCACTAGACTTTCTCACTACCGAGCGTTTTCTTTTTCGATTGACAAAATCGACATTTCTTAGCGCTTTTCTGTAGAGATGTCTATTTTTCAATGCCTCGGGATAATCGAAATAAATTTTTGAGATTAATTTACCCATCCCATCGAGGAATAATTTATCATTATATCTATATTTATTTAATATCATGATAGCCTCTTGAGAGCGGGCTACTGCGAAGGCAGGTACTAATACCGTACCTCCATTTTGAGTCACTTCTATTACATCATTAACGAATTGTTTTTCTAATTTTTCTCGGGGAGGATGTTCTCGCAATGCATAGGTGGATTCAACAATTGCAACATCAATCTCAGGTATTTCTGAAGGATTTGCTGAATCAACAAGATTTGTTTTTTTCGTATTAATATCTCCAGAATATAGAATTTTTTTACCATCAACCTCTAATACAATTGATACACTTCCAGGAACATGCCCAGCGTCATAAAAGGTTATATAAAAGTCATTTGACACTTTTCTTCTGGTTCCTTTTGGTAAAAAATACGCATTTCGTTTCATATTATCGATTTCTTTAAATCCAAAAGGATAAGGATATTTTGAAATTTTTAAAGAGTCTTTTATCAGTTTATCTGAGACATCTAAAGTTAAACCATTCGTAAAAAGAGGGGGGCTTTTATTATGCAAATATAAAAAGGGTAAAGCGCCTGAATGATCTACATGACAATGAGTTAATGCGACACCCTTTAATTTTGTGAGGTCTGATTTATGTGGTAATCGTTCCTCTTCTCCAAACCGGATACCATAATCTAATAAGAATTGATTTCCTGCTTTCGATTCAACAAGTATTGCAGATCTTCCAACTTCTCTGCAGCTACCGAGAAATGTTATTTTAGCCATCGGTGATCTGTATCTATTAATAATTATTTAATTCTACAACAATAAATATGACAATCAAAAAAATCTTTTAGGTTATTTTTTATTGATTTTGGAAAAATCTTAAAAAGATTTATAGAAAAATTAATTTGAGAATTAGAATTGTAAACTACCTACGGATCTAATATCAAATATGAAAAAATTTTTAATTCTTTTGATATAATCAAGAATTATAAATCATAGCTTAAGAAGGATTCAAAAATGAGACTAAAGAGTGATGAAGATAAAGCCAGTATCGGAATTATTGGAGGTACTGGTTCGGATATTGAATTGGAAAATGCTGAAGATATAAAAGTGTATACACCCTATGGAAGGCCTTCGGATTTGATTAAGATTGGTAATTTTAGGGGTAAAAAAGTGGCGTTTCTTTCACGACATGGGAATGGTCATACTATTCCTCCTCATAAGTTAAATTTCAGAGCAAATATTTGGGCATTTAAAGAATTAGGGGTAAAAATAATAATTTCTCCATCTGCAGTAGGATCCTTAAGAAAAGAGCATGAAAAAGGAAAATTTATTCTAGTGGATCAATATATTGATAGAACTAAAAAAAGACTTGACACATTCTATGAGGGAGGAAAAGTTTGTCATATTGGCCAACCAGATCCATATTGCTCGTATCTAAATGATCTTTTTTATGATACAGCAAATAATATAGAAGGTCTAAATATTCAAAAGGGTGGAACTTATGTATGTATAGAAGGACCTCGATTTTCAACCAGAGCAGAATCTATAATGTTTCGTCAATGGGGAGGAGATATCATTGGAATGACGACTTATCCCGAAGTTGTACTGGCTGCTGAAAAAGAACTGTGTTATTGCTGTATTGCAACTGTTACTGATTTGGATGTGTGGGCTGGGGAATGTGAAAATTGCGGAATCGTAGAATTCGGTCCTGCTTGTGAAAACTGCGGTGGACCAGTGAGACGATTAGCCGTAGATGTAGAAGAGATCTTAGAAACAATGGAACATAATGCAGAATATTTAAAGAAAATGTTAGAATTAACAATTCCAAAAATAGATATAGAAAGAGATTGCGCATGCCACCATTCTTTAAGGGGAGCAATTCTATAAAAAATAAGATTTAATAAAAATAATTTTTTTTAATTTTCTTCTAAATCCTAAGTGTTTAATTTTCGTCTGAATTTATTCTTCAACAGGAATCTCGACCAAAGATAAAAGATCATAATCTTTTATTAAATCTCTACCATGAAGGCTTCCTGTGAGCTCAATAATAAATGCAATGCCCGCTACCTTACCTCCTGCTTTTTCTACTAATTTTGCTGCTGCTTTCGCAGTTCCACCAGTTGCTAAGAGATCGTCAAATAACAATACATTTTCTCCTTCTTTTATAGCATCTAGATGCATCTCTATTGTATCTGTTCCATATTCAAGTTCATAAGTCTCTTTATGAAGTTTCCAAGGTAGCTTTCCCTCTTTTCGTATTAAAACAAATCCCGCATCAAGAATGTATGCAATTGCTCCTCCAAACACATACCCTCGTGCTTCAATGGCTGCCACTTTATCAATTCCCTTTCCCTTGTAATGATCAACAATTCTATCTATTGATTCCTTAAATGGAATTGGTTCCAGACATAGTGTAGTGATGTCTTTGAATTGAACTCCTTTTACAGGCCAATCGGGTACATTTCTAATATAATCTAAAAGTTTAACCATTTACTTCAACTTTCGTTATTTCTGATTTAGTTATTTCTACTTTAATAAATTCTATTTTAGATAATTTTAGGAATTATTTAATTATTAGTAACAAATTTTGTAAAATGGAAGAATATCGTTTGTTAAATCTAAAATATTAAATACGGATGAACTTATTACATTTATAAATAAATAACATCATACTATTAATAGAAGAAATTCGGAGAGATATCTCGTGAAAGTGCTCGTATTTGGGCCAGCTGGGGCAGGGAAGACAAGTCTCCTCAGGACTGTCTGTCTTGGCTATAACTTTATGAAAGTGGTCAATTTAAAACCTACGAAAGGCATCTCGAGAGAGAATTTTATATTTCGAGGTATTATGGAATTGAATGTATGGGACGCAGGCGGCCAAGAAGTATATATGGAGAGATATTTTTCAGACAAACAGAGAGAATTTATATTTTCAGAGGTAACGACCACAGTGTTTATGGTGGACGCTACAGTTACGGATCCGAAAATAAAGGAAATTTTTGATAAATTTTTAATGAATATATTTGAATTTAGCCCTCATATCGAAGAAATTTATGTATTATTGAATAAAATTGATTTAGACGAATCACAAGAAGATAATGTCTATGAGCTACTCTCAAATAATCTTGATGAGGAAACTGAAAGAAAGATTAAATTTACTCCTGTCTCGGTAAAGTGGGGAAGTGCGCAACATAGACTTATAGAAATTTTAGATTATGAAATCCAAAAATCAACCTTAAGTCTACAACGTTTAGGAAAGGTCAGACATTTATTAGATCAATTTAAAATTAATACACTCTCGGAATATCTTTTATTTAATCGCCCAGATGGGCTTCTTATTGCATCTACTTTCGGAAGATTTGAATCTAAACCGTTTCAGTTCATGAAGTTTGAAATAGGTACTTTAGATTCAAACTTGTATCAAATTTATAAAAAGATCATGGAAATGATGAATAAGCCAACTATTTCTCCTCTAGAATTATCTACTGTTGTATATGA
>JAWOFX010000047.1:0-3467 GCA_046497275.1 Promethearchaeia archaeon | reverse complement strand
GAAGCATATGAATTGGAAAAAGAAGCCTCTGCATGGTATGAGCATGAAGATAAGGACCAATTTATTGAAGATTTTCGGAAAAAATTCTCCCAAACTATTGATTACTAGCTTAAAATTCTAAAAGATAACAATTATTTATATGAAAAACTTATAATTATCTTAATTTAAAATAATAAATTGAAGAGGAGAATAAATATTTCACAAGAAGAATTTGAACAATACCCACATACAGTATGTGGAATAATAGATAGAGGGGCAGAAAAAACTCCTGATAAAGATGCATTTATAATCTATGATACAGGCAAAAAATATACATATAAAGAATTCCAGCAAAATATCGATGTAATGGCTTTCAAATTATATAATATGGGATTCCGAAAAGGAGATATTTTAGTAACTTCACTTCCATTTTTAGATAATCATATTTTTTTAGGATATGCATGTGCGAAGCTTGGTGTGATGTGGACACCTTTAGATCTTAGATTAAAACCTCCTGAAATCATGCGATGTTTAGAAACACTAAAAGAAAAAGCAAAGATGTACTGTCATCTTGGGAAAACCACCGCTGCAAATTTTGGTATGATTGGAGCTGCAGTGCAAAAAAATAATCCTTGGCTAGAATATGTAGTACAATTTAGTGATCCTGATGATAGATATCGGAAAGGAATCACACCCGCTTATAAGATAGCCCAAGAAGCTGAACAAGAATATAAAGAAGCTATCAAAAATCCCGAGTCAATGAAAGATTTTCGAGAGGAATGCTCGAAAGTAGGACCTAAAGATCCGATATTGATAATATTTACTACAGGAAGCACAGGATTTCCAAAACCAGCAATGCTTACAAATGAAGGTATCGTTTGTCAAAATATGTGTCTCGCAAAAGCTTTTGGACTAGAACCTTCAGATAAGATGATTGTAAATTTACCACCTAGCCACGTTGGAGGTACTACTGAGCAGTTTATGACCACTCTCTTTGGAGGTGGTACTGATATAGTGTTGCATATATTTGATGCGGAAAAAACTTTAGATGCGATTCAAAAATATAAGGCTACCGTTATGGGACAAATTCCCGCATTATATGCAATGGAATGGCGTCTTCCTAATTATTCAGACTATGATCTAAGCTCATTACGATTTGTGATATGTGCAGGGCAATCGGTTGACCGCCCTTTCTTAGAGCAGCTGAGAAAAATGGCACCTCAAATAGGAGGAGGATTAGGATTGACTGAAACCTCAGGATTTTGCTCATATATTACGGTAAAAGAAAATTGGGAAGATTTCGTTACAGCACTCGGGACTGATTTTCCAATTTATCCGATGTCCATTCGTAAGCCCATGAAACCTGATGGGACTGTTGGTGAAGAATTACCGAAAGGAGAGATTGGAGAAATTTGTTATAATGGACCCCAGACTTTTCTCGGATATTTTGGGAAAGAAGAAGAGACGAGAAAAACTCTTACAAAAGATGGTTATTTATACACGGGAGATATGGGCTATATTGGTGATGATGGACTCCATTTGGAGGGGAGAAGAAAATTTCTCATCAAACCGAAGGGATATCAAGTTTTTCCTCCAGAGGTAGAAGCCTTTATAGCAGAAATTCCAGAAGTGGAATCTGTTGGGATTGTTGGAGCGAAACATGATGTTTTTACTGAAGGGATAGTTGCATATATTAAAGTTAAGGAGGGAGAAAGTCTCACAGAAAAAGAAGTAATGGAACATGTTAAAGGAATAGCATCCTATAAACGTCCATCACTGATAGTTTTTATAGACGAGTTCCCATTAAATCGAGTAGCAAAAACGGATTATGTGACTTTAAAAGATCGTGTTCAAGAAGATATAGAGAAAGCTCGTGCTGAAGGAGGATGGGACGCAGCATAAAAGTAGAAAAAAAGTAAATAAAATTTTTAAAAATATTTTTTATTTTTTAGCCTCTTTCATGAAAAACACTTATTGAAAGCGGGATAATCCAAACAAGAATCGCGAAGAGCAAAAGCCACTCAAAAAGTGCATTACTTTTGATTTGAAATAAGATTAGAAAAGCTAAAGGTCCGAATGCGCCGTAAAATCCTAAAATTTTAGGAATTTTTGTTTTGTATAACATCGCAAACCATCCATTAAAGACTGCACTTAAAGTAAATCCTCCAAAGGCAAGTGTAGAAAATAATCTATGAAGCCCATAAAAATCTCTATCTTCACTAAAGATTCCAACCCCAATATATGAGATCGACCCCACAAATCCGAAGATGAATGCAGATTCTATAACTCTTATTCTCATCCTTGTAGTTTGTTTTAAATTAGGACTAAGTAGATGCTCTAAATAGAAATTAAAGGGTAATGTAAGAGCTCCCGCGATAATACATGCGATATCATAAAGATATGGAGCTGGTGTATGATCAAAACTTCCTAAATCACTGATCCAATTATCCCATAATGTATATCCCATTGTAAAGGTAGCAATAATATGCCCTATAACTAAGAGAGAAACATAACCTATCATCAAACCATACATAAGACGTTTCATCACTTTCTCTTGACACACTTTCTGGTAAACATTTGCTCGAGCCTTGTTAATTGATTCTCGTATTGACATAGTTTTCACCCAATGTAATTTTTTAAACCCAAC
Source organism: Promethearchaeia archaeon (assembly GCA_046497275.1). Classification (GTDB taxonomy): domain Archaea; phylum Asgardarchaeota; class Lokiarchaeia; order Sigyniarchaeales; family SOKP01; genus TEKIR-8. Next base: position 841 of record JAWOFX010000047.1, on the reverse strand, counting down.
TAAATTTTTTGTAAATTTTATTTGATAATTAGCTGTTCTTATTTAAATAGATACTATAAGATAATGGAATTTAATTATAATAATTCTTAATATAGTCTATGGATCCTATACAATTCAAAGATATTTTATATGAAATAGATGAAAATGGAATCCTCACAGTTACATTAAACAGACCTGAAAGAAAAAATGCACTCTCTCCATTAACATTATTAGAACTGTGGTATGCTGTTGATCATGCTGAAAAGAATAAAGATATTAATGTCATGATCTTAACAGGATGTAAAGAAGCAGATGCTTTTTGTTCGGGAGGGTACTTTAGTAAGACTATGTTTGATGAAATTCCGTCAGAATACAAAAAAGAAATTAATTTACGAGATATGGCTTCTAAAAAGTTATGTCTTAAATTTTGGAATTTTGAAAAACCAGTCTTAACCGCAATAAATGGATTAGCAGTAGGAGGTGGATTTACGTTGCCTCTTGTTTGTTCCGACTTAATTTATATGTCAGAAAATTCTTGGGCTGCCTTATATTTTATAAAAAGAGCAGTAATGATGGATTTTGCTACGAGTTATTTATTACCGTTTTTAATAGGTTTCCAAAAAGCAAAGGAATTATTCTATTTTGGAAATAAATTAACTGCAAGAGAACTATATGATCTGGGATTAATTAATGACGTTTTACCACAAAAAGAGTTAATGCCTTATACCAAAAGTCAAGCATTAAAATTAATCCCTCCTCTCGGTCCAAGTTTATCCATAAGACTTATGAAAAAAACAATGCATAATTACTTTCGAGATATTATTGAAGAGCAGCTGGATTTAGAAAACAAATATTGGGTAAA
>JAWOFX010000102.1:0-7521 GCA_046497275.1 Promethearchaeia archaeon | reverse complement strand
AAAGCGTTAAGTTTTAATCAAGGAGTCTTAGCTTTGGGATTTATACTTAGTTTTACTCTTGCTTTTACGGGTCTATGGTATTTATTATGCATTGGATTTTCAATAGTGTTTCTTGCGTTTGCTGGAGACTTCATTCTCCACAATCCGATGCGAGCTGATACAATTGATTATGACTTTTGGAAGATATCAGGGGAACGACGCGAAGGATTATATGCCGGTATTGGTCCTCTAATTAGCAAACCTATGATTAGTGTTGCATTAGCAACTCCCACAACTCTCATGACAATATTTGGCTTAATCTATGTTGAGGGATTAGGATTAACACCAATTATGGGATCATTTAATGCATTCCTCGGTGTAAATATTGCGATGGGACTTATTCCTGGATTGGTAGCTCTATTTGGTTTTATCATCTGGGTAATTTTTTATCCCCTAACTGGAGAAGTTGTTGACGAAATGAAAAGCGCCTTGGTTAAAATCCATGAGGAAAGACGGAAGAAATATCTGAGTGAATTAGGAGAATCAATACCTAATGAATCAGAGACTTAAAAATAAGCAAAATTTAATCTTTTTTTATTTTTTATTAATTCTTTCTTAAATTGGATATAGGTATAAAGAAAATAGAAATTATAAAATGTAAATCGATATGTGTTGTTAGAAATCAAATAATAATAGAAAATTTTATTAAATTTTTAAATGTGCACGAATTTCTTCAGTTAGGTTATTTCCCAATAATTCTTTCCAAAAGTGAGTTATTGCTTCATCAGCATCTAAATAACACTCAATAGCTAAACGTTCTTTATTTTCTTGCGAGTTAGATCCTTTTTTTGAATTAAAATAATTATACACATTATCAATAAATTCAAAATATTTATCGGAGATAAGAACTTTATCAATCTCCTCTTTCTTTTTCGAATCTAAATTCTTTTTTTTCTTAAAATATTTTACGTATTTCTCAATCTGATTATCTATATCACTCATAAGCTACAACCTCAATACCCTGATCTTTTTATGGAGTTAAAACAGATATCTTAAAATGAAAAATAAATCAATAATAAAATAGACCAAGACTATTTAAATCAATCTAAATCAATGAAGAAAAGCAGTTTTACCTAGATTGCTTTTTAATTATATATAATTTTCATTAATATAATTAAGGTTGAATTAAGTAAAAGATATTAAAAGAAATAAGATTAAAAGTGCTAATTATTCTGAATTTAATTTCGCGCCACAATATTGACAATAGATCGCATCTTCCTTATTAACCGGAGTTCCACAATTTGGACAATAGTTTGCTTTTTTAGGCTCTGGAGGGGGAGTTATGCCTTGATCTGGTATAGGCTGAGGAGTTCCCTTCATCTGGACTTCTGTATATTTCATTTGTCCTGTTGATGAGGAAAATCTACCCTTTAATTCTCCGGAAGCTTTAAGATCTAATATGATTGCTCGTATATCTTTTATGGAAATACCCGTGTTAGCAGCTATTTCTTCAACTGAAGCATTTGGATTGTTGAAAAATTCTTGTTTTACAACTTTTCTTAATTTACTACGGTTTATCAAAGCAGCAAATTGACTTGCTAATATTGAAACACCTATTATAAGAAAAATGAGTGGCCACCAGTTCCAGACCCACCAACGAGGATCCAGAATATTGGGAGTAATATAATACCTTAATCCCCAATAAAGAAAAATTGCACCGATAATAATCGCACATATCGAAGAGCCTTCTGAGTATTGATTACGTTTATACTTCAACTTTATCACATTTTATTTTTTTATTTCTAAGAAGCTAAAATGTTTTAAAAATAATAAATTTAAATAGACCAGTTATTGAAATAACTGTTTAAGAAGGGATAATACAACTATTAATAATTTGAAACACTAATCCTAAATCTACTTGATCTTCCATTAATAAGATGAAAATATTATCTAAGAGTTTCATAGATAAGATATAAAAATTATCACTATGAATAAGCGTAAAATCAGGTTTATGGATTCCAATTGAATCCGTTATCTCTTCAGAAGATTCATAAACTTGAGATATATTTAAACTTATAGCTGATTTATTAAATTCATCTTCATTGATATATGACTTAATAACAACCCCATTTTCTGAAGAGATAATAATAAAATATATTTTCTCCCCTAATTTGTCCATCAAATTCTCTAGAATAGAGTCAAGATCGAAAGTTACAGTCATCTTTTAATCTAAATTATCCATCATTACTGATGATACTTAGTTATTATAATACAAAAGCGAATGAATTAATATAATTTTCTATTTGTCCAAAAACTAGATATAAATTCCCAGTTTCTTTTCCTTTCTCAATAATCTATAAACCCTAGTTTTAAAATGAAAAATTCAAATATTTAAATATAACCGTATAATTAGACGTGATATTATGCAGTATAGAAAGAGAAATCGATACAAAACTTTGTCAATTCTATTATTGTTTATTGCAGGAGCGCTCTTTATATGGGGGATTTATATATTCATTAATTGGTCCTTGAAATCGTGGGGAGGATGGTTTTTAATTGCGGTAGGATTAACTATTGTAGGGTATGAATTATTTGCTCTTCAAAATAGAGAAAGGTTTAAGAATAAGGTGATTTTAGAATTTAAATCGGATCCTAATGTCTCTGTAGAGGAAATTGCTCAAAAAACAGGTATTCCAAGAGAAGATTTAAGAGACATTATCTTTGATTTAAGAGGATCTGGAAAAATAAAAGGGTTATTCTCATCTAAAAGTGGTCACTTTAAAAGCTATCCTGTTAAGGAAGTCCTAAAAAATAAAACTAAATATTGTCCACGATGTGGAGTATATACAGACGAATCTAGTATATATTGTCCTTATTGTGGGTCAGAAATTGAATAATATTTAGGACTCCTCAAATATTTAAAAGAAAAAGAAACATTGATGAATTTTAAATTAGGGCGGATAGCGTAATTCATAAATACTTTTTCCCCCTTTTAGAGGACCTTTAATATATCTTTTTACCTCTTCTGGATCTCTTTGAGTTATTCCTTCTATAGGAGGCAATTTACCGGGTGGAAACGTCTCTAAAATATCATTAACTAATTTTTCTAAGTAATCTAAGAGATCTTCTATGCCAGGTTTCCCTTTTTCCAATGATGCTTTACTTGGACTACCAACATTTCCCTCAGGATAAGCGGAGATTTCAATTGGTCCAAATCCTACTTGTCCATACCACTTTATGGGTCTTTGATAAATATTCCCCGCTTTATCAACGTGTCCCTCTGGCATCCAACCTTGAGGTTCATTATCTGCTGCTTCTTCAATATGTATCATTTCTGGAAAGAGAGCCATCGAAAATGAGGTTTCTGCCTCGTCCGCATGTATAAAAGGGGTATCGAATGGACCACCATGTTCTCGATCCATACATTGTTGAGGAATTGCATGATACCAATTCACATTGCAGAGAACGGCCGGTAATTGATAGTTTTTCGCCCATTCATGAATAGCTGATGGGATCACGTACTCTTGTCCATGTCCGTTTAATAATATCTGTTTTCGAAATCCCATGTTCCATAATCCAGCAATTACAGCTCGAATCATCCCTTTAAAAATCTCTTCAGGCACAATAATAGAACCAGGCATTCCAACATGATGATAAGGATGACTTCCGTACCAAATCGGCTCTGCAACGGTACATCCTGTTTTTTGGGCGATTAATTCGGCCATTCTTGTCACAAGAAATGTATCTTCTCCTATACACGCAGCAGGTCCGTGATTTTCGGTAGAACCGATAGGAATGATAATTATATCATTTTCTTTTAATCGGTCATTTATTTCCTTAATCGACATAGTTTGAAGATATATGCCATCAGGTAAATCCATATGTCCTCCTTGCGGAGGTAAATTCCAATCTGTCATATTAAATATCACATCGAAAGGTGTAATTTAATTATTATTAATTCATAAAGACTAAATTCTTTTCCTATTTTTACAGCATTTAAATAAAATTTATTCTCTCTTTATATTGTTGGATTTTTTTTTAAAAAAATTCTCAATAGATTTTAATTTTTTATACAAAGAAAAACAAAATAAATTCATGTCTCAAAAAAAATCTGAAAAAGAAATTGGTTTAGAGACTTCGTTTGGTACTCGTGTTGCTTACGCAAATGGTACACTCGCGGACAATCTTTCACTACAGAGTTTTCTATTCCTTGGATTCACATTTTATTATACAGTAATTGGTCTAAGTATTTATTGGTACGCATTAGCATTTGTTATCTATTCAATTTGGGATGCTATCGATGATCCTCTTATTGGCGTATTATCAGATCGAACAAAAACAAAGTGGGGAAGGAGAAAACCATGGATCTATATCTCAACGATTCCACTCTGTATATTAATGATATTAGTCTGGACACCTCCAACCGGAAATGATTTCTTGACCTTCTTGTATTTAGTAATAATTTTAATTGTTTTTGATTTAGTTTTTACAACGTATACAGTTAATTTTAATGGATTATGGCCTGAAATGTTCCTTACGATGGAAGATAGAAGTTCATTAGGAATATGGAGAAATATATTCACTATTTTGGGGGTTGGTTTAGCTTTTTTACTACCGGAAATCATAGTTGGGGCTCCTGTTGCAGGTAATCCAATGCCTTATGTAATTAATGGTATCGTTGCAGCTATTATTGTGGGTGTAACCATAGGGATTATGATAAAATTCGGATGCTTCGAAAGAAAGGAGTTTTCCAAAGACGTAGAAAATGCACCAAGTTGGAAAGAATCTTATAAAATCACATTTAAGAATAAAGCATTTATGATTTATTGTGTTATAGCCCTTGCGATTTTCATTGTTTATGGAATTCTTCCAACTGTAATACCAATATATGCCGATGAATTACTTAATTCAGAGGATCCTGGTTTAATAATGCTGGTTGGTCTCATTGTTTCCGCAGCTTCAACACCTCTTTGGATGTACTTAAGAAAGAGATTTGGAGTAAGAAAGTCTTATATGATGGCAGCAGGATTCTGGGCAGCCTCTCTTCTCTTATTTCTATTTGCAACCGATGAATTAACTGCATACATATTCATTATATTCGTTGGAATTGGGCTTGGGGGGTCTTTATATATTTATGATCAAGGAATAGCCGAGTTGATTGATGATGATGAAGTACGTTCCGGTATTAGTGTAAGAAGAGAAGGAGCTTATTACGGAGTGGTTGCATTATTTAATAGATTATCTGGTGCCATAAATCTTATCGTTCTTGCTTTAGTTTTTGGTGGGGCAGGGTGGGGAGATTATGAGCTTCGAGATCCTGCTCAAGGACCAATAATACTTCCAATTGTCCAAATTTACTGGCCAGTAATTGTATTGGTAATTGCGTTAATTTTGCTATATTTCTATCCTTTGACTCAAGAAAGAGTTGCTGAAAATGAAAGATTAAAGGAAGACTTGCATGATAAAAAACGAAAAGAGACGATGTAATTAAAAAAATATATAATTTCTTGAGTTTATAAGTTAACAAGAACTCAAGTTTTTTTTTCTCTATAACTATGAAAGATGGCATTATCTATAAATGTGATAAAAAAGTTAGGGATTACACAAAAAACAATTTATATAAATGCTTCGAGCTCTAAAAATTGAGACAATTCCGTAGCTTCTGAAGAGATCTCAACAAGTTTTTTGATGGTCTTTTTGGACCCCTCGTAATCAACAATTGCTAATTCGATTTCTGAAAGAAGATCCACGATATTCCAAAGACTCATTTGTTTAAAACCGAGTTGGATTTCTCGGGTCAAGAGCGTTAAAAGTAATAGTCCAAGTACGCAGGTGAATAAATGCCCGCGGATACTATCATCCGTCCAATGGAACATCGGGCGTATGGAGAGGAGATGAGGGGATTTTATGTATTTAAATGCTCTTTCTACCGTGTACTGTTGCCGATATACCCATGCGAGATCTAAGGGTGCCATAGTGGGATGGTTGGAGAGAAAAAAGCTCTTCCCGAGCGTATCCAGATGGTTTTTCAGTGCCTTTTCATTGAGAGTTATATGATACGAGACATTTCCAAATGTCCCAGAAACGGAATAATCCACTAATTCGAGATGTTTCTTGGTCTTAAGGATACTTTTTATTTTTTTCTCAACATTTTCCGGTTTTCTCCATTTTTTCACGTTCAGACGATCAGTAAACCATTCGTGAACAGTTTTAATTTTCTTTTCGAGTTTTACCTTGAGATTTTTTTCTTGCCATGCTTTCATGCGTGGATTATACACCACCAAAAGTCTGCCACCTATTCCGTATAGTTGCCGTTCAAATTCTAAGACGCCGATCTCCTTTCCATTCGGAAGTTTTTTGAGTGGAAAATCGGCAGGTGTTAACTCGTCAAATTCGTTTTGCGTGCTAGGACGGATGGAACAGATAAACCGAATATTAGCATCTTTGATTTGCTCAAAAGCTTCCGGAGAAAGGTTTCCCTTATCAAATACAAGGCAAATCTCCTCGGGATCGATATTCACTCGCTTTAACCCCTCAAGTAAGTGCGGAACTTGTTCTTTGAATGCTTTAGCATCTTGAACATTTCCGGGATAGATATCGTGAAATACTGGCAGCCCCCCATCCTTCGTACAAAACAAGGTCAATCCCACCAAATTGAGCGTGAATCGATTTTCCTTAGAATGACCGTGTCTTGGAAGTTCCACACCCTCATTTGGATTGATGTAAGTAAAGAAATTAGTCGGGTCATAAAACAACGTGTTCATGGACACATTAAATTCTTCAATTAACTTCTTATTAATATATACTTCGATCTTCTCGATGACATCAGGAGTTAAGTACTTGAAATGATTCGTATATGCCATGGAATCTAAATAGGTGTCAATGGACGGAAATTCCTTGAAAAGGGCGGTGTGCTCGAACCAGCGGCGCAGTTTTGCCTTAGAGGTAGGCTTTACGCACCTGTTAATAGCTGCCAAAACAATATAATGCCCTACAGAGAGACCTTGGGATCGCTTGTTCGTACATTCGTTAATAATCTCAATGAGCTCGAGTTTTTTAACTAATTGTAAGAGTGCAATCGGGAGTCCAAAATCAAGCGTTGTTATGTTTGGCGCAGGTTCCATCATCAATTTCGTTAATTCATTGTATTTATCTTCGGGACCCAGATATTTTTGCCAAATTCTTTTCGGTTTTCCATCAATTCGGGCACTCGCTGCAAGATAAAGGTAGGTATTGCCTTTAATTACTTTTTTGATTAAATGAACCATGGTATATATTAGGTCATACGCATATTTAAAATAATCGGATATTTCATATTATTAATAAGTCTTAACTAAGGATGATAGTTCGATTGTTAGGCACTACACTAATCTTGAAATGAGGAATATTGCTACGTGAAATGAATGGATTATTCGTCAAGAATTAAGGAATATTTAGGAATGAAAATGAAAATGAAGAAAGTTAAAAAAATGTCGTCGTCATACAATGAATTAAGAAGATTAAAATTATAAAAAAAATGTTATCTTATAAACTCAAGAATTT
>JAWOFX010000053.1:0-54123 GCA_046497275.1 Promethearchaeia archaeon | reverse complement strand
ATTTTTATCTCTTTTTTTTATTATAATCCCTTTAAAATTCCTTAATTCAAATTAGAATATAACCTGCCTCTTTTTTTTCAATTATATTTTGTTCCATAAATTTTTGAAAGTGCTTTTCAATCATAATTCTTTCTGCGATTAATTCATATTCCTTAAAATCTGAATATTTTTTGTAAATGAGGTTTTTTCCCACTAGATCCTCACTATTAATAGGTTGTCTCTCCATTAAATTGTTTAAAATAGTTTTATCTCTAGATGTAATTGTATGTTCAAATTGTTCAATTCCTTGTAAGATGTTCTTTTTTCCTTTGATAATACCTTTATGTGCTGAAATGGCAATATTGATATCATATCCTTTGATTTTTTGAATTGAATTTTCAAACTCAATAAGATTTGAATCAACTCCTCCATAAAACGGGAAACTTGAAAGATCAATATCCGCTAAAAAAGCAAATTTATAATTTGGTTCATAAAAGCAACAGTGGCCGGCCGTATGTCCAGGTGTATGAATTATTTCTAATTCATATCCATTTCCTAGATTTAATATCTCCCCATTTTTTAGATCTTTAGATACAGAGACATTCTTTAATCTGAAAGATTTCATCAAATCTTCAAATTCTTCCTCAAAAGAGGTTCCGATTAAATCATAATATTTTTTCATTTTAGAGATATCTTCTATAATAACTTTATCAAGAGGGTGACAAAGAAAAGGAACTTCTGGGAAAATTCTATTCCCACTTATATGATCTTCATGCCAATGAGAGAGTATTATTTTGTTAATTTTTATTTGTCTCTTCAGTTTTCTTAAAAATCTCGTTGAGATGCCCGTGTCGATCAACACATCTTTTATCAATATAGAATGGGAATATGGATATTTACCATTTAATTCACCCTCTAAAAAATACACATCATCTAAATCGTCTGATATGCTATATATAAAGGAATCATTCATTTTTTTCGGTTCTCATAATTTTATTCAATACTTTTCCCCAATCGACATATACGAGTAAAAATATAATTAGGATTGTGAGGATCCAAATTATCGTACTGGTTAGGATTTCTATTGGTGTACTTGGCGGAATAACTCCTGGATCAGCAGCTTCTAAGTTTATTCCAAATAATCCAAATAAGAAGTCACCCAATTGTGTATCTGCTAACCAGATTGGTAATGCAGAGCACAAAAAACATAAAACAAATTTTCCGATAAAACAATATCCAAGTGTTTTTATTATACTATAGCTCGCGAGACCTAAAACTATCAGAAATGCATCATCCGGGAGAGGTGTTGCGGCAAATATAAATATCAAAAAGGGAGCCCAGCCTTTTTCTACATAGGTTTTCATCCTATTCATTTTTTCACTATCTTTTAAAGCATTTTGAGACCCTTTTCCTATTAACCATGCTGACACTTCCCCTATACTGGCTCCAAATCCTCCCACGATCCCCATTAAAATAGGATTTACTCCCGGGAAGCCGATAAAAGCAGAAATGACTATAAGAGCAACCACATACGGAACGGGAAAGATTATGGTGAAATTTCCAAAAATACTAATAAGAAACACTCCAAAATATATTCCAAATTCACCAGAAAGATTATAAAAATTAATAACTAAATTACCCAATAATTGACCGAAATTAATCCCCATTAATCCAATAATAATAAAGAATAAGATAATAAAAATAATTAAAATTAAACCAAGATACGATTTGATGGTCTCTTTAACTTTTTGAGTATTCATGCTATTCTTTAATGAAAATTTAATGCTTATTTTATTTTTAATCTTTTTAGATTTAAACTATTGTTTTTTGGATAATTATCTTAAATTTATCTTAAAAATTTTTATGGAATAGGAATGAATTAGTCTTTTTCTTTGAATAATGAACATTTCTTATAATAAATATTGCATCTTCCTCCTTCAGATTTTTTACTACAACTATTAGAATAAGGACATCTAATATTATTCGTATTTAATGCAATTTTTACTCTATGCAGACGGTTTTCTACTTCTTTTTCCATAATAAAAACTAAAAATAGTCATAATTATTTAATAACTTTTAGCTAAATAAACTGTACAGCTTGCTGGTTTACCACAGACTAAACAAGTCGCAAAATCATGTTTTTCTTCATCTACTCTTTTTCCCCTGACAAATGCTCCTACATCTTTTTCAATAACCTCAGCGCATGACTCACCATCCTTATCTATCGAACAGAATCCGCACGCAACAATTTTCCCCTTTTCAATTGCATCCCTCGCTGAATCAATTTCATACGCAACCTCAATTTCGCTTTCGAAATCAATAAATGCCTTTTTCCAAAGCTCTTGAGTGTAGCTTGAACTTAATTCGGTTAATTTCTCTTCGAGGTTCTTCTCTTTAATAAAAAATTTCTTCCCATCATATCTTCTTACAACAACCACTTGCTCTTTCTTAATATCTCTTGGGCCAATTTCAATTCTGAATGGAACACCCTTCATTTCCCAGAAATAAAACTTCTGACCCGGAGAATCATCTGAATCATCAATTTTTAAGTAATATTTATCTTTTAATTTCTCGTAAATTTCTTGGGTTTTTTCCATAACTATTTTTTCTTTATCTGTGAATATAATCGGAACAATTAATATCTGTATTGGTGCTAAATCGAAGGGAAGAACTAATCCTTTATCATCTCCTAAATATGAGATCATTGCTCCATAAATTCTACTGATTGCAGGACCATAACACGTTTGGAATCCGTATTTCTCTTCCCCATCTTCGTCCATAAATGTGACATTAAAAGGTTTGGAGAAATTTTGTCCAAGTAAATGCGTTGAGGGAAGTTGTAAAACTTTCCCAGATCCCATGAGGGCATCTGCCGCAAAAGTTTTTTCTGCACCCGAAAATTTATCCCATTGGGGCCGTTCAAAAAAAATAATCGGGATGCAAAATTCGTCTTGTAACATTTGATATGTCATTTGCATATCTTCTTTAACCTGTGCTTGAGCATCTTCCATTGTGGCAAATACATTATGTGCTTCAATCCAATGAAATTCACGCCCTCTAAAAAAGGGTCGTGTCATTTTACCTTCATAGCGCCAAACTTGACATGATTGGTATCTTTTAAAAGGTAAATCTTTATAACTCCGAATCCAGTAACTATACATAGGATAAAGAGCCGTTTCACTTGTTGGACGTAAAGCTAATCGTTCGGAGAGCTTCTCTCCTTCACTTCCCACTTCGGATACCCAAAAAACTTCTGGCGCAAAACCCTCTACATGTTCAGCTTCTGTCTTGAAATTACTTTCTGGAATTAAGGAAGGCATCACTAAAGGGAGATGTCCATTTTTATCTAAAATATCTTCATATTTTTTATACATTCGTCTAATAGAGATTGTAGCCCATGGTCTATAAACTACAAATCCCTTCACATTATACCTTATGTCCGCTAGATCTGCTTTTGTAAGAAGTTCTGTATACCAAGCAGAAAAGTCCTCTTCTTTTGAGACGGTTATTCCCGTTTCAGGCGCTTTCTCCTTTTTTGACATTAATAATCATACAAGATAATATTCCAAAAATTAAATAATTTTTTAGACAACTATTACTAATTCTGACAAGCAAAATTAATAATAAAAATCATCTTTAATTGTATAAACTTTTTATTTTAAGCAATTTAATTCATATAGAAGAAATAATTCTGTATCATGAATTTCTAAGAGAGGAAAATATTGCAATATAGAAAAATGGGTTCTTTAGGGTGGGAAGTATCTGCTTTAGGTTTTGGGGCTATGCGCTTACCAGTTGATAAAGATAACAAAATAAAAGAAAAAGAAGCAATTGAAATGATTCATTATGCAATAGATCATGGAGTAAATTATATTGATACAGCATTTCCTTATCACCAACAAAATAGCGAACCCTTAGTAGGAAGGGCATTAAAAAATGGCTATAGAGAAAAGGTATGGTTAACAACTAAATTGCCTATGTGGTTAATTAATAAGGAAAGACATTTCGAACGTTATTTCAAACGTCAAGTAAAGAGACTTCAAAGTAACCCTGATATTTATCTCTTTCATGGACTTAATGAATATCGATTTGAAAAAATTAAAGATTTAAACCTAATTGAAAAAATGGAAAGACTCCGTGATGAGGGGCAAATTAAACATTTCGGATTTTCCTTCCATGATTCATATGACATTTTTAAAGAAATAATGGATTACTATGAGTGGGATTGTTGCCAAATCCAATTAAATTATTTAGATATTAATTATCAAGCGGGAATGAAGGGATTAAGATATGCTGGTAAAAATAATACCGCTGTTATCATAATGGAACCTCTAAGGGGTGGAAAACTAACAATCCCGGAAAATAAACTTGAAGAAAAACCAGAGATAAAAAAGGTATTAGAGCATTCTGAAATTAAAAGAACTATGGCAGACTGGGGACTTCAATATCTTTGGCATCAACCAGAAGTCTCAGTAGTTCTTAGTGGAATGAGTAAAATGGAGCATGTAATTGAAAACGTAAAATCTGCTAATAACTCAGGAATTAATAATCTTACACAATCCGAATTAGACACAATTTCAGATTTAAGAAAGGCATATAAAAAATATGATGTAGTTCCTTGTACAAGTTGCGGATATTGTATACCTTGTCCCCAAGGAGTATCTATACCTACTATAATGCTTATACTTAATGAACTAGCATATTGGGGAGATCCTCAATCTGAACGTTGGAAGTCATTTTATGATCGCCTCGCTAAAACACCAGAAGAATTAGAAGAGAGAAGAAATTCAGGCGAAGAAGCTCAAGGAGCTCCTACTCTTTGTATTGAATGTGGAGAATGCTTAGAAAAATGCCCTCAACAAATTAATATTCCTATAATGATGAATAAAGTAAAAGCTATCTTTGAAGAAGGTAACCACATTGAGGATATGCTTGAAGAATAAAAAAATATTTTCCAAAATCTCCCACTATATAAAACTTATTAATCTGTTTAATCTATAAAAAATTTAACATTAGTAATAAGGAAATTTTGATTGATTTCCACTTCATAACCCTTAGACTCTAAGAAACTCTTCAATTGGTTTAAGACAATATATAAATTTCCTTTTTCAAAAGATTCTTGAGTTTTTATTATAATAATAGTTTCTGCGGAGTCTAAAATTTCCTTATGGTGAGGATCAGCAGATTTAATTAACAAGGATTCCGCTCCAGAAATCTTCTTCAATTCTTGTTCTAAACTTCCAAAAGTAAAATATTCCCTATCTCGTAGTTTAAGTTTTGATTCTAATATCTTCTCTAAATTATCCCGTGATTTTTTATCATAAAAACTCGTTAATTCTCTTGTAACAATTCCTTTATATTTATTATCAATTAATTGTTCCCTTTCTTGAATGAAATCTATGAGAAATTGATAATACTTGTCATCTAAGCTTCGAAAATTTTCTACATTTCGGATAAAATCAGTTAATTTATCAAGTAAATCATAATAAAATTTCAAACGAGATTTAATTTTTAATTTTTCCTCCATTTCTTTTATTTCGGGATAATATTGCCGGAGAATAAGATTTATTTTTTTATTTAGATTCGCTAAACTCTTCGCGATCTCATCTGCCTTATTAATTGATCTATATTCTATGAGTTCTAAAAGTGTTTCATCAATTCTGGTAAGTTCATCAAATGTATCATAGATTTTTCTGAGATATTTTTTCTCAATATACGACATCATTAAATATAATAAAAATAGCATTATTTATTTTTAATTAAATAACATTTTAGAGAAAATAGAGAATATAAAACACAATTATTGAACTAATAATTTCAAACAAAATTCAAATTAAATGAGTAGATTGATTAATATAAAATGAAAAATGATTATTTTAAACGACTTTTTATTTGTTTTGAACGACTTCTTAGTGTCACTTCCGTTATCTTGGCTATTTCACTCACTTCTGCTTGAGTCCTCCTTAAATTGGTAGATTTTGCTGCCATATAGATAACACTCGCAGCAAGTCCTTTAGGATCCTTGCCTGTTCGCATGAGACCATTTTTTGACGCATTAATTAAATACCCAATAGCTTTTTTCTGAACTTCCATGGGTAGGTTCAGATCATTACCGAATCTAAATACTAATTGTTCTGCAGTTATGGGTTTATATTTTAGTCCAATTAATGGAAGTACATCTTTTACAATCATAGCTAATGAACGATGGACAGTTCTTCTTGGAGTCATAGCCGCTTCACAGACTTCCTCCATTAGACGTGGAAATTCATGTACCCTAATTGCAGCATATAAAGCTGCTGCGATAAAGCCATCAATCGATCTTCCCATAGTGAGCTTCTTTTTCGCAACAACCGAATAAATCTTCCACGCTGTTTCTTTAATATATTCAGGAATATTCAATTTTGAACAAAGCATTTTTAATTTCGGTTTTGCTTCCCAGAAGTTCCGCTCAATACTTGAAATTAGTGAGTTTTGGATTTTTGATAAACGAGAGAAAAGAGTTTTTCCTTTTGCTCCAATCAAACGTCCTTTCGAATCGGTTTTAGAATTAGGCAACATTGTCCGTGGTCCAAATTCTCTCCATCGTGGTTCAGTTCTTCTTCTTTTATTGACTTCCTCAGCAGTATAGGCGCGCCTCTCATTTCCGACAAAATCACGCCCAAAGATCATCCCACAGTTTAAACAAACATAATTTCCATCTTTTCGTTCGATGCATGGATTTTCACAGCATTGAGGGATCTCCTTTTTATCATTATTCCCCTCCTTCTTACTTTTTAATCGATCTTTATAATTATTTGTCATATTTTTTATCCTTTTTTTCAAAGATTCGATGCATTTTGATATAAACTTACTTTGATAGTTCGTTTTTCTTACATAGGAAAGTTCGAATAAGCAGAAATTTATAAAAAATATAAATATAGTAATTGTAAGATTTCAATTCATTTTTTCCATTCAATGCATATTACCATTTTAAGATATACTCTTATTTAAAATTTTAATCACTTTTTGAATGTTACCTTAGTTAGAACAGACAAATAATGGGAAACATCTGGGATTGAGTAATATTATTCTTACAATATAAAACTGCTATTAATTTTTTAATAATAATAGTTTCCGCTAATAATATAATTTTCGCATTTATTTAATTAAGCTCTTAATTTTGGTAAAATTTGTGGGCCATTAGGTAGGATAAGTATTTTTGCGTCTTTTCCATATTTTTCTAAGCTACTTTGAATAGCACTACGTACATTACTCGCATATCGTAAACCTATATTACCGAGATCTTCTCGTTTTAAACTGGAAATCACAAAAATATCTGCTTTCATTAGAACTCTAACAAGTACCATTATTTCCCATAAATCAGGAACATCAATCTCTCTTTTGAGAATTTTTTCATAAATCTCCTCTGGATTCATCCCAGAAAAAATTAAATTTTTAAAATTATCTTGACTAATACCAATTCCATCTGATAATTCATTTACAGAAATAATAGTTCCCCCCTGTTTTACAGCCATTTCTCCTATTGCCATACTTTTTACTGCTTGATATAAATTTAAATCAAGTGGATATCCTCCATTTCCACAAATTACGATATCATAGGGGGAATCAATTTCTTCAAATACTTTGTTTTTTTGATATTCAACCAGGTTTTCATGAGCTTTAATATAATCACCAGTAGCTATTTTTATAATTTTATGATGCTCATTAATGCACACATTAACCATAAAATCAACTCCCACTTTTTTAACGATCTCCATCGCAAGTTTATGCATTGGATTCTCTTCATAAACACCAAATCTAGCATACTGTGAATGAATATTTTTCGCAGAATGATTACTAAGGATTGTTCCCTCTCCGGATATTCCTGGAACTATCGACTTTCTACCCCCAGAAAAACCAAAAAAGAAGTGTGGTTCAACATATCCCGTTATTATTTTAAGATCGCTGTTAATATAGAATTTATTAATTAAAATCGGATCACTATCAGATGTTTTGCCTAAATCTGAAAATAATGAATCATCTGTTGCAATATGGTCTATAATATTTACTCGGCCTAATAATTCTTCTCCAATTATCCTTTCTTTTTCCTCGTTTCTTGTTTTACGATGTAGACCAGTTGCTATTAAAATATTGATCCTTTCATCTTTTACCCCGTATTCATTTAATTCCTTAATAAGTGCATCCAGAATAAGATGGGATGGAACTGGACGAGTCGCATCACTTACGACTATACACACTCTATTAATCTCCCCTTTATTTTGAACAATTTTTTCTAAGGAATTGGAATTAATGGGATTCCTTATAGCAGATTGAAGTGCTTTGATCGGTTCTTCTATAGGCTCTTGATGAATTGGTTTTATGATATCAACATCCCAGTCTGGATCTAAGGGTACTTCTAATCCATCTTTTCCATAATCTAATACTATTTTTTTTAAATCACTCATTTTTATGTAATATCTCTCTTGCTTTTTCGAATATCTCATATGTCTGAACTCCAGAAGGACATTTCTCAAGACAAATTCCACATAAGGTACATGTATGAAGGATATCATTTATTAATTGATTTGGTTTTAAATCTCCATATACTAATCCATTTAATATACTTAATCTCCCTCGAGGACTATAAGCTTCGGTAAAAAAAGTTTTCCGAGATGGACATGTGGTTAAGCAAAATCCGCAACGCATGCATTTTAATTCTAAAATTTTATCTTGTTGATTTTTTAATTTTCGTTCAATACTTACCTTTTTTATTCTTCTTTTATCCCCTTTTCCTATCCCTGGATTAAGAATTAAATTTGGATCGAATAATTTTTTTATTTCAGTCATCTTTTGCACTACATCTTTTCCTTCAGAAAGTTCCATATAAGGAGTTTTGATCTTTCCAATTCCATGTTCTCCTGTTATAGATCCTCCAACAGGAATTATAATTTCCTTATAGAGATAATCTATTGCTTTTTCAAAATCTTTTACATCATTCGGATTATTTTCATTAAATAAGAATGTTGGATGTAGGTTTCCTTCCATATGACAAATAATTGCCATTTTAAGGTTGTCAGAATTTATCTTTTCTGGAATTTCTTCAATTCTTTTTATTACATCGGAAAAATTTGTAACTTGAATTGTACAATCCTCTACACAACATGTTGGAGAGATTCTTGATAATGCCGGAAGATTAGCTTTTCTCGCTTGAATTAATCTCTCTCTTTCATTTTCATTTTTCGCTATTTTATTAAATTTTGGATTTTGAGTCATCACGATTTTATACAAATCTGAGAATTCTTTATCAACTTGTTCTTTATATTCTCCATCCACTTCTGCAAGCAAAACATAACCATTTGGGAAATCATAAAATTCCCCACCTAAATAATCTGTTACGGCTTCTAAAATTACTTTGTCCATAAATTCTAACAGATTTGGGATTATTCCACTTTTTCTAATATCAATTGCTGCTTTTGCAAGGTTTTGAATTTCATCAAAAATAAATAATCCTAATTTTCTAAAATGAGGGAGGGGTCGAATTCTCAATCCAATCCTAGTTATTATCCCTAAAGTACCTTCAGAATTAATAAATAAATCTTTTAAATTATAAGAAGAGACAGATTTAAGGACATCCGTTCCTAATTCTAAAATCTCACCATTTGCTAATACCACTTCAAGATACATAACATATTGCTTAGTGACTCCATATTTAAAAGCTTGAATCCCTCCGGCATTTGTTGCAACCATCCCTCCTAAGGTAGCTACGGAAGATGAGCCTGGATCTGGTGGAAAAAAATAATTAAATTTTTTTAAATCTTCATTAAGTTCGTCACATATAACACCTGGCTCTACTTCTACTAAGTTATTTTCAATATCTATTTTGAGTATTTTATTCATTTTAGAAAGGTCTAATACAATTCCCTGATAGGGTGTCATGGGACCTCCAGATAAACTAGTACCGCTTCCTCGAGCGGTTAATGGTATCTTCTCTTTATTTGCTAACTTCAAAATCTTAGATATCTGAAATTTTGTGTCGGGGGTTAAAACCAATTCCGGTATCCATTCTCTCTCAAAAATAGTGCCCCCAAATGCATAACACCATCTAATTTCGAATTCATCATAATGATTTTCTTCCCCAACTATTTCTTTGAATTCATTTGATAAATCCTTAGATATGGCTTTATAAGATGATCTCATAAAATTTGATAAATACTAAACATTACTTAGTGTTAAAAAAGAATCAGAATTAAAAATTTTAGTTATTATTCTCTATAATGTATTAAACTCATCTCCCTTGAAACCATATTTCCTTAATATATTTTCAGCATTCTCAAAAATGGAATTAATAAATTTATTCATTGGAATTACTTTATCTATAAGACCAGCAGCTGGACTCCAAATACTTTTATCTTTTAACTGATGATGATAAATTTGCTGATAATAGGCCTCCTCAAATATATCTTGATTTATTAATCTTCTTTTTATTTTTTCCGAGGCAGGACACTCCTCTGTAGCCATAAGTGCTGTGCCAAAACATACTGCTGAAGCTCCCATCATTAGGGATGCTAAAACACCATGTGCATCTCCAATCCCACCCGCTGCGATTAGAGGGATATTTAATAATTTAATTCCCATTGTAATATTAACCAAAGTACTTTGCTGTAGAGGGTTTTTAAATCCTGTTCCCTCTACCCCTACTAATGTAATCATATCTGCACCTGCTTTTTCTGCTGAAATTGCATGATCCATAATCGCGCATTTATGAAACCAATACCCTCCATGATCATGGATACGTTGTCCTAATTGAGTTGCTTGATAAGCAGAAGTTGTAAAAATATTCACCCCCAAATCAATAGCTATCTCTAGAAATTCAAAATAAGTTTCTTCTGTTCGCGCTTTGGGATTTTTTTCTGCCATCATTGGAGGGGCTATAGTGAAATTTACTCCAAAAGGATTTTTGGTTAGATTTTTCATCGATTTTAATTCTTTTTTGAATCTTTCTGGAGTATTAAAATTCAATGCCGTGATTATTCCTAATCCTCCAGCATTTGAAAAAGAAGCAGCAAATTCTGCTCTTCCTAATCCTGCAAATGCTCCCATTATTACTGGATAGCGAGTTTTTGTTATCTCTGTAAATTTAGTTTTCCATTTCACTATTGTTCCACTTTTACTAAATATTTCTTGACACAATTCAGGGATAAAAACATTTATTAATTCCTAAAATAAATATTTAAAACTAAAATGTTATTTATTTTATGTTGATTAGTAAAAAGAAAAGTATATTATAAGGGTTATTTAGATAGATGGGAAAAATACTCAGAGATCTTTGGATATTAAGTAGTGATGGAATTACTATGTACAGTCGTGTTTATAACCCTAAAGTAAATGAGCAATTATTCGGAGCAATCATGTCTGCAATTAACAAATTCGCTGAGCAAATCGCAGATGGAGGGATTTCAAGTTTTGAATTAAGCGATATCAAATTTAGCATCATAAAAAAAAATGAAATTTTATTTGTTGCTAATGCGGATCTTGAAGAAAAAGATAAACGAATAAATCAAGAACTTTCTAATATCTCTGATAAATTTTTTGAAGTTTATTCTGATAAATTGGAGAAATGGGATGGAGATGTTTCGATTTTTTCTGAATTTGAAGAAAAGATAAAAAATTCCTTACAAGACACAGTTAAAAAATTTAAAAAAGCTTTTTGGTAATGTCATTAAAGGTTTTCTCATTTTTTTCTGTTTTATAATAAAAAGAAATTTAAGATTAAAACAATTAAAATATATTAAGATTAATTGAATTTTTTATGAAACCCTACATATGAAAGAAACTGAAATTAATAAAACTGAAGCCGGAAAAGAAAATATAAGAATAAATCTACTTTCTTCCAAGGATTTGGATAATTTTATTAAGAATTTGTCTCATCCTCGATTTTTAGGATCTATTCATATGAATAAAGAGAATATGCAAAACGATCCATCTCTTGAAAGAATGATTAAAGCTGAGCTTGAACATAAAGTTAATCATTCGATAAAAAATACGATGTTTAATCCTATTACTAAAGCTCTTGTTATAATAACAATCGTGTTTAATATAATATGGTTTAGTTTACAATATTTATTGTAAAATACGTAAAATTCTAGACATTACTTCTATTTAGTAATTTATAATTATTAAATAAGGAAATTTCTTATTCTCGTTCACAAAAAAACTCAGAGATATCCTTCTTTTTTGAGATTCTAAATGAAATGGTAGTTATTCCATTTTATTAAATAAATTTAAAGATTTCTTATTATTTAATTAATTAAATTAAGAAGTTTGTATATCATAATTAAAATTACTAACCACTAAGTTTCTAATATTATGTCATCATCAGAAGAATATGATATAATCATCATTGGCGGCGGAGTTATCGGATGCAGTATAGCGAGAGCATTATGTAAATATGATTTGAAAGTGTGTCTCTTAGAGAAAGAAGCGGATATATCAATGGGGACAACTAAAGGGAATTCTGGAGTGGTGCATGCAGGATACGCTTCTGATAGAAGATTTGTTAAAAGAGATTTATGTATTCGTGGAAATAAGTTATTTACTCAAGCAGCTAAAGAACTAAATTTTCCATTTAAAAGAATTGGATCTTTTGTGGTTGCGGTAGAACCCGGTCAAATAAAAGATTTAGATGAAGATCGAAAAAAAGGAATTGAAGATGGAATTCATGGATTAGAACTCATTCTTGATAAGGATAGGATTAAAAAAATGGAGCCAAATATCACAGATGATGTTATAGGTGTTCTGCATGCCCCAACTGCAGGGCTCGTCAGTCCATATGAATTCACATTTGCATTGGCTGAAAATGCAGCTATGAATGGCGTGAAATTTTTTAGAAATAATGAAGTAATTAAGATTAATCATAGAGATTATGTATTCACTGTTACCACCAAAAGAGGGGAATTTAAAGGGCGAAATGTAATTAATTGTGCTGGAATTTATGCAGGAAAGATTTCTAAGATGTTAGGGTTAGATTATTTTGATATTATGCCTAGAAAGGGAGAATATGTGTTATTTGATCGAAATATGCTTCAATTGAATAAAATCTTATTTCCAGTTCCCACGAAGATCTCAAAAGGTATTCTTGTTTGTCCAACATTACACGGAAATACTTTTGCGGGACCTAACGCTCAAAATATTACAGATAAAGAAGATACTGCAACGACAACAGCTGGTTTAAAAGAAGTTTTAGAAGGTGGAAGGGATCTGGTGCCAAAATTGCCTTTAAGGGCGTCTATTCGAAATTTTGCTGGACTTCGTGCTGTACCTGATACATATGATTTTATAATTGATAATACTGATATCTATGGATTCATTAATGTAGCAGGTATTTTATCTCCAGGATTAACATCATCTTTAGCGATCGCAGAAAAAGTCTTAGATTTCTTGGAATTATTAGGTGTTCAGTTAAAAGAAAAAGAGGACTATAATCCTAATAGACCCAAGCCAGAACGCCTTGCTGATATGACTAAAAAAGAGTTAGATAAAAAAGTCAAAGAGAACCCTGCCTGGGGACGAATTATATGTAGATGCGAAACAATCCCAGAAGCAGAGATCTTAAATGCTATCCATTCTCCTGTTGGAGCAACAACTGTTGATGGAATAAAATTTCGGTGTAGACCGGGTATGGGCAGATGCCAAGGAGGATTCTGTCGTCCTCGTGTAATGGAGATATTATCCAGAGAGCTTCATTTACCATACCAAGCAATCACAAAAAAAGGGGAAGATACAAATCTATTGATGGCTAAAACAAAAGATGTTCGATTAAAAGAATTTAAGGAGGGTTCAACGGAATTATGAATAAATATGAGACAGATGTAGCTGTGATTGGAGGAGGAGCTGCTGGATTAGCTTCTGCGATTGAAGTGAAAAAAGC
This sequence comes from Promethearchaeia archaeon, assembly GCA_046497275.1. Classification (GTDB taxonomy): domain Archaea; phylum Asgardarchaeota; class Lokiarchaeia; order Sigyniarchaeales; family SOKP01; genus TEKIR-8. Next base: position 40,238 of record JAWOFX010000053.1, on the reverse strand, counting down.
AGGATACGAAGCACTTATACTAGAGCGAGATATTGAGCTCGGTGGGATATTATTACAATGTATTCATGTAGGATTTGGAGTTACAGAATTTGATGAGGAACTCTCGGGACCGGAATATGCTCAAAGATTTATAAATGAAGTTGAAGAATTGAATATTCCTTACAAATTAGACACAATGGTACTTGAAATCACTCCTAAAAAAAAGATCTATGCAATAAATAAAAATGAAGGAATCATTGAAATTACTGCTAAAGCAATTATTCTTGCGATGGGATGTCGAGAACGCACGAGAGGAGCCATTAATATTCCTGGTTTTAGACCCGCAGGAATTTACACGGCAGGCCAAGCTCAAAGATTTGTAAACATAGAAGGATATCTTCCTGGAAGAACATATGTAATTTTAGGAAGTGGTGATATTGGAATGATTATGGCAAGACGATTGACCTGGGAGGGTTGCAAAGTAAAAGCTGTAGTTGAAATTCAACCTTATGTAAGTGGTCTTATCAGAAATCAAGTTCAATGTTTAGAAGATTATAACATCCCATTAATTACTAGTTATACAGTCACTAAAATTCATGGGAAAGACAGATTAAAAGGTGTGACGATAAGCAGAGTAGATAGGAATTTTGATAGAATTATAGGAACAGACAGATTTATTGAATGCGATGCCCTTTTACTCTCTGTGGGATTAATTCCGGAAAATGAATTAACTAAACAAGCGGGAGCTGAAATTTCCAATATGGGGGGTCCCATTGTAGACAATAATCTTGAAACAACTCTTGAGGGTGTTTTTGCTTGTGGAAATGTCTTACAGGTCCATGATTTAGTTGATCTTGTATCTGCTGAAGCAAAAAGAGCCGGAAAAAAAGCAGTGGAATATATAGAAGAGAGGTATAAAAAAAAAGTGGAAAAAGTCAAAAGAATTCTCTGTCTCCCCGGAGAAAATGTTAACTATGTTAAACCAGATCTAATTAATATTAATGATCTCTCTAAAGAAGTTATTTTTACTTTTCGAGTCAAGAGTCCTGACCGGAGAATTCAAATTCAAATCAAAGATGAGACAAATAAAGTAATCTACACACGAAGGAAACGTTATGTAATACCAAGCGAAATGATTGAATTTAAGTTAGATATGAGTAGCTTAGAAATTAGTCCTACATGTAAGGAATTAATAATAGATGTGGTACCCCAACCAGAACCATTAATAGATGAGGAGGATCAATCATGAGTACAGAAACTAGTGGTGATCCCGAAGTAATAAAAACCATTCGTTGCATTGTCTGTCCTACTGGTTGTGAAATTAAAGTGAAGGAAAACCCAGAAGGAGAGGTAAATTTCGAAGGGTATACTTGTAGAAGAGGATTAGAATACGCGAAACAAGAATTTTATGAACCAAAACGTGTTTTGACCACTACAATTCGAGTTGAAAATGGATTTCTTCCCTTAGTTCCCGTAAGAGTAGATCAAGCGATTCCAAAACAAAAATTAGAGGAGGCTTTAGATAAAATCGCTAACACTGTTGTAAAAGCTCCACTTAAAATGGGGGATATATTGATAGAAAAAATAGTTGATGATGAGGCAAATCTAATTGCAAGTAGAGATTTGAAAGCAATTAAAGAATAAATCAAAATCATATCATTCTTATTTTAAAAAATGAAGCAGCCAGAATTAGATCAAATTTATAAAGTTCATAAGAATTTGTATATAGGTGCCTATTGGCCTCGTTTGAACTTTGAAAAATTTAAGAAGATTGGTATCACAGCAATAGTAAATTTAATGGAAGATAATTTATATAATCCCGTTCCATTGGGGTTTGATTATCTTTTTCGAGGTTTTCCTGATGATTGGTACCCTCCTCATAAATATTTAAAAGATATTTTAGAATTTATTGATGAGCATATTGAAAAAGGAAAGGTTCTGGTACATTGTGCGATGGGCATCTCACGAAGTGGGGGTATTATAATGGCATGGTTGCTAAAGGAACATCCCAATTGGACATGGGATGATGCTTTAGACTACGTGTACAAATCAAGATTAATTTATCCTGCGATTGAGATTAAAGAGTCAATATTAGATTATTTTGAAGAGATCGAAGGAAAAAGAAGAGATTAGATTAATAAGTTCTAATTTAATACTTTATATCTAACTATTAAAAAATAAAATTTTTTAAATACTCAATTGGAGTGAGTGTTTGCAAAATGGCTATATACTTTATATTAGATTTCTTTTTATTTATTATTATAAATTTAGCAAATAGTTTTGCTGGTTTAATGTTTATTGGACGTGTTAAAAAACAAATCTTATCTGAATTATCTGGAAAATTATTCATTATTATTGGAATTCCATTATTTATTATAATAATTTTTAATTGCCTACTTTTAAGAGAATGGTGGTATTGGCTCTTTCCTTCTATTTTACTTGTTTTTATTATATATACATTAGTAGTAGATTTTATTAAAAAAATAGAATTTAGAAATCCCAAAAATTATAAAATCTTAATACCCTTTTTATTGCTTTATTATGTAGGCCTAATTTTGACGTGGGGCCTTACTTGGACGATTGGAGCATTATTTGGATTTATTACAATGGGGACTTATTTTTTTCAATTAGCTGCATCAATTTATGCTGGAAAACATGGAGTTGGATAAAAATTGTTAATATATTTCCAAATAAAAGGAAATTCTAATAGAAAATAGAAATAAAAAAATAAAAAGATATTATTTAGTTTTATATTTGCTTAAGCAGGTTGAAACACACCAGCGAATACTAGCCATGCGAGAAATGTTTTCGATATAAGACTTAATAATATGTATACTCGCTCACCGTAAAGATAATCCTTCCACTTCCCAATTTTCTTATATTGAAGGATCATATTTATAGCGAATGTGTTAAAGAACACTAATTGGACTATGTAAATTATATAAACAAACAAAGGTATTTCTCCTGCAGCATTTAAACCAGCGACAATGAAAAAAGCAGTGATTACAATCCAAGGGACAGCACCTGCAACTACACCAACATAATATGCACCCCATTTAGGTTTTTCTCCGAGTCTCCTTGTATAGACGCTCATTTGTTCCATCAACAATCCACCCATATTCATTAACGCGTTAGAAACAAATATCGTAAATAACAACCAGAAATCACGAATCCCAAAAAAAATCCCTATTAAAACAATCATCACCGAACTTGATAAGGCATATTCAAACCAACGTACTTTATTTATTCCTTTCTTCAAATCTCTCACATACATTTTATTTAGAGGATAGGTAATAAGGAAATGAGCTAGTGCTGAAAGCAATAGAAATACTCCAACTAATGCTCCCACGGCACTGAATTCGAATAAAATCTCTGCGGTCGGTATTACACCAGCAAAATAATTGGGATAAGTGGTATATATATTTGCTGGATACTGTAAAAACGGTAATAACCCAAAGATAACCATAATTATTCCTTGTATTAAATGCAATATCATCATATTTCGATTGAAATGGGTAAGATATTCAAATGAGATCTCTGATTTTGGAATTAACCATTCTTCATCTTTTTTAGTAGATTCCATGATAAAGCATTAGAATTCGTATTATATTAACAATTTGGTAATAATTCAAAAAGAATGCTATAGCTTTTTTTAATAGCTTTATAAAGATAATAAAATCGAATTTATAATCCAAAAAAATATATTGAAATTTTAGATCTCTATCAAAAATTTTAGATTTTAACTTATATTTTCTTAATCGAGATGGAAAAAAAACAGAGGATTATTAATGTTCTTGTCGCGGGGCATTCTCAACATGGTAAGAGTTCATTAATTAGCACAATAATCGGAAAATTTCCTGATAACCTTGATTATGAACTCAATCATGGCACAACAGTCAGTTTGAAAGTTATTCAATTTGTTCTCAAGCAAAAAAACATATTACTTAATTTTTTAGATAGTCCTGGTCATGCTGATTTTAAAGGAAGTATTGCTTTAGGACTTGAATTCGCTGATCTTTTAGTTTTAGTAATAGCTGGTAATGAAGGTTTTCAAGCGCGAACTTATTGGTTATATGAAAAAGCTATTGAAAATGAAATACCCATTATCATAGCCGCTACTAAGATGGATCTTAATAATGCTAATTTATCTAGGATCAAAAAAGACCTAAGAAAGATAACTGATAGAAAATACCCTATTATAGAAACTTCAGCAAAAGAACTTTTTGGGATTGAGCAATTAATAGAGAAGATCTGTCTCTATGTTAGGCATAGAGAAAATTATGAGCAAGATCTTGGATTCATTATTCTCGGGTATGATATAAAAAAAGGAATTGGTGAATTAATTAATATTGGAATTTTTTCTGGTACTTTAAAATCTAATAGTTATATTTCGGATAAAGTAAGTGTACGAAGATTATTTTCCCTAAAAGGAAAACCTCTACAAGAAGCGTTTGAAGGACAAATCGTCCAAGCTTCACTTAATATAGAATTGAAATCCGATTTGGGAACAAAATATTATAAAGGAAAGTTCTTCTCACCTAAAATTGATAGTCTTTTATCAGAAATTCAACCACGAAAAGAATTCTATATAGAAATTGAAGATCCAGTAAAATTTAAAACAGGAATTGAAATCCTTGAAAAGCTTAAAAAAATTATTCCCTCGTTTGACTATTACATTGAGAAAAATGAAATTATTATTCAGGTATTAGGAAATGTACAATTTGATTTTATTAAGGAAAACCTTGAGACTCTTATTAATTTTAAAATAACTAAGTCAAAAGTGAAAGGAATAATTACCATAAATAAAAAAACTAAAGCAAGATATAATTCTGCTAGAGTACGTATTGCTCCCCGATTTAAAAAACAAATAACTATAACTCGTCAAGGTAAAAAAAATAAGAGATTGTATGATATTTTAGGAGCCACCACAGCCTATGAAGCTTTCCATCTTGATGGGCTCCTTGTGGATATCCTTTCAGGTAAGAATGAAGATGACATTGCTCAAGCAGTTGCAAAAGCAATTGAGAAAGTGAGATTAATTAAAATTATACCTCATCAAGATGTATTAGTAAAGGTAGAGAATTATCATGAAATTTATGACCTTATTGAAAAATATGATATAGAAGTGTTATATCAATCTCAAGCTAATGTCTTTTTTCTCCAAGTAAATAATCAAAAGTTTGAAAAGTTTTTTAATTCCTTGATGAAAATCTCAAATGGGAGAGCAGATATCAATCTTTTTAATTTCGACCAAACAGACAAAATTTTTTCTGTTGATCCAGGGACGAGACATTTCGGGTTTTGCCTAATCGAACCTTCCGAACTTCCATCCTTATGGTATGTGAATCTCAAGGACACTATTAAAAATACGAAAACGCAAAAAAGTGCGAAAAAACAACTTCGGGAAGAATTAGACTTATTTCTCGGTGACGAGAAAGATTTTATTAATAAAATATTTGTAGGACACGGTCCTGGTTCCAGTTTCATCATCGATTTCTTAATTGAATACTTTAATATCCCTTGTGAGAATAATGAATGTATAATTTCTGATTATAATACCATAGAAACAAATGAGAAAGAAGATCAAAAACAATTATCTAAACCTAGTTTTGAGCCTCCAAATATTTTTTTAGTAGATGAATTCAAAACTACAAAAGAAGCGTTATTTAGATTACAAAATGGTGAACTCGTAAGCGAGGTTAAGAGTAAAGGATTTGTAGATCATGCGATTGCTGCTTTACTAATTGCAAAACGAGGTATTAAAGGAGAGATAATCGAAATCCAAAAAAAACCCTTAAAACAATTGTATGATTACGTGGTGGAGAATTATGCTGGAACCTATTCTTTCTCAAGTATACATAATGTAAATAGTTTAGATGATATTAAACCAGGAATGTACTTACGGATTAAGGATTCAAAAACGTTAGATTCAAATTTGAGCGATGGAGAAATCGTTCTTTTTAATGGATTTGGTAATTCATATAACAATCTTCACGCTACAACTCTTTCAGGTAACAAAATTATTGTAAAGTTTCAAGGTGGGATAAACGTAAAACAGAATTTTTTTAAGATTTTTGTACCAGTAAAACAAAGAAATTAGATGATAGAATTCTTGATTTTGAACACTAATAGAGAGTCATTTCTAATTAAGCGAAATTTCATTTTTACCAAAATATTTAAGACAAATCTTAGATCTATTAGTAAAAAGTATTTACTAATAACATTAAAATAAGAGAATTTGATTAATATGTCTGAATTTGAAGAGAAAGTAATTGATCTACTTGAGACTATAAATACTAAATTGGATAAACTTCTTAATTCTGGTGGGGCTTCTGGAAACAGTGTAATTTCTAGAGCCTCAAAAACAGAACAAGGTTCTGTCAAACCATCAGCTGTGGTTGAAAAGCAAGAAGAGGAGGAAAAATTAAAAGAAAAGCCCCCAATTGAGGGTCGGAGAGTTTGCCCCTCTTGCGGTAGCACGGATTTTAACGAAGTTGAAGATAAGTCTCACGTCCTCCACCAACAGGGCGGTTTAAAGATATATGCAAAAAAAACAATCTGTAAAAAATGTGGGTATGAATTCCCCACATAAATAATCAAAACTTTTTTGAAGTAAAATTAAACAATATCACTTATCGTAAAGTTTATCCATTTTATTTATTTCTTTTTTTAAAAATATTAAACCAAATTTATCAGAAATGTAATAAAATCGATTAATAAAACTTCTCTCTAATATTATTAAGATAAAATTTCTTCATCTAAATCATCGATAGAAATTTTATCTTCAATTTTTTCCTTTTTGAACGGATCCTTAAATTGCATGTCGTATAGGTGTTTATAAAATTCTCCTTTATCTACTAGTTCCTTATGAGATCCTTCTTCTATGATTTTACCTTTTTCTAATACCAAAATTCTGTCAGAATTAATTATCGTAGATAATCTATGAGCGATAGATATGCTTGTTCTGCCCTTTAATAGGGTTTCTAAGGCTTGTTGTATAAGTAATTCACTATACGGATCAATTGATGAGGTTGCTTCATCTAAAATTAATATAGGGGGATCTGCTATCAATGCTCTTGCGAATGCGATTAATTGTCTCTCACCTTCGGATAGTCTATTTCCACGCTCACCAACTAAGGTTTCATATCCGTTTTCTAATTCCATTATAAATTCGTGAGCACTCACTTTTTTGGCTGCTTCGATCACTTCCTCATCTGATGCCTCGAGTTTTCCATATCGTATATTCTCCATTATAGTTGTAGAAAAGAGAAAATTTTCCTGCAAAACAATTCCCATATTTTTTCTAATTATGTCTAAAGACAACACTTTTAAATTTTTTCCTTCAAGATATATGCTCCCTTCATTTGGATCGTAAAACCTACTGAGTAATTTAATGAAAGTACTTTTTCCAGCTCCCGTATAGCCAACAAGGGCTAGTCTTTCTTCTGGTTTAATATGGACAATTATATTTTTCAAAACGGGTTGATCTTTTTCATAATGAAATGAAACTTCTTTATATTTGATTTCTCCACTTATTTTTTCGATTTGTTGAATATTTTTATTTTCTTTTATAGATGGCTCTAAATCTAAAAGATTGATCATCCGAGCTCCTGCTGCTATGGAGTTTTGTAGTAAAGTAAAAAACCCTATTAGCGCAATGATTGGTTCAAAAAATTGGAAAATATAAAATATGAAAGCCACTAATGTGCCAACTGTAATTATTCCATCTCTAATTAAAATTCCTCCGGTGAAAAATAATGCCATTAACCCCGAACTTATAATTAATAAGGCTAATCCAGGAATAATCGCAAATAATTTTGCTGATTTTAAGGTTATTTCTCGTTCTTTTAAAGTGGCGTTATTAAACTCTTCGTAACTTTCCTCCTCTACAGCAAAAGATTGTATAGTTCTCATTCCCATTATAGACTCATCTAACGTACTCGTAACTATTGAGACTCGTTCTCTTAATTCTTGAAAATATTTTCTGGCTTTGCCTAAAACAACGCCCCCAACTACAAAAATAATTGGAATAATAAGAAAGGCAACTAGAGTTAATTGAGGACTTAAAATCAACATAAAAACTACAGCACCGAATATAAGAAAAAAATTGCCTATTACTGCCAATAATCCACTATTGATGAGCTCTTGTAGAGTATTGACATCATTAGTTAAATAAGATACTTTTTTCCCTGCTGTTTTTTCAGGATTGTCATGATAATCTAATCCTAATAGTTGGAATTTTGTAAATAATTCATATCTTAAGTTAAACATTGTAATTGTTGCTAATTTTTGTATTATAAATCCTTGTGCGATTCTCGTTAACACGCTTAAAATCGTGACAACAGAATAAAGCACTCCTGCGGTGATAATGATTTCTATTTCTCCACCACTTCCCGTTCCAAAATATCCACCCAATCCCTCATCAATCAAATATCGAAAGATGAGAGGAGAGAACCAATTAAACAAAATATTCAAAATAATGATTATAACTAACGGCAAAATATATTTTCGATTTTTAGATCCTATATATTTAAACAAACGCTTTATTATGTAGAGAGTCTTAATATTATATTTTTCATTTTCTTGATTAGATTGATCTGGACTCATTGAGATCTTTCCTCCACCTTTAAGGTTAAATAAAGCTTTTTGTATATCCCATTTTCTTGGTTCATTAAATCTTGATGACTTCCTAACTGTGAAATTCTTCCATTTTCCATAACCATAATTCTATCTGCATGTCTTACTGTGCTTAGGCGTTGTGTAATTAAGAATGTAGTGGTATCTTCAATTACATCTTTTAATAATCTCTGAATCTCATACTCCGTGTCAACGTCAACTGAACTGAAGCAATCGTCCAAAAGAAGTATGCGTGGCTTAACCGCAAGAGCTCTCGCAATAGCAACACGCTGTTTTTGCCCTCCACTTAATGTCATTCCTCGTTCTCCTACTTTGGTTTCATATTTTTTAGGTAATTCATCTTCAATAAATTCATCAATATGAGCAATTTTAGCCGCATTTTTTATTGCTCTTTCATTAATATCTCTTTTTCCAAACGCAATATTCTCTTTAATACTCCGAGAAAATAGGATACGATCTTGAGACACATAGCCAATTTGTTTTCGTAATGATTTGAAAGATACATCTTTGATATTAACTCCATCGATCAAAATTTCTCCCTCTGTCACCTCATAAAAACGAGGGATTAATTTAATCAATGTAGATTTTCCAGATCCAGTTGCGCCTAAAATTGCAATGGTTTCACCTGGATTAACTGCAATATTAACATCTTTTAAGACTCTTTGCTTGCCATCTGAATCATAAGAAAATGACACATTATTAAACTCAACCTTGCCTTTAATTGGAGGCATTTCCTTCTTTGCGAGACTTTCTTTAACATCGATTTCAGATTTCAAAATATGAGCAACTCTCTCACTTGTTTCGCTAATTTGGGGCATATTTGCTAAAAACCTAGCTACAAAATAAAGTGGTTCAACAGAAAAATTCATAACTAATATGAACGAAAATAATTCTCCAAATGTCATTCTTCCTCTTAGAACTAGAGTTCCTCCAACAAGAATGACCAACAAGAATGCAATATTATCAATTAAATAGATTATAGGATCGAAAGTTGCTTGTAGGGTAATTATATTCATAGAATCTTCATAGTAATCATCATTAATTTTAGTGAATTCTTTGATTTCATGGTCTTCTCTCGAAAATGATTTCACCACCTTAATACCCTGAACATTTTCTTGAATTTTATGAGTCAAATCTGAATAAGTCTCCCTTGATTTTTTAAAGACTGGTCTCATCTTCTTACGAAATTTAAATAATACATAAAATAGCGCTGGAGAGACGCCTATAATATATAAGGCCAATTCAACATTTATTAGAAATAAAATTAAAAAACTGAGTATAAATGTAAATGCTTGTCTGAAGAATAGCTGCAAATTATTACCCAAAAATTCCTTTAGTAAATTTACATCGCTCGTAGTTCTTGAAAGCAAATCTCCCGTTTTATGCTCATCAAGCCAGGAAAAACTCATTAATTGGATAGTTGAAAATAAATCGTTTCTTAATTTATAAATAATATTCGTACCAACCCATCTATTCGTCCAAATTCGAATGGCGAAAACAAATCCCACACTAATTTGCAAACTTATCATTAAGAGGAACAAAGGTAAAACATTGCTAATCAAGCTAGATGGATCAACCAATATATCTAATGCTGGTCCAACAAGTACGGGAAGGGATAAAAATAATATAGATTGGATTATTCCCAAGAACACAACTAAAATGAAATGATATTTGTAATCCCACAAATAACTCAATACTAATCTTAAACTGGATTTATATTCATGAGATAAAAACCGTTCTCTTCTTTTAAAGAACTCTTCTCTCGCTTGTTTTATCATTTAATCTCTAAAGTACTTCATAAAAAAATAATTTTATTAAAAACCAACGATACTCTCAATAGTATAAATTAATCAAAAAAGCTATCTTAATTGAAATTTAAAGTTATTTTAGTTATTAATCTAAATATTCTCTAAATCATGCAATTCTGGAAATTTAAAGGCCTTTCTTATTTGAAGAACTTTATTGTAAATTACTTTTCTGATATTAAAACGCCTTACTCTGCTCAAATAGAATTAACTTTACAATGCATGGCAAATTGTAAATTCTGTGCCATCCCTTCAATCCCGAAGTCTTTAAAAAATCCAGAAATGAATACAAATCAAGTAAAATCTATAATAGATAAGATCGTTGATTTAGGAGTTGTAGCACTTTCCTTTACGGGAGGGGAACCTACTCTTAGAGAGGATCTTCCAGAATTAATAAGATATGCGGGATATCGTAATAATTTAACAACGGGATTAGCAACTAATGGATATCATCTTCCAACTTTATTTAAACATAATTCTCTAACGGGATTAGATTATATCTTACTATCTTTAGATTTTCCTGATGCGAAACATCATGATAGAATGAGAGGTTTGAACGTATTTGAAAAAGTTATAGAATCGATAGCATTGGCCCATAAGCATAATATCAATGTGATAATTAGCACTAATGTTATGAAATCGAATCTAAAATATCTCCCCGAAATCTGTGAATTAGCCGAAAAATTGGATTGTTCAATTGAATTATATCCATGTGAAGATATCATAAGAAATTATGATGGAAAGGAATTTCGGGCTAATGGGGTGAACGATTTAATCCCCGATCTTCATCTATGGGCAGAGTTGGTGAAAGCTCTACGAAAGGATTATAAAAATGTGCTCACAGATCTTTTTAGTATTGAGGCAATTGAGCTAGGCGGATTTGGGCAAAATCCAAAATATCAAGACAAAATTCGATGCCATGTGGCGGAAGCCTATCTTTTCATACGGCATAACGGTTTTATCGATTTTCCATGCAAAATACATCCGATTATTAGTTTTGATGCGTTAAAATATCCTTTATCCGATATCTATAGGTCAGAAAAAGTGATTGAAATTATGAACGAACACGACTCTTACGATTTCTGTGATCATTGTCGATTAGGATGTTCAATCGTAGCCTCGTTAACTGCGAGATGGCCGAGTATTTATGAGAAGTATATTAAATCTATTTTTAGAGGTAATTTACGATAAATTCTCATTATTTTAAATTCCTTTCAGTTTAAATTGTTAGATGTAATTAAAATAATAGCAAATTTTAATTTTGATTCAGAATTTAATTAGATAGTGATATTATATGGCAGTCGGTGGAATTATACTTCAAATCTTTTTTATAACATTAGGAATGTTTCTTATTGGCTTATTATTCAATCATTTCTTTGGATTAAACAGAGAAGAGATGAGTAAACTACAAGAAAAAGCGAGAAATATTCAAGAAAGAATGAAAAACGCTCAACTCATTGGAGATCCCCAAATGATGCAACAGATCCAATCAGAATCAATGGAATTAACTAAGGATATGATGAAAAAGCAAATGGTTCCTTTATGTGTTAGATGCGTGATATTTCTTGGTATATTTGCTTTATTAGGTTTAATTTATGCTCCATATAATTCGGGAATTTTACCTTTTAAAGTACCTCTATTCGGAGATGGATGGGTAGCTGTTTATCTCTTATTTTCATTAAGCTTTTCAGTTATATATTTTGTATCTAAATATATTTATAGAAAAGCTACCGGCAAGCAAAAATCCAGCTTAACTGGAGGCATGATGCAGATGTTATCGCCAAATCAAGACACAAGTTCAGAGATTATGGATTATTCAACAGCAAGTAGACCTGAAAATATAGGCTCAACAAAAAACTATCCCGAAGAAGGGACTAAAACTAAGAAATTAGAAAAGAAAGATAATTGGAAAGATAAATTGGATTTATAAAGTCTTAAACCAATAAGACTAGCAAAATTTTTTTATTTTAAATAACTCTTAACTAATCATTATAATGAAATGGAATATACTTTCTATTATTATTGGGATAATTATCGCCTTAATTAGTATTATTTTGAGCCTTTTCTTCGGGGAGCTTTTCCTGGTTCCTCTATTTTGTGTACTACCTTCAGTATGTCGATCCAATAATGCTAATTCTCAGGAAAATGAGCAAGAACAATCTTTATTTGATTCTAGAAACGAAGATAAAAATCTCAGGAGAGAAAATATTTCGGAAAAGAATAAACTATATGATTCTTGTCCTAATTGTGGAGAATTAATAAAATATCCAAATTTAAATTATTGTCCCAATTGTGGGGCAAAATTACAAAAACGATTTTAAGAAGGAGTATTGAATGAAGGAAGTCAATAATAACATTAAAACTCAAATAACGCTGTATCTATTTTTTGCTTTATTAATGATTCTCTTAAATTATTTAATTCAAAAATTAAACCAAATCGTCTTAGCTCCTTGGATTTGCGCAAATTTTGGTACTTTAGGATTTATATATACTTTTTATTGCGCTTTCTCACCTTATAACATGAGAGAATTAGTAGGTTCTATTTTTGCTGTAGCAATCACGTATATTATTAAATATATTCTAGATAAATTTTTTGTATTTCAAAAAAAAGAAGTAAAAGTCAAGGAAACTTCAATGGAATTTTTGAAATACTTTGGATTTGCGATTATTACCACCATTGAAAATATTGGAATCCAATTCCTATTGACAAATTTCTTTTTTGCTCCCTTAGAAATAAGTTTAATCGTTGCTCTCTCTATTGGATATATCACCAAATTTTTCCTTGATCGAAAATATGTTTTTACTAGTTATAATGAGTAAAGATTATTAGAGAAAGTTCCTAATATTACTTTAAAAACAAGAAAATATTTTAGTTATATTATAAATAACAATTCCCTTAACCATGCAAAATCCAAATAATAAAGATAAGAACGACCCTGAGGAGGATGAGGATCAACCGATTGTGGATGCACTTTCATCACTTGGTTGGGTCGAAGAGAGTGATGAAGAGCCAGAGATTGAATCAGATGAAGAAGAGTTTATGGAACAAATAAATCTTTTTCGAGAACAAAATGCTGAACTAAATCAAAGAGTAATTGAATTAAAAGAAGAAAAAGAAAATTTGCACTCAAAGATTCAAAACTTATCCACTCATAACCAAGAATTAGTCGAAAAAATTGCAGAGTTGGAGAAACACACCGAATTGGAAGAATCTCAAGTAGAGGATTTTGAAGAATTAAGTCTCACCATTGAAGAGAAAGATCAAATAATTGACTCCTTAGAAGAAAGGCTAAAAGAAAAAGAAAGAATAATACAGGATCAAACAGATAAAATAACCGACATTCAAGATGAACTCAATAGTTTAGAAGACACTGTTGAAGAATTAAGGTCTGGAACAGCTGAAACAAGTGATCTTTCAGAAAAAATAAAAGAAAAGGATGAGAAGATAAAAGAGTTAAATGAACAATTACAATATTTACAGAATGATACTATACCGAAATCGAAGTTTGATAAATTAGAAGTGTTGGTTGAAAAAAAAGATGAACTAATTACCCAAAAAGAAAAGGACATTTTTGAATTGAAAAATTCTCTCTCAGACGCTCAGAAAGAAATTAATGAATTAGAGCAGCAAATGGAAACATTTAGTCTAGTAAAAAAAGATTTAGAAAAAAAAGAAGAACGCATCGAATCACTGGTCTTGGAAATCGAAAAGTTAAAACAGAAAGATATCACAAATCAAGAAATAATAACTCGCTTTGAAGATAAACTCGAGCAGACTCAGCATAAATCAGGTGAATTAACGGGAAAATTTGAATTAGAATATTCAAATATGCAATATAGGTTAAAGGAAAAAGATAATCGCATTAAGGAGTTAATAGAGAAACAAAAAGAATTTCAGGATAAAATATCAGAAGCCGAACAGATTGAAGATAAAATTCTTACCGATCTTCAAACATTAAAAGATGAAAAACTAAAATTCGAATCTGAAGTAGAAAAAAAGGACAAAGAAATTATAGATTTAAAGAAAAGAATCAAAATCTTACGAAGAGAAACGTTAAAATCTTAATATCAATCTCTTTTTTAATTAACTAGGATCTTTAAAAATTACATAATTATTTTAATTCTATTTCTTTTTGGTATCCAACATAAATAGTGATTTTGGTTGAGAATTAAAAATGGACTCTTTTCATGAAAACATGATGGAATATAAAAAACAGCTGGACAAGGGCATCATCATTGAAGCATATAGAGGATTGATGGAATACTTAAGGACCTTAAGAACCTATTTTATGAACACTTATCGTGAATATACCATATCCGGAAATTTATATCAAGGCTATATGGATATGTCATATTTTGCCATCTTTACACCCACATTAAAATCCCGAAAATTGAAAATTGCCATAGTCTTCCTTTACGAAGCGTTCAGATTTGATGTGTGGTTAGTAGGCGTTAATAAAACTGTTCAAGAAGAATACTGGAACTTATTTAAAGAAAGTAATTTGAATAAATATACCATTCCTTCGAATATAAAGGGAATTGATTCTATAGTCGAGTATATTTTAGTTAAAAACCCTAATTTTCGCGATTTAGATAACCTTACGAAGGAGATTGAACAAGGAACTTTGAAATTTATTAAGGATATTGAAGATTTCCTATCTAAATTATAAGAATCCATTAAAGACTAAAAAATATCAATAACTAATTTAAAAAAATAAAGGATAAAAAATATAGACGAATAAACTTTCTAAGACGAGATTTGAAAATTTATAAGAATTAGAAAAACAAAAAAATTAAAAAAATAAATTAGGTTTACTTTTCACGCCATTCGGTTCCACAAGAGCCACACTTATACTTCTTTCCATACACGCGTGGATAATCCATTATAACATTGCTTTTATCGATGCTCTCATGTAACATATGCGGGTTCTCTTCTCCACAGTTAGGACATACTCTCCTACCCTCTGTCTTTTCTATAGTTAGGATGGAATCATCCCGTCGACCAGGTATTCCAGGACTGGCTTTTGAAGCAGCAGATTCCTTAATCTTAGGTGCTTCTGGCTTTATAGACACTCTTTCTTCTGGTTCTGCATCTCGAATCTCTGATTTATGTTCACGCTCGATTTTTTGTTCAGGAGGTTCTTCTTCCATCACTGATTCAGCTTCTAACTGAACCGCATCAGATTCTTTATAATCTGTTCCTTTTTTCAGAGCTTCAATGAATCGCATATCATCTCCTTCCTCAAAAATCTCTTCATTTTGAGATCCTGCTCTATCAACATCTATCTTTCTTGCCCATTGTCCCGCTTTCACCTTTTCCTTAACATTACATGCATTTCCTTGCCATACATAAACTTTTGTTCCTAAATCCATAACAAAACAATCTTCGGAATCCAGAGAGTCCTCAGAGTAAGGAACTTGTACCATCTTCATCGTGTTAATATCTTCAAATTCTTCGGAGCTAACACGATAGAGAACATTTTTATGTTCAGTAAATCCAGCAAAATCTCCAGTGTATACATCCTTTAACATAGTTTTTGCGATGTTTTTGTTTACGATCTTCATCGCTCCCATATCAGCTATTAATTTAAGGAAATCATCTGTTTCTTGTCCTTGATCTATAGTAATTATTTTGGCAGCACCCCCGCGTTCTTGATCCAATGTTCGTGCTTGAGCTGCTCCAGAAGTCTTTTCATCAACACTACATTTACTTCCAATCCAAACATAAATTGTATGATTATTGTCTAAGATATACACATCTCCAGTTGAAAACACTGGTTTATTGATTTCTTTCAGTTCACCTTTATCTACTAGGTAAAGTTTCATATTAATTCCTCAACACAAATTTTACTTATATAATTATTATAAATATAAATAAACCGTTATAAAAATATTGAGTTATCAAAAATTTCGTGTTAAAAAAAAGAGAATTTTATTGAAGTATATTATTTATTTTGAATAAGAAAAATGATAATAAATAAAATAAAAGAATGTTTGCGACAAAAAGATTAAATTTTGAATTAATCCATATCCTTCAACGCTTTTTTGATACGGTTGATAAACTCTGCTATATGATCCTTGTGAATAGAACAATATGCTATCCGAATTCCATTAATATTTTCATTTGGATTTTCAATTGGAATTACTCCCACCTTATATTTTTTCAGTAGATAATCAGCAAACTCTTTAGCTTTTATCTTTTTGCTATTAAGATTCATAAATAAAAAGAACCCTCCCGAGTTCGGATCGATGGAAATATCACGCGACTTTATCTTAGTTAGTTCTTGATTTATTATCTCAAATCGCTCTCTAAGAATCTCTTTTACTTTATTTCGAGATCTAACTATTTTTTCCATCCCAAAATCTTGGAACATATTAATAGCAACTTTCTGATAAAAGTGATTTGCATTCGATATTGTGCTTCTGTTGACTCCTTCTAACTTATTATTAATCTGGGTCTTTAATTTATTCAAATCCTCATCATGTCTTACCCAACTTGCTTTCAAACCGATGGTGATAAATCCAATTCTCCCTCCATAAAACAAGAGTTCTTTTGTAATTCCATCTAATTTAACAGGTATAATATCCTCTGGGAGTTGTTGGAGTTCATAAAAAAATGATCTTTCCAATATTTCTCTTCCCTCAGAATATACATAAGGTTCATAGGCATCATCAATAAATATTATAAATGGAATCTTTAATTTTGATTGTGTATTTTTTAATAATTCTATCAGTTGATTTGCCTCGTTGAGAGTAGGGACATATCCGGTGGGATTATTGGGAAAATTAAGCAATATGATGACTTTATCTTGGGATTCTGAAACTTGAATAATCGAGTTTTTCAGACCCTCTAAATTGATTTTTTGATCTTTAAAAAAATCAAACGATTTAATTCGAGCACCAAGATTTTTCACAATGATATTATCATAATTTCCCCATCTTTTATTTGGACAGATTATACATTCTTCTGGATTCAGAAATAATAAGGACGCCATATATATTCCATTAGTAACCCCTGCTGTAACAATTGGTTCTGTAATAAAGTTTCTAAGATGAGATAATTCATCTTCTTGTGTGTTAGGATTTATATTTGATTTATAGATTATCCACTCTTTCCAAATAGATCTTAATTCCGATAAGCCTCCTATAGATGCGTAAGGCACTATATCTTTTATGTTTAAATTTGTATACTTTTTGATTTCTTCCAAATAACAAGGAACCCATTCATCAGAACCACCATTCACAATATCATAGTCATAAGAAAATGCTGAACCAATCGTCCCAATGAGCTCAGCCTCTTTTTTAGCTCTTTTCGACCAATAGAATATTCCATCAGGCAAGAAAATCCGTTTTCCCAAATGAGAAAAAGTGTCGTATAATGGTGTCTTTTCTAGTATATTAAATTCCATTTTTTTAAATTCTCTCTATTTTTCTAACTTGAATATTGAACGATTCTATTTTAAATTTTTTTTTAATTAATAGAAATGATGATGATCCCCATATTACAATGAAAAATTATTATAGATCTCCTTATTTCAGTTGAAAAGATTTCAATTAATCCTCTCAAAAAGTGTGAAAAATTTAGATTTTTTACAATGCTATAAAAATATATCAAGAGAATAAAAATCTAAAACTCTAAATTTTATAATTTTCTACATAACCTATAGATAGTAATTATTTCTTTATTGGTTGATAAATATTAGGTCCTTTCCTTCAAAAATCAGAAGAATCGTTATAAAAGTAAGTACGCAAATGATTACTGATGGTGTAGCTGAGATATATTGCGATAAGATAGAATCATTTGTCAAAGAAATAGCACAATTAAAAAAAGAAGGATATGAAATTATTATAGTTAGTAGTGGAGCAATTGGATGCGGATTGGCAAAGTTAGGCCTGCAAAAAAGACCCTCGGAGTATAAAGAATTACAGGCACTTGCTTCTGTCGGACAAATTTATCTCATGAAAATATATCAACAAGAATTTAATAAATATGGATTACACATAGGCCAAGTTTTATTATCTTCGGATGATATGAAGGATTCAACCCGAAGAGCTAATACTAGAAATACATTGGAAGTTCTGCTTAAGAAGGATATAGTACCGATAATTAATGAAAATGATTCGGTAGCTATTGAAGAATTGAGCTATGGAGATAATGATAAACTTTCAGGATTAGTTTCTATATTATTATTTGTAGATTTACTCATAATTTTAACTGATGTAAAGGGATTATGTAATAAAAATCCGAATATTCATGATGATGCTGAAATCATAACTTCTATCGAAGAAATAAATGATGAAATCGAAAAAATAGTTGAAGATATTGATGGAGGTATTACTTTTGGAGGTATGCGTAGTAAAATTAATGCCATCAAAAAATTAACCAATATTGGTATTCCTGTGATAATAACAAGTTATGATGGAATTTCATTAAAAGATATTTTGATGGGAAAAGAAATTGGTACTTATTTTATTCCTCAAAAATAAAAATTTTTTATGACCATAAAGAGAAAATTACTTAACTTTTTGTAATTTAACCATTATTGGAATAATCAAATTGGTGAGAGTATAATGTCTATTGAAAATAAAATGAAAGATATGGGTGCAAAAGCTAAAAATGCAGCATTTGATTTGAAAAATATTTCCACCGCCTTGAAAGATAACGCATTAATGCGAATGGCTGATGATTTAGAAAAAAACTCGGAATCTATCATCAAAGCAAACGCCTTAGACCTCCAAAATGCAAAGATGAATAACTTAGAGCAATCTAAAATAGATCGATTGATTTTAAATCAAGAGAAGATTCATAAAATTGCTGAGGGTCTTAGAGAAATTGCTACATTTCCGGATCCTATCAACGAGGTAATCTCAATGTGGAGGAGGCCAAATGGAATGGATATAGGAAAAATAAGAGTACCATTAGGAATCGTGGGAATTATATATGAATCGAGACCTAATGTAACCGCAGATGCTGCTGGATTATGTATAAAATCTGGTAATGCAATCATCTTAAGAGGGGGAAGTGAAGCGATTAATTCAAATATAGCGATTGCAGATATATTAAACAATGCTGCTATAACAGAAGGCTTACCTGATAATTGTATCCAAATTGTAAGAGATACAGATAGAGTATATGTGGATGAAATGCTCAAGTTAAAAGATTACATTGATGTGATTATCCCTCGAGGAGGAGAAACTCTCATTCAAAAAGTAATAACAAATTCTTTAGTTCCTACCATCGAAACAGGGATAGGAATCGTTAGTATATTTGTTAATTATGATGCCGATTTTGATATGGCAGATAAGATAATAATTAATTCAAAGTGTTCTTACCCCGCTGTATGTAATGCTTTAGATAAATTACTAATACATGAAGATATTAAAGAACAATATATTCCTAGAATTGTTAAATTACTACGGGAAAATGGGGTTGAAGTTAGGGGAGATCAAGAGACACAAAGATTAGTTTCTGATATAATTCCCGCTACAGAAGATGATTGGAGTGCAGAATATCTTTCGTTAAAAATTTGTATAAGAACTGTTAAGGATATCAATGAGGCAATTGAAATCATTACCAAATATGATTCAAAGCATACAGAGACAATTATAACTCAGAATTATGATCATGGAAGAGAATTTCTCTATCGGGTAGATGCTGCAGCAGTTTATGTTAACGCAGCAACTCGACTAACTGATGGGGGCGTATTTGGATTAGGGGCTGAGATAGGAATCTCAACGCAGAAATTACATGCTCGCGGTCCAATGGGAGTGAATCAATTAACTTCAACTAAATATATAATTTATGGAAATGGTCAGATAAGAGAATAATTCAAATTAAACTTAATATTCATATTTTTATGATTAATATTTTCATAGTTTCTTTTTTAGTAGCCCTCACCGGAGCATTATCTCCTGGTCCAGTCCTCACATTTACTATTTATCGTTCGCTTAAAGGTGAAAGAGGATATCTTGCAGGTTTATTTATTACCTTAGGCCATGCAAGTTTAGAATTTGGGTTAATCATCGCATTATTATTAGGGGCCTCGCTCTTTCTACAAAATGTAATTGTATATACAACCATTGGAATTGTTGGTGGGATTTTACTGATTGTTTTCGGACTTATGGTTATAAAAGATATATACAATAAACCAATTGATATTGATCTTGCTGAAATAAAAGAAGAAGATATTAAAGGATTTACCGGAAATAGTTTTTTGGGAGGAATTATAGTAAGTTTATCTAACCCATTTTGGACTCTTTGGTGGGCTGGTATCGGATTAGGTTTGATGATTAGTTTGAATATAAGTTTTCAAGATCCGCTTGGATTATTAATGTTTTATTTGGGACATGAAATGGGGGATCTGATTTGGTTTTGGCCAATTTCTATCATTGTGTATATAGGAGGAAAATCATTAAACCCCAAGATATATCGATGGGTTTTAATAATCTGTGGTGCTTTTATGATTTTTTTCGGGACATACTTATCTCTAAAAATAATATTTTTTCCAGAGTTTAATCTATTTTTTATTTTCTAAAATAAATATTATAAATACTTAGTTTCAAATCTATAGAATTTAATAATAAGAATTTACTCCCATCTATATTCGGAAATAAATATGATCTGAATATTATTAAATTATTTTAAGCTTTATTATCTTTTTTTCCTAAACTCAAGAAAGTTGAAAAACAATGTCTAATTCTAGAGCCCTCCTTATGAAAAAATTGCTCGCAATTTGCCCTATTTGTAAGAAGCCAATTTATGGAAAAGATATTGACATAAATACTATAGATTTAAGTAAAATCTCACACTGGCCTGTTAAATATACACATTGCCATTCTCATAATGGAGGACATTTTCATGCAATAACAATGTATATTGATTCTAACTTTTCAGTAAGGGCAACAGAAGTATCTGAATTTTTAAAAATCCAAAAATAATAACTTTATATGTTATTTATTCTTCTGGTTGTGTTTCATAAATATTTTGGTTTGGATCTAAGAAAACATTCTGACAAGAGGGACAACTATTATATTTTGAAAGCCAAAATGCTACACAAAGATAATGATAAATAGCTCCACAGAAAGGGCATTTAATTATTTTATCTTTTGCGAAATTAATCTTTTTCCTACAAACAGAACATTCTACATTTGAAGTTGAAATCCCCTCTCTAATTTTGACCTTAGTTTCTAAATTGTCTTTTAATTGTGATAATTCATCCTCATACAATCTCTCGAGGTGTCTTAATTTATTAAGCTTTGCTTTCAATTCCACCATTCTTTCCCGTAATTCCTCTTCTGTTAGTTTATCTGATAAAAATGTGGAAAAGGCATAATTCAAGGGTAATTCTTCTTGATCTCCGCTATATTTTGTAATTTCCTTAACTCTTTCGAAAAGTGCCTCTTCTTTTTCGATTATTCCTTCAAAATCTTTATAAAGATTCGTCAAATACTGTGATAATAAAAAACCTATTTGCTCTTTACTTCTTTTATAATTTTCTTCCCATTGTTTGATAATCTGATATTGATCTAAATCTTTTTTCTCATGCTCTCTTAACTTGTGATATAAATCATCTTTAATCTTATTTATTTGATCTTTGTAAGTAATTATAATTTCTTCGACACTCTCTAACTGGGGCATTTTCTCTTTTAATAATATAGCTATTTCATCTCGATATTTTTCAATCAGAGAGTTTAATTCTTTAATTTTTTCTGAAGTAAATGATCTTATATCTTCTTTCATTCTCTCTTTTTTAATAGCTTCTAAGTAATAGTTAAATTCTCCCTTACGTCTATATATGTCTTCTAAAAGATTTGAGAAGATTTTACGTAAAGAAATCAGCATCTCTTCATATGGTTTCAAAAATGTGTCATAGTTTGATGTATAATCTTTTATTTTCTCAATTATATCATAAAACCTATCAATTTTTTCTGAATATTCATCTATTATCTCATCAAATTTTTGAGTATCCTGTATATTTGTAGTTAATAATTGATAATGATTTTCTAACCCAATAAAATAAAGATCAACTAATTTTGGCAATAAAATTTTAATCTTCTCATTTTTTAAATTATCGATGTCTGCTTTAATATCTTCTTTATCATATTCAGCCCCCTCTTTAAAAGATTTTATCTCTTGAATGAAGTTATCTAATTTTATAAAAATCAGATCTTTTATAATAGAACGCATATAATTTCTTAGTTGGACTTTAACTTCTTTACGTTCAAGTATGTTTGAAAACTCTTGCTCTTTTAATTCAGTTAATATTTCGTTTAAATATAGGAGATAATATAAATCGCAATAGAAATTGAAGTTCTCTTGTTGTGAGCTGGAGATATAATCATTTAATATTTTAAATTCAAAAATTACTTCCGCTTCTTTCTTACTAAAAAGGCCACCTTTTACTTCTTTCTCCCCCTTTTTCTTTAAAAACTTAAATACATTTGACAATTCTTCCCAAGTTTCTAATTCTTCTGTATCGATAATTTTATAAAGGAGGTTCTTAATTCTATTTATCTCAAGCCATATATGAGAAATATCCTCATATTCTATTGGAGCATTTCCCTTCTTTTTTAACTTTAATTGAAGATCCTTATTGAGTTCAGAAATATTATTAATTTGGGTAATATATGATTTTAGATATGTATTATCTTTTAAAAATCTCTTCGTATTTTGAGCATTCAATTTCAAATTTAAAAGATTTTTATAAATTAATTCTAATTCTTCTAATAACCCCGATTTCAGGTAGTAAAAATTATATTGATGCTCTTCTGCACTTGTTAAAAATTTTGAGAAATATAATTCTATAAATTTGACCATATTTTCAATATATTTTGAGTGCCCTTCCAATAATTCCTCTGAAAACTTACTCTGGAGTATCTCCATAAATTCTGATTGATCAATTTTGTTAGATTTAAACTCTGAGATCTTTTTTTTAATCTCTATTAACTCGTCTTTAGAAAATCCAGCGATTTCTCTTTTCTCATCAAATGTATTATGAATTAACTTCACTTCTACTCACGTTAAAATAACTAATTTGATTATAAAAATGAAAGCATACATATATCTTTATTGAACACTTTTTAGAATTAAGTTCTTTAATAGGAGAATTTTCCTCCAAATATTAAATGCAATTCTTTTAAAAACAATTATAAGTTTAAATTCGATTTAATCGAGGATTTTAAATAATTTTTGATAATTCTCATTTAAGATCTACCCGAAATAATCGGAGATTATATTCATATCTAAATCTTTTTAATTATTTTAAAAATTCATTAAATAATATATTATTTCTGCAACTTGTTCTTTAGTTTATTAAAAACCAATTCTAATTTCTTTTTTAAGTCTAAAATATCTCGTTTAGCGATATTCCAAACTTCAATAATATCTATAGAAAAGTATCCATGTATTAATTTATCTCTCATACCTGCTATCAATCTCCAAGGAATATCTGGAAATTTATTTCTAAAATCTTCTAAAAGATTTTTACTTGCTTCTCCATTAATTTCAAGTTCCCTCATTACAGAATCTTGGAGTAAGCGATTTTTTTGAAAATTATCATAATCTATATTTTCCAAATATTTAGATATTTGGGAATAAGCATCAAAGATGTGGTTAAAAATAAATAATCTCTTTCTTTCTTCATCCAAATATCACAACCGCATCTTTCATAATCTCATCTTTAAAGTAAGGACTTATTCCATTTTTAGAAAGAAGATCTACTTTTATATCTAAAGTTTCTGATAATTCATTTTCGATAGATATGTGATCAAATAAGCTAGTTCCTTCAGGAAATTCTACAATAAGATCTAAATCACTTTCTGGTGTCCCTTCACCACGCGCATAGGAACCAAATAAAAAAGCCTTTTTTATTCCATGTTTATTTAAAATCTTAATGATTTTTTTTTTGGTCTCTTCATCTAGGTGTATATTCATAAGGAATCTACAATTATTTCTGATTTGGATAATTATAATTAGAAATACGAATATATTTCTGATTATTATAACTAATGATTTTTAATAATAATAGTTCATCCGCTATGTTTAAGTCTAACTAAAATATTATTAATTTTAGAGAAAAAGAAATTATAAAAATTATTCTCCTAATTCTTCTATTTCAATAAATTTTTCTTGCGCTCCGTCCTTAGTAATCGTTAAAATATCAATTCCATTGCCTGACATGGCATCTCGTTTAATAGCGCTTCTAATTACTTTTTCGACTAATTTTTCCCCATCCTTAACATTGATTTCTGGATCATATTCTGCTTCCAAAATTCCCATTGATAAAAGCATTCCTGTGCCTGTGGTACCATAATCTTCTGGAATTAATGATCCAATAGCATCAAGCGTAAATAATTTAGGACCATCTTTATCAATACCTGCGACCACTAAATTTGTGTAGAGAGGAGCCATCTTATGTGAATATAAATAATTCGAAAGAAGTTTAGCAAGGCTTTTTGTCGATATTCGCTCACGTGTGTCTAATTTATATAGGTTTGCTTGCGCGTGAAGAATTTTTGTAAGCATCTGATAATCTCCTATAAGACCATATGCCGCCATACCAATAAATTCTGTTAATTTGAATACTTTCTTGGTAGATTTATTAGTTACGGTGTACCCCCATATCGCACGCCTGTCATTTCCTAAAACTACGCCATCCTTACATTTAATCGCGACGCCACATGCTCCTGGGACCATAATCTCTTGAGACATTATTCTTCTTACCTTTAGTTTGAATTTAGCTTTTTTTTAGAATTATGATTCTTTAAGTTCTTAAAGCAATTAAAATTTTAAGTTTTTATTTTATAAAACCATATTTTTTTGCCATTGGGTTAATTGAAGTTCTCAAATTTATTGAGGTTTTTTATGAAATTATTTCGGGACAAAATTCATACTGAAAATATTTAATATTTATCCAATAATATATTTCATAATTCTAAATTACAATTTTTCTCTATTTAATTTAAAATGAAAAAAAACAATATTAAACCCTTTCTTGTTTTATTACCAATTTTATGTTTTCTTTGCTTTGTGAGTCTAGCATGGAATATAAACGCCTACTCTATTACATCTAATGCTACTACTAATAACATAGTTATTATTTATGACACTGATGATACTATTGCTTCACAATATCAATCATTTCTTACAGCTGATAGTTATGATGTTGATTTAATACCTATTAATGATATACCAACAACGAGTTTTTCAAATTATGATCTCATAATAATTGATCCTTTGAGTGGAGCTTTTAATAGTTGGGGCAATACTACTACAGTAAATGCAATAAAGAGTGCAAATAAACCAATTATAGGATTAAGTACAGGAGGATATGGATTTTTCGGAGAATTAGGATTTTTTATCGGATATCCATATGGAGCGACTGGTAGCGGAGATAGTTTATATGTTCCAGATACCCCACTATCAATTTTTCAAAAACCTAATTCGATAAGTAATGGAACGCTACAAATATATACGAGTTCAACCAGTAAAAGGAGTATTTATACTGATTCTGCTCCTGAGAATATTACTGTATTAGCTACAGATTCGGAAGGATCTCTCTATTCCCCTTTAATTCAAGAAGCTGATGATTATATCTTATGGGGTTTTTATAATGGCCCTGATGATATGACATTCAACGGTCTTAATTTATTTGAAAATGTAATAGTCTATTTGCTACCGGAAGAACAAGATGGAATCCCTGGTTATGATCTATATCTTTTTCTTGGGATCTCAGCTCTCGCAATTATAACGATAATAGGGATAAAATACAGAAAGAAAAATTTTTTAAAATATATTTAACGATATATAATTTTTTTTTTATTTCGAAGCACATCCCTTAATCACCCTCTATAGATCTATTTCCAAAATTATTTCTAAAATTTGTATGTTTTATATAGAATTTATAACATATTTTCATATTGATTTTATAATTCTTTTCTCCCAGCTATAAAATCTTTTACCATTTATTTATACTATTTTATTGGTGTAGAAGTTTTGTTTTTATGAAAATTTGATTTTATCATCTTCAATTTGCATCTTATTTTTAGTATAAAATTAAATACTTATGATAGATACATATCCATACAAATTCTTCTATCTCATTCGATCCGTAGTAAGTAACTTTATCAATCTTTTTTTCATATCTAAAATCATAATTATTTTATTAAGGTAAAAACAAATGTTTTCAATATTCTCCATTCAAGAATAGTGATTTTAACAAATTCAACTCATATCCATAATATGATCCTACATAATAGCTATTGAAATTTTACTTTATAGATTGAATTCAAAAAATTTTTGTCGTAATTTTTTTTTTGCTACCTTACCACTATCTGCCCAATTTTTCAATAAGTTTAAATATCTCTTCAGATATATTATTATCTAAGAACTTCAAAAAATAAATCAAAAAAAAATTAAAAATAGAAATTTTAACAATTTCTAATAACTAAGTGGAGGAAAATTAAAAATGGCTAAAAAGAAACATACTTTCGCATGGAGCCCAATCAGGAGATTAATGAAACAACAAGGTGCGAGCATTGTCGCTCGAGATGCAGTCGATTTATTAATTGATCATTTAGAAAAGACTGCTCGAAACTTAACTGAACAAGCAAAACAATTCACAATGCATGCAAACAGGAAGAAAATTACCAAGAATGATCTATTATTGGCAATTAAATACCAATAAAGGGCTCAATCTCTAATCTTTTTTATTTTTTTTCTTTTTCTAATAAATTTGTACCAATCTATTTTTTAATATTTTTCTGTTACTTTTATATGGTTTACAACCCAGGAAAAATTCTCATTTAATCCTTCCCCTGTTTTCACTGAACTCATTGAATATTTTAAATTCAAATCAAAATCTTTTGGACTAAAAAGCTTTTTATATCTTTCAAAATTAAAATTTGGAATTAAATCACTTTTATTAAAGAGTATTAGGAACGGAAGTGTATTAAAAACAGATTTAGGATATTTTTTGCGCAGAAATTTTATCCATTCGTTAAAATCCTTTACCGAATTTTGCAATTCATTTTCATTTTGAGTAGCATCAATCACATATACAACCGCTTGGGGTAATTTTCCTGACTCCAAGGGATGATCTTCAAAAACCTCTTTTAAATGTTCTTCACAACAAATATCTAACACACGAAAATCAACTTTATCATAAACAAGTCGAAAAACTTGGGGTGTAAGTGTTGGAGACGTTTGTGGAATAAATTTACCATGAATAAGATAGTCAACTATTGATGTTTTTCCACTCCCTTTATCTCCCAAGAGTAACACTTCCGACAAGCCTAAATTATAGGTGGAGTGTAATTTTGAAGATTCGAAGAAGCAATCCGTTAAAATCCTAATGATTTTCCCGAAAATTTTAAAAGATTCATTATCTGCGTGCGGTGTATTTACATACAAGATTTTAGTGAGATTGGGAATTTCTTTTAAATTTGAAATTGTTTGTTCCATGATTGGTCTGAAAAAATGAGTATTTTCATGTTCCTCAAAATATAGGGTGAGCATAAGTATTTCCTCCTCATCAGGATACCATGCAGATTCAACTTTGAAAATATAAGAGAGATATGGTCCAATATCATAGTGATCGAGTCTTTCCTCTGGATTTTCTTCACTATATTTATCATAGAACTTCTCTAAATTTGTTTGTATCTCTGATGAGATATTTTGATCAGGAATAGAATACACCAGAATTATCTTTTTAGTGGGATCAAATCTCGAAAAAATCAACTTCATATAAAATGAATAGAATTGAAATTGAATAAAGTTTAAGATTATAGGATATAGATCAAAATTATATTATTTCTTGTATAAAATTAGAATTAGTAGTCTTTGGCAAGATTTAATCAAATACCAAATTCTAAGAATGTTTTTTCATTTTTCTTTAATAGATAAAAGATCAAAATTAAAATTAGGAATTAGTCCCATAATGGTTGAGAAAATCGTTAATTACGAAGATGGAAAAATTCTTGAATGGAAATGGGCTTCTGATCATGATTTGATTCCAAATCCGTTTTTTACTTCCCTCTTTTTCATTGATGGAATTTTAATTGATGCTGGACCTCCTGCTGGTGCGGATGATTTTAGAGAATTCATCAAATCCTTATTAAAAACATCAGAGATTAAATTATGCGTGATCACCCACTCTCATGAGGATCATTGCGGAGGTGCTTATATCCTCCAACAAGAGTTTAATATTCCTATTTACGCCCCAAGTGGCGTCCTCAAGGATTTAAAAAAGGAAAGCACATATCCAGAGTATAGACAAATAACATGGGGTCAGAAGCGATTACCTGTGAATGCTAAAGAAATTCCTAAGTGGATCATATCTAATTCAGGAAAATATACTTTTGAAATCTTCCCTATGCCTGGTCATGCTCCCGAACAAATTATTCTCATCGAAAGGGAAAAACAATGGGTTTTCGCCGCTGATGCCATTCAGCCAAAATATAAAATGTTATTTGGAGCGGCAAGTGATATTCAAGAGGATATATCTGTTATTTACCAATCTATAAAGAATTTATATAAATATACCGAAGGGATGAATAATTTAAAAATTTTTCTTAGCGGTCCTGGACTCTATGAGGGGAGAGATTTCATAAAGAAAAAAATGGATGAAATTGGTAACTTACATAAAAAAGTACATCAAATTTATGAAGAAGAATCAAAAAGTTATGATGAAGAAGAAAAATTACTACGAAAAGTGCTAAAAAGAATTTTTAAAAGAGAGACTATTATTGGGAAATTAACTGATGGAGATTTATCTACTGCAAATCTTATCAAATCATTACTTGATTGGCCTTTAAATGAAATATAGAGAAAATCTCTCGAAATTCCTTAATTAAAAAAAAATATATAATTATTAATTTATCAGAACTTTTTTAAAATACCTCATTAATAATGGATTTTAAATATCTTGATTAAAAATTTAAATTGATAAATATCTTTTTTTTATTTGTCTCACAACATTAAATATAAACTAAAAAATATTCCATGTGTTTTAAATGGCTGATGAGGCTAAATCCGAACTTCAGGATGTAAACGGGGGAAAAACTAAGCGGATTCTTTTTCAAGCAATGGATCTTATCATGAAAAACTTGAAAGAGAATATGGAACATTTGGATCTTAATTTTAAATATACACAAAAATTCGTTAATATTGTTCATGATGGATTAATGAATAATAGACGATTTTTTCTTCTGGCTTCGGGACGAAGTGCTTTTATATTACAGTGTTTTGCTACACGACTTGTACATTTAGGAGCAGAAGTATATATGGTCACGAATTTGGCGAGCATCCCTGCTATAAGGAAAAAGGACGTTTTAATAGTATTATCTGGTTCTGGAACCACGAGTATTGTGGTAAGTCTTTTGAAGAATTATGTTAATACAATAAAACCTCATGCAATCATATGCATCACATCCCATCCAGAAACAATGATTGGACGAGTAGGTGATGTCACCATAAAAATATTAGGACGAACGAAGCGAGAACGAGATGAGACCAATCATGCAGCATTAACACCTGAAGGTACTCAGTTTGAGGCAGCTGCTTTTATGTATTTAGACGCAATTATAGCCGAATTAGCAATAAAACTCGGAAAAACTAACGAAGATTTATTACAACATCATTCAGAATCAACATAGATTATTTTTTATTTCTTCTTCATTCAGAAACAATCATATTTCTATAAGATATATTAAAATATGCAATAAGAGGATAAGGAAAATTTTATTTTTTGGTCGAAATTATTATAATTGTGCCCATTTATAGTGTTTCTAAGAGAATATATGAATTCAATGATTAGAAATCTCCAAATGTGGCACATATATTCTTAAAATAATATTTCAGTATTAATTTAATAAAGAATTTGAAGGATGCGGGAGGCCGCATCCGATTTCTATTTTAAAAAGCCCTCTTACCCCTCCCTTCTCAATTCTTTTGTCTTTTAAGGACATAATTAGTAACGCACTTATACATTTAAATTCTAGTATTACATAACTTTTTTCTAAAATTCCATGAAAAGGATAAACTCTCTTCTTTAATCTTTCTTATTAAATTTTGAAAACTTTTGAGCAAATTGTATTCCTAAAACTTTCATAAAATTTAATAAAATTTAAATAAAATTTCAGCGTAAGAATAATTAAGGAATTTGTATATAAGAAAAATATTTTTAAATTTATAAAAAAATTCCAAAAAATATGCTTGAAAGAAAAAGAACGGAGAAACAAACCATCTCGATTTCTCCAGCTCTTAAGGATTGGATTGAGAGGTTCGTTCAAAAAAAACATAATGAAAATCCAGACAGTGAGAAATATAGAAGCGTATCAGCGTTTTACAATTACATTTTAGAATGTGCATTAAAATTTTTAAAAACTGGTAAAAATTTCGGGGATTTAAATAAACAAGAAAAAGAATCTAAAGCTGATTATTTGGACGGTCTTACTTTTAGGGCAATACTTTCATTACATGAAGAATGGCTTAAAATGAATAGATATAGAGGTATCGATATCAGGAGAAAAGTCCCCCTTCTGATTACAATAAGAAAATCACTAATAAAAGACAAAAACTTTTATAACTTTAGTGATTTAGAAGAAATTTTTGAAAAATGTATTGATTTGGCGGTCCCAGAGGAGATAAGCAAGAATCTTAGTTATCATTTAACAAAGTCAAGAAAACTGGAAGATATAAAATTAACTTGCGAACATGTTGGAGCATATAAAAATTTGCAGTATGAAAATCTAAAATTTTTATCTATAATTTTAGGATTTTTAGGGGTTAAATTAATCGATTTCTTCTACTCTGAGAAGGATTCTTTTGCTCAATTGAGTTATATCACAACTCAACTTTTTTTCTCTAAAAAAATAATTAGAAATAGAAGAATTAAATTAGTTCAAAAAAATCTTGATTTTTTTAAAGACTACTCTCGACTTTTAAATGATTTTGATCCCTATTTTTGGATGGAGATGTCTTCCTATGATAATGCATTTCTAAGATTTATTAATATAAAAGTATTAGATAATTGGATTAAAAAAATTGAGCAAGATTTGGAGTTTTTAGAAATGGAGGGAGATATAGTTTCAAAATTATTAGAATTTTTTGAAAAAATTCATTGGATTAAAGCTGACAACAAAAACGATTTAAAATTCAAATTTGTTCTTGAAAAAAAACAAAATAAAGAGGAAATTACATTTTTTAAGGAAATTATATTGAAATACGCTCAAATTGTCCAAGATGAGGGGAATTTTAGTTTAAAAAAAAGAACGAACATTTAAGAATAGGTTTAGACATTATGACACCTAAAAGATATTTATCAAATAAAAAGACTAAAAAGCAAACAATTTCAATTTCTCCTGAATTAAAAAAAGAGATTTCAGAATTTTGTCAACAAAGGGCGAGAGAAAATTCCAATGATCCAGCTTATAAAAGTATATCATCCTTTTATACGTATGTTATGAATGAATTTTTAGCATATCTTGAAGAAGGGGGAGACTTGACTGATTTATACAATTCAAGAGACAGTAGCTTAGATAGTTTTTACGATAAATTTTCTTATAAAAGCTTTGCCCCTATTTTTGAAGAGTTCCTAGAACCTAATAGATACGAAGATTCAATTTTAAACTTATCCTATTTTCTCTTATCAACAAGAAATCTTTATGTTAAAAATTTTGATCCATATAATCTAACACAATTTAAAGAATTCTTTGAAAAACTTAAAAGTCATTTTAAAAATAAAGAGTTAGTAAAAAATTTTAAAATTGACATTAAAACTGAGAAACAAAAAAGAAATATTAAATATGTTTTTGAAATGTCAATTTACTACAAAAATATTTGCTTCGAAAACATAAAATACAATGCAGTCTTTTTTGGGTATCTAGGGGCAAAAGTTAATAAAGTTGAAATTTCTAAGGATGGAATATATTCAAGGATGGAGGTTGAAACTACGGATTTGTTTTTTAATCCTAAGTCCCTTAGAGCAGAAAGAAGAATCTTAGCAGAGCAAAATTTGAAAAGGATAATAAATCTCTCTTCTATTTTAGAGGAGGATGATCTTTATTTATGGACAAAACTAGCAATGGATAAGGATATTTATATTAGTTTTAAAAATTTCGACGAGATCATAGAAATAATAAATAATATGGTTTTTAATTCTCAATCCAATGGAATTTTGAATAATACTGTGCTGAAACAACTGAAATTTTTTGAAAAGCTTCATTGGATAAAAATAAATAATGAACAGGAATATTCATTCAATATAATTATTCCTGAAAAAGGTCACGATAAGGAAATACAAATTTTAAAAGAATTTCTTTCAAAATCTTCAAAGATAACTCAAGTTGGGGATAATTATTATTTAGAATAGAAGAAACTACACTTAATAGTTCACTTAAATTAAAATTAAATAGTTCAATTATCTTATTAATTTATTCTTAAAATAATAATTAATTGATTTCCTTCTTATATTAATCAAAATGAATCAAGAAACACGTTTAAAGCCACGAGTGGCTATAGTTAGATCAGAAAGCCCTGAGAAAGCTCTTTCTGAGGGATTGGAAAAGCTCGGAGGTATTAGCGAATTCATTCAAGAAGGAGATATAATATTCATTAAAATCAGTTTAAGATCTACTTCTGGGTTTCCCTCTCATAGTAATCTAAATTTAGTGAAAAAATTAATATCATTATGTAAGGATGCAAATCCAAAGAAAATATACGTGGGCTCTTTTCTTACGGAAAGAATTACAATTAAATTTGTTGATGAAATATTTGAATTAAAGGCATATTTCAAAGCTCTCGGAGCGGAATTTGTCTTCCTCGATAATAGTGATTTATATAACGAAAAAATCAATGAGTCTAGCAATTTAAAAGATTTAAAGAGTCAAAATCAAGAAAAGATTAATATAAATAATTCCATTATAGAAATTCCTAAGATTTTATTGAAGTCAGACAAATTTATTAATCTAAATCAAGTAAATGTATCACCAATTAACCAATGTACTTTATCATTAGATAATCAATTCTCAATATTACCAAAAAAATATAGAGAGATACATTACACAGAGGAGAATAAAAAAGATATAGTTAAAAATGATAAATATCAAGAAGAGCTCAGTAAAAGAATTATTGACGCATATCTAATTAAGAAACCAATCCTAACGATAAATGACCTGTTTTATATTTTAGAAGGGGCAGGACCGTATATTTACAAAGATTCGAATTTAAAAACTTCAAATTTTTTAATAGTGGGAACTGATTCTATCGCAGTTGATACAATTACTCTTATGTTAATGAATCTTAACACTTCAAATAATAAAATAATTGTAGAAGCTGTGAATCGAGGAGTTGGTCCAAAATTACTTTCCGATATAGAAATTATTGGAGAAACGCTACAAGATAGCACCTTTGAAATTAATCTTTGTAAAACAAAATTATCCAATATTAGAATTCAGAATATTCACCCTTTTACTGGAAGTATGTGTTCAGGTTGTTTTTTGAAAGCATATCATTTATTAAATATTTTCAAATCCTATTTAGTTAAAGATCTGAAATATATTAGACAAAATAATCTTTTAGTTGGAGTGAATCCACCAGATATCTCCCCAGAGGACCCCATCATTTTATTTGGAGATTGTGCTATTGAAACTACCAGAGATTATGCTTTCCGAAAAATAACTAAAAAAACGTTAATCCGCAAAAAGGATAAAAAAGTGACCAATAAACACATCTTAGAGCTCCCAGGATGCCCTCCAAATTTATGGGATTGCTTTTATCAAATTAAAGATTTTTTTGGTAAGGGTGATATGCCGAATCTAAATTACTTCATTTCTTTATATAAAAAAACTGGTTTTCTTAATTCAAGGAAAGAACTGAAAAATTGGGAGGAAATAGAATAAAAATGATTCATCGTAATTTTTATGATAACTGGATGAAAATTATCAAAAATAATAAAAAAGAACTTCGTAAAGGGGAAAATGAGCCAGAAGAAGCTGTTAGAATCCCTCTCACTTCTATTAAGATTAACCCAAAATTATTAAATTCTCTATTTGGAATTTTATATCCAAAATTTATCAATGATCAACAAAATGTTGTAGATATTATTATCTCAGATGATGAAGAAATATTAGAACAAATTGTTCTATATGAAACAGAAGAGCCAGGTATTCACAAATCATATAAAATTTTAGAAAATGATATTTTAAAGTTGAAGAAATATCCTTTAAAAGAAACAAGAGCATTTTTCAACAAATTACAAGAAGAAATTTTTAAAAAGCATAGAATTAGAGTATCTCATATGCGCGTTTTTAAAAAAAAAGCCATTGAGATACTAAACCTATATGTAAAAGATATTGAACAAAGATCTCTTGAAGATTCTCTAACTAATATTTTCTCTATAATTGAAAAGATAATCAGAAATCAGCTATTCTTCATATTTCCCAAAACGAATGTTATTAACTTTTTTGAAGAATTAACGCAGATTTCAGATCATAATTTTCTATCAAATGGATTTAAATTCATCAAACAAATACTCCCCCCATTTAATTACGCTTTTTTAATACGATCTGGCAAATCTTCTTTTATACTAAGAATCGAAAACAAAGAGAAGAAAAGTTCAGAAAACAAATTAGATCTCCAAATATTCCCCGCAGAATTATTTAATATTGATTTTAGCGGAGATAATGAGATTGATTTATTAAAATCATTATATCTTCAATTAAAGGTTGACTTTATTTTTCTTTTCGAGCTCAAACACATTTTAACCTTATTATCTAATATATTTGAACTCCAGCATCCAATTGGGCTAGATAAAATAAAATTACTTTTCCAAAAATTTTTGTTTGGACTTAGGTCTTATGAAACATATTGGTTTAAATATCCAAAGCCTATAAGTTATAATCCAATTTTGAGATATTTTTTAAAACTTCTTGGTTTTAATATTTATCTTAAAAAGTTGTCGCACTGGGAAATACCAGAATTTCTGTTTAGTTTGTTTTATAATAGGTTGGGATTGAAAAATAGAATTTTGATCCTTTTCACAAACCTACTGCAACATAAAAATATTGATTTAGGTGAATTAGAAAATCCAATAGAGATAGGATTTAATAAAGCCATTTTAATAGAAACAGAAAATAGAAAATTAACTAAAATAATACCGATATCTAATAAAGTAAATGAGATCAAAAATCTTGGCTTAAACGGTGTTAGAAGGAAACTGATGGAAAATTTTGGGTACATTGATTTAGCATTATCTGTAGATATCTCGTTAATATCTAAATTACTCCATAATTTTATAATGAGTTTCAATAACTTCAATATAATCTCAAAAGTGAAAACTCTTAAAAAATTGAAGAAACAACTTTATTTTGATGTTTATCCTAAAAAACCAGAATACCTATATCTGAAGAAGACAGGGACGATTTCTCTTATAAAGAAGATCTTAACCATTTTTATAGATAAGCATATTTTCTAATTGGAAAAACTAAGGTACATTAATTAATAAATCCTTTAGTTCTTAATAATTCAGCATTTAAAATAGCTCCACCAGCTGCCCCTCTAATTGTATTATGACTAAGTGCAACGAATTTTATATCGAAGACATTATCCTCTCTTAATCTTCCTACAGTAACTGCCATTCCTTTATCATTATCCCTATCTTTTTTTGGTTGAGGTCTCTCATCATCATAGAGATATATTATTGGTTGTTTTGGTGCGAATGGAAGATCTAATTCCTGAGGTAGAGATGTGAAAGTTGTCCATATATCTATAATTTCATCTATTTTAGGTACTTTATCTTTGAATTTGACGTTGAGAGACGCTGTATGCCCATCCGTGACGGGAACTCTTGTGCATGTAGCACTTATCTCGATTGAATCATCATTTATAATACCCTCTTCAGTAACTTTTCCGAATATTTTCAACGGCTCTTTCTCTGATTTTTCTTCTTCTCCTCCAATATAAGGAACTATATTATCAATCATATCCAGAGAGGGAACTCCAGGGTAACCTGCTCCTGATACTGCTTGCAGAGTTGTTGCGATTATTTTTTCAATCTTATAGCTTGCTTGTTCGAGTGCGAAAATAGGAGTTACATAACTTTGAATTGAGCAATTAGGCTTAACAGCAACAAATCCTTTAGAAAAACCTCTTCTTTTTTGTTGAATAGGAATTACTTCGGAATGTTCATTATTTACTTCTCCTATTATCATGGGTACATCTGGTGTCCAACGATGAGCTGAATTATTACTCACAACAGGTATATCATTTTTCGCATACATAAATTCAACTTCTCTTATTAGATCTTTAGTAGGCATATTTATCGCAGAAAATACAAAACTCAAATTGTCAGGGATACTATCAAAATCTTGAACATCACGGACAATTAAATCTTTTATATTTTCTGGAATCGGAACAGACATCTGCCATTTTGGACCAGCCGCATTTTCATAGGTCTTACCGGCCGAACGTGGAGATGCGGCAATATCAGCCACCTCAAACCATGGATGTCCTTGCAGTAATTTAATATAATTCTGGCCAACTATACCTGTGGCGCCTAAAATTCCGATTTTTAATTTTTCCATTTTTTTTCCTTTTTAAAATTTTTATGAATTAATACTCTAAAATTTTATAATTTTATTACTTTTTAAATTTAAATTTTCGACATTTTGAAAATTCTTTAATAGGACAATTTTTATTTTGTATATATATGTCTAAAGAATCAAAAGAAAAAGAAGCTGATCAATTAGAGAGAGAGGCAAAGGATGAATTATCAAAAAAAAATTATCATTCTGCTATAGAATTGTTCGAGAAAGCGAAAGTGATTAATCAAGAATTGGGATTTCATGGAAAAGGTAATATGATTGATAAAAGGATCCAGCGAACAAAAAGATTAATTTTGTATGAGACACCATTAGAATCTGAATATACTCCTACTTTTGAAAGAATAGAAAAAAATGAAATTTCTGTCGATTCTCATCAATCCGCTAAGAATCAGCGCGTCTCTAAGAAGATTATAGAAACTCCCGCTGATATAGAAAAAAGAAAGCAAAAAGAAAGAGTCAAAAAAGCAGAAGCAATTTTAGACAGAGGTAATAAATGTATTAATGAACACGATTATCAAAATGCTAAAAAATGTTATGATGAATCAATTGAAATTTTTAAAGAACTTGGCTGGTCACGACAAGTTCAGATATTAGAAAAAGAAAGAGAAAATATTGATTTTTATGAAAATAGATTCAATAAGGAATCCCAAAAGAAAAAAATTGATAATACAATCTCCTATCCTCTTGAAAAAGAACCATCTAAATTACAAGAAAAAAGTATCAATCATGTTGTAAAAACCCAATCAGCTGATTTAACATGGGCAGAAAAGAGAAGACGAGAAATTAGAGAGAGGGTGGATCGTAGTATAAACGAAGTCGAAGATGTAACAAAAAGTGGAGTAAAAATTAGACAAAGAGACAATAAAATACAAACTAAAAACCATAAACGACTTGAATTGCACAAAAAAATTCAAGATAAGAAAGACCAAGAAGAAAAATTATTGAAAGAGGCCGAACTCTTTTTAGATCAAGCAAAAGGAAGGATAAAGAACCATCAATATGATGAAGCAAAGGAATTTTATTGCCAAGCTATAAAAAAATTTAAAGATCTTGGGTGGTTTAATGAAGTGAATAAGATATATGCGGAGATAAAAAATTTAGAAAAATATAAACTTGATTTCTTAAAGAAACAAAAGCAAACCATTCTCCAAAAAGAGAAAGAAGATGAAATGTTTCAAAAGAGAATCGAAGAATTAAAAAGAAAGAAAGAGAAGAGAGAACAGATAGAATTTGAAAGAATGAGTTCTCTCTCTGAAGAGAATAAAAGAAAGATCAAAAAAGCGAATTTGCTCTATAAAAAAGCCGAAAAAGAGGAGAGTATGGGAAAGATCGGAAGAGCGATTGGCAGATATGAAATTATATTGGAACTATATGAGTCTATGCCTTCTGAAAAAATTGATTTATCTCAAGAGATCAAAGATATTAAAACCAAATTAAATGATCTAAAATCAAAAATCTAAAATTTTTTCACTCATTCTTATATATAAATATTATTCAATAACAATATGAGAAATCCATTTCTAAATTTTTATAGAGTACTAAGTGCACAAGAACTCCTAGACATTGCTTTTAGGAGAGCCATGAAAACTTCGGCAAGTGTTTCTAAGAATGCACCCATTCTGATAAAGGCAAAAAAAAAGGAATCAAAGCGAATAAAAGTCGCGATTGAAGAACTCATCGATAGAATTTTAAAAATCATAAAAATGGTGCCTATCATAGAAGATTTACCGGACTTTTACAAAGAATTAGCATCTCTTGTAGTGGATACAGATAAACTTAGATTAACTCTCGGTAAATTGAATGGAATATTACCGGTGTTAAGTAAAATTGAAAGAGATTATTTAAGAAGTTTAAAACGAATTAGCGAACCAAAAGAAGGAGATAGATTGAGACGAGGAGCATTTGGTAGAGTCTCCTCTATTATCAAAAAGCAAGAAAATAACCTAAAATATTTAAATTCTATAAGAGGAAAATTGAGAGAAATCCCTTCAATTGATTATGCTGTACCATGTGTAGTATGCGCAGGAGCACCAAACGTAGGAAAGAGTAGTATAGTAAAAAAAATCTCTTCTAAAAAAAATATTGAAGTTCAAGAATATCCTTTTACGACAAAGAAGCTAATTTTAGGACATATAAAACTTGAACGAAGGTTTGACACAATACAAATCCAAATTATGGATAGTCCAGGAATATTAGATAGACCTATTTCAGAAAGAAATAATATTGAAAAACAGGCAATATTAGCTTTACGATTAATTTCTGATTTAATCCTATTCATCTTCGATCCTACTCCGGCATGTGGATATGATATTGAGTCCCAAATCAATTTGTTTAATGAAGTGAAAAACGAATTTATAAAATTTGAAGATTTAGACATTATTCCTATTTTCAATAAAAAAGATTTAGCAAGTCAATCCGAAATATGC
The DNA here is from genome assembly GCA_046497275.1 of Promethearchaeia archaeon. GTDB lineage: Archaea > Asgardarchaeota > Lokiarchaeia > Sigyniarchaeales > SOKP01 > TEKIR-8. Next base: position 790 of record JAWOFX010000053.1, on the reverse strand, counting down.
TATCTTCAAGAGAGATTGGAAATAGAAGAGAAAGATTATATATTAACGAATGCTTTATCTGGAGAAAATTTAGAGGAGATTCTTCATCAACTTAGAGCTAAATTTGTTGAGGATTATCAAGAAATAAAATGAAAACAAGACAAACTTTAATATTAGGATTGGATATAGGAGGTGCTAATACTAAAGCAGCATTACTTAAATTTAAGGAGAAAAATCTTATATCCTCTTTTTCCTATATTGAATATTTCCCATTTTGGGAAAAAACGAAGGAACATATAAAAATCTTATTTCAACGCATAATATCAAAAATTATCGTCGAAAATGGGCTTAATAAAGAAGATATTGATCATATTGCGATTTCGATGACCGCAGAATTATCAGATGCATTCCAAACCAAAGATGAAGGAATTCTTTCTATTATTAATGCCCTCTCTAGTGTTTTTATCGATAAGAAGCTTCATTTTATTACATTAGAAAATGAGTTTATTCAATCAAGTAGGGCTAATCAGAATCCTTACTCATTAGCAGCAGCAAACTGGGTTTCAACTGCACTTTATCTTGGTTATTTCGAACCTAATTGCATATTAATAGATGCAGGTTCTACTACTATTGATCTTATTCCAATTTTTAAATCCTTACCTGATACAAAAGGAAAAACTGATCTTGAGAGATTAAAATATCATGAACTTATATATACTGGAGGTTTGCGCGCTACAATCCCTTCAATTACTCATTATATTCCTTATAGAGGAAGTAATTTACGATTATCATTTGAAAAATTTGCCTTAAT
>JAWOFX010000025.1:0-13358 GCA_046497275.1 Promethearchaeia archaeon | reverse complement strand
CCTACCAACTGTTACATTTGCAAAAAAGATTTCGAACATGAAGTCGATACTCTCTTTTATTGTATTTGCGACATTTCTGTATGTGATGAGTGTATAAATTCTATCAAGATTAGCAATACAGAATGGCAATGTCCAAAATGTGGCGCAAAAAACAAAATTGAAGATAGTAAATTATTTCGAGAGAAAAACATATAAAATTTCTATGATTCTTTTTATATAATTGCTTTATTCATTCATATTGTATTTGCCTGTGATGATAATTCATCTTATATGACATTTTGAATGATTTCATATTGAGGAAGACTGAGGCATAAAACTTAGATTATTTTTTATTCTAATAATTGATAGAAAGAGCAAATCTTAATATGAAATAATTAAAAATTTATTAAATGGTAGGTTATTCTACAAAAACTTACGATGATGAGAAAAAGTGGCAAAATTAATATCTAAAGTCATAGAAGTTGATAGTGATAAAGAAAGTCTTTTAGAAGCGATTTATAAACCTACTATCTGGGAAAAAATTAGTCCCGTGAAGAAAATAACAATAGAATTTACAGCACCAAACGTCTTTCATAGTGATATTTATGATGAAGTAGATGTTCTCAATATTCCAATTGAGATGAGTGGAGAATTAGTAATGATAGATCAAGGTGAAGTGCCAGATAAGGGTCATTTGATTGAGTTGAATGTGAGAAACAATAAAGATATTGATAAATTAGAAGGAAGACTTAGAATTAAAAATATAGGAACAAAGAAAGCAAAAGTAGGCGTATTTATACATACGTTTAAGTTAAATAATGAATTTTTAAATTTAATCGGAGATGCTAGCGAACTTATCTTAAGAAATAAATTGTCTCAGATTTTACGCAATCTTCAAAATTATCTGAAAAATAATGATATTAAAGATTTATTAGAATGAATTCTATTATATCTAATAATCCAGCTTATAAAAGTACATTTAATTAATCGGTCAAAAATATATAAATTAGGGATTTTATAAAATTATGAATATATGGATTTTAGATTCTGAAAGTGGCGTAACCCTTCTTTATCAGCCTTATCAAGATTTAATGGTTAATGAAGATTTAGTATCAGGGCTTTTAACTGCCTTAAATCAGTTTACAGTCTTTGAATTCAAACAAGGAATTGAAAGTATAGAAATGGGAGGTTTAAGGTGGGTATATCTTGAGGATAATGAGTCTAATTTACTTTTTATCGCAGCAGACAATAAAGACGTAAGTGCAGAGATAATAAGAGCACGTCTCAACATCATTAAAAAATCTTTTTTACAAGAATACGTAGTGAAAAAAAATTATAATAAAAATAATTGGGATGGAAATACAGAGCTTTTTGCACCATTTAAACAAACTATAGATGAATATTATCATCAGTGGAAACAAGCAGAGAATATAACCACTATCGCTGAATTCTTCGATATATTGGGTATTTTTCAACAGATTCTTAACATCATAATGAATATAGTTTCTCAAATAGATCAGAAAGGAAAACTAATTGAAAAGATGGATAAAATGTACCATGAATTTCGTGATAATCTTGATTTTGAAAAGGATAGTGAACTACAAAAAATCAGTTTTTCCCCAGAATCAGGATTTAATATAATAAATATCAATCCAAATGCAGCTGATATGATGCTTGTTGAGAGATATCTGATAACATTATTGAAAAATAGCGTGGGTATTTTAAAAAATTCTTTAGGAGGAAGGGAAAGTTTAAAATATTTTATGAAAGAAAATCTATTTAATTATCTGATCAATAATCTCGTTCTCTTGAAAGAATTGAATCTTGATAAATTTCTTTTATCTCTTATCTTATTAGATTAAGTGACCATAAAGTCTCATTTTCTAATACTAGTTAGATTTATAAAATGATCACTCTTTACTTTCTTAAAATATCTAAGTAATCTTTGATAATATGGCGACTCTCAATATCCCCTTGTTAATATTTGTATTTATCATTTTCGCGCTAATAATTATTAGTTATACCCAAGAAAATATTGATTTCGTAGCAATTTCTATAGTATTGAGTTTTACTGCCGCAACTGTGACGGGAATTCTTATGGGTACAACTATTAACGATTTTCTACAATCGATCGAATTTGAAGCAATTCTAGTAATTTTAAGCATGAGTATTATCACCAAAATTGCGCAAGACTCGAATATTTTAGAATATCTTGCAGTGAAACTTTTTAAAATCTCTCGTGGAAGCCAAAGAGTCTTTTTTTATTTGATTTGTATAATCACTACCCTACTTGCGGCAATCATCACGGATGTTGTGGTTGTTCTTATTCTAGGACCAGTGGTTATCAGATTATGCCGATTTCTAAAGATTCGCTCAGGAACGTATTTGCTTGGAATGACGATATCTATAAACATTGGATCAATCATCACTCCTTTTAGTTCTGGTGAGAATATTATTATATCGACTGCGTTTGGATTGGATACTCTCTATTTTATTCAGAATTACTGGATCTTCTCATTTACCTTACTTCTTATCACAATATTTCTTATTGATAGATTTTATCTTAGTAAAGAACCAAAGATCGAAGAACAGCAAAAAAGATTCGTCCTTGATTTAATAGATGCAGATGTTATGGTCGCAAATAAAAAAATGTTTTATTTTAATAGTATCGCAATTATGATCACCATCGCTTTTTTTGCTATTCTTCCTCTCCTTTATCTAACAGCAGTCTTATCAGCTTTTATTTTAGTAATTATTAATAAACGCTATACCAAGAAAAAGGCGGCAGTTCTTCTTAAAGATGTGGAATGGGAAATAATTTTTTTTTTCATTTCGCTTTATATTGTCATTGGATGTCTATTACAAGCTGGATTTAAAGAAATATTCGAAATGATTCCATTTACAGCAGTAGATCCAATCTTGATTGCTTTAATCATTTTAATTGCTGTAAGTTTAATAAGTGGTTTTGTTGCAAATACACCTACAGCTTTAGTGTTTATCCCGATAATTGAAACCCTTACAAAAGAGGGATTTCCCAGCTTACCCATATACTTCGCCTTTATTATTGGGATTAACTTAGGAGGGAATTTAATTCCACAAGGGGCTGCTTGTGATGTAATGACTCTTAAGATTGCTCAAGATGCAGGTGTAGAGAACTTTAATTATAAAAGATTATTAAAAGTTGGTGCTACATTCGCTATTATCCACATCATCCTCTCATTAGGCTATACACTTATTTTAAGTCTCATTTTTGGTTAAAAAATAAGAATTTAAAAAAATTTATGGAGAATTTCTATTCTTTTAGAAAATCTAGAACCGTGGTAGTTACTTTCTCTGGTTCATGGGAAAAAATAGCATGCGCGCTTTTTTCAAAATATTTCAATGTAGCATTTGTTATTAAATCTGTTAAGATTTGGCCATTTTGGGGGGGAACTAAGATATCTTTTTTTCCATGTATTACTAATGTTTGATGTTCTATTTTTTTAAGCTTTCTTCCCGTGTTAAAACTTAATAAGGACTGAATTTGTCGTTCATATGCTTCCGGTTGTATTGGAGCTTTCATCAATTGCTCTTTTGTTCGTTCGATATATTCTGGATTCTTATCGATAAATTCATTAGTATATAGAAGAGGTATAGTTTTCTCAATTATTTCTTTTTGAGAAAGTTCTCCTCGATCCTGTGTTAATTGAGCTAATAAATCTTGAGAGGGGAGAATAGATTTCGCACCACCGCAATTAGTAGAACATAGAACGAGCTTGTTTACTCTTTCAGGATAATTTAAGGTGACTTCTTGGGCAATCATCCCGCCCATACTAATCCCTAAGATATGAGCTTTATCAATATTTAACATATCCATGAGTTTAATAGTATCAGTAGCAAGATCTGCTATTTGATATTGCTCATTTGCGTGATCAGATCGACCGGCATCTCGATTGTCAAAAATAATTGTTTGAAAATTATTTTTCATAGGTTCCAGAAATTCTGGTGTCCACCAGTAAATATTGGCTCCCAATCCCATAATCATTACTACGGGGTATCCTTCTCCATGAATCTCATAATATAATTCGGTATCATTAATTTTTTGTTTTGGCATAATTAATCACTCATTCATTTTTTAAATTAAAAATTAGATATAAATATTATATCAAATCAAATTGTAAATAAATCATATTTAAATAATTAAAAATTTTGTGCCTAATCCCATTTTAAAAAGTAATGATTAAATATCACAATATCCAAGATTTATTATAAAAACTTAAAATCTAATAAAAAAATGAAAGATAACGAAAATATTTTAAAGACCTTTTTAATTGGAGTAATCTTTTTCACCTTCATCGAATCGTTTTATAATCTAATGATAGATGTAAATACTTATGTGTTCATGAATCTCTCGGAGATTATGTCTATAATCCCCATTTTAATAATCACTTTGATTATAATTGCAATAATAGTTATAAGTTTTAATACTAAAAAACTAATAAAACATCAATACAGACTATTTCTGATTATTCTACTAATATCAATATTACGTATTATAGCTCAATTTATGATCTTAACACCAATCCTTCTATTATTTAATTTTCTAATTCTTTTCTCAGGAATGATTTTTTTTAATGAGATTATCTACTGGATTCAAACTAAGAAAGATTTTTTAAATCCTAATTTATTAGTTGCTGGAATAATATTGGGACTAGGAATACAATTCATTTTCCTCATAATAAATATCTCTTCTAACTTAACTAATGATTTTATCAAACTAATACCTGTGATATTTCTGATTATAGGCACAAACATTGTAAATATAATATTTTTTTTGCCCGAAAATGTAGGATTACTAACAGAAAAAGAAGAGATTGAGAAACCCATAAAAAAAATCTCCTATATTCATTTCATCATTCTTGGGGCATTATTTTTAGTATCAATACTATGGATGGTTAATCCAATGGCGTTATCGGCCTATGATAGTATAAATTTTAATTTCTTAGATACTAATTTATATTTTCCATGGTTTGGTTATGGATTCATATATTATATTTTTATTATTTTTTTAGGGGGGATTTTATCTTTTTATATTACATCAGAATACCTTTTAAAATTCAGTAAGAACCAGCTAAAAACTTTTTCTCTCTTATTAGGACTATTATTTATTTTGATGAATGGGCTTTCTCTTCTCTTTTTGGGAAAAACTAGAAGCATTCTAGCAACTATATTTTTTACGTCTGCCACTATCGTTAATGTTTTCTTTTTAGTTTACTACATCTCATATATCTTTAACTTTTATAGATTTGATTCCCGTCCCAAATTACTGATAGGATTAATTCTATTCTTTATCATCATATTAGTTTTTATAATAATCCAAGTAGAAATCTTGTGGTATGAATATGTGTCATTACTGATCAATGTAATAATACTGGTGGGTACTGGGGCTGTTCTGATTTCTATAATTGAAAGTATAAATTTCTCAAAATTAATGAAAAGAAAAGAATTAACATTTCAATTGGATAGAAAATCAACAGGGATTCTTTTCGTGGGAATATTGATCCTAAGTGGAGTTTCTTGTGTTATAATCACAACTCAGAAAGTTAAGGTCAATACAGGAGCCGAGGATCCCACTTTTATGACATGGAACATACATAATGCTATTGGAGTTGATGATTCTTTCAATTTAGATCGACTCATTGATGATATTAAAAACGAGGATCCCGATGTTCTTGGGATAAATGAAGTAGATATGGGGGCTTTAAAGACTTCTTTTGTAGATATAGCGACATATTTTGCTCATAAGCTAGATATGTATTATTATTATGGTTACTCATTCTATAAACATTATGGTAATGCATTATTGAGCAAATATCCTATTTTAGAAGTGGAAATAATAGAACTACCTCTGATTGTTGCATCTGCAGAGCCAAGATCCTTGATTAAGGCAAAAATAGAGATAAATTCATCACTCTGGACTATATATCTTACTCATCTCTCTACAAAATCTGCTGATAGATTAGCACAAGTACCCTTTATCGTGAATCAAATCAATCAAGAAACATTTGAAAGAACTGTATGGATGGGTGATTTCAATTTTGAACCAAGTGATACTGAATATGGGCTAATTAATAGTACAACATCCCTGAATTTTACTGATACTTATTCTTATTTAAATTCGGATTCAGGATATACTGGTCATTTTAATGATGATTTTGTGCCCCAAAAAAGGATTGATTATATAATGTGTTCACCTGATCTGATTCCGATATTAAGTGATGTATCATGTTCTATTGCTTCTGACCATTGCGCAATAATCACGAAATTTTAATCCTTTTTATTTTCCTATTTTAATTTATAATAAAAAGTTGATTAATTTGAATTTTGAATAATCAATGAAGTCTAATTCTTTAAGAAATTTAGCACAGTCTGACCTACTTTTTCGGGTTGATGGGAGAATAAAGTATGTCCACTTTTTTCAAAATATTCTAATTTTGCATTTGGAATAGCATCAGCTATAATTTCGGCGTTTTTGGGAGGTAATAGAATATCGTCTTTTCCATGTATAACTAATGTTGGAGCTTTTATGTTTTTTAGCCTTCTCCCTGAATTAAATGTTAGTATTGCTTTAATTTGGCGTTGATAAGCCTCTGGTTTAATTGGTGCTTTCATCATCCTTCTTTTTGCATTTTCTATATAATCTGGATTTTCCTCTATAAATTTATCTGTATAAAGTAAATCTATAAAATCCTCAATGATTTCTTTTTCAGAGCGTCCCTCTCTATCTTTAGTTAGATCTGCTAATACTCTTTTGGATGGCAAAATAGATTTTGGATTACCACAATTAGTAGATGCTAAAACTAATTTATTTACTCGTTCTGGATAGTTTAATACTAGCTCTTGCGCAATCATTCCTCCCATACTAATGCCTAAAATATGTGCTTTTTTAATATTTAGTTTATCCATAAGCCCAACAGTATCAATCGCTAAATCTTTCAATTCATAATTTTCCTCAACATTTTCTGACCTACCCGCATCCCGATTATCGAAAACTATTATCTCAAAGTTTTTTTTCATAATATCTAAAAATGTTGGAGGCCACCAATCAATATTAGCGCTTAAGCCCATAATCATAACCAAAGGATCTCCTTCTCCGTATGTTTCATAATATAATTCCATATTGTTTATTTTCTCTCTAGGCATAAATCTTTCACCTCTTATGTTTATTCATTATAATTGATTAAAACTAAGCATTATTTATCATATCAAATGACCCTAATAAGCAATGGGATAATATTCCATAGCTAAGTTTCCTGATTTCTTTTTAAAAATAATCTGAAATCGCCAAAAATAATAAAAATATTAATTTTATCTTTTTGGTGTTTTTTATTTAATATAATTGGAGGATTTCAAATATCTCCATCTTATTAATAATTCTCATATAATCCAAAAATTCGGTATAATATATCTTAAAATTTTTTCAAAATTGTTTAAATTCATATTATAAATTGTTTAGTAAATTAACTGAAAATCATTGAAAAAAGATATATGAATAATAAATATATAATAGATGCTCCGATGTGTATGAGTGCGAATAATGCGCCATTTTTGGCTAAGCGTTTATAATCAAGATTTGTAACCCCTGAATCTTGAGCGATTTTAAGCGTCATCATATCGCATGCGGCGCCTTGAACCAGAAAATTGCCACCAAGATTTATTCCTATTATTAAAGCAAAATATAGAGGAACTGGAAGGAATCCAAAACTATTAATCAAAGTTTGAATGATGTAAATAAAGATTAAGGCAGTCGGGGTGTTAGCGATGACGCCACTCATGCCACTAACAATTAGGAGTAGAAGAAAACTCAAGAGAATGGGATTTACAAGATTAAAAGGAATCCCTTCAAATATATCTTGGAATCCCGCTTCCAATAAGCACCCAACCACAATATATAATGAAATAAAAAAGAAGATTATTTCCCACTCTACGTCTCTTAAGAGCTCACTCATTGTCTTTTTAGTGAATCCTTTATTAAGGAGAACGAGTATCATGGCAGAAATAAGAGCTGTTAAATATAATGATGGAAGGATCGCGAAAAGAGCGATGGTAATAATGATCCCGACGCTATTAATATAAAACATTTTCTTATTTTTAATTACAACATCGCTGTTGATTAATTGTATAACAAATTGTTTTTGTTGCTCTTCGATTTTCGGTTCTTTACTGAGATAAAATCGATCTAATAAAAAAACAGTTAAAAATAATAAAAGAAATGAAAAAACCCAATAGTTCTGAATAAAATAGAGCGTATTCAAACCAAATTCAGTCGATATTATAATATTTTCTCCGCTTGAGAAGGGAGTAATGATTGATCCTATGTTAATACATATTGTCATGCCCATCAAATATGTACCGGAACGGATCTTTAAAAAATGGCAAAGACGGATAACCACGGGAGCAATAATGAGCACTACCACAACATCGGTGATTATTGCTGCGAGTAGAGTAGTAATTATACAAATCAGATAGAAAAACACTCTCTGGCTTCCACGAGAGATTTGAAATAATTTAACCGCAAGATATTCTAAAATATTCGAGTCTTCAGCGATTTTGGTGATAATACTCATGCTTAAGATAATTATTATTGCTTCAAATTCGATATGACCAACAAAAGCATTAATTCCTATACCCAAGGTTGCCCCTGTGATGGTAGCGGCGATAAAGCTAGAAAGCAGAGAGATGGCTACAAAGTCGAGTCTCTCAATAGTATAACTGATGATGATTAATGCAAAAAAGATAAAACTGATTATTAGGATTGGAATATTCATTGTTTACTGAAATAAGAGAGGCGAGCGTAATTATGAAGAGTAATAAATAACATCTAATAAATCTAACGAGTGATATATATGATTGAAGAAAGAAATCCCTAATTATAGAATAGCTCACAGAATTTTAAAAATAATTCAAAAATCCTTCCGGTACCCTAAACTCATTTTTATTATAAAATTTTGGTAGGTAAAGGTTATTCTAATTGCTTTGAACTAATAAGAGAAGATAATATTAAAAATTAAAAGCATTTATTGAAAAGATTTCCATTTTTGTTCCAACTTAGAGTCTTGAAGTGTATTCATTATATATTTCACATAGTCTTCCCCAGTTGCTCCATTTGATCGTCCCGTTGGAAAAATCTTTTTCTCATATGTACCGCAGATATCAAGAGCCATCTCAAGGTGTTTTGCATTCTTTTCAAAGCCAATATGATCCAACATCATTACAACAGCGCGTAGCAAACTTGAAGGATCTGCATATTGAGATCGTCCTTCTTCTACCATTCTTAGTGCGGATCCGTGAATTGCCTCAAACATGGCATATCGTTTACCAAGATTAACACTCCCTGCAGTACCCACACCTCCTTGCATTTGAGCAGCTTCATCAGTGATAATATCTCCATATAAATTAGGGGCAACAAAGACTTTGAATTGACTTTGACGAGATGGATCAATAAGTTTTGCAGTAATAATATCAATATACCAATCATCTACCTCTATATTGGGATATTCTTGAGCGATTTTTTCAGCAATTGATAAGAATTTACCATCTGATGTTTTGATAACATTCGCTTTTGTGACGACTGTTACTTTATCTATATTATTTTTTTCAGCATATTCGAATGCTAATTTTAGGATACGTTCGGCACCTTGTGTGGTAATTGCTTTAAAATCGATTGCTAAATCTTCTGTTATATTTATGCCTTTTGAACCTAATATATAGGCACCTTCAGTATTTTCTCTAAAAAATAACCAGTCTATATTTTTCTCTGGAACTCTTACAGGTCTAATATTTGCAAATAAATCGAGCGTCCGTCTTAAAGCTACATTCGCACTTTCTATATTCGGCCATTTATCTCCCTTTCGAGGTGTAGTAGTTGGACCTTTTAATAATACATGACACTTTTTAATCACTTCCAGCACGTTCTTAGGTACAGCTTCCATTAATTTTGCTCTATTTTCAATAGTTAATCCTTCTATAGTCCTTAATTCAATCTTATTGTTCTTTATCTCCTTTCTTAGCAAAAATTCAAGAACTTTCTTAGCATAGCGAGAGATTTCCGGGCCGATTCCATCCCCTCCAATAATTCCAATAATTATGGGCTCTAACTTAGAATAATCAATCCAATCTCCTTCTTCCTTTAAGCGTTTAATTCGTTCTAATTGTTCTTTAACTATTTGTGCGAAATGATCTTTAGCGAGTTCAATTTCTTTTTCAAAAGACATAATTGTTTCAATTAACTAAAAAATTAATAATTAATGAGATTATTAAAATAATTGAAATAGTTTTAAAAAGTTAGTATACTGAGAATCCACAAGTAGGACATTTCCAATTAGGAGGCAGATCTATTTCTACCTCTTTCCCACAAGAAGGACAATACCAAATCGCTTTTTCTCGCTTTTTGAACGTATAGGTCGTTTTACTGGGTTTAGTTGATATTCGCCTAAAATATGCTTTTGATGCTCCACAATTTATACATTTCCAATCATCTGGTAACTCATCCATTGCAATCGCAGTATTTCCACATTCCATACATTCCCATTCTGATTTTGGTAAGCTGAAGATGTCATCTTTCACATTATCTGATTTTTTCCTTCGGAAATATTCCTTTGGTTTACCGCAATTCGGACAATTCCAATCTCTTGGTAAATTTTCTATATTTACCTCTTCACCGCACTCCATACATACCCATACATTTCTATCTCCAGTAGTGTAATTTAAAAACTTTTTTTCAAAATAAGTTTGAAGATGCCCACATGAAGGACATACCCAATCTTTTGGTAAGTTTTCTTTTGCTATTTGAAATCCGCATCCTTGACATTCCCACACCACAATACTCTGATTTCTCATTAATTTTTTATCAGAAAATAGACTAGAAAAGATTTTAAAACGCTCGAAGAATTTACGCTCTCTATTTGAAATAAGTTGAAGTCGAGATGCAATCTCATCCAAACCCTCTTCTCTGGCAGTCTTTGCAAAATCATCATACATTATTCTCCACTCATAATCTTCAATCTTCACTGCAGTTGCAAGATTTTCTGAAGTTGTTCCTATTGAGGGAATATCTTCGAATTTTACGGAAGATTCTTCGATTTCTTGTAGATCATCTAATTTCTGCAGTATCATGTAAGTCCAATATGCATTTTGTTGTTTATTAATTGATATATCTTCAAAAAAGTTTGATATTAAATTATATCCTTCTTGGGCTGCTTTTCGTGAAAATATTTTATAGAGAGAAATCATTTGCGATTCATGCAAAAAGGAGTACTTCAAATTTAAAACTGTTTTTTCCATTATTTTTCACTCTTGATGATATTCAGTAAAAAAATATTTTCTATCAATTATTTAGATATCAAATGGGACTAATATTTCTTAGTATGTGGAAATAAAGATAAAAAAAAAGTTAAAGAAAATCACTCTCTATTTAAATTTGTCAAGCAGCTTTCCAATTTGAGTTGGTAAAAAAATTAAGATCTTCTGAGATGGCTCTTGAGCAATATCTTGAATTGTTTGCAGTGTACGGAGTTGAATTGCAGATGGTGTTTCAGATAATATTCTGCCAGCTTCCGCAATATTCTTTGAGGCTTCTAACTCTCCTTCAGAGGCAATTATCGCAGCTCTCTTCTCTCTTTCTTTTTCTGCTTGAACTGCCATCGCACGCTTCATATTTTCTGGAAGCTCGATTTGTTGGATCTTAATCTGGCTTATTTCAATACCCCATTCTCTTGTTTCTTCATCTACGACCCTGCGAATTTCACTGGAGATCTTTTCTCTTTGGGTCAGTACTTCATCTAATTCCATGTTCCCAATAACATCTCTGAGAGCACCTTGGGTATAATTTAAAACAGCCCTAACAAAATTCTCAATCTTCGTTTTCGCATACTCCGGATTAATTACTTTATAAAAAACGGATGTATCGATGGTTATTGGAATATTATCTTTAGTTATAATCTCTTGGCGCGCAATGTCTAATGTTTTTATTCTTAAATCAACCATCTCAGAACGTTCTATGAACGGTAAAATAACGACAATTCCTGGACCAACAGTTCTTTTATATCTTCCAAATCTGAATACTATTAACCTATTATATTCTGTGACTATTTTGACACTTGTAGCCAGTAAAATGATAATAAATATACTTATAACTACGATAAGAGCTATTATACCAACTAAAAATGGATTAAACGGAAAATCGAAATCCAAACTATTTCACCCTTTTATTTTAGTAAATGTTTTATTTTTGGATAATATAAAAGATTATTTGGTTGCTATAAAAAGTTATTACTCGATCTTAGGAATTAATATTTATTACTAATTGATGAGAGAGTAGAATTGTGCAAGTATAAGAGGGATATATCTTAAATCCAGCCCCGAAGTTTCATTGCTTCAATTACTCGTTCAATAGCGATGATATATGCCCCCATCCGGTTATTAGCATTGAATTCTTTAGCTGTTTGAACGGTATTTTTGTATGCATTAGTCATTATTTTATCTAATGCATTAAATACTTCCTCTTCAGTCCAAAAATAAATATACTTTCCTTGCACCATTTCAAAGTAAGACACCGTCACTCCTCCCGCATTGCATAAAAAATCGGGTATAACGAAAATTCCTTTATCAAAAAGAATAGTATCTGCATTTGGAGTTGTTGGACCATTAGCAAGTTCGGCTAAAATCTTTGCTTTAATATTAGGAGCATTTTTTTTGGTTATAGCATTCTCTATAGCTGCTGGGATTAATACATCACAATCTAATTCTAATAGATCCTCATTAGATATTTTAATGGAACCTATAAAATCTATAATCGATCCTGTTTTATTCTTATGTTCATAAACTTTTCCTGCATCAATTCCATTGGGATTATAAATAGCTCCTCCTGTATCTGAAACTGCGATTATTTTTGAATGATATTCTTCTTGGAGCAATCGCGCTACATGGTGCCCAGCATTTCCAAAACCTTGAATTGCTATAGTGGCACCACTTAAATTTAACCCGATATCATTCGCAGCTTCTCTTATGCAAAAAGTGCCTCCTTTAGCAGTTGCGATTGAACGTCCTGCAGAACCTCCTAGCGGAAGAGGCTTACCAGTAATCATAGAGGGGGAATGCTTACGATAAATCGTTTCATATTCATCCATCATCCATGCCATAATTTGAGGATTTGTATATACGTCAGGCGCGGGAACGTCTATTTGAGGTCCAATATTTTCTGCTAATTTCCTAATGTAGGCTCGAGCGAGTTTTTCTAATTCTCCATTACTCATTTCTTTTGGATTACAAATAATTCCTCCTTTTGCCCCTCCAAGCGGAATATCAACACAAGCGCATTTCCAAGTCATCCAAGCGGATAA
>JAWOFX010000024.1:0-13501 GCA_046497275.1 Promethearchaeia archaeon | reverse complement strand
GCTATTCAACAATTAAAAATTCTTTTAAACTCTTTTGGGATGAATGAGCAAGAAATTCAAGAAGATTTAGAAAAATATAGAAATAATCATAAAAAAACTTCAAAGTTGTGAACCTAAAAGCACTTTTTGATAATTAAGAATATTTTTATATAGCAAAATTTTTTTCTTATCTTTAGAAAACATAACAAATTATGATAAATAATGAAATTATGTCCATACTGCCAAAGACCAATCGATGAGAAATGGCGTTTTTGTCATCATTGTAATAAGCCATTATTAACAAGCTTTCCAACTGAATTACCAACATCATCTTCCCACCAATATCAGAGAAACATTGATGATCAGAACTATGAATTTGAAGAGAATAGGGATTTCGATATAAACATAATTGAAGATGATAAAATAGATAATAATATCCTTGAAATTGATGATCAAATTAACCAAAAACCCTATGGGGAAGGTGTAGGAGATTTATTTCTTGAAAAAGCCAGCCTTTATTTTAAAAAGCGTGATTTATCCCAATCGTTAAAAGAATTAGAACGAGCCTTGAGTAGTTTTGAGAATGAAAATAATCTCAATAAAATGGCTATCACACACAATGAGATTGGGTTACTCAAAGAGGAGATCGGATATTTTGAAGATTCTATCTATCATTTCAAAAGGGCAATAAATATTTTTAAAAATTTAAAAGATAATGGAAAACTAATCCAAGTTTACAATAATATAGGAAATGCTTATTATCAATTGAAAGATATTGAAAATGCCTATATATATTATCAAAAAGCTATTGAATTAGCGGAAAACGAAAACATGAAGTATGAAGAAGTGAAATCCTCAAGTAATCTTGTGGAAATTCTATTTATATTGCAGGATTATGAGAGAATTAAAAAAATTCTTAAAAATAATCATCAATTTTTCAAAGAAAAAAATGATCTCTATGGAATAATTACAACTTATTCAAAATACGGTAAATTATTTTTTTATTTAGGTGAAAATTATTACGAAAAATCCTATAATTATCTAACAAATGCTTTAGAATTGATTGAAAAGGTTGGAGAGCAATTATCAATCTACTTAAAGGCTCGTATGCGATGGGAAATATATCTATTTTTAGGAAAAATAAATATTTTATGGAATAATTTTGAAAAAGCAGAAACTTTTCTATTAAATAGCTTGGAATCTGTTAGGATTTTTGAAATAGAAGAAGATAATATCAAAGAAAGCTCAATTCTTGAAGCTTTAGGAAATCTTTATGAAATTATGAAAAATTATGATAAAGCTATCGAGTATTTCAATTTATCAAGCGAAATATATTATAAATTTGGAGAAGATGCTAAAACAGGGGAGATTAAAACTAAAATTGCCTATATCTATTATGATTATTTAAAAAACAATATGGAATCTATTGATTTTTATGAGCAAGCATTAGAAATCTTTATGGATTTAGATTATTACAAGGAAATTGCGAAGATTCACAATAAACTAGGTGATCTCTATCTTGAGGGAAACATAACAGAAATTGCGATAAATCATTTCGAAATTGCAAGAAAATATTATTATGAACTTCACGATAATTATCATATTGAACTTTTGGATGAAAAAATCAATTCATTAATAAAATAAACTTATTATAATCCATGTTAAATATTAATCTAGAAGAAAATCATCTTTGGTGTATGTTTTTTTGTCATATTCTTCAAATCCTAAAGATTTAATAAATCCATAGGATACACTATTATCCTTATAAACTTCACAACGTAATTCAGTAACGTCTTTTTTTTTGAAGTAGTTCCATGCGGACATACCTAATACTGTCCCTAATCCCTTTCTTTGCAGATTTGGAAGAACTCCTAGCCCCGCAATCACGCCGATCTCATTATTCTCTCCCTCACGGTCGAGGATTATAAATCCTCCATCATTACCATATACTTTAGCAATTAGAATTTCCGTTTCTGGATATTCATGTATCTTCTTTAAGGATTCAAGCTCTATTGGTCTAAAAGGTTCATTAGCTGTCATCCAGGCTCGATTGTGAATGTTCATAACGGTTTCCAAATCCTCCTCTTTTGCCTCCCGTATTTTGGCTCCTAAAAAGCTCTTTTCTACCTTTTTTTTAATTTCATTTTCAAATTCTTCTGTAATTTTCTCCACGGGTAATTTCATCTGAATGTATGTTAATCCTTCTTTTTCCGCTTTTTCTTGAACATTCTCCTCGGTACAAGCAGCATCAAAGCTCAAGAAAAAATTTCTTATCCGTTTTTGTTTTAAGTTATCTCGAGATTCTGGCATTCTGATAAGAAAAATGAATACTTGAATAAAAAATTAGGTTAATATAATTTAACATTAATCTTCAAAATCTTCTTTCTTATATTTCTTTCTTCCAAATTCTTCAAATCCAAGTCCTTTAATGAACCCATAGGATACTTTATTATTCTTATAAACTTCTGCTCGTAATTCTTTAACATTCGGGTGATTTTTTTTTATATAATTCCAACAAGCCATTCCTACTATTGTGCCTAATCCCTTTCTTTGGAACTTAGGAATAACGCCGAGCCCCGCGATCGTACCGTATTCTTGATTTGGACCCTCAAAATCCAAAATTGCAAAGGCAGCATCCTTTCCATACAATCTTCCGATAAGAAAAATTGTATCAGGGTCTTTAAAAATCTTATCCAAAGTATCAACATCGATTTGTCGAAAGGGTGTATTACTCGTTAACCAAGCTTTATTATAAATTTCTTTTATAATATCTAAATCTTCTTCTTTAGCTTCCCGTATATTTGCCCGAATAACTTTATTTTCAATCTTTTGTTTCAAATCATTTTCAAATGTATCAGTAATCCTTTCAACAGGTAATTTTAATTGAATGTATTCCATGCCCTCCTTTTCGACTTTTTGAAGCTCTTCAGAGATTTCCCCCTTCTCTTTCCTCTCTATTTCCAGAGTATGAAAAAAGGCACGAATTCTATTCTTTTTAAGTTCGATTTTTGATTTAGGATTCATATTCAGATAAAATAAGTTTTAATCTCGGATATAGTTTTCTATCATCCACCTAATTTTTTGATCAATTTCTTCATCGATTACATTTTTAGTCCGAAGCAATGATAATCCTTTTTGTAATTTTTTTTTCACAGTTGGATCATTTATAAGGTTTTTATTTTCAACTGCAAACTCAAAATTCGATCTAATACGCATATCATCTTCAATTTTTTCATTAATCAGATCCCTTAGACTTCCCAATGCCTCTGTTGCTTCATTATAGAGTCTATTTTTATCATTTAGAACATAGCCCGGAAGTATTATCTTCATATGCTCTTCCATCATTTCTTCATCTTCAACAAACATAGCATAAAAAGGCATATAGATCCATCTAATGGGTTTAGCAAAGAATTCTTTGTCATTATCATTTAACGACCATTTTTTAAGTTCTTCTGCTTCATTCAAACAGTCTTGTTTCTTCTGGTATATTATTCTCTTAACTTCCTGAAACAAAATCTCGATCCGCTCTCGTCTTTTATTAATCTCCTCAATCTTCTGTTGCTGTTCTGATTGAAATTCTGAAATTCTCTGATCTCTGGTCAATAATTTCTCATCCAAAGTAGTTTTAGTCTGGTTTAATTTTATTTCTGCTTCATTGTCAATTTTGGCAACTTCTTGTTTAATTTCTTCAAACTTTTCTTGTATATCGATAATATCCGAACTTAAATGGGTTAAATTCTCATCTAAAAACGAAAAATGACGATCAATACTTGGAATTAAATCTTCAAAAGATTTTCTCTTTAAAATATCACTATTGCTATAAAATCTATTTTTTTTTAGTATATTTTCAAGATGGCGATCTAAGGTGGTGAATTGATTTGCTAAATTATCAATAAGGCGTTTTTTCTCATTAAGCTTCCATTGCTCTATTTTATCTTGTTCCAAATTGATTTTTTCATTTACTTGTTGGTTATCAATAGCTGAAGAAGTTTTTTTGATTTTAGATTGATAGCGTGATTCTATGTCTTTAAGATCCACATTCAATTCAGTTAACCACTTATCAACTTTATCCCCAATCAATTCAATTTGCGTTTCCCATCTGTGAGCATTTCCTTTCAAAGTCTCAATAATATTACGGTATTTTTCAGAAATATTTAGTGCTTCTTCAGTCGATAGCGGAGTATCTAATGGCATATATTCTTCAATAGGGCTATACTGCAATTGAGGAATTAACATTTCAAGCGTATTCAAGAATCTAGGATTTATCAAGGATGGAATTTCAAAGGGTTGATATTCTGACTCCTCTCCTTTTCCCAATTCTTCTGCTTCTTGATCCTCATAGCTTAAAACGCTTTTAATTCTTTCTAATTGTCCAATCTTAGATAAATTATCTACATTTCTCAGAATATGACCGATTAAAGGTTGACGTGGAGGGTTTGTAAATTTTCCCTTTTTTGAAAAGATTTTCACTCCATCTAAGAAAATATGAGTGGAAATTGTTCCTGGAATGGACAATAATGGCCACAACAATCTAGAAAATGATAATACTTTATGGTTCTTCTTTAAGTCTTTTAATATTAAATAAAAAGCCAATGTTAATTCATCATCATCTTGTAAAAAAGGAACTTGAGTTTCCTCTTTCATAAATAAAGGTAATAGATACTGGTTACCATGGATCGACATAATTTTTCCCTAATCTTATTTCAATATTTATAAAATAGGAACTCATATTTTAAACTCTTTCTATCGAAAAATATTAAAAAAGATAAAGTTAGAGTAGAGATCTTAAAAATAATTCTTATCTTAAAGCCTCAAAACTATTTGCTATAACTATTAGGAGTAATGACAATAAAATTAATAAGGGAGGGACAAAAGATTGAACATTTGGCCAATTAATAACCTCAAATAAGCCTCTTACGATTCTCCCTACATAATAGATTAGAAATCCAATTCCATTAAGAAGATATGATCTTCTAAGAACGCCATATGTTTTCCACGCGAGATAAAGAAAAATAAACGGAATAATTGCAACGAATAAGGGTTGAAATATAAAATTAAATATGAACCGCCCAACGGGATATTCCCATCCAGCAATATTAATATAAATTGGAGTTATTGAGGTAGAATAATTATCTACAATCGACTTCTCAATAAAAACTCCATCTGGTAAAGTAAATGCTAATATACTCAAAATAATTGGACAGAGCATCAATAAAAACCTTAAAAAATATTTTATATAATCCATATTTGCATAAAATAACTTCAATATCTTATTATCGCTGTCTTCAGTAGGTTTCTTTTCAAACTTAGTGTCTGGTGGTAATAATAAAATGCCTAACATCCCCATTAAACACGTTGTTGCCATCCATGTAGAAAAGGTAGCAAATCGAAAAATTATCATAAATGTCGCTACTACAAATTCATCATCAGTCGTTATTGATGGGTTATCTATTTCTGGAATATAAAAATCATATATTATGAAAAAGACTCTAGATGCGGCTAACGCGATGAAAAGTAAGGAGAAAAAGAACCAATATGATTTTTTTGATATTCTAAATCTCATTATTAGAAAGTATGCAAAAATTAAGAAGAAATAACCAACAATAACCATATAGAGCCCCAATTCTATACTATCATAAAATCCAAAATTAGTGAAGGGATCACCTTGAAACATAGTAAATACCATTCGATTCAACTCTTAAATATAGACAAATTGCGATTAATTTTTAATTATCTAATTTTATTAATCCTATTTATATATATTCTTATTTCTTTTACTATTATTTAATCTTTATTAAAATTATTTGTGAAGTATATTTCCATTTTTTTCTATCAAAAATTTCTTAATCTTTACTGTGTTTTAAGAATATATATCAAATTATATCAATTGATCGTCTAATAATATAACTTTATAGATATAAGAAGGTTTTACAATGAAGATTAAAGACAATATAGATACTTTCAACAGTTTAATTAAACGAAGGGGATTTATTTGGGGTCCATCTCCAGAGATATATGGTGGATTAGCAGGATTTTATTCTATGGGTCCAGCTGGAATGGCTCTTAAAAATAATATCTTATCAACTTTTAGAAAAGAATTGAGATCTTTTGGTTTTGGTGAGGTAGAGTGCCCTACAATCATGCCTGAAATTGTATGGGAAGCCTCTGGCCACTTAGAGCGCTTTATTGACCCTGTTATGAGATGCCATAAATGTAATTCCGTTTACAGGGCTGATAAATTTCTTAAAGAAGCTTTACCTGATTTGATGATTGACGGCCTTTCCTTTAAGGAAATGGAAGTCCTTATTCAAAAAAATAATTTAACTTGTCCAGAATGTGATACAAATTTCGAAAAAATTGAGGAATATAATTTAATGCTTAAGACAAAAGTAGGTACCGACACAATTGCATATTTACGACCAGAAACAGCTACTACAACGTATCTTCTTTTCAATCGATTGGATCAAGTTATGAGACGTCATTATCCCATAAAAATATTTCAATTTGGGAAAGCTTACAGAAATGAAATCTCTCCAAGACAAGGTGTTTTACGAATGCGCTCATTTGATCAATTTGAATTGCAAATGTTCATAAGCAAGGAGCAAGAATATGAATTTGATGAATTTGATGGGGTCAAAGATGAGGAATTACCATTATTAGACTGGAAATTGCAAGAGAAAAACAGAGAAGATCCCAAGTTAATAAGTTTAGGAAAAGCAATAAAAAATGACGTATTGAAAAAACCAGCATATGCTTATTGTCTATTCCTTGCTCATTATCTCACAAAAAAATTAGGATATCCTGATGATCTAATTCGCTATAGGCAGCATAGCCCGAGTGAACGAGCCCATTATGCGGATGACGCATGGGATTTAGAAATAAAAACAGAACAGTATGGATGGGTTGAAATATGTGGGATCCATGACAGAACTGATTATGATCTAAAACGACATGGCGCTTTTTCTAACCGTAATTTTGAAATAGCAATGGACTCAGATACTAATAAAAAAGAGATTCCTCAAATCCTTGAGGTGGCATTTGGGATCGATCGTATCATTTATACTTTGCTTGAAACTAATTTTACAGTGGAAGATGAGAGAATTAATTTACAATTAAAAACGTATTTAGCTCCTAATTTGGTAGCAGTATTTCCTTTAGTTAAAAATAAAGAAGAAATAAGAAACCTTGCATTAGATATTTATCAAGTTCTTCAAGATAATTTAATAACCTCATTTTATGATGAATCTGGTTCTATTGGGAAGCGTTATAGGAGACAAGATGAATTAGGTACTAAATTTTGTATTACTGTAGATTATGATTCTCTTGAGGATAATTCAGCAACTATAAGAGATAGAGATTCTATGGAACAAATAAGGGTAAAAATCCCTAAAATTCCAGAAATAATCAGAGAAAAATTACTTGAAAGCAAATTATAGTTTTTTCAATATTATTTTCTATATATTTTAATATTTTCTGGGTGTTTGCGGAAAAAATTTTAATAAAAAGAATTTTTTAAGAATATAATATCTATTATTTAATTTATTATAATTGTGATTATCACCTATTGATGAAACTTAAAAAGTTATCCTTATTTCCAAGGAACCAAATTCAAAAAAAAAAATTGAATATTTTTACTTTATTATTAATTTCAACAATTATTTTGAACTTTACATTATTTGGTTTCTTCAATTCTGCATTGCCAAACGCATCAGAAACTTTTAATAATGATGAAAATGAATTTGATGATTTTCACCAATACCCAATAAAAACTCAAAACATTCCTGATTCAGTTTTGCAAGATCCATATACCATAAATTTTGATAAGATATGGAATTTTTTTGAATCAAATTATCTTTCTAATTTCAGTCAATTCATTATAAATACATATTATAGGGAAGGAGATTCTGATGGAGATATCATAGATCATAGAGTTTATTCACTTGATAATCTCTTGTTGTATAATACCCTCAAAAATTATGTTGATGACCTTAATTCTTCTGAAATTTATGATGCCTATTTAGATTTAAAGTCAACACCACTCTGGTATAACGGAAAAGGCGAATATGATTATGGTTTTATAGAATCCTTCGATACTGGCTCAGGAAGCACTAATTTTAAAAGAAATTTAATTGATAATTTAATGCCAATTATCCTTTTGCTTGAAAATATACCAGAAAGTCCGTCTATAGAATATAAAAATAACCTGAATCAAATGCTCCAATTAATTAATTCTCCTCAATTTTGGAATTTCACAAACGAAATCTTTTTAGATTATAACTCATCCAATGGAGATATTTATGCAGAAAGCAATTTATATGCTGTATTAACATTATCAAAGTTAGCTCGGAATAATAAGTTTAATAGTTCAGTTCGAGGGATGGCTCAGGATTTAGCAAATAAAACAATGATAACTCTTACAGAAAAATTCTGGGATAAGACTAATTATGGTTATTACTATAGTTCAGATACATCTTTAACAATTTTCGATACAGATAAATATTTACAAACTAATGCTATTGGTATTCTTGCGTTAATTGAGTTTTGGTTATTAACGGATGAAAATGAGTATTTAACAAATGCGACTCTTATTTTTGATAAGATAATTGAATCTGATTTACGATTTGGTAATCCATTTTATGATAGTGTAAGTGCTAATTGGGTAACTGCAACTTCTAATGAACTACTTCAAGATAATGCTTTTATGATGAAAGCGTGTTTAAAATTATTCGATATTTCTGCCAATATTTCATATTATAAAAACGCTACTGCAATATATGAGACATTTGAGAGCAATTTTTATAATAATAGTGTTAATGCATATGATAAAGAAACTTCAGATGCCGATAAAAATCTTTTATCTAATTTGAGATTGACTGAGACCTATTTGTTTGCATTTGATCTTTATAAAAAAACCTCACTAAATTCAGAGTTTAACAAATCGGGAATAGCTCCCGAATTTATTTTCAATCAAGAACAATTGGTTATAAAAACAAATTATACTTTCACTTCTAATACTTTTGACTATAATATTCCTGATGCAAGTATCACTTATCAATTAAGATATCCGAATAATACCGTATTTTTAGAAAATAGTTATACAACTAATGAAAATGGAAGTTATATTTTTTCCTATACACTAGATGAGTCATTACCTATAGGAGATAAATATTTAATATATATATGGGCTAATACTACCTATTTCAGCCTTGCAAATACTACTATGCAATTCACAGTAGCTTCAGGTATCAGATATATCTCTGGTTTGGAAGACTTAAACTATCTCTTTCAAGGGGAGAAAAGAAACATCACCTTGATTTTGAATAATTCCAGAAATAATGATATGAATCTAACGCTTTCTCTTGGAACAAAATTAGATATTTCTATAAATACACCTCGAGAAATCCTTCTAAATTCTTCAGAATTAAATAATATTTGGATAAATTTTTCAATAATCAATAGTGCTGAATTAGGTCTGACCGATTTTTATTTTCTATTAAAAAATGGTACCACCGTCTTCCTGAATCATACAATAGAAGTGGAAATTAGAAATTCCTTATATTTATCTCAGATTGCCTATGATAGAGAAGTTGTTGAGGGAGATATCCTTTTAATTTCAATAAACTTGGAAAATTTTCTTTTAAATGAAACCCAATCCTTTAATTTAAGTTTTCTGGGTTCTTATATTCAAGATTATCATAAAGAGTATACTTTATCTGAAGGAGAGGCTATTACCATTACAAAAAATTTAAACCTTTCCAGCTCGATTAAAGTTAATTCTATAGAATTAGTGATGGAAATTAGCAAATCTAATATATTATTTTATAATCAATCATTTACCATTGATGTGGTTGATAAATTCGAAGTACTTGAAGCTTCTTTCCCATCAAGAGTAGCACAGTGGTCTCGTGCGTATTTTGTATTAGAACTTAAAAATAATAAAAGAACTTCTGAATCCTTTACTCTCTATATTAATGGAAAATTAATCCAGACAAAAGAATTAATTCCCGGAGAGAACAGAATAGAAGCAAGTTTCGTGCCTACTTACAATCCTTATGATTTTAGCGTAAAAAAATATCAATTTGTTTTAAAAGATAGTATGGGAAATGAACAAATGAGCTTCTATTATGAGGTTCAAACACTGATTTCAGTAATGAATTTAGTTCTTTTCTATATTTTACCAATCATTATACCAATCGCAATCCTTTTGTATTTCAAAAATAAAGAAATGAAAACTAAACTTTTAAGGAGATAAAGATGAAAATAGATAAAAAATGCTTAATCTGTTCTATAATCCTTTTTACAGTGATTTATGGATCTATATTATACCAACCTATGGGTTTAGATCAGCCTTTATCTGATTCTGATGGAATAAAAAATTCAGATAATGGTTCTGGTTCTATCAGTCCACAATATATTTATTTTAATGATACAAATATTATCTCTCTATTTGAATCTATACTTATTAAAATTAATACAACAGAGTTTTCTAATGTAAATTATACAAAAGTTCAATTTTTATATCCTGGAGGATCAAAGGATATTTATAACATGGAGTATGATACTGGAGCAAATTTTACATACACTTACACTGCCCCTTATTATGTTCCAAATGGAACCACTATTGTTACCTTCCAACTATATGATGAATTTGATGTTTTATTAAATAGTAATAACACGGAAACTCAAATTTTTATTAATTCTAATTATTATGCTGCGGATTTTCCACCAAATTATAATAATGAGGGTTATATAAACGACAGCTTAAATGTAAAAATCCTTATAAAAAATATATCTACCTATGAATTTACCTTTCAAGTTTCAATTGTAAATAGCACAGATTACGATAATCAAGTCACACTTATGTATATATCTGGAAATAACATAGAAGGATTTGCTTTATTTCTTGATCATACCATTTTTACAAAATTGAATAAGTTTTATTATGTTAAAGTCAATTTAACAGATCAAAATGATAAAACGAAACCTATCTATTTCCGATTCAAAGTTCTTAATCGTAACCCAACCATTATTCCTTCCAGTTTAATCATTCCAGATGATATTTATAGGACAGTAAATTTTGACGTTTCGGTTAATGTTTCCGATGCTGAGTCAACTACAGAAAATATCAATGTCTCTCTCCAATTAACGACTCCTTTGGGAATAAAACTTGATCCCGAAACTCAATCTGGAAGTTCTAATAATGCATTTACCATAACATTAAATATCCCAGCTGGAAGACCAATCGGACAGTATTTAATCAATATTACTGCAGTAGATCCAGATGGCGGATTAAGTTCATATATATCTTATCTAACTGTGAAAAACATTTTGCCAGATATTAACAGCTACAAAATTAATGATAGACCGCAAACAGAAGCGATATCTATATTTTATGGGGATGATATCATATTCACAGTAAATGTTACAGATGATGATGGCACTATTGAATATGTAACCGTATCGCTTCTCAATGAAGAAGATGAATGGTTCAATATTACTAAATTATATCATGAGAATCTCGAAATACTAATACGTTCAGTAGATTTAATCAGTGGAACATGGTTAGTATATATTTCTGCAACTGATTCTGAAGGGGGGACTACAACGATTACTTCTGATTATGGACAAGGTCCTCAACAGATAAGAATCATTCCAGATGCTCTGGGACTAATTATGCCATGGTTAACTCTAATTTTTGGTCTAATTATTGGTGTATTGATTGGACTTTTTCTTGGAAATAGATTACTCTCTTCTCGAATCGAAAAACAAGAAAAACCAACACCTGAAATCAGTAAAAAAAAACCATCTAAACCAGTTAAAAAACAATTGAGTCCCCAAAAAGAGCAACCAGAAGAAGAGGAAGAAGAGAAACCAACAAAGAAAAAAATAAAAAGAAGATTGTAGAAAAAATTATAAGGAAATAAAAAATTTTTAAAATATTTTTAAATTTCTCATTTATTATTATTTTTAACCCAAAATATCGTGCAATTGGTATTGGAATTTTCCAAGTTTTCCGCCATAATTCCCTGCAGAGATTCTCATTACCCCAGGGAGTTCAACAGCAGCTTGAATTCCCAACTTAATAGCTGTTTTTATCGAAGATTCAGTTGCCCCGTTAATAATCACTTCATAAACACAATTTTCTCCCTCTCTTAAAAGGGAATTATCTATTTTATCTTTTAAGGTAGGACAGAGGGGATCGTTAGTAGACGCGCCCAGAAAATCATATTTAGATCCCACTTTAGAACCAGAACGAGCAACTCCTCCTGGGAATGGTGCGATTACATTAGGGATATCTTTCATTGCTTTCACTGATTTTTCTGCCGCTGCTAAGGTTGATGATTGATCCTTCCCAATAATTAAGAAATTTCCACCAGCAATTCCTTTACCAGCTCTAAAAACACTTTGAACGATGAATTCTCCATCCATAACAGGGATTTTCCATGCTTCAAAATCAAATTTTCCCTCAAGTTTCTCTTCAAATTTATCCCCAAAAAATTTTAATTTATATCCTGTTTTTACTTCGAATTCTTTTTCTGGGTCCAGAGATTCCTCCATTCCATCAAAACAGGCTGTAGTTGGACAGGTTAAAATACATTGTCCGATGCGTCCTAATAAAACTGAATCAACTTTTTTCTTATCATTAATAAAAAACATCAAAGCAGCTCCAGGACGGTTATCAGGGGTTTCGTCTGGGGAGATATATACATCTAATGCGGCTTCAGAATCGCAATGAATCGTGGAAGTTCCATACCCAGTAGCCTCGTGAGCACAAATATCTAACCATGTCTTATTCGTAGCTGTGACAATTATCCGAGCAAAATAACCGGAGAAAGCTTCGCAAAACGTGTCAGTAATTTCAATTCCATTTAATTCCATTTTATATCCTCTCAATTCTTTTTTTTGAAAAATAAGGTACTTTCTCTTAATTCATAATTGATATTAAGTTTTTATGAATACTATTAATAAGATTTTGATCAATTTAAAAATAAAGTCTAAAAATATTATTTAATAATATAAAATTATAATATTCTAATTTATCAAGCAAAATTGATATGGTGTAAAAAATGAATGGAAAATTAAACATTGGTGTGTTAAAAAATGGAACTATTGGATCTTCTGTACTCTTATCATTTCTGATAGATGAACGTGCTGAAGGAGAGCGAGTTATATTTCGAGAGGTGACTTCCGGACCTAAAATGCATCCTCCAGAAGAATGCGTTGAAACTATGAAAAAATTACTAGAATTTAATCCCAATCTTATTTTGATGTCATCCCCAAACGCAGCATTAAAGGGACCTAAAGCTGCACGAGAATTAGTTGGAAACATACCTGCGATTGTTATTTCTGATGCTCCAGCTAAAAAAGCTATTGAAGAATTCAAGGAGAAAGGAATCGGTTATATCATCGTTGAATGTGATAGTATGATTGGAGCACGAAGACCTTTTTTAGATCCAATTGAAATGAGTGTATTCAATTCAAACCTATTAAAAGTGCTGGCGATTACTGGTGTTTTCAATAT
>JAWOFX010000023.1:0-5363 GCA_046497275.1 Promethearchaeia archaeon | reverse complement strand
TTGAGAGAAAAAAAGAGATAGGAATAGTAAGAACCTTAGGTCTGAAGGGAAAAGAAATAAATAAGCTTTTCATTGTGGAAGCATTGATAATTATGTTAAGTAGCGGTACAGTGGGTGTAATTGTTGGTGGCGCAACTGGTTGGCTTTTTGGATCCAGTTTAAGTTTGATGAGTAATATACCTTATCAATTTTATTTTCCGTGGACAAGTTTTCTGGTAATTTATGGAATTTCAATATTATTCATCTATTTTGGAATGAAAGCGCTACTATGGAAAGCGAGGAAAAGTAAAATAGTCGAAATATATAGAGAAACTGTGTAAAAGGAGGTAATAAACGATACTTCAATCTAAAAAAAAAGCAATTATCATATTTTCATTGGTATTCCTATTTACCATTCCTTTCTTATTTTCAATACATTATGAAAGTTCTAATCTAAACCAACTCAATGATGAAAAAACTAATAAAATAAAAACGTCAGATATTGCTGGGAACGATTTATATGCAGAGCAGATAAACACATACATAGCAAGTAATATATCTTTACATAAACATTCAATTTTTACAAATGATACAAATATCTTGAATAATTTTGATACTGGTGATCCTGCTTTCTACCGATGTAATATATTTATTAGTGCTTCTAATGGTATACAGTCAGAAATTTTTCCCCTCCCTTTAACGACAAGAAACATAGAAGACTATTTTGCTACAAATTTTAACTCATTTGCAGGATTTTTATATTATGATAAAGAATTAAGTCCTCAAGATGTGGAAGATAGAGCCGAACGAGCTTTCGAGATCATTAAAAGAAAATTTAAAATAGATATTTTAAACGTAAATTCATCCGATCCATACTTTTTTCCATTTACTGGTTATTATCCACAATGGAATATATTATTGGAAGAAATGACAAGTAATATCCCGAAAGACGGGTATTGGAAAGCTTTTGATATTAATCGCCTTATGGATTATAGTTATTATTCTAGTAAACATCTTTCTCTTTCATATGCCTTAGTTAATAACCCCGAATTTTTCCAAGAAAAAATTGCTATGGGAAATGATCAAATTGATTTTAATACTGGTGCTGCTATTTCGCCTTTATTACAAGATACTAATTTTCAAGATACATTCGATCAATTCAATACAATTCTCGAGGAGAATGAAGATTTATTTGAAAATTTAAGTTCATTTATAGGTATCAATGAAAGTGCCTCTACTGAAACTTTAGATCAGATTTCTGAAACTATTGGAAACTTCTCCTTGAAAAAGAATTCTCATTATACAATAATTGAAGTCCAATATGAGGGACAAAATAAAGGATTCCATAAAATAGATAATCATGAGTATCAATTTGATCTATTTAATTCATTAAATTATATGGAAAGTTCTTTAAAGCCCAGCGATAAAATTTATAATAATCTAATGGGGACCTTTTTAACTGCTTTAGATACAAACGTTCTCTGTTCAGAGATCACAAACATTTACCCTAAATATTCAGAATTTAATCAGCAACTTTTAGATCAACTTGGATTAATTCTATATTTAGCCGATATTGATTTTGACATCCAAACCTTGGAGAATTATTCTTTCGAATTGATATGGAGAGATGATGGAGGTTTAAAACAAAATTATGTTAATCCTGTTAATTTACGGGATGATTATGATATTATTAACTTCCTTCCTTTGCTAGGTTTCACCGGTATCCAAGGATATCCGGCAGGCATATTAGAACCATTAGATGATTATTCTTTTTCATATAAATTCTTTGGTTCTAACCCAAATGTCAAAATTCAGACACAATTGATTGGAGAGAATGCAACATATGGCGCTTATAGGGAATTTAATTTTAATATTACAGCCACTAATGTAGGTAATGAAACCGCTTGGGGTGTTCCAACGATTATCCCTATTACATTAGATGATATTTTCCCAATATTGGTATATCTAGAAGGAGGTAATCCTTTATACGCTGAAGAATTGAAAGAAACAATATGGGAAATCGTGGGTCAAGAATATACAGAATATAACTCATTGGAGGAATTTTTCAATTTTGATGAGGATCCAAAAATATTTTCCTTTGATACATATGGAGATGGCGCTGCTGATTATTATTTCCCCGATCCCTTTAATATTACTAACTTGTATCCATATAATGAAAAAATGAATGAGGTAATAGATATTCTTGCTCATCCAGAAGGATATCCAACATTAATTATTAATTTGGGAATGTCAAAAAATGATTTAAAATCAGCCTTTACAAATCTATATAGTGTTTGGAATAATGAAAATTGGAAATTGGACCCTGGTAAAGAAATATCGTATTTATCTGAAAATTATTCTATTTCTAATTTAGATTCCTTTACAAAATTTCATATGATAAATTTTACCATTGATTCCGAAGAAAATTTACCTAATATTATAGTTGGGGAGGAATATGGTTCAACTACTCCTGAAATGGCTTTAAATAATGATAATAAAAGTTGGATTATTTTATCTCAGCAGGAAGATCTGGAACAACAAGTTGAAGTACAATTTTTAGCTACAAATAATTCATTAATTAATTTAGTAAATAATTCAATTGATAGAGTTTCAATTGAAATCAATCTTACTGATTCTTCCGGAGGTACCCAATTCGAAATTTTTGATTTTCAATCAGAAGAATACCAAAATCTACAACCTTACTTAAGAGTGAGCGAAAATAGTACCAGAATTTTTTCTATCACTAAATATAATGACAGTATTGATTGGTTGTTCCAAGACAGCCAAAAGGGAGATTATTCAATGATTTTTAGGATCCGAAATCAAGATTCGGATACCTTTAATATTTCTATAGATAATATTGATATTTTTTTTGAAGATAGGGATGTTAATCCATACAATATGCAAACTAATATAAAGTACTCATCTGAAAACGGGAGTGTGAGATATTATTCTTATTCAAATTCAATTACTCTGAGTACTGAGAATATGGCCTCATTAGTCTGTTTTGCTGAATTATCGAATTATACTACAATTCCCGGTGAATCAGTTAATTATAGTATACTTGTTAAAAATATTGGCTGTGAGACTGCTAAAAATATTTCACTCGAAGTGCCAATTCCTGGAATATTAGATAATCAGAATAATTTTTCAATTATTAATAATCACTTAATATTAAAATATAACAAATTAAAGCCCTCAGAAGAGAAATATGTTCAGTTCTCCTTTTATATACCGAACTCAGGTATTATGGATGATATAAATGTAAAATATAATAATAGCATTATCTCTGATAATAAAAATTTAAAATCACTATCATCAAATCCTGAAGATATATTTCATAATGCACCAGTTGATTATAATTCCCACTATCCTCATTTAAACATAATAGATATTTGTCTAAATACGTCAGATATAAATCCAGAAATTCTTGATTTATTTAATATCACTTTGAATGTTAAAAATGTTGGTAGAGAAGATTCAAGTTTGAAAAATATTAGTATATCTACCAGAGATATATATGGAGACTTAAAAAGAATAGATGATGGATTATTAGTTTTTAATAATATTACTTATAATATAACAAAATCCCAAAAAATAATTATAAATAAGACTGATTGGAAAGGATATTTTTATCCCGCAATTAACTTTGTATCACCCAAAAGTAATAATTTAATTCAAATTAGAAAATCGAGACCATTAATTATAGGAAAAATAAATTTTAGCATTATAAAGACAGTAAATAAAAACCAAGTTGAAATTGGAGATATAATTACTGTAAATATTAAAATTGAAAATACAGGAACAATCTGTATAAAAGAATTGAATATCAATGATATGCTAGGATTTCCGCAAGATGGTTTTTCTTTAATTGATGGAAGATTAATCTATAAGATTCCGATAATTAATCCAAATCAAATACTCAACTTTAATTATACATTAAAGGCTAAAACTCAAGCAATCAGTACTCTTCAAGGTGCTTCAATTGAGTATTATTACCTATTCGAACAAAAATCAAGTTCCAATGAATTACAAATAAAAGTTATTCAACCATTAAATACTCAATACTTATTTTTATTGCTTCCAGCCATTATAGGGTTAGCTATTATAATCTATTATGGAATTTATGTAAAAAGAAATGAACAAAAAAGGCAAGAAATTGAACGAAATGAGATTAGAATCTTACATTTAACATCTAGAGACACTATTTTGAACATCGAAGTAGATTTGAAAGAGTATCTAACTAATAATGATAAATCTATATCTTCCAATAATAAAACGGAGGTGCAAAAATGAGGCTTAAGATAAAATCAATTTTTTTGTTATCTCTTATTATTTTATCAATTTTAATCATGATATTTCCAAATATTAGTTCTTTCTTAAACGATTATGGTACTGAAAGAATTAATGATTTTAATATTAGATCATCAGATGAAAAATATAACCCAAATGTGATTGTATTCCTTAAAACAAGTTCTTATGATAAAGATATTGAACAAAATTTTAAAATATATGGAGGGACTATTATAGGGCGATGGAATGAGTCTTTTGAATCTTTTAGCGGATTTTACGGTATAATGCCTTCTGAAGATAATAAAACTCTATTTGAAAATCTTTATGAGGATATATATGTAGAATCAAATAGTATTATCGATGCTCAGATGAATTATGCATCCATCCAAACGGGATCCTTCGATATTTCGGATGGTGCCTTAGGCTTTAATGGTGATACTGAAGCTTCTATTGCCTTGTTAGATACCGGAATAGATGGATCTCATGAGTATCTAACTGATAAAATCAT
This sequence comes from Promethearchaeia archaeon, assembly GCA_046497275.1. Taxonomy (GTDB): domain Archaea; phylum Asgardarchaeota; class Lokiarchaeia; order Sigyniarchaeales; family SOKP01; genus TEKIR-8. Next base: position 583 of record JAWOFX010000023.1, on the reverse strand, counting down.
AGAGGATATTAATTTTATTAACGTATCGGATACGGCAGAGGATGATAATGGCCATGGAACCTTATTAGCTTCAGTTATATCTGGGACAGGAAAATATCCTTATAACTCGTCCAATCCTATTGAAATTAAGATTTCGAAAAATTTCACTCATTCAGATATTTTTGAACCTGATATAAATCCGGGTAATTATTCAATAAAATTATGTACTTTTAATGTTTCAAAACCAGAAACATCTATTGTTATAAATTCTTCAGTATCTTTTTCTCCGCTTGAAATTGATAAATTGTGGTATCAATTATTTTATGAGGATGATTTAGTAGGTTTTTCTTATCATTTGGAAAAAGATATTTTCCATTCATTTAATCACCAAATAACAGAAGATAATTTGGGACTATATGATTTGAGGGTAAAATATCATAAAAAAACAAATAAAGATCCAAATATTTCAATAAATTCATTTTCACGATTTTTTCCAGAATTTTATATTCCAGAGTATAAATATTTTTCAGGTATAGCTAATGCCTCAAAACTTCTTAATTATAAAGTTTTAAATGAAACAGGGCAAGGAAGAGTTTCTAATATA
>JAWOFX010000167.1:0-48824 GCA_046497275.1 Promethearchaeia archaeon | reverse complement strand
GGATAATGTTGTATCTCTTCAATTAGATGAGCTATTTCTTGTAAAACATCATCAATCTTTACTTCCAGTTTATATTTTTCTACTCCATCCTCAACGGCTTTCGTGATAGCATTCGTTATATCGTATATAACTCCATCCAAATCAAAAATAATCCCTTTATAATTTTCTAAGTTTAATGTTTCCATATCCTAATTTGGATTAATGTATAAATTAATTTTAATTATTTTATTTTCATAATATTATTGAATATCGGATTTTATAATTTCAGAAAGATTTTGAAATCACAAGATTCCTAGAGGTAATTGAATATGTCAGATAATCAAGATGAAGATATTATTAATGATGAAGAAGATGATTATGAAACGTATTTACAAGAAATTTCCCAACTTAAATCTGACTTCTCTGATCTAGAAGATCTAGAACTGGAAGAAATTGAAGCTATGCAAGAAGCAATCTTCCATGTAAAAGAGGTCGAGGATACTGTAGAAAACATTCAAGCAGATGAAGAAACTTTGGAAGTCGTTGAAATTGAAGAAACAACAGAATCACCAGAAATTCCTAAGGACATTACTCAAAGCGAAGAGCTTCAAGACGCAAACAAGGCTGAAGAAAGATTAACAACACAAGAAATTCCCAAGGAAATTACTCCGAGTGAAGAGCTCCAAGAAGTTAATGAAGTAGATGAAACACTAGAAACTAAGGAAGAAATGATGGTAGATTTTTCCGATATAGGTAAAATGGATCTCCAAGAACTTATCCAAATGCAACAAGCAGTAGATACAGTTAAGCAAGAAGAATCAATATCTAAGGAAATAAAATCCACTCAACAATCTTCCTCTTCTCTCTCTGATGATATTGAGAGGCGAATTCAAGAAGAGCTTAAGAAAAAGAAGGAAAAAGAGAAGAAGGAAATAATCACTGAAGAGGATTTTTTAGAATATATTAAGGATAAAAGAGATAAGATCTGGTATCATGCTCTCTACTATCTAGTGTTTGAAGTTGAGGACCATACTGCAAGTAAATTTATACTGTATGATTTACTAAAAGAAGACACAAGTAAATCTCCTATTAATCCAATACCCGAACATCAGTTTTATTTTGGGTTAGGTTATATTTTGCGCTTAAAAATAGAAAATACGCAAATCGTTCGTTATCAAACTGGAAGCAAATTTAAAATTAATTATGATACAAGCAAATTAAAGGAGATACTAGAGAAAGCAGGAGATCCGATCATTACCAAACCAAAAATAGAAGATAAAAAGAAAAAGAAAATGTTTCGAGAATTTTTAAAGGATGATTTCTCTGACCTTTAAAATTTATCTAGACTCATCACTTTCGAATTTTTTAATAAATCTATAGTCTCATCTTATATTTAAACCTGTTTTCGTTAACTTATCTATATTAGTTTCAAATAAAGGTGTTTGATTTGTTATCCACTCAAGAATATCATATTTGTTTAGAATGTGAAAAAGAATTTAAGAACGACTTACAGCTAGCTATCTGTCCAGAATGTTTGGAAAAAGCCAGAAAAAAGTACTTGGAAGGAATTTTATCTCCCTATGAAACGGTTAATATGTATTTGAGAGAGCATATGAAAAAATAAAATGATATCTTAATTCTTATTTACATCTCTATTATAGAGTTGAGCACCAAAATTTTATTGCTTTTCCTTAGTTATTATTTCTATAGAAGATTTTTTTATCCATTATTATGCCTTATCATAATCATCCTAAGTTATTAGTAATTGGAAACTCGAATGTTGGAAAAAGTACAATAACTAAATTGCTTTTACCTAATCCAAGTGAATTCAAAGGAAAAATAGGAAAGACTCCGGGAAGTACCTTGTTGATTAAACCAATATATCAAGAGGGCATGCAGTATGAAATTGTGGATCTCCCAGGTTTTGGATTTGCGAAACAGGCAAGCCACCGACGTGAAGAACATATTAAAAAACAAATTGTAGGTCATATCGAGAAAAACCATAATGACTATTTTTTAGGATTAGTAGTAATAAATATTCTAAGAATCGAAGATGAACTTGAAAAATTTTATTATAGAAAGAAAAAGACAATACCTTTAAGTTTTGAACTCATCACTTTTTTACTTGAATACTCAATTCCTATAGTAATTATAATTAACAAGATTGACAAAGTCTCTGTATTTGATAAAAAAAGGATTATTAATTATTTTATCACCACCGCACAACAATATGGTCTAAATTTTGTCAATTTAGATGAGTTCAATTATGATTATGCTCATTCCTTGCCATATTTAGAATTTTCCGCATTAAAGAAAATAAATTTAGGAGATTTGAAAAAATCAATACATTTTGTGTTGAGAAATTATCAAGAACCAAATATTAAATAGTAAAGAATAAGTTCTTAAAGCACCATATAGGAATTAATAGTAAAAAATCTTAAATACTGTTTATTAATTGACTTAATGAAATATATTCTTATAATTTGTGATGGAGCTGCAGATTGGCCAATTGAAAGCATTGGAAATAAGACCATCTTTGAGGCTACTGAAACTCCAAATTTGGATTGGATCGCATCTCATGGGAAGATGGGATTGCTAAAAAGTATACCTGAAGGGATGAAACCAGGTAGTGAATGTGCTAATATGACGATTATGGGATATAATCCTAAAACAGATCTTACTGGACGGGGTCCATTAGAAGCGTTAAGTGCGAATGTTCCTTTAAATGACACAGATCTCGCATTTAGATGTAATTTAATTACTATCGAAAATTGCTTAATTATAGATTATTCTTCCGGGCATATCTCTACTCCAGAGGGACAAAAATTAATAAAAATGTTACAACACAATTTGGGAGAGCAAGGAATTGATTTTTATCCAGGTGTGCAATATAGACATATTTTAAAATTAAATGGAGAAAAATATTCTGAAAAAATTGCTACCACTCCCCCTCATGATATTCTCGATAAACCTTACAAAGATTATCTCCCAATTCCTCAAGATAGTAATAATCAAAAAGCTCAAAAGACTGCTAATAAAATTATCAACCTAATTGAAAAAAGCGCTTCATTACTTATTGCCCATGAAATAAACCAAAATAGGAAATCACATGGAAAGAATATAGCATCAAATATTTGGCCATGGAGTGGCGGAAAAAAACCTAATATCGAGCCATTTAACGAAAAATATGGTCTTAAGGGTTCTGTCATTTCAGCAGTAGATTTAGTCTTTGGGTTAGGTATTGCTGTGGGATTGAAACCTGTGCATGTAAAAGGTGCTACAGGACTTCCAGATACAAATTACTCTGGGAAAGTAAATGCCGCTATAAATGAATTAAAAGATAAAGATTTCGTGTATTTGCATATTGAAGCAATTGATGAGATGGGACATACTGGAGACCCACAAAAGAAAATTGAAGCTTTAAAAGATTTTGATGAAAAAATTATGAAACCAATAATTCAAGCGGAATCTCAATTTCAGAACGATTTAGTCATCGGAGTCTTACCAGATCATCTAACTCCTTGTAAGATACGAACTCATTCTAATGAACCAGTTCCATTTGCCATTTTCAATCCAAACCAAGAAAGATTTACAAAAAGAAAATTTTCTGAAATTAATGGAAAGAATGGAGAGTTTGGTTTAATTGAAGATGGAGAGACTTTTATGAAAACATTTATAAATCAAAAATAATGAGTTACGGTTTTCTAATTTTGGGATCTTTATATTCATTCCAATTCACGGCAAATAGAAAGTCTCGGCTGACTTCATTTTTATAAATTATTGGAAAACCACTCTTTCTTTCAAATTCTATAGCTATTTTGTCTAAATAATCATATTCCGGAAAATATTCTTGCAATTCTTTTTCTTGCTTTAGACGATTATTAATTTCCAGAGCTTTTGCTTGTAATGTGAAACCCTTAATTTCAAAAAAATTAGGATTTGCCTTTTCAATTATTTTAATATAATCGTCAATAAAATCATTATTTATATTAAGATTTTTTACAGCGGTGGCTCTTATGAGAGTTCTAGTTGAAAGAGATTCGATCATGGCTAAAGTTTCCATGATTCTGTCCCATCCATTTTTTATCATCGGTCTACATGTTTTTTTATATATTTTTTCATTTGGCGCTGGAAGGGTAATATATAATTGAGATGGAAGTGGATTCAATTGCTCTATTCTCTTTGGAAGTGTCCCATTTGTTACTATAAAAGTAGTCATATTGTGTTTCTTAAATTCATGAACTAATCCAGACATTTTTGGATATAATAAAGGCTCCCCATCAAGAGAGATTGCTGCATGATTTGGATATAAAGCTTCTGAATGAGCACGCATAATATCATCTGGACTGGTTAATTCCCTTTGAATAAGAAGTTCTACTTCGTCTTTTGCCTCTAATGAATTCTTGATTTCGTTATTTAACTCATAATGGTTCAAACTCACATCAATTGGAATTATGAAATTCTGATTTTTTAATAGATTCAAAGCACGAGTTATTTTATTCTTACTCACATGAATACTATCAGCTAAAGACGCGATAGTGTGGTAATCATCTTGAAGAAGCATAAAATAAATAATATCAATCATCAATTCATAATTATCAAGGTATCTTCTCAGAGGCAAATGATTTTTAATAATATCTTGTTGGTGTCTCAACATCTCATCAACTAATTCCTCAGGTTCATCGGGATCCACTTCAAATTGACTTCCTAAAGATCCCTCTTCTATATCTCTCCAACAAAACACACATTGATGATTGCAAAATGGGTAAGATGGTGTATTCTGAAGGCATCTATGACTATCCACTCCAAACGCTTCTTTATAACAATTTCGGTTCGCCCTTCCCGTCATTAATTTTTGCTCTAACCAATGACATGGTTTAATAGCAGTATGTTTATGCGCTCCTATTATTCTATAGTTAGATTTTGTATATGCCTCAACAAATTCATTCGTAATTTTCATAGTAACAAATCACAGAAATTAAAACATTATAAATATTAAAAACCTTCATAGAAAAATTAACTTGATTCTTAAATTTTATAAGTCGAGAGTAAATTATCTATGAACTTATATATTATAACTTATTGCATTAGTCTTATTAGATAACGATCATTCATAATCAAATATCTAAATAATAAATATTTATTTTCCCAATCAAATGATTTATAATGATAAAAAAAATCAAAAGTGAATTGTTAAATTTAGGTTTAAAGTTTATCAGTGTAGATGAAAAAATCGTCAGATTATTCTTAGAAACAAAACCAGAAAACATTAGTGATATTGTAATTCTTCCAACCGTAAAATCTGTAATGCGGAAAATGGTGAATAAATTAGAAGGAAAAAATAAGCAAGGTAGGAGTTTTAATGGAATTATCAATGGTGTTAGAGTGAGTATTATTCAATGTCATTTGGGAGCTCCTAACATGGCGATTATGATTGAAGCATTAAGAAGGACTAAAGCAAAAAAAATTATAAGAATAGATTTCTGTGGAGGAGTTTCAGGATTAAATTCTAATGTCACAATTGGAAATATGATAGTCGCTAATTCAACTTATTGTGGAGATGGTAGTTCCCCACAATATATATTAAAATATCCAGGACTTACTACGCAATTTAGTTCAATATCAAACCCATTAGGAAGATTCCAAAACTTAATTGCTGGAAGTCAAGAAATTTTCATAACCTATCCAGATGAGGATTTAACTAATATTTTATTTAATAAAGGAAAGGAATTATATCAGAACAGAATTAAAAAAGTAGATTTATGGACTACTGATGCTTTATTCTGCGAGACAACTGAGTTTCTAAATGCTATGAGATCTATAAATGTTGAAGCAGTTGATATGGAGTCAAGTGTTATGTTTCTATTAGGAAAAAAATATAATTTAAAAACCACCGCACTCCTAGCTGTATCAGATCTTCCAGGTACGGAATATGATCTTTTAGAAACAAATGAAATTCATCCAGATATGGAAAATGGAATTGACAATGCAATAGGAACGCTAATTCAATCTCTCCCTGAAATTAAAAATTTATTATGAACTTATAAATTTTTTGACACACTTCTCCTCATTTTAAGTTATAAAAAGGAATATTAAAATTAAGTTAACGAGAAAGGCTTTGAGTACTATCCTTATAAACAAATATTACAATACTCAATATAACTATTCCTATGAAAAAAAGAATACCTCCATAGATAATAAATTGTGTTAAACCTTCAAGTAATCCGATTTGAATAACACCAATTGCACCTAATATTATTAATATAAACCCCCAAAAAATCGTAAGAGATTCATTTTGAACTTTTTTTTGATTTTTCAAATACTAAACACCTATTTTTTTATTATTAATAATTTATAAATTTAATTTTTGGAATATAAAAGGCCAGAGAAATATTCCTACAAGAAATACTAAAATATATTGAAGAGTAACTTGCCAAAATATATCAGAATCTATTACAAGATATAATCCTAAATAGATAATTGCAACTATCACTATTCCAATAAAAATACGAGTAATAATTTTCCAAGATTTCATTTTCTCCAATTCAATATCAAAATTAACAAATTTTTGCTCCAAAATAAACCCTATTCCAATTCCAATGAATTGACCGCCTACTGTACCAAAATTGTAGCTTGAAATATTAAAAAGTTCGGTTAAAATCAATGCAATAAATCCAAAAACTATAAGAAAAATATTAATGTTAAAATTCTTATTTTTCCCCAATTTTATTTCAGAGTGTTCTATAATATTTGCTAATAATAAAACAATTAATCCGAATAGCCAACCAGTTAAAATATCTCCTAACCAATGCACACCAAGATACATTCGGGAAAGACTTACTAAGAATATTATCAATAAAGAAATTGTAAGAGTTAGAATATTTTTCATTTTAACTCCCACATATCCCCATACCACTGTGGAACTCATTGCATGTCCACTTGGTGTGCTTAAATGGGATGCCTCTATTAAAATCCAGTTTGACTGATCTGGACGGGGATTTCCAATAAAAGCTTTAGCGTAAAAATTAACAAAATTAGAGCTAATATATATCAAAATTAAATTTCTAGCTAATTTCTTATTAATTCCCCAAAAAAGAGTAAAAAATATTCCTAAATATATTAAAGTACCTCCCAACTCTGTGATATATCGGAAAAAGAACTCAAAATTTGGGAGAAGATTTCTTAATTCTTGATTCCAGAAGAATTGAAAGAAGATCGAATTTAATAAAATTATAATTATTAGAATAATTGAGAAAATACTAATTAAAATTGAAATTATAATATTTTTTTTCATCTTTTCCATAAATTTATCTAATCTCTACATTTAATTAATTCTTTTTTCTATTTTTTCCCTAATAAAAGTTTCTCATAACTAAAATAATAAAAAAAAATAGAAATTTAAAACTTCTTTATCCCAAACCATCGATCAAGGTTATAAATTTTTCGTTTAGGAGTTCTCATATGAAATTTTGTTTTATATCGGCGTTTGAATATCCCTAAAATGATCAAACCAATTGAATTTAACAGAATTAAATCAAAACCAATTCCTAAAGTAATAGCTCCAAAAGCTGAAAGTTCACTTGACCCCGCTATTAAATTATAGAATATTATGTACACCAAAAGCATAAAAATGAAATAAAATAATTTACAGAAACCAGCTATAATAGGCTTCACATAACATAGATATGAATTGAGAATATATAAAAGGAAAAATATAGGTGTAATAAATAGTGTTAATTGACCAAATATTTGGTTCCAAGTAAATAAATGATTAAATAAATGTATGGTAGACCATGAAACGCCATTATTGCCAAAATTTGCAAATGGTAATAGAAGGGAGACGTAAAATAAAATATCAAGAGCTGCAATTAATAATAATTCGACAGAGAGATATTTTTTAGCATTTTTTTTAGCAATTTTCTCCAAATTTTTGAAATTTTTATTATATCTTCTCCAAATAATAATAATTATAGGGATAATCGCCAGACTTATAAATAGAATAAACAGAAAAATTGAGAAGTTGTTTTTTAAAGTCCCCCCTTCAAAGATATTTGATGTAAACCATATATTTTTTCCCTCAATGTTTACAATTATAAAATATTCTACTTTTGAACTAAATAGGCTTGGAGGTATATTTCCTATCCAAGTATCAGAACTCGTGTTTGTTAAATCTGTAGTTTTCCACCCCGTCCCTAATAAATTCAAATATCTATAAGCTAATTGAACATTTTTAACAGTTGATTTAGCAGAAATTGAAATGTTAATCTTTAAATTAGAGCCAATAAGACCTTGTTCTATGATTTCCTCATTGATAGTGGTATTAAGAAATCCCTGAGTTCCATTGAGTGTAGATTCGATGAAAAAAGAAACACTCTCTTCATAATCAAATACCACGTGATGTCCATTAGGGTGAATTTGGAGATATTTTTCAGTTGTATTAGCTGCAATAAAAGTTGGTCCAATAGACTTATAACTGAAGAATTCGTCATTTGTACCTATGATGAACAAAATTTTGGGCATTTTATCAGATTCTAAATAATACTTAGGATCGATTCTAAGATTTTGAGTAGTCCAGAAAGATTCAGGAATATTATAGGGATTTATATCCCATATCCAAAACAATAATTTTGTTGGATCTTGTGTTAATTTTCTATTGTCTCCGACTGCTATTATGGGATTTACTGACGAGATTCTTTCTCCACAAATCCCAGCTAACCACATTGTGTTTAACCCTCCATAAGAAGTACCAGTGACCATAATTTGGGAATTATTAATATCTGTTCGATTCTCTAATACTCTTAATCCTTGTATTGCTCCAGCAATGGTAAGATAATTGTGTGAGGTCTGATTAAAATCTCCAGTATAAAAGAAATTCCCTGGAGATGGTTTCTCACCCTCTGAAAGACCATGTCCTGGGTGAGAGTGGCATAATACGATGAAACCTTTTTCAAGATAAACAAACGCTAACCTAAAGGATTTATTGGCTTGATTACCAAGTCCATGCATGCACAAACATCCTGGGTTTTCACTTTTCACTACTTCTGGAAATAATAAATATCCATGGAGTTTGAGTACTGAGGGACTTGCATTTACCCAATTGGGAGAGTCGAAAAAAATTTCCTTAATTTCACAAAAACTTGTATTTCCAGAGAGAGGTTGTATATATTCTAAAGTTGTATTTTGTCCATACTCAATATTTAAATCTGTGTTATTTACACGTGTAATTTCTTGATTCCAAAACTCTAAAACATTAAAATCAGAATTGGAAATATTTAGTTCATCCAAATCGCCATAACTTATGTCTTGATAATTGAAGTGACTGATTCTTGAAATTAAAACGCATGAAGTTAGGAAATTGACGATAAAAATACTTATTAAAATAATCATGAAGATTTTCTTCAATTTATTATTTTTTAGAGTTTTAAAAAACAGAATTCTCATAAATATACACTATTTATTTTAATATTTTATAAAAAAGAATTAATCTTAACTTTATATAATATTTTTCTCAAAAAACACAAATGGAATCATGGAAATTTATTAAGGAGAAGACTGATTAATAAGATTAAACAGTCAAAAAATATGATCCAAAATGTTTATAAGCCACTTAATAATTTTGTAAAATCTGGTTCCTTAAAAATAGAGTTATATTTCTTTAAGAGCTCAATATTTACTAAATGTATTTTTTTTCCTTCTTTATTTGTGGAGGACTTTATTAAATTTATTTTTTTCATCTTATTTAGATGATAATTCACAGTCCCTGGGTACACATCCAATTTTTCAGCGATATTAGAAATCGCTACAGCCTCATCTTTAAATAATTCTTCAATAATCTGTGGAATAAGTTCGTTTAAAAATAATGCTTTAAATTTATCATAATCAGCTGGTACGTCTTTTAAAAAATAATGAAGCGTCTTTCCAATTTTTTTGGATCTAATAAGATCAAAATTTTCTAATGTCATTATATGCTTTAAAAATGGAGTGCGAGTTATATCAAGTTCTTCCTCAATCTTTTCATCTCTTGCATGTATCCCAGGATTTTCTCTTACAAATTCGAGTATTGTTGAAAGTTTATCGTTTGATAGGATCTCCAATTTCGTTCTTCTCTCGTTTGTGACGATCCAATTTTTCTCTTCTAAACTTCTAATAGCTAAAAATATATCCTCCTTGCTATAACCTTTATTATATGCCAATTTAGCAATGCATGTAGCATATAATTTTTCTATTATGGGATATTTTTGAATTTTCGCTTGAGATTCGACCTCAAATTTAGTATCATACCGTTTTAATTTAAGTATATCTTCAGCAATCTCCAGCACATCTTTTTCAATTTCAGATAACTCTTCAAGTATTTTATTCTCTTCTATTGGAACTTGCTCTTTTTCTACTTTTTGTTCTTCCTTTAAATTCAATGGAGTAAAGTCTGTCTCTCGAAATGAACTCTCTTCTAAAACGGCTCTGTTCTTTTTTTCCTTAGAATCTTTTTTTTTCTCAAGCGACATATTCTTTACTTTAAGCCAATTTTTCTAAAAATTGAATAAATTGTATTTGTTCTTCAGAATCCATATATTTGAGCTGTTCAATTATTTTTTCATAATGCTCTGGTTTCACATTAGGAAGACTCCTAATTTTTTCAATCAATTTTTTTGGAATTCTTTCTTGATAAAGATTTACTATTGCTTCAATATATTTTATTTGCTGTTCTTTTGTCAGAAAAGCTAATTCTCTGAGAATCTCTCTCTTTTCTTTTTTTGGAATTTTCAAATCTTTTATATTTTCTCGAATATCTTTAGAAAGAACCGCAAATATTTTTGCAAAATATTCTTTTACGAGTTTTTTATCTTTTTCATTTTTCACAGGTAATAGGGATTCGTGCAGTTTAATTTCTATTTCCTTTTCTTTTTCTTCTATTTTTTCCTTTTCTTTCTTTTCAATCTCTTCTTTCTTTTTATCTTCTTCTTTTTCTTCTTCTTTTATTTTGATAATTTCACTCTTAATTTTTTCTTCCTTTTCTACTCCATGTTCTTTTTGTTTAAATATTAACTCTGGTTCTATTTCTTCAAGAGTGGGAGATGTTTTTCTTTCCTTCTTATCTGCATCTGCTTTAAATTTCAATTCTTCTTTTCTTTGCTCAATTTTATTCTGAAATTCTTTATCCTTAGGAATTTCTGGCTTAGCTATATGTAAAATAATTAGTAACGCCCCCTTTATCAAAATGAATATTCCAGCTGCCAAAAACATTACACCAAGAATTCCTAAGATAATAGTTCTCACTCCATCCTTGATTTTAAAATATTGCTTATATTTGATTTTATCTTTTAATCTGTGATCAGTAATTAAGGCGCTAAGTGCGATAATGAGAAATATTCCAATAACAAGTAATCGAGGTAAAATTTTTAGGAAATTTGAAAGTGAAAAATATAAAAGATAGTATATTAATGGAATTCCTTCAAATTTAATTGGACCACCAAATACAACGACTAACGCGAAAATGATAATGACTCCCCCCGCTTTCGCTGAAAAATTATTTAATGAATTTTTAATTAAAAGTCCAATATCATAAAACTCCATTTCTTGATTCTTTTTATTCAATAAAATAAAAATTATTACTAATACACCCTTAAGTAATAAGAAAACACCAGAACCAAAAATGATACACCCCAGAATACCAAATGTAATACTATCAACAATAACTTCACCATAATTTCCATTCTTAATTTTTTTGCAAATATATTTATTATCAATTATCGCAATTAAGATTCCTGCTAATCCTACAAAAGATTGTCTGATAATTATTAGCTGCCATTCACCCGGGTTCCAAAAGATTCTGATCATTAAACCTAATGATGCTAATGCTGAGATTAAAATAACTATGTATGAGAATTTATTCAAAGTCTGAATTGCTTTATTTAAAGTTGGATATGTTTTAACTTTCTTTCGAGGCTTTTTGAAACTTCGGGGATATTCCCATCTCTCAGGAGGTTTACTCTCCATTTTAACGAAGCTTTTCCCTTCTAAAGTAAATGGTCTTCCACAATGTTCGCAATATACTTGAGTTCCCTCCTCGATCAATCCCGCTAATTCATCTGGGAAAACAAATCCGCATTCTGCACATACATAGACCCTATTTTTTTGTGACATCTCATTCACTGACTTATATGATTTAATTTTTTTATAAGTTTTAATTTTTATTGTTTTCCAAATTTACTCTAATGATTCACTCATTTGATTTAAATCTATGATCTAATAAATTCAACTAATTTTTTAATAAAACTATCAAAAATTTCAAAGTGATCTTCTTTATAAAGTAATTAATATGAAACAATAAAAAAAACGTGGAGTCCAATTGTTATTAGTTATGAATATCGAATAATCGAATAGAATGAGAATTTATTCTTTTAAAACTAATAAATAATGCCAATCTAAGGCTTCTACTGTAGGATGAAGGATATGATCATCATCTACGATGTTATATTCAAGGTTAGAAAATAATTTTTTGGCTCTTTTTTTGGTTGGTTTTATAGAGATCACTTGATCATTTCTTCCATGATAAACAATTACGGGAACATTTACTGAATTATATTTTGAAGGATCTAATTCGGGTATAGCTAAAAGGGGCGCTAATAAAATTAGTTTTTTTACTTTATTAGGATTTTTTAGAGTAAATAACGTAGCCATTAGACCTCCGAAAGAGGAACCGATAATTTTCCAAGATTCCCTATCATCAAGAATTCGATTTAGTTGCTGCATCCTATCTATTAATAATTTTTGGTAGGGAATACTGGGATCATATGGTTTTAGGTCGGGAGTTAGACATCCTGGTATCTTTTTTCTAAATAAATTTCCCTTAAAACCATGTCCAGAACTTTCTAGTCCATGAATAAAAATAATATTATTCAAACTGATCCTCTTCAAGTTTAGGTGATTTATATTCCTCTTCTTCTGCCTTTTTTAATTCTCTTTTTTGTCCTATGTATAATGCAATCCCAACTACTGAAAAATAAAAAATTATTAGAAAAAACATATAAATAATATACTTATCTGTGAAACTTAAGTAATATAGAGCAATTCCTATTATAAATCCAGTTAAGAGTCTAGATTCTGTAGTACTTTTACGCAATAATAATCTCTGAGTGCCCCAATCTATTAATCCAGGAATAGGTAAAAAAATACATAATATTACTGCAATTTCCGGTTCAATAGTAAAACCAATAGCTCTGTTTAATACATCATTTATAAAAATTATAATTAATCCACCAATTATCACACCTGAACAACGAGAACAGAAATATATATATGTTCTTCCAAACTTTAAATAAAATGTATGATCACTTTGATAAATGGGATGGTGAGTTAAGAATAGATTATAAATATGTTGCTCTTTATTAGCTAGAGCTCTATCATAAATCAATACTAATAAAGGTATAATAAGTACAACAGAAAGGAGTGCATGAACCAAATATTTACACCCATAATCCACTAAAAGTGAATTCAAATTTATTATTGGATTTAAGATAGCCTGAAAAATTATTATTAAAAATGATATAATAAATGCGGAAATTGTTAGAGAAATAAATGTATAGAAAAGTTTTCTCCAAGATTTGTACTTTAAAGGTTTATATTTATAGATACTAACGGTTAATCCTATTAATGAAACGATTATGCACCATTCTAACCTTATATTTTCATAAAATGAAAATTGATAAATTAATTCACCAAAAAACCCTGCAATAGTTGCTGGCAATGGTCCGGCTAAAATCGAGAAAAACACAAAAATCAATAAAATAAAACTAATAGATACAAAGAATTTAGAATTTTTTAAAAAAATGGTCGATATCGATCCAAAATAATCAGAAACGTAAAAATATATCATTATTAAAAATGTAATTATGAAAAGATTTAAAAAAAATCTTCTTATGAGGCTATATTTTGGAGATAGATAATTCTTATCTTTATTATCATTCATGATAACTTGTGTGGCATTACCAAAATTAATTAAAATAAGGATGGTTAATTAAATATATCATCCAATCGGTTAATTAGATCTCGCTTAGTTTGCTCAAAACCCTTTCGTAATATTCTTAGGATTGTTTTTTTTCCTGTGGGAATGCTGAGAATCGATGGATCTTTCTCTACTATTTTAATTCCCTCATCATTATGATCTAATTGTATAGAAAGAGCATTATATGCCTCTTTTTTTGTTTTAAATGCAGCTCTTGTTAATTCATCGTAATTGATTACATTCTCTTCAACATTAAGAAATCTAACCGCTTCTTTAACTTGAGATATAAAACCTTTTTTTGTGACTTCTTTTAATTTACCAAAATTTTTATGGGTTTTACTACATTGAAGATATGTTTGATCTCCACTAAGATATTCTTTGAAATTATCATTAATTAATTGATCAAATTTTTCTTGTGATCCATTTTGAACCAGTTGTTTAGCGACATCCAAAGTCACTTTTATCTGTTTTTTTGTACCTGAACGAGCATCTTTATCACACCACATATCATAAAACTTCTTAACGATAGGCTTAACGATAGAATCGAAAATTCCCGCATCTAGTTCAGTTTCTATTAACTCTCTGCCAAATTCAAGAGTACTTTCCAGTGAATCCTCCATTTTTTCTTTTAGAATTTTATAGTTCCTTTCGACATTGTAATCCATAAAAGATGTTCCTCGTAAATAATATATATTTTATATATGAAAAGAAAACATATAGGAAAAATATTTTTATAAAATTAATTATCTTATATTAGAAAAGAAATCACATAGGAAAAACATTTTTATAAAGTTAATAATACTATTCATCTTAATTAAAATGCGTTATATATTCAGAATTTTAATATTAGGTAATTCGGATCTTTCACTTCCTTATGTTTCTACTGCTTTGAATGAAATCGGAAAAGATAAGGAAACATATGTGAAATGGAATAGAGAAATACATATATTAGAAAATGTTTGCGAGTTAGAAATTGATGTTATTACAAGTTTAACAGCAAATTTTGATGAGATTATCCCAAGCGTAGATGGAATTCTCTATTTTATGAATCCCTTAGATGAAGAACAACGTGAGCTATTTAATATAATATTGGAAATTTTCAAGAAAATCAAGAGAGATATTCCAACAGTCTTGATGTATAATAATGAAGACGGAATCTTATCTAAATCTACTATAGAATTATTAGAAGAATCTTGGATCAAATACCCTGATTTTGAGGCATTTGTTAATCTCCATCCCAAAGATTTTCGTCAAGCTCTTCATTGTTTAGCTTCTGCTATGATTTCAGGTGATAAACCACTTAATTTAGAGAATGCATGGCTTCGGTTTCCCATTTTAATTATGCAAGCGAATTTTTATTATAATCAAAAAAATTTTTTTGAAGCTGCAAAAGCAATTAAAAAGGCGGCATTTATTAGTAATGTTTTTAATAAAGAAGAATACTATATCATCAGCGAGCAAGCAGCATATTTATATTCACAATTAAATCTTTTTTTAGAAGCAGCAAAAATTTTGGACAAAGTAAATGAGAAAAAAGCTAATGAATATAAAAGACTTTATGCTGAAACGATGATTCGTGAAGGTAATAAGTTATTTAATAAAAGGGATTATGAATTTTCCGCACGACAATATGAGAATGCTGCTCAATGGTCATTAATAGAACTAAAAGATAAAGACTTGATAATAAAATCATTTAGATTAGCCATTAATTCTTGGATCTCTGCATGTAGAGTAGAGAATGCATTTACTATTTTAGAGAGGCTCCCTCACGAACAAATTAAACAAACTTTAGAGGATTTAATAGAAAAGGTATTATCAGCAGCAGATTATTTAGTTTCAATCGGCAACTTAGAAGCCGCCAGGGAGCAATTGTATATAAGCATCCATACATATCAAAGAGAAGGTTTATTTGAAGCAATGGAACGGTTCACCCACAAACTTGCAGATATTTTAATAAAAATTCTTCAAAAAAATATTCAACATGAGGAGACATACGACGCAAAAAGAACTTATGATGAAATTGAGAATTTATGGGAGGCATTTAATGTTGAAAAAGTTGATCTGGATGAGAGTTTAGAGGAGATTATTAGACAATTTTTACATAAACATGATTTCGGAATGGCCACTTATCTTTTAAATGAACTAAATTCTTTAGAATTAAAAAAGAAATTAACTGAATATAGTTCAGAAATAGAAGATAGAATTAAGATTTTAAGGCGAAAAGCTCTTCAAATGGATTTAAGAACAGGAGTTGAGACAATCAGATCATTTAGGCAAGTAGAAATTATGATTATCGAAAACATTAACAACACTAAATTAGAAAAAGCTGAACAATTCTCCAAGAAGAATAATCATATAAAAGCAGCAAAATATTTAGAATTACATTCTGAATATTTAACGAATATTGGGGAGAAAAGATTAGCAGATCAAATTCTCTGTGAAGCTATGAATATATTATTAGAAGCAAATCAATTAGAAGAATTATTTAATCTATATTTTAAAATTGAAACAGAAGAAATTCAAAAAGATTATTTAATATTTGTTTTTTCTTCTCTAATTGACAGTTTCAAAGATATTAGTACCCTCTATGGATATGAGAAAGTTGAGGATCTTTTAGAAAAAGCTAATCTTGTTTATAGAGACCAGATGCTTTATGAAAAATCACAAGAACTCAGTAAATTATTTATTAATATAATTAAAAGCGAAGCTCTGAATGCTATTGAAGTAGGGAAAAATCGTTCTAGTATTATCTATGCTGTTGATTTAATTAAAAAAGCAAAAAATATTGCAAATGCTTATTTAGAGGATTATGAGCCAGATTTTGACGAACTAAATAAAGCTATATCGGAACTATATATTGAAATGGAGGATCTCTCATCTGCATTGAGTTATTTAGATAAAATTGAGGATAAGTTTTACAAAAAGCAAGTATATAACAAACTCTCTGCAACAGAGGAAGAAAAAATCGCCTCAAGAGCGAAAGAGATTGAAACTACTTTAAAAAAGAAATCATTACAAGAAAGGCTTTCAATAATAGAAAAAAAATCTCAAGATGCACGATTAGATAAAGAAATCGAATTTAGACAGAGAAGAGGGTTAAAAAGGGCCTATTTTAAAGAGGCGTTGAATTTCTTAGAAAATGAAAATTACCAGAACGCTGTAGAAATTTATGAAAACACAGTAGATAAATTGAATGAATTGAGAAAATATTATCTTGCAGCAGTCTCATTTGCTGTAATTTGTTTAATTAAAATGAAACAAAAAAACATGAATGAATTTATTAAATACACTAAGAAAAAAACAAAATCAAATCAGCTTTTTTTGGATACGTTCCCAATTTTATTAATTGAGTATATTATAGACCTCTATAAAGTCAAGGATGAGAAAAAATTAAACCAAGCTTTCTCATTTATGGAAGAATTACCTTTATTCGAAGAGGAAAAAAAAATCCTTTATGATATTTTAGGTATAGATTATGTTAAGATATCTAAAGCAGAAGTTAGAGAAAAAATTACAATTGATAAAGAGGAACTGAAAACTACGGTTAGCAATTTATCTAAGGCAATAATAAATGAGAAAGAAGATATAGCTAAACGAAAGTTGATGAAGCATAGATATTATGAATCAATACTTAAGAATATATCAGAACAGAACTATTTAGAAGCTGCTTCATCTTATCTCAAATTAATTCCAGAACTAAACGAAAAAGGATTCAACAAACATGCTGGAATTTGTTTAATCATTTCTTCTCTAATAAATTTATTTAATGAGAGAGAAAAGATCGCTTTAGATAATCTTGATCAGTATTATAAGCAAGTCCCAGAAATTGGAAAATTACCAGAAGTTAGATTATTTATAAAACTAATAGACGCTTGGAATGCTAATTTTGATGATCTTATTTCAATGATTCTAAAAATATATTCTGAAAAATTAATCTTGTTTAAACCTGAACAAGAGTTAATTAGATCTTATTTAAAGAAAGAAAAGAAGGGGGAGTTTCAAGAAAAAATATTATCTAGAGAAGAAAGGGGAGAGAAATCTAAGAAATTAATAGAAATGGATCAAAAAATAGATATATTAAGTCAAAAACTAAAAGATAATAAATCGGAATTTCAAGAGATATTTAAAAAACGAAAAGCATTAAAGAAAAGGCATTATCAAGATATATTGAAAGCTTTATCCAATGATGATTATAAAAAAGCCTCAGAATATTATTTAGAGTTAGCTAAAAAACGTTCAGAAGTAAAAGATTATAAAATAAGTTCTTTGATGCTACTTCTTTATACTATTAGCGCAAAAAAAGCAGGTATAGATTTTAATAAAATAGAAATTAATGTAGAGGAATATTTAAAAAACCTCGGAAAAATAAGAAAAATAGTTAGTGAACTCTTTCAGTTGGAGATACTTGATTTCATTCTTGATTCCTGGAAAGACAGAATAAAAAAATATTTGCCTATGATAAATCAAATGCTCCGGAATCTCCCACTCTTTGAAGAGGAGGAAAAATTAATCCCTATATAATTCTCAATTTACTAATTTATTATATCATTGAAGAAAATATCATTTATTAACTTTGAATACTATTAAAAGATTGAAGATCTTTTACACGCATTCTTAAAGTTACTTCTGTTATGTTTGCCAAATCCGAGACTTCTTTCTGAGTTTTATTTTCATTACACATTTTAGAAGCAATATAAATAGATGCAGCAGCGATTCCTTTAGGATCCTTTCCAGCGGAATTAAAACCATTTTCTCTTGCATTCTTAATTAACTTTACAGCAATATTTCTACATTTCATAGAGAGATTTAATTCATCATTAAACTTATCCACATAGCGATCCGAAGTGAAGTGTTGGACTTTAAGATTTAGCTTCGGTAAAATTTCCATAAATATCAACCTATAACTTTTAATTACTTTTTTCTTTGTAATTTGAGCCGCACTAGTTATTTCTTCTAAGGTTCTGGGTATTCCATGAATACGTAAGGCACAAAAAATAGAAGCAGATAATAGAGTATCTATTGAACGCCCCATCGTTAATTTTTTTTTAACGGTTTGTGTATATATCCGTAAAGCATCATCAGCTACTTGATCTGGGATACATAATTTTTTTTGTAGTCTTTGCAAATTTGGAAGGGCAATCCATAGATTTCGTTCAAAGCTTGTTGTAAGTGATCGATGTATTTTTGCTAATCTATTAAATTTGGATTTATATTTAGGACTTAATAATGTACCTCTCGCATCTCGACTGCCTCTTATTATTGTACGCGGACCTATAGGACTATAGACACGCTCATTAGTTTTTCGTTTTTCAATCTCTTCAGCAGTAAACGCGCGGCGAGGAGAATCATCTATAATCCGGGAAAAAACAAGTCCACAATTCATACAAACATAAAATCCATCCTCTTGTGATACTTTTGGAGAGTCGCAACAAGGGTTCTTTATGGTTAATTCTAAAAATTCATCATTATGGACATTGGATGGCATAAATTCTAAATAAAATATAATTTATTAGAAAATATTATTTGAATTAAATTCCTCTAAAATTTTATTATGCGAATAGAATATTTATAATTATTTTTTTTTGACGAATTTTTTCACATATTTAACTATTCATAAAAAAAAAAGGATTGATGAATCTGGTTTTTGATACTATATCCTATATAAAAAAATTTCTTTTCTTTCATATTTAAGAAGACTGGATCATAACTTTCTTTTAAATACACATATTTCTATATTTATTATAAAGATTTTTTTTATGTGAAATATTTTAAATTAGTAGAGTATAAAAACATAGAGGAGTGAATCGAAATTACTTCAGATACTAAAAGTTCCGATGTAATAGAAGTTTTTAGAAGATTCTTAGATGAGGAATATTTAGAGAAAGAATTTAATAATCTTGAAGATCTTCTTAAGCTCCCTATTTCAGCTTATAAATTTTTAGGTAAGAACCAAGCACGAGTAATCAGTGAGATTTTAAAAACTTCAAATATCGAAGAATTAGCTCAACTAGATAAAGATGCACCATTAAACAAATTTATTAAAGAACAAAGCAAGTCTAAGAAAGATTCTGAGTTCTCTCAAGATGTAGAAATAAAATTAGAAATCTATAAAAAAAAATATTCCGATTTAGAGATTAATATAAAAAAAGCTATAACACTTAGTAATCTAATAAAACAAATTAATGGAGAAACACAAATATTAGATAAAAATGCTCAAAAAGTTATCGTTGTTGGTTTAGATAATGCTGGTAAAACTGCTATCGTTTCAAAAGTTGGGATGGAAAAGGGTATACAAGAACTCTCTAATTTAGAACCAACTAAAGGAGTGAATCGACAAACTTTTGAGAAACAAAATTTAGATTTATTTATTTGGGATTTCGGGGGTCAAAAATCATATAGGGATAAATACCTAAAGGAACCTGAAAAATATTTTCTACAAATAGATTTGCTTATCTATGTCATCGATGTTCAAGATCCAGAAAGGTTTGATGAATCTTTTGATTATTTTAGGCAAATCCTTGATATTTTAGTGATATTAGAAGAGATTCCATATATCTTAATCTTAATTCACAAGTTTGATCCAGATATTAAGGATGATCCAAAAATAAAATTGAATATCGAACTCATAAAAGAAAAAATGGAAGATCTTTTCAAAAACAAGGAATATTATTTTAATTATGAAACTTACCTAAGTTCAATCTATTCCAAATTTTCCAAACCGGAATTCTCTAAATATTTAAAGGATATTATCAGTACTAATAATCTAACAGATCCCACATTGAAAAAAGTAGAAGGTTTAGGTAATACTTTAGAGGAAGTGATGAATGCTGTTATTAAACTTTCAGAAAGCATTTCAGAACAATTAAATGAAATTGACGCTCGATTAAATGCTGTTGAGAGTGGAGCATTTCATATCGCCCAATCAGGAGTTCCAATCGAGATAAGAACATCGGATCAAATTAGAGAAACAAGTGAACAAAATGTTCGCGGTCAAGTTTTGGATGAATTAAAACAACTCTTCAATAAGAAAAAGCAACTAGACCACTGATATCTATCCACATACTTCTTTTTAGAGTATTTATTTCTTACAAAATACCCTTTAAATATCGGTAAATCGAGAGAATAAAAATCCCTCCAAATATTAATATACATAACATTATATATCCAATATTGCTAAATATTAAGGGATTGAATGAATAAAATACAAAATTAATGTTGCTAATTTCATTCAGATATATGATGAAATTAAATAAATATTTCCCAAATAGAAAAATACTACTTAATCCAGCAACTATTCCAATAATATAGCCATTTATAACATCACTCGGATAATGAGATCCGACATGTACTCTGGAATAGGCCACCACTCCAGCGATAAATAAAAATATAATCGTAAGTAAAGATGAAGAAAAGAGATACCCCATTATAATCGCTTGCGAAGCGGTATTATAAGAATGCCATGATGGAAAACTGCCAGAAGTCGACTTCCGTTCATATAATATAATTTTTTCCAATTCATTAAAAGGTCTCGTTCTATGGACAATTTGTTTAATAGGAACAATAATAATCAATCCTAAAGTATAACCAACCCCAATGTATGAGAAAATTTTAGGATCAAACCATACAAATGAAAAATAAGCCAGTAAAAATAACCATATTGTCTCTCTGCCAAGAAATGAAAAAAGACGCAATAAAGTGGTTATGAATTTCCCTCCTCTCCCATTAATTTTTAGGATGATACTTTGATCCCATTTATCTATTGATTTAATTATCCCCTTAATTTCCATGAAATCAATCTTAAAATATATTTAAAAATTATTTTTAAAAAATTTAAGAGAACTGAAAAATTCTTGTTAAAATTACATTTGGTCAGGTTTTTGTTTTAAATTTATGACTAATATAAATAGGAATTATATCAAATTCTCTTTTGTAAAATATAAAATATTAAATATTTACATAAAAAATAAGTAGAAATTTATTCTTCCTCAAAATCAACTTCATAAAAAAGTTCTTTTCCTCCAAGTTCTGGGGGCGTTATCCTCACTTTCCCTGCCTTTTTTATAACATGTACAGTCCCCTTATTTTCGATATGAATATTTCCGTAGAAGGATTGGATTCCTTTCTCCTTCGCGATTATTATCATATAATTATAAAGATATGAGCCTAATCCCACACCCCTCCAATCTTTATGTACCACAAAACTAAACTCTGCTGAGTTTTTATTAGGATTATAATAATATGTAGCATTTCCAATCATTTTCTCATTCCCAATCTCGCCAATAAATGCCCCTATTGAGAAAATATCATTATAATCAATATTGACTTCATTTTGGGTTTTGGTATGAGCAAATTCATTTCTAACTTCGAAAAACCTTAAGTATCGATCTCTTTCATTTAGAGAATAATATAATTCTTTAAGCATCTCTTCATCAGTAGTCTTTAATGGTCTTATAGAAATTTCCTCTCCGTTCTTAGTTTTAAAGATAGTTTCATATTCTTTTGGATATCTTACTATAAAACCATTCTCATCCACCGGAAGCATTTGATCAGAATAAATATAATTTAAATATTTTGCCTCATGCAATAATTGTTCCCTAAATTTGGGATGCGCAATACTAATCAACTCAATTACTCTTTCTCTAATAGATTTTCCGTGTAAATATGCAACACCCCATTCAGTTACGACATAATGAACATCACCCCTTGATAGTAAGATTCCTGCTCCTTCATCCAAATGAGAAACTATTCTTGATTGCTTTTCATCTCTTGTAGTGGAAGGCATAATAATGATTGGTTTTCCACCCTCTGAAAAAGCTGCTCCCCTAATAAAATCAACGGTCTCTCCAAATCCAGAATAAAAGGAATATCCTTCTGTAGATGCATTGACTTGTCCCGTTAAATCTATTTGACGAGCTGAATTAATAGATATCATATTTTTATTTTTACTAATATATTTCGGATTACATACATAATCCGAAGGATAAAATTCGATATAAGGATTATTATCGACAAAATCATATAATTTTCTTGAACCGAGTGCAAAACTCGTAACGATCTTTTCAGGATGAAAATTTTTCTTCCTGCAAGTTAAAACTCCATTCTCAATCAGCGGAATTATTGCATCTGTTACATAATGAGAGTGCATTCCTAAATCTTTCTTCTTTGATAAGTATTTCAGAATATTATGAGGTAAATCTCCAAAGCCTATATGTATCGTTGATTTATCTTGTACTAAATTTGAAAGATTTTTCCCTATTTTTTTTACAACTTTAGTGGGTTCATCAAAATGGAATTTTAAGAGAGGATGATCGTGATAAATAAAATAATCTATTTCTTTTAAATGAATGAAACTATTCCCCAATGTCCTTGGCATTTGGGGATTTATTTCTGCTATCGTCAAATAGGCTGACTGAGCAATTGGTTTTGCAATATCAACATTTATCCCGAATGAACAAAAACCATATTGATCTGGAAGAGAAACTTGAATTAACGCGACATCAATATATTTTCTTCCGGATAGAAACAATTTCGGTATTTCACTCACATTAATCGGGGTGTAATCTGCTTGTCCACTATTTACCTCCTCTCGCAAGGTATCACCAATAAAAAGGGCATTATGTCTAAAAACATCCTCTCGTTTATCTGTTTGAAAGTATTTATTCGGGCCGATGGTAAGAAAATGAATTATTTCCGTATCAACTAAACGTTCTGATTGTCTAATTAATTCTTTAGTGAGGGCTTGTGGTTCGGAACATCCAGAATCAATAAATACTCTATTACCTGGTATGATCTTTTTAATAGCATGTTCAATGTCGATTTCTTTATCGCTCCACTTTTTTCTCCAATTTGAATCTAACTTCTCTAAATTTTCCATTTTTTATGATCGAAATTATTTTGAATAATTTGGATACTTGATAAATGTTACTATCTTCATTTTTCTTTAATAATTTTTTATATGCAATATTGATTTATTAGAAGATTTTATGATTCTGAATGCGTGATTGTAGAAAATCTAAACATTATGTTTGAATTTCATAATTTCGACTTATGATCACATAAAAATTGTTCGTAAAAAATTTATTATTTTATCTAATATTAATCTTTTCTATAGTGTTAATTATTCTTTACTATAAATCTTGTGAAAAAAATGACTGAAAAAGAAGAAAAAATGGAAAGCATTCTTTCAGAGAAACGTGTCTTCGATCCGGTTAAATTGAATCCCGACTATGCTAAAACGGGAATTTCCTTAACGGAATATAAAGAACTTTATAAAAAATCTGTCGAAGATATGGAAGGTTTTTGGGATGAACAAGCTAAATCAATTAGTTGGTTCAAACCTTATGATAAAGTCTGGGAGAAAACCGACCTATTTCCTGGCAAATGGTTTGTTGGCGGTAAATTAAATGTAAGTTATAATTGTATTGACCGACATATTGAGGATGGAAAAGGTGATGAAATTGCAATTATCTGGGAAGCTGATGAACCTGGGGAAGTAAGAAAGTTCACCTATGAGCAGCTCAAGGAAGAAGTATGCAAAGTGGCAAATGGTATGAAAAAATTGGGATTAGAAAAAGGAGATAGAGTGACTATTTGGCTCCCTATGATACCAGAGTTAGCTATTATTATGCTTGCTTGTTCCAGAATAGGGGTTATCCACTCTATTGTATTCGGTGGATTCTCAAAAGAAGCTGTAAAAGACAGAATTGAGGATTCGGATTCGAGACTCTTATTTACATGCGATCAGACCTTACGAGCAGGAAAAACATATCCAAAAATGAATGATGTAGCCCAAATTATTGATGATGTGCCAACTATCGAAAATATAATTGTTGTAGAGAGAACTGGGAATCCAGTACCCCACACAGATAAGGATATCTGGTATAAAGATTTTATTGATGGAATGGATACAGAATGTGATTGTGAAGAAATGGATTCAGAAGATACCCTCTTTATCCTTTATACGAGCGGAACCACTGGAAAACCCAAGGGTGTTAAACATACGACAGCAGGATATATTTTATATACCTCATATACTCATAAAGTCGTATTCAACTATAAAGAAGGAGATATTTGGTACTGTACGGCAGATATAGGATGGATAACTGGTCATAGTTATATCGTGTATGGACCATTAGCAAATGGCGCTACAACCTTGATGTTTGAAAGTGTTCCTACATACCCTGATGTCGATCGATTCTGGGATATAGTTGAGCGGCATAAAGTAACCCAATTTTATACTGCACCAACCGCTATCCGTGCTTTAATGAGATTTGGGGAAGATCCAGTTAATAATCATGATTTAAGCTCTCTTCGTGTATTAGGAACAGTGGGAGAGCCTATTAATCCTGAAGCATGGACTTGGTATCATCGAGTCATTGGAAAGGAACGCTGTCCTATTGTTGATACCTACTGGCAAACTGAAACTGGTGGGTTTATAATGACACCTATTGCTACGGCTACCCCTACTAAACCTGGATCTTGTTGTTTACCTTTCTTAGGAATTAAACCCATTATCTTTGATATGGAGGGGAACGAGGTGACTGAACCTCATGAGGGGGGATACTTCTGCATGGCACAACCGTGGCCAGGAATGCTTCGAGATGTCTGGGGTGATACAGAACGATTCAAATCCACTTATTTGAGCAGATATGAGGGATATTATTATACTGGAGATGGAGCAAGAAGGGATGAAGATGGATATTATTGGATATTAGGACGATTAGATGATGTGATAAAGGTTTCTGGACATAGAATTGGAACAATGGAAGTCGAATCAGCCATCGTAAGTCATCCGAAAGTAGCTGAAGCTGCTGTCGCACCTTTCCCACATAAAATCAAGGGAAATGCTATCTGGGCGTATGTCACGCTAATGGAAGGAGTTGAAAAGACAGAAGAACTTAGAAAGGGAATTGTGATGCATGTAAGACAAGAAATTGGTCCTGTATTTCAACCAGATGTCGTACAATTTGCTGATGCATTACCAAAAACTAGAAGCGGGAAAATTATGAGACGAGTTTTGAAAGCTATCGCAGCAGGAACGGATATTGGGAACGTCACTACCTTAGCAGATCCCTCAGTAGTCGAAGATCTTTTAGAAGAACGTAAGAAAATGGATGTTGATGTACCAAAATAGAATTAAATTTCTTAAATTTTCAATTATCCATATATCTATTTTTTTAATTTTTAAATATTATTTCATTTTTTAAATATTACAATAGATTTTAATTGATTTGGAGAGATAATCCTCTTTCGGATTTCACAAATTTTTAATAAAATCAAAAAGAAATATTTACATAATGCCTATATCTGATTTACAATCAAAAATAACCAAAAAAGATTTTAAACTAAAAGCTATCTTTAATAAAATAAGAGAGCAAAAGGATAGATTTGGAAGAGAAGGATCTGGACCCCAATTTGACTTATTTTATGGATTTTTATGTTTGATATATGATGGAGTTCACGACATTTCTGAGATTAAAAAATGGATGAAAAAGCTATTTTTAGCTACAATGTCACAGTTAGGTATTAAAGAAGATGATGTAGAGGAATATATCCACTTAGGCAGAAGCAAAAAATACATCACATTGGACTCAGATGATAAAGTCAAGCTAACCGATACAGGAAAAGCCTATATAGAAGCAAGTTATTATATGATGATCGTCACCAGCCATTGGATGAGAAAAGTTTTAACAGAAAAATTTGTGATGATAATCACAGCTATTTCTCTGGTTATTCTTTCTCTCACTAAAATTTTATTAGGTCTGACTATTGACAGTCAAGGAATGATTTCTGAGGGATTTGAGAATTTTACAGATCTAATAAAAATAGGTATAATTTATTTAGGGCTTAGATTTAAGAAAGACCGGATTGCGAGTATTATAGTCATCTCTTTAATGATAATTACAGGTATAACGATGATCTGGTCCAATATAAGCGCATTATTCTCTCCGGTAGTGATAGAGCCGAATTTTGAATCCTATTTGATAATTGGGATCTCGATTTTAGTAAATTATGCTTTAATGTACTATAAGGGCCTTGTGGGGCGTTCATCGGGAAATCTGTCTCTATTAAGTGATTCAAAAGACTCAGAAGTGAATGTTCTAATAAGCGTTGGGGTATTAATTGGACTTAGCTTTGCTATCTTTGATCTTTACTTTATTGATCCCATTATCGGATTTTTCATTGGTATTTTAATTCTTAAGGAAGGTTACGAATTTCTTCGAGAATTAATAAAAAAGGAGTGGGAATTCGATATTTCCGCGATAAATGTAAAATCTGATAATATTTATGACAATATCCTCACAAAATATTTACTATCAACCATTAGAGGAAACCGGTTATCTGAATCTGAGCTTATAGAGACATTTAAAAATGGATTAGAGTTAGGTAGAAAATATTATCAAGGTTATGCAGATTTCTTCTATAATGATCTTGGAGCTCAAACAGCAGAAAAATATATCAAAAAACTAATCAAGGGTGGGGAGGTGGAAATCATTGATGGAGACCTTGTATTAACACCAAAAGGATTACAAGCTTATCATAAAGCAGAATCAAAAGAATCATTTCATAGAAGACATCGTTATAAGAAAGATGTAAATGATAAAAAAGCCAGGATCATTGGGATTTTATGGGCTATTTTTGGGATTAGCATAGTTATTCTATTAATTATATTCACTCCCAAGCTAATTGAATTGATTAATGCTTGGATGCAAAGTATTTAATGCTTCTTCTATTTGCTTTTAATAATCTAAATTTAATATTCTAAATTCAATTAAAATTTAAAGTATTCAGCCTTTATACAACTAGATGATTGGAGTATTTGTTGCAATCTTAGCGAACTTATCATTTGTTGCTTCAAATGCTATGTTTCGCAGAGTAGAAAATGACGTTTCACCGACTTTTATTAATATGTTCAGAACTGCAGTTGGATTGATAACTTTTTTAATCCTTTCAATGATTCTTGGTATTTTCACCGCAATATTTATCCTTCCTTGGGGATTATGGCTTATATTGATAATTAGTTTTGTCTTCGGACAAGTACTTGGAGACACGTTCTATTTTAAATCTCAAAAAGAACTCGGAACCACAAAAGCTCTTGCAGTATCTATGACTTTTCCTTTTTTTACATTTATTTTAGATTTATTATTCTTAGAAAGACCATTTGATGTTTTATTAATTCCCTCTGCTCTATTTATATCTGTAGGAATTTTTATAATTTCAAAATATAAGATTAAGCTAAATGTACTCGATCGCGAAAATTCAATGGAATTTAAGAACTCTAACAGAAAATCAGACAGCATTAACAAAAAGAGTGAAATTGCGCCCACAATATTCGCTGTGATCGCTTCTTTAGGATGGGCAATAGGGTTAGTAATGATAGATTATGCAACAAATGAAATTAATAGAATCCTTCTTAACGAAAATTTAAGTTCAGTTGTTGGCAATGTAATAAGATTTCCATTCGCACTATTTCTCCTATTAATTATGGTTAAAAAAGAAAATTTTGATAATAATTTACAGAAAAAAAATACGTGGTTTTGGCTCATATCTGCTTCTCTCATTGGAACTTCAATAGGCGTGTATTTTTTCACAGAAGCGGCAAGAATCGCAGGTGCCTCTGTAATGTCATTAATTGCTTCGGCTAATCCACTTTTTTCTCTCCCAATAAGCTATTTACTTAACAGAGAAAAGCTTTCAATAAAAGGTTTTTTTGGGGTCTCACTTACCATTGTAGGTGTGATTTTAATCCTAATTTAAATTAGGGTGTCTTTTTTAGAAAATTCATTATATTTTTGATAATTTCTTCTGGAGCATCTTCTTGAAGAAAATGAGAAGCATTCTCAATTCTATGAGTTTCTATATCTGGATAAATTTTATGCCACCAATCAATTGTTCTCTTCGGAAAGATGGGATCTTTCATACCCCAAATTAATATTTTATCCTTTTCGGACAATTTATCTAAATTTTCTCGAACATGCATCATAATCGGAGCACTCGGATGGGAATCTCCAACTGGAATATCTTTTGGCCAAGCAAAGGCTCCGATATAATATTCTTCGCTTGGAAATGGTGCTGTATAGGCTTTAATCATAGAATCTGTAATATTCCCCTTCCTGTAAATACCTCCTTTTAGTAATCCCTCAATATTCATGATAAATTGTTTATAAATTCCTTTCTCCTCAACTGTGGCATACCAAGGCTTTTTATCAGCTCTCATTACACCAATAGATGTATTCATGATAACAAGACGTTTAATTCGTTCTGGATTATTAACAGCGAACCCAAGTCCAATCGGACCGCCCCAGTCTTGAATAACTAAAGTTATGTTCTTTAAATCTAACCTCAATAATAATTTTGTTAGATTATCAATATGTTCATCCATTCGATATTCTTTATCTTGCGGGACATCGCTTTTGCCAAAACCCATTTGATCTGGGCTTATTAGCCGATTATTCTTTGATAATTCGATTATGAAGTTTCTATATAAATAACTCCATGTTGGTTCTCCATGCAAACACACGATTGGGTCTCCTTTCCCTTCATCAACATAATGCATATTAAATCCATTTATTGATTCAAAATTCGGTTTAAATGGATATGTTCCATTGAATGTTTCATCTTTCATAAAATCTCTATTCATTAAAATCCCCTTTTTTTTTTTCCACATTATTTTTAATTATGATAATATGAATTTAATTACGTTATAATTTAATTTTTCCTCTTCATTTTACTAATACCTTCAAATCTCTATATGTTTTGCAATCTTTTTTGAAAGTTCCTCATAATTTTCTAAAATGGGTTTAAGATTAGACGCTTCATTGATAATTAAAGTTAAAAAGACATCTTTACTACTACATTTTAAAATCATAATAGAAAAATTCTCTAATTGAGCAATTATTTTGTGAAGAGTACTTCCATTAACAGTAATTCCCAAATCCTCAGCACTACGTAATGCAGAAGCAATCAAAGGTATAAACTGATCAATCTGATGGACTCCCTCAATCTCTTTTACTATAGTTCTACCGTCCCTATAGGATAGAATTATTCCAGATAAATTTGCCTTCTCTTTAAGACTCTGGATTATTTGACTCAACCTATCAATATTTGAAGGATCTGATAAGTTTTTTTCATTCATATATTTATGAGATTCGCTTATATTTATCTAGAGTAATTATTAATAGCAATTTAATTTTACAATGAATTGAAAAAAAATGACAGAAAAAAATATTGAAATAAAAAAAATAACCAAAACTAATACATCATTTATTAAAAATGAATTAACCCCATTTTTACAAATTTCTAGTGAATCTAATAATCCAGATGGAATCTCTAAAACACTTGAATTTATAAAATCTTCTCTTTCTCCAATTTCAGAGAATATTATTGAATTTAAGGGAGAATTTAATCCTATATTACTCTCATATATAGAGGGAAATACTGAATCTTCCTTATTAATTTATATGATGTATGATACTCAACCAATTAAAGATAATAAGAGTTGGATATCTCCTCCATTTGAAGCAAAAATAAGAAAATTGCCTTTCTTGCCTAAATTAGGGGATTGTATTATTGCAAGAGGAGCTTATAATTCTAAAACTCCTTTAATTTGTTTTTTGAATGTTATTAAAATATTAAAATCAAAACACGCTTTACCATTTTCTCTTTATTTGCTTTTTGACGGAGAGGAAGAAATTGGCTCTCCTTCCTTGCCATATTTTATTCAAAAATATGAAAAAATATTAAAAGAATGCAATGGTGTTTATTATCCCGCATTAAAACAAAATCTCGAGGGAAAAGCTGTTTTAAAACTGGGTTATAAAGGTATCATATCTCTCACTATCGAAACATCTTCCGAGAATGAAGAGGTTCATTCTTCCTATAGTAATGTGATTCCAAACCCAGCTAGAGATTTAATAAAAGTAATTAATTTACTTTATTCAAATAACCAAATATCCATTCATTCCCTCTCAAGTGATTATCAATTAAATAATGAAGAGGATATGCTAATTGAAAATCTTAAATCTAGCATAAATATAGAAAAGATTGCGCAAAAAGCAGGTGTAAATAATTTTATTTTTCAAGATCCAAGACAATTTTTTCTTAAGTATCTTTTCGACCCCACATTTAATATTTCCACGTTAAAATCAGGTTATTTGAATACTGGAATCAAAAATTCCGTTCCTAATTCCTGTTCATGTAATATTGATATTAGGTTTGCTCATGACGTTCCAATTGAAAATATATTCGATGAAATACAAGAAAAAGCAAAAAAATTATCTTCATTAATAAACTCCAATTTAAATATATCTAAAACTATAGGATATAGGAGCTCACGAGTTTCTAAAGATTCTAAATTGGTTAAAAGCCTTATCGATTCTTTTAAAGAATTGAATATATCTACTGAACTCTGGCCTATAAGTGCAGCTGCCTCTCCTTTGAATATTCTTCAAAATAACCTTGAGACTGACTATATAACAGGAGGGTTAGGAGTAGGGGGATATGCCCATACTGCTAATGAATTTGTACAATTAAAATCAATTGAAAATGCAAGGATTGGATATTATTTATTTTTAATGAATTATCAGAAATATTTGTGAAGAAAGATTGGTCAAAATCTAAATTTGGTTTAATTTCCTTTAAATAAACCCTTAATTCCTCTCCTCTTAGTTGTTATTGCCTGTTGAGAGCAGAGTTCAGAGCAACATAAACATGAAATACATTTACTTCTTTGAAATTGGGGAAAGTTTGAATCAATAAATTCGATAGCCTCTGCAGGACATATTTGGGCACATTCTTGACAACCTATGCATTTCTTTTTATCTAAAATAGGAATTTTTTTAGTAATTTTATATACAAGACGGCTTGTAATATATGCTCCTATCTTTATCATTCGTTTGCCTGGAATTTTAAATTCAGGAGTGAATTTTTTAGCCTCGTATAACGGAATACCTACAATTTCTATGTCTTTAAGGTTTCCTACTCCTAGTCCTCTCTTTTTCGCTTCTTTTAGATGAGGAATATATTCCGATTTCACATTACCAATTTCTAAAGCAACTATATCTAACGTTAATTCGTCTGTTCCAGTCATAACGAGGTTCCAATCGATCATATTACCAGAAACGGGCCCCATTTTTCCCTGCATAACCTTTTGAAGATCATATACTATTATTCGATTGGGTTTATTTTTAACCACCCAAGAAAAATTATCAGCAATACATTTTCCAAATTCCAAAGCATTTTTTCCCAATAAATGATATTTCGCTTTTAATCCGCCTGGGATAATTCCCCAATAATTCTTTACCGCTCCAGTCATAGTAGCTTCTCCATGAGTTTTTAGTTTTGGCAAATTGATGACTAAATCACAATCTTTGACCGGTCTTGAAACAAAATATTCATGTAACTTCTCACTTCTTTCTATGTTTTCATGATAAGGAATTTCATTTTCAAATTCTAAAAATTCAACTCCTTCCTCCTCACAAACTTCATAAATACCTACTTTTTTCGCTATATCGGAAGCACTTTTTTTAAATTGTCCTGGAGAATCCCCAATAAATACATTATCTATACTTACTCCTTTTTTCTTTAAATATTGAATCACTCCCCTTATAAATTGAGGTTGAGTGCACGCATTTTTCTTGTTAATTAATAAATTTGGCTTCAAGAGGATATATTTTAAACTATTAATATTAAATTCAAAATTCGGTTCTATGAGTTCTATTGAATGGATGATAGCATCCTCAACGGTTGAAAAATCATCAATTTTTACAATCGAAACTTTTGTGTTTTTCTCGCTCATTTCTAATTATTTCTTCTCGATATTTTTTAAACTGAATAATTAATAAATTTATTGCAATAATAATACCTTTTAATTCTTCTTAATCTGCATTTACTCTCTATATGGATAAGAATGATATATCTTATCAATCAATTAAAGATTTTAATTCTATTTCTTTTAGAATAATATAATATAAATCATTTTTTTAAAAAATTTGTAAACCTAATTTTTACTTCTGTTATTATTTAAGAAATTAGATTGTCTATCAGTATTTTGTTATTTGTCATAGGGCTTTTATGAAATACAAATTTATTTTAAAACAAATTATTTTTATAATAGTAATATCTTAAAGTTGAGTAAATTTATTTAAGAATATATTTTGAGATTGGATAAATGATTATCAAAATTATGATACTTAAAATTTCTATTACAAATTCAGAAGGTGAAAAATAAGATTTCCAGCGACTTTTTGTTCAAATTAATCATATTTGGCGATGGGGGGGTAGGAAAGACCACTCTAGTTAAGCGCTACCTTACAGGAATCTTCGATACATCCACCACTATGACAATCGGTGTTGATTTTTACGTGAAAAAACTCATGATGTATGGGAAAAAAGTATCATTGCAAATTTGGGATTTTGCCGGTGAAGATAGATTCCGATTTCTTTTGCCAAGTTATGTTCACGGAGCTGCAGGAGGAATTTTTATGTTCGATATTACGCGATATACCAGTTTGAAAAATTTTGATGACTGGTTAAATATTTTTAGAAATGGCTATCATATGAAAAACCATGGTAATTCACTCCCAGTATTAATGGTTGGGGGAAAATTAGATCTTAAATATAAGCGCTCAGTCACCCATGAACAAGCAAAAAAAGTAGTTCAAGTTCAGAATTTATATGATTATATTGAATGCTCAGCAAAAACCGGGGAAAATGTTGAGGAGATTTTTCGAAGACTAACTCATGTTTTGATGCAGAGATCTGGGGTTTTGACTCAAGAAACCAGAACTTTCTAATTTTTTATACTTCCTTTTTATGCGAAATTCGTAATTTTAAACATTATTAAACTGTTGATATTTTGTAATTATTTTATTTTGTGATTAATAACTTTTCAACTAGCTAATCAAATATACGACAAAATCTAAAGGCTGTTTTCTAAGCCTATTCTATTCATATTCTATAAAGATTGCTCTATAAAATCAATATTCGAGCCATTTCATCCCATTTAGTTTAAGACTCTAAAATCTTTTTCTAAATTTATAATTTGACTATTTCCAGGGACATTTTTGGAAATCTCTTAGCTCATATTTTGTCGGATAGATTACTCTTAAATGAACAATCGCAAACTCGATCTGTTCGAAATTTTTGTTGGATTTAAAAGGGATGTGAAAATTGTTCAATTAAGATTTTTTAAAATTAATAAAAAATAGGTTGAGTACTTAAGATAGCATAATTTTCTTCATCTCTTCCACAGCAACAGTAATTAAAAAGTATGAATTGTTCTGAAGAAATGACGAAAACGATCTTACATATTAACGGATTGTTACTTACATAAATGTAAAATTTGTGCTAGTGATATCCTTCTATTTTAACTATCTAGATAAAGGTCAATATAAATGCCTAATATTAAAGAGAAAATAAAGAGGATAGAGTTCTTATTATTCAAAGAAAACGAATTTATTATAAATAATCCTAAAAAGTAAAAGGATTTAAAATAAAAGATAAAGCGTTATAACTTATAATTATATTAATTTATTATTTCAGCAACCGGAAAATCTTTCCGAATTTTTATTTCTCTTTTATACAGATCAAGTTTTCCTTGAATAAATCTCACTTGTTCTAAATTGATATTATGTTTAAATTTGTTCAGATGATCTTCTAAAATTTCTATAGCACGTTGAAGTTCTGTTATTCTTTTTTGAACAATATTATTCATTTAATTCGTTCCCTCATTTTAAAAGCTTATGAGTTATAAGTAGACAAACATTTTAAACGTAAAGAGTCTGCGAGTTTTTTGAATTGAGATAAATGAAGAAAATTTTGAAAAAAGATTTTTATTACAATTTTAAGTAGGACTAAAGAAGTTTAAAAACAAGTATTTGTATTATTATGATAATACTAACAAGGTTTTAGGGAGAAAAAATTTCATATGCCAGAAGGTCTTCTAATAATGCAATGGAATGATAGAAGTGGTATTGAAGTGATTGATCAATATCCCGAGGCAATTGAGGAGAAAATCTCTACGAAAACCTTGCTCCAAATTTATAATATGCACCAATATTCGAGAAAAAAAGGAGTCGCATGGTTAAATTTAGAGTCGATTAATTTTGTTTCCTATTATTCAGGCCCTCAAAAAAACTTCTTTTTAGTTTTGTTGTTAAATATTTTAGAAGATCCGGAAGATTATGAAGAAAAATTAGAATTATATGCTGAAAAACTTCTAAATGCGATAAAAACAGAAAGATATGAACATAATTTTCTAAAAATACTTCAAAATTTTAAATTAAATTAATTCTTAAAGATATAGCTTAGGTTTTCAAGTACTAAGTCGGGAATTAAATTTTTATCGATTTGATCTGTTTTATTTGATTTATTTTTGAGACTATTTATTTCATCCATTGTTGCGACACCAGTTAGAACTGCTACTGTTTTTATACCTGCCCTATTGCCCGCAATAATATCGGTATTTAATCTATCACCAAATATGCATGCTTTATCAGGTCTAATTTTTTTCTCCTCTAATATTGATAAAATTCCAAAAGGATTAGGTTTTCCAAAAATTTTTATAGGGTTTTTATTTGTACATGTATACACCGCGTTAACCATTACACCCGCTCCAGGCATTAATCCATCCTCACTTGGTAAAGTGGAATCGGAATTAGTGGCATAAAATTTAGCTTTCCCTTTTATTATACATTTTTGAGCAATACTTAAATTCTTATAATTGAAATGTCTATCCAATCCCACAATTACGAAATCAACATCCATATACTTACTTTCTTTTGTAATAATGTTATGTCCTTTTGACTTGAGTTCCTCTCTTAGCCCAACTTCACCAATTACAAATATATTGGCATTTTTTTTTAATTTAGCGATCTCAGATGCAGTTATTGAAGCACTTGTATAAAAATCCTCTTTTTTACTTGGAATTTTCATATTATTTAGTCGTTTAACATACATTTCTCGAGTTGCTGTGGAATTATTTGAATTATATACCACTTCTATTTCGTGTTGCTTTAAGTTTTCAATAATTTTATCAACATTATCTATTAATTGATTTCCTCGATAAACTACACCATCTAAATCAAATATTGCTAATTTAAGATCTTTTAATTCGCTAATTAGTTCAATCATATCATCTTAGGTAATATCTCATTTATTTTATCTTTTAGTTTAATCAGATTTAGTTTTAATTCGAATTATTAACTCCAAAAAAATCTAATAGGTTGGAAACAAGTAAATCTTTAGTCTTTATTCTCTCCTTTTAAAGCCTACTTTAATTTTATGAGATTAAAAGAGACCTAAAGGAAAACCTATTATGATTTGAGTAATCTGAATTCCTAAGGTTATGAAAATGGGATTTAAGATATTATCAGCAATTCGCATTGGAAAATAATCAAATAAGAAAAATATAAATGCCCCTACTAGAGCATATAATGGTCCAACAATAAATAACCCAAAAAGATACGCACTTGCGACACCTGCAATAAACCCTTCTACTGTTTTTTCTTGACCCCCCATACAAATTACTTTTTTATTTCCGAATATCCTCCCTACTAATGCGGCTAAAGCATCAGAAAAACATGCTATCATCAATCCCGCTGTGAATGCTAAAATATGAACTACTCCAAGCACATATAAGATATAGGAAAAAATTGCTCCAACAATTAAATAAATATGGGGTCCTACTGCGTTTTTTTCTTGATTCCTCAACACAGAACGAGTTAAGAAATTGAACATTGAATATTTTGGTGCCCATAATACTCTAATTAAATCAGAAATAATCATAAACATAAATGCTCCAACTAAACCGAACAAAGTAATATCAATAATGGCCTCAAAACTTCCTATAAGATAAGGGTAGTTAGCTAAGTCCCCCCAAAAAAAATTATAAACTGATTCAGTTGAATTTATTAAAACAATTATTCCTAAATTTGCTAAATCTGCGATTGGGGGCAGAAAGAAAAGACTGAAATATCCAAAAATAAATAATAATCCAGTTAGGTGAAAGCTCTTCCGGACTATTTCCATTTTTATTGGAATTTGATCCCTATAGGGATCTTCTTCATTCATTTTTTTAAGATATCTTTCCATTCTAGATAACTCATCATTTGGTTTAAGTAAATCTTGGTCATCCATTTCATTTAATTTTTTTTTAACTTGCCAGCCAAATCCACCAAATAAAATTAATAAGAATCCAATCCACCACATCATAAAACCATTGAAAGGATAATCAAAAAGCCCAAAAATTGAATTATAATATGCTACAAATAGTAATAATCCCGCGCAAACAAAGGTAGATAAACTCCCGTATGGGTTTTTTTTCCTTCCTTTATTACCTATATACACCATTAAAAATACTATCGCCAATAATGTGTAGGTTAAGCTCGAATTATATATTTCAGCTACTATTTCCCAATAATTCATAATATCAAATAAAAAACTATTAATTTATAATTGAAAATTTATAATCAAATAAATTTCTAATTAAATCAAATAATTATATTGTTTAAGAGAAATACCCTATTTAAATAAATTTCAGAGAGATATAAAATTTCCTTTAAAAAAATTCTTACTAAAACGGAAAAGAACAAGATTTCATTATATTGCACTGGTTTTCCTGAAGACCTTTTTATTGAGAATTATAGGAATAAATATAATATTCCTTCTGATCATAATGAAGATTTAATACTAAACGGAAAAGATTATTCGATTATTAAAAATATGGGATTTGATGCAGTTTCGTTATGGGATTTTCGAAGAGTTGCATCAGATGATAATTATAATTTAGAAAAAAACAAAGAAAGAATAGATTCATGGGGTAGAGTCTATAAAAATGGATGGTATTCCTGGGAGGGAGTGTTTAAAACTGAAAAGATCGTTGAAACTTGGTCAAAATTAAAAACCCCAAATCAGAAGGAACTTAAAAGACTCAAGAAATTTCTGGAAAATACAGAAGGGATTGATTTTTTTTTATCTTTACCGGGCTTATTTGAGAAAACATGGCAGTCGATGGGATTTATAACTTTTTCAAAATCTCTAAGAAATAACATAGAACTAATAAATATAGTTATTCAGTTTTTCTACGATTATTTGATAAAATTAATTAAGCTTTTACAAGACTCGGGGGCATCAATTTTTCTTATAGCGGATGATCTAGGATATAAGCAGAGAACTTTTATTCCTAAAAATTTAATTCATGAACTTTTTTTTAAAAAATATCAAGATATTGTTGAAATGATACATTCTAACCAAAATCATATAATCCTCCATTCAGATGGCTATATTTCCAACCTATTTGATCTTATTATTGAGGTGGGTTTCGATGGAATACAAAGTATAGAATCAACTGCGGGAAATAACATCTTTGAACTTTTTAAAAAATATAGTAATCAAATTTGTTTCATAGGAAATCTCGATAATGGAAGCTTATTAACTTATAGCAATCCTTTTAAAGTTGACCAATATGTTAGGAGATTAATAAGATCTGCAAAAAAGTACAATTCTCGTATAATAATTTCCCCGACTCAACAATTAAATACAATAGTCAAACCCGAAAATGTGAAAGCTATGATCAATACTGTTAAAGATTTTAATGAAGACATCTTTTATTAATATTTTTTAGTGAAAAAATGATTCAATATTCTCTTTGACTATTATTGGATCAACAAATAACAAACTTTATATATTATTTTTTGTTAAAAAAAATTATTTAGACATTACTAAAATTAAGAGAAGGGATTAAATTTGTTAAAGAAGGATTTAAAGATCAAAATTATCATTTTGATGATATCTCTTCTTTCATATATCCCTCTTATCTTTTTATTAAACCACTTAAGTAATTTACCTCATTTAAAGTATTTATTTTGCGATTATATGATTTCTGGAGGATCAATACTCTTTCCTTGGTTATCCTCTTTTAAGATTTTTGAATTTACCTCAAGAATAGGACCGAATGTATTTTTTAGTTTAGGGAATTTATTAGATATTATTATCTTCTATAATGTTCTTTTTTATCTTAATGGAGTTATATTTAGGTTTTATGCTAGAATTAGATATCCAGAAGAACCAAATTCATTACTCTCAGATCTTAATTTTTATTATTATTATCAACCAAATAATGAAACTTCTGATATAGAAGAAAATATGGAGTTAGATTTCATAAATAGTCAAAATTTCGACTCTATATTCATATCTAATAATAAACTTTTATCTATACACCCTATTAGAAGATTTAAAGAAAAAACTCTAAGAAAAAAATTTAAAATTATAGGATTAGGGTCTATTAATAAATTAAAATTTTCCCATAAGATCTCTAAACCATTTATTTTTTCTAATTTTATCATTCTCTTCCAAATTGTTTTTCTTTGGTTAAAATTTTCTTATTACTATTATAATAAAAAATCTTATTTTATTACTATTCAAGAAACCAAGGATAAACTTACATTAACCATCCTCATCATTTTTTCACGCTGTTATCTTATTTTTATCCTAAATATTAAATTCTTTTCTCAATTAAGTAAAAAATATTACGAAAATCACGTTCACACAATAAGTATTGATCAGAATGAACTATTCTGTGATTTAAAGAAATTTACTATCGATTTGTGTGAAATTCTTTTTCTTGCTAGAAATGATTTTTTTATGATCAATAGAAAAAGAATTCAAACAATTAATTTGAATAATAAAAATAAAAAATGGATGAAATCATTGAAAAATGATTTTATTAGTTGTTAAATTGAAAATTAAAAAATTATAAATAAAAAATAAAAAGTGTTAAAATATGAAAATAAGTAGAGTTTTACCATATGCAGTCGTAGTTATTGCCTACTTTGTATTGCTACATATATTCTGGCCGACCCAATGGAATTCAGGAGTAAAAATCGCGATAGATGCATTTTTTGCTAACCCTCTTGGAAATTGGTTATTCATTTTTCCTTTCATTGGATTAATGCTATTATTAGTGCTAAACATAGCTTACGGTATCTTTTTCCTTGCTTCGTTTGGAAAAGGGTATAGAATGAAAGAAGAATATTATCCAGACATAAGTATAGTGATACCTTCGAAGAATGAAAAAGTATTATTAGAGCAGACTTTAGATTCTCTTTTAGAAACGACGTATCCAAAAGAGCATATCCAATTAATATTACTTACAGGAGAATCTACGGATGGTACGACGGAATTTAGTGAAAATTTTGCCCAAGAATATGGAAATATGATGGATATTACAACTGATTCAGAAGTACCTCCAAATCCGGGGAAACCAGCTAAGCTTAATCTGGGGATAAAACATATCAAGCATGATATTGTTGTATTCTATGATTGTGGCGACATTCTGAAGCCCGATACTCTCACACATTTAATCAATCCGTTCCAATATGAAAAATATAATGCAGTTATAGGTCCCGTATTAGTGAAAAATTGGAAAGATAATTATATAACTAAAGGGATAGCTCTTGAATATTCCCATGTTTGTGGTGGAGGGCTCTTATTTGAAACGAGAAATCGTTTAGGCTCTTCAACATTTCTATTTGGCCGTAATGTTGCATTGAGAACAAAATATCTAAAGAAATTTGGGGGATTTAAAGAGGATTCCTTAACAGAAGATCTGTATCTTCAAGTATTATTAAATATGGATGGAATTGATATTCATTTTGTTCCTCAAGCAAAAGTTTATGATACCGTTCCGGATAATTGGAAAATCTTGAAAATGCAACGAGACCGTTGGATGGCTGGATTTACATTAGATGCCCCAGAACTAATGGAAATGGAAGGAAAGGTAAAAAATGGAAAAGCAGTAATTATTCCAAGAAATCTGACAATGTTTACATATGGGAATG
This sequence comes from Promethearchaeia archaeon, assembly GCA_046497275.1. Taxonomy (GTDB): domain Archaea; phylum Asgardarchaeota; class Lokiarchaeia; order Sigyniarchaeales; family SOKP01; genus TEKIR-8. The sequence continues at coordinate 8,006 of JAWOFX010000167.1, read as the reverse complement.
TTGATACCTGGTCGCCAATTCCAATTATATTTTCAATATTATTTGCGATATTCGGAGAATATTATTTACTAAGTTGGAGTTTATCTTGTGTATTATTCCAATTTGGCTATTTACTCAACGCAGTACGAAAATATGGGGATAAACACTATAGCCTATTGCTATATTTCCCAATTAGCGGCTACATACTTCTTTATCATTTTGTACGCCAGTTTACTTTGCCAGAAGAGATGAGTTGGGAGCAAACTCCAATATTGTTGGAAAAACAAGTCTCAGAAACCGAAAATATATCTAAATAATCTTATTTCAATTTTTTTAATTTAATTATAAAAAATATAATAATCAAAAGGGAATACAAATGTTAGAAAAAGCATTTAAGCATGTAATTGTTATTTTGATGATATCTCTTCTCTCATATTTCCCTATTGTCTTATTAATAAACTATTTAAGTCAATTACCCTCTTTAAAATATTTATTTTGCGATTATATGATTTCTGGAGGGTCAATACTCTTTCCTTGGCTTTCATCGTTTGAAATTTTTGAATTTACATCAAAAATAGGACCAAATATAAACTTTAGCTTAGGAAATTTGTTAGATATTATTGTTTTTTATGTTGCTCTATTTAATATCAATGGAATTTTCTTTCGTTTTTATACAAGGATCAAATATTCAGATGAATCAAATTCTTTATTCTCAGGTATTAATTTTTTCTATTATTATCAGATCAACCATACAAAGTCTAATAAAGAAGATTTCAAACAGGAATTTTTAAATCACCAAGATTATGAACCATTACTCATATTTAAAAATAAATTTTTATTTTCAGAACTGTATAGACATTTTAAAAATATTTATTTTTGGAAAAACCTAAAATTCATAAGAACAAGATCCTGGATTAAATTACATCCTCCTCATGAATCTTATAAAAAACATATTTTTTCGAATTTATCTTTATTATTTTTTTCTGATTTTATCATTCTTTACTCAATTGTCCTACTTTGGTTAAAATTTAGGTCTTACTTCTTTAATAACAAACCCTATTTAATTACTAATCAAAATAATAGAGACATACTTGTCATAATGAATTTTATAATCAATTTTTCTCATTCTCATATTATTTTTATCCCTAATATTAAATTCTTTTCTCAATTAAGTAAAAAATATTACAAAAATCAAGCTCACACAATAATTAATGATCAGAATGATTTATTATCTGATTTAGAAAAATTTTTCGTCTATTTGTGTGAAATTCTTTTTCTTGTTAGAAATGATTTTTTTATGATCAGCAGAAAGAGAATTCAAACAATTAATTTAAATAAAAAATATAAAATGAGGTATATATTTGACAGAAATAATCTTTGAGCTATATTTTCCAATTATATTATTGGTATTACTATTGATAATTCTAATCAGTGGAATTAAAAATGAATACAAAGAACCTGAATTGATGAACTTAGATGAATTTATAAGAGATTGGCTATTGGGTCATGGACAAGGACATAAAATGGATAAGCAATTTAAAAGAATAAAAAGTGAACCTACAGGAAAGTTGTATATGCCCATAACTTATAAAGGAGCAAAATTCTTTTTGAAATTAAGGGTAAGTCCTAATAAAGTATCATTGATAAATTTAATATTATCTTTTTTTATCTTTTATACTTCGGTTATGGGAGGTAAAGGCCACTCACTTAATTTATTTACTGAACAGCCAGTTTTTGGCTCACTATTTATCATTACTTCCCTTCTAGTTTTAGGAGCTGGAATTATTGATGGAATAGATGGTGCAATTGCGAGATTATCCAATAAAAAATCTAAAAGCGGGGCGTGGTTTGATAATGTAATCGATAGAATTAGTGATATATTAATGTTAGTAGGATTGATTCCAGGAAATATTTTAATTCTTCAAAATGTTGGATTAGATTTTTCATGGATAGTCTGGACAAACATATTATTGATTCAACTATATGAATATATGAGAGCAAGGCATGAAGGTTTAGGATTACATCAAATTAACCCATATATAGGAGAAAGACCGATGCGAGTAATAATTCTATCTACTTTCTTCATGATTTACGGAATTTCTAGTATCTCAGTTTTCTTAACCAATCTGATTAATCCTGCTTTAAATGTGGCATGGAGCGTATCTCATCCCGCAGTGATAACATGGTGTATTTTGATTTCTCAATTTACTCTATTCGTTATTATGGTTGTATGCTGTATACAGTTAGGAAATTATAGCTATAAAAATCTTAAAAAAATTGAAAATTGAAATGAATCGAAAAATAATATCGAAAATAAAAAAAAGGAGTGTTAATATATGAAAATAAGTAGAGTTTTACCATATGCAGTCGTAGTTATTGCCTACTTTGTGTTGCTACATATCTTCTGGCCATCTCAATGGAATTCAGGAGTAAAAATTGCTATAGATAATTTCTTTGCTAACCCACTTGGAAATTGGTTATTTATCTTTCCATTCATCGGATTAATGCTATTATTAGTGCTAAATATAGTTTACGGTATCTTTTTCCTTGCTTCCTTTGGAAAAGGCTATAGAACGAAAGGAGAATATTATCCAGACATAACTATAGTGATCCCTTCGAAAAATGAAAAAATATTATTGGAGCAGACCTTGGATTCTCTTTTAGAAACCACTTATCCAAAAGAGCATATTCAACTAATATTGCTTACGGGAGAGTCAACCGATGGTACAACGGAATTTAGTGAACAATTTGCCCAAAAATATGGAAATATGATGGATATTACAACTGATTCAGAAGTACCTCCAAATCCAGGGAAACCGGCTAAGCTTAATCTGGGGATAAAACATATCAAGCATGATATTGTTGTATTTTATGATTGTGGCAACATTTTGACGCCTGAATGTCTTACCCATTTAGTTAATCCATTCCAATTTGAACAATATAATGCAGTTATTGGACCTTTATCCGTAAAAAATTGGAAAGATAATGCTTTAACTAAAGGTGTTATGGTTTCCTATGGCTTAACTGATGGGGGTGGACTCCTATTGGAAACAAGAAATAGATTGGGATGTTCAGCATTTTTTTTTGGCCGAAATGTTGCATTAAGAACGAAATATTTAAAAAAATATGGGGGATTCAACGAGAACTCTTTAACAGAAGATTTGTATCTTCATGTACTCTTGAATTTAGATGGTGTTGATATTCTCTTTGTTCCGCAAGCAAAGACTTATGATACAGTTCCAGATAATGTGGAAGTTTTGAAAATGCAACGAACTCGGTGGATGGCAGGATTTACGTTAGATGCCCCTGAATTAATGGAAATGGAAGGAAAAGAAAAAACCGGAAAACAGATAATTATTCCACGTAATCTAACTATGTTTATCTTTGGTAATGTAGATTCTTGGATGGGTATTCCTGTAGTATTTGCAATATTATTTTCATTGGTTGGTGAATATTATCTGTTATTTTGGAGTTTATCTTGTGTTCTTTTCCAATTTGGATATTTCCTAAACGCAATATGGAAATATTGTGATAAACATTTTAGTTTATTGCTTTATTGGCCTATAGGCGGATTTTTTCATTTTTATATGTTCATACGGCAATTTACCTTACCCGAGGACCTAAGTTGGGAACAAACACCAGTCATATTGGAGAAACAAACCATTGAAACCGAGAATTTATCTAAATCTAAATAAAATTTTCTTAATTTTTTTTTAATTATATGATTAGACAAATAATAAACAAAAGAACTTAACCGTGTCAAAGAAAACTTTAACGTCTAAAATTATTATTTTGATGATATGCCTTCTATCTTATATCCCTTTAGTTTTATTGTTGAACTATTTAAGCCAAATACCAAATTTGAAATATTTATTTTGCGATTATATGGTTTCTGGAGGATCTATACTATTTCCTTGGTTTTCTAAGTTTAAGATTTTTGAATTTACTTCAAGGATAGGTCCCACCTTACAATTTAGCATAGGAAATCTATTAGATATTATTTTTTTTTATGGTTTTCTATTTAATATCAACGGAATTCTCTTTCGTTTCTATACAAGGATGAGATATCCAGAAGAATTAAATTTTTCGTTATTAGATATTAATTTCTTTTATTATTATCAGACTTATAACTCAAGTTCTAATAAAGAAGAAGAGTTTGAATCAGAATTTTTAGAAAGACAATTTTATAATCCAGTATTGATATTTAAAAATGATTCATTTTTCCCCCTCTATTATAAAAGATTTAAAAAATTTAATTTTTGGAAAAATGTAAAATTTATTAGACAAAAATCTTCAATTACACCACGATTTGTTTATCAAACTGACAAAAACCAGATTTTATTTCACTTATCTCTTTTTTATATCCCTAATATTAAAAAGCTTTTTCCTTTTGCTTTCAAATATAATAAAAATCATGTTCACACAATAATTCTTCATCAGAATGAACCATTCTATGATTTAAAGAAATTTGTTATCGATATGTGTGAAATTCTTTTTCTTGTCAGAAATGATTTTTTTATGATCATTGGAAAAAGAATTGAAACAATCAATTCAAATCAAGAAATAAAAAAATATACGAGATCACTGAGAAGTGATTTATTTAATTAAAAAAAATAAAAAATTAAAAAATTAAAAATGAAAAAAAGAAGTGTTGATATATGAAAATAAGTAGAGTTTTACCATATGCAATCGTAGTTATTGCCTACTTTGTATTGCTACATATATTCTGGCCGACTCAATGGAATTCAGGGGTAAAAATCGCGATAGATGCATTTTTTGCTAACCCCCTTGGAAATTGGTTATTTATTTTTCCGTGCATTGGGTTAATGCTCTTATTAGCACTTATAATGGGTTACGGAATCTTTTTTCTCGCTTCCTTTGGAAAAGGTTACAGAATGAAAGAAGAATATTATCCAGACATAACTATAATGATCCCTTCGAAAAACGAAAAGGTGCTATTAGAGCAAACATTAGATTCTCTTTTGAAGACAACTTATCCAAAAGAGCATATTCAACTAATATTACTCACAGGTGAATCAACTGATGGTACGACGGAATTTAGTCACCAATTTGCAGAAAAATATGGGAGTATGATGGATATAAAGACGATATCAGAAATACCTCCAAATCCAGGCAAACCTTCTAAGCTTAATTTGGGGATAGAACATATCAAACATGATATTGTTATATTCTATGATTGTGGCAACATTTTGACGCCTGAATGTCTTACCCATTTAGTTAATCCATTCCAATTTCAACAATATAATGCAGTTATTGGATCATTATCCGTAAAAAATTGGAAAGATAATGCTTTAACTAGAGGAATAATGCTTGAATACGGTTTATGTTGTGGAGGAGGACTCCTATTTGAGACAAGAAATAGATTGGGATGTTCAGCATTTTTATTTGGCCGTAATATTGCTTTAAGAACGAAATATTTAAAAAAATATGGGGGATTCAACGAAAATTCTTTAACAGAAGATCTTTATCTGCAAGTACTCTTGAATTTAGATGGTGTTGATATTCTCTTTGTTCCGCAAGCAAAGGCTTATGATACAGTTCCAGATAATGTGGAAGTTTTGAAAATGCAGAGAACACGATGGATGGCAGGATTTACCTTAGACGCGCCCGAATTAATGGAAATGGAAGGAGAGGAAAAAACGGGAAAAGCTATAATTATTCCGAGAAATCTAACTATGTTTATCTTTGCTAACACAGATACCAACTTTATCATTCCTATTGTCTTATCAGTATTGTTCTTCTTTATTAGTGAATATTATTTACTAATATGGACTCTATCTTGGATTATATTCAATGTTGGTTATTTCATAAATGCAATACGAAAATATTCTGATAAACATTATAGTTTATTATTTTATTGGCCAGTAAGTGGATGGATTCATTTTTATCATTTCATAAGGCAATTCACTCTGCCCGAAGATATGAGTTGGGAACAAACTCCAGTCATACTGGAAAAACAAATCATTGAAACCGAAAATTTATCTAAATAATAATTATTTCAAATTTTTTTTTTAATATTTTTGTAGAAAACACTATAAGATAATAATATAAGAATAGAACAATTATAAAAATAAACAAAATATTATCATTTCTATCGTAAGAAAATAGTACAGAAGATATATATGTAATTTAATAAGGTATAAGAAAATATGACAGAACTTGATTTACTTTTTATACATCCACCTCGTAATTTTGAGTTTTTAACTCATAACCTGGAAAAAAGGAGCTCCTATTTAACGATGCCAATGGGATTGTTTTCTATGGCGGATTTGCTTGAAAGAGAAGGTTTTAATGTAAAAATAATTAATTATGCATTAGAAAAGCATTTAAATCCTAACTTCTCCTTACCTAAATATCTCAAAAGATTTAATCCTAAAATTATAGGAGTCGACCTCCAATGGGCTTTACATAGTGCTGGAGCTCTGGATGTTATAAAAATGGCAAAAATTCTCTGTCCCTCCTCTTTTACTGTTTTAGGTGGATATACAGCAACATATTTTGCTGAAGAAATTATGAATGCTTATGATTTCATTGATGGTATCATTAAAAGTGACGCAGAAGTGCCAATAGTTCAATTAGCTAAACATATCAATTCCTTAGATAAAGTCCCCAATCTAATATATCGGAATAATGGAAAAATTTATGATAATAATATAACCTATTTAACAGAAAATTTGGATGACTTAAATTTCACTAATTTCCATTTCTTAGAACATTGGAAAGAATATATTTCCTATACATATAATGTAATGCATAATGCATGGCCTGTCGAAATGGCAAGAGGATGCCCCTTTAATTGTGTTAATTGTGCTGGCTCTTATGCAACCTATAGTCGTTATATAGGCAGGAAAAAAACGATTTTTAGATCTCCAGAAAAAGTTGTTGAAGATATAAAAAAAGTTGCTGAAATAAGTGATGTAAATGGTATTTATTATGGACATGGAATTTATCCTGTTACCGAAAAATATTTTATGGAGATTAATAAATTAATCCGTGAAGAGAAATTAGATATTCATGCAGATTTAGAATTATGGAGATTACCTATCAGTGAGAAAGCAACCCGTGATTTTGCTAAGACTTATGATTTAGAAAAATCTATAATTTGGTTTAGTGCTAGATCTTTTTCAGAATCCTATAGGAAAAAGTTTCATAAATTATATGGAAGATTAGATAATTCATTTAGATTTACCAATTCTGATCTTGATGGTTTAATTAACTTAATGAATAAGCATAAAGTTCCCTTGAGATTATTTTGGGATATAGGAAATCCTCAAGAAACAGGGATAGATGTATTAAATAACTTTCTCTATGCATTTAAATTGTTTGTAAAAAGTCTTTCTTCACATAATACCACATCATTTTGGACCGAACCGATTATTATAACTCCTGGATGCCCTATACACCACTATGACCATCACTTCGGAATAAACCTAAAAACCAATAGTTTTAAAGATTACGTTAATCTAAGTAGAACCTCTAAAATGCTATTTCCTCCGATTGATGTGAATGTAAATTATCAAACAAAATATCTCTCTTCTTTCGGAATAAACATTATGAATAAAGTAAATTCACTAATCAATATCCTCTCAATTATCGCGAGTTAATCCTCGTTTCTAAATGGTTTCTCCTCAATATTTTGAATTTAACAATAATCTTTTCTTATTAAGGTTTGAATTTTCAGATCATTACCTTTCTTAAAAAGATTTTCACCTTTTTTATCCCAATTTTATTTTTACGGCTTGCTTAAAGGTTCTAATTATCTATAAACTATCAGTAATTAACAAAAAAACCCTCCGTTATTTCGAAATTTTTATTTTCTAGGGATGTTTCCTAGTCTTAATAATCTGGCAATATTTTCGAATGAAAAATATTTAAAATATAATAAAAATTAAATAATAAGAATAAGAATCTATTATTATATTATTATAAAAAATAATAACTTGTTGGAGACTTATTTATATGGAAGAATCTACTGGTGAAACCCTTGATGGTATCCTAAAGCAACT
>JAWOFX010000083.1:0-37720 GCA_046497275.1 Promethearchaeia archaeon | reverse complement strand
CAGATAATTTCGGATACCACTATATCTGATACACAATGGTTTGAGAGTAGGATATAATCAACGTAATCTAAGAATCTATACATATTTGGTTTTAAGGAAAAAAATCCGATGCAACTCTGGGCAAAACTACAAGTTGATGGAGGTAAAAAATTATGACTTGCATTCATTAATGAATCATCTCCCGCGAAAATCATTCTTAAAGGGATAAATCCAGCCGCATCGATTAACTCCTCCGGTATATTGTCGTGTCCGATGAAACCTATGATTTTTTTACCCTGTGCTTTCTTTTGTTCTATGAAAGTCGTGAATTCAGATAAAAGTTCCAAAGATTGCATAATAAAAATTCTAAGCATTAATACTAGTATTATACAAAAAAAGAGGATATTCTTGATAAAATTTATTCTTTAGAGAGAAAGGCTCGATATTATTACATTCAATAGTATTATTGTTAGGAAATTCAAAATGGTAAAGTTTAACTAAAAATAGAGATCTCTTTTCCATAGGATTTCCAAATTTGACCTAAAATTAGAGGCATCAAACTCATTCCTAGAATCAAACTCCATCCTTCAACGCCAGGATCCACAGTCTTTAGGACAAAGGAAAGTCCTGGCAGATATGTTGCTAATAAGATTATTATACCACTTAAAATGATTGCTCCCCAAATATATTTATTTATCGTAATTTCATTCTTTAAAAAAGATGTTCCAAAATTTCTCATATTCAATACGTGCCAAAGTTGTACAAAAGCCAGAGTCAAGAATGAAATCGTGACAGCACGAGCTTGACTAAATCTAAGGACATTAAGTGCAATTGAAAATGTTCCCAAAACTGTCAAAGTTAATCCAAACCCATAAATACCGAGTGTAAACCAATGATTCTTCGTAATTATAGGTTTATCTGGATCTCGAGGGGATCTTGTCATAATTCCCTTCGTTCCTTCTCCAGCAGTAAGAGCAAACGCGGGAAAGATGTCTGTTACCACATTTAAAAATAATATCTGTAGAGGTAAAATGGGTAAGGGCATCCCCAAGAGTGATGCGAAAAAAACTAACAAAATCTCGCTAATATTACACGAGAGTAAATATATAACGAAATTTTTGATATTGTCCGTAATTATTCTTCCCTCTCTCACCGCCGTAGTAATCGTTTCGAAATTATCATCTTCTAAAATCATGTCTGATGCCTCTTGAGCAACTTGAGTTCCTCTCTGCCCCATAGCGACCCCAATATTTGCTTTTCTGAGTGCAGGGGCATCGTTCACTCCATCTCCCGTCATTGCAACAACATTTCCTTCTCTTTGATAGATTTCAATCAGATTTAATTTTTGTGCGGGTTCAACCCTGGCAAAAATGTTAGTTTTTTCAATATCATTAATTTCCTCTCTTGATAATTCTTCATAAGCTTTAATAATATTACCTTTCTTAACATTAGACCTTTCAGGAGAGATTAAACCAAGTTCTTCTCCAATATATTGAGCAGTAGGTGCTTGATCACCTGTAATCATAACAATTTTTATACCCGCACTTTTACAAATTTCAATTGCAGGTTTAACTTCTTTTCGGGCAGGATCTAAAAGTGCAATGAGTCCTAAAAATTCTAATTCTGAATATGGCTCAACATCTTGATTTTCAGCTTCTTTAGTCGCTGCTGCAATTATTCTTAAACCTTTTTCAGCGAATTCTCTGTTCATCTGTAAAATTTTATTTCTTATTTCTTGGTTGAGTGGTTTTATTCCGTTCACGGTCCAATAAGACCTGCACACTTCTAAGACATCTTCTGGTGCTCCCTTAACGGCAACTAAATATTTATCATCAAATTTGTTAATAGTTGCCATTTTGTTAATGCTGGGATCAAAAGATTCCTCTCTTACCTCTGGATATTCCTCTAAAAGTTGTTTACGGCTAGTGCCCGATTTCATCCCCATTACAATTAATGCCACTTCTAAAGGCTCTCCAACAAAATCTAAATCAGATTCTTCCTCTCCTTCGTTAACATTCGCATTATTACATAATAAAGATACTTTAACCAGTCTAGAAAGTGTTCTTATTTCTTCTGGGTTAATTTCTTCATCATCTATTAAGAATTTACCTTCTGTTTCGAAACCTTTACCTGTAATTTCGATCACTTTCTCATTTGCATATATTTTTATTACGGTCATCCTATTCTCTGTGAGAGTCCCTGTCTTATCTGTACAAATGATATTTGTAGATCCAAGAGTTTCAACAGCTGATAGACGGCTTATAAGAGCATTCTTTTCTGCCATTCTCCACATACCGCGTGCTAAAGAGATTGTAGCAACAACGGGAAGTCCTTCTGGAACAGTTGCGACTGCTAAAGCCAAAGCGGACTCAACCATTAAAAATAACTCATCAGGATTTCGTATAAAACCACTTATTCCAACAACCACCACAACTATTAATGTAACCCAAAAGAGATTCCTTCCCAGTTTTTGTAATCTCTGTGTTAAAGGTGTTTTTCCCTCTCCTGCTTCTTCAACTAAAGACGCGATTCTTCCTAATTCTGTATCTTCACCTACTCCGACAACGATCCCCCTTGCAGAACCTCGTGTGATTGCCGTTCCTTTGTATAGCATATTATATCTCTCTGCCAATGGGACTTCTTCATCTTCAATTTTTTCACCCTGCTTATTAACAGGTACTGATTCTCCAGTCAAAGATGATTCATTCGCTTGAAGTTTTGAAGACTCAATGATTCTTAAATCCGCTGGTACGAGATCTCCGGCATCTAGAACGGTAATATCTCCCACCACCAAATCATCAGCAGAAATCTTAATCACATCTCCTTCTCGTAGAACCTTACATTCAATTTTTGTTAATTCATATAAAGCTTCCATGGATCGAGCAGCCTTTAATTCTGTGAAAAATCCGATTAGCGTATTAATTATTATCACGGCACCAATGGCAATAGCTTCTATAATTTCGCCGAAAATTAATGATATCACCGTTGCGGCAATAAGAAGAATTATAATGATGCTTTTCAATTGATTTTTTAATATTTCCACAGCGCTTTTTTTCTCTTTTCTTTCTATCTTGTTAGAACCAAATTTTTTTCTTCTTTGTTCAATCTCACTTTCTTTCAGTCCCTTATTTTGATCTACATTGAGTTTTCCAATAATAGTATTTGATGAGACTTTCCAAGGTGATTCTGGTTTTTCAAGAGAATTATTCTTATTTTCTTCATTCATGGTATATATTTTTCTTTTCCTATGATTTTAAATAATATCCATCTATTCAAAATTATTTTTTCATCTAATCCAGTGAATATGGTGAACGGAATGAGGTTTAGCTTATATAATGGAATAGGTGGGTATTTTAGTTATTTGCTATTAAAAAACCTTACATTTAAAATTTTTAACTTAATTTAGGATTAATTAGTCTAAATCATTAATTTGAACCCCTTTTGCTTATTCCTAATTAAAAAGGATTACTTTTATAAGATTGTATTTTTGATATTAATTAGTGAAAAATAAGCATATAACTAATTAAAACTATTAATTTTTGTTTTTATCCATAACCAACAGGGCTGCTCCAAGAGCACCTGTAAGTTGTGGATACTCTGGTCGAACGATGTCAAAACCCAATTCTTTTTCTAAATATTTTTTAACAGCTATATTTTTAGCAACACCACCACAGAAAACTAAAAGGGGTTCGACACCGATTCTTTTTGCCATTCCCGCTACTCGTTTAGCAATGGATTGATGTATTCCTGCTGCGATGTTTTCTTTTGACATCCCCTGAGCAAATAAACTAATAACTTCACTCTCAGCAAAAACAGTACAAGTTGAACTTATTGAAGCGGGTTTTCTTGAGTTTAAAGCAAGTTCTCCCATCTTATCAAGAGGAACCTCTAATGCATTTGCCATGACCTCTAAAAATCGTCCAGTTCCAGCGGCGCATTTATCATTCATCTGAAAATCGATAACATTACCAGATTTGGAAGACATAACTATCGCTTTACTATCTTGACCTCCAATATCTATAACAGAATGGGCATCAGGATAGAAAGATTGAGCCCCTCTCGCATGGGCAGTTATTTCAGTAATCCTATCATCTGCAAAATCTATTATATTTCTCCCATATCCAGTAGAAATCACATAAACGTCTGATCGTTTCAAATTATTTTTCTCTAAGATTTCCTTGAATAAATCTCGTCCAACACGTTTAAAATCATAAGTCGATCGGTTTAAGCGCCAGTCAACCATCTGTTTATTTTCATTTAATAATACTATTTTGGTTGCTAAACTACCAATATCTACGCCCGCAACCCATTTTCCGTTTTCCATTTTTCATTAAAATTCTCGTGTTTATTAAATCGAAAAATGAAATAAAAATAATAAATTTGAGCCTAAATTTGAAATTTTAAAAGGAATTTGATTTAAAATATTATGAAAAAATAAAAAAGAATTTAATTAATAAGAAGAAGAATTTATTTTATTTTTTTTGCTTGATCAATCCAATCCGAAATATCATCTAAAAGGGGTAATTTACGTATAATATCGGGCTTCTTCTTATCTAACTCTTCTAATTTTTTTAATGTATTTTCTGGATTTCTCTGTGCAAGTTCTTTTACAGAATCTATACCGCTCTCATTTAGGGCTTCCGCATATTCTGGACCGACACCTTTAATTCTCATTAAATCAGCATGTTCTTGCCACTTATCAATTAGTTTTGATGATATTCCTGTTTTTTTTGCCAATTCTTTGATTTCATCTCTGGAAAGAGGAAGTAATTGTTCACATGTTTCATATCCAGCTTTTTTCAAATCTTTTGCGTAAACGTCCCCTATTCCTTCAATTTTGATCAATTTCGTGCCTGGCCCTTTCTCCTCATATTTAACTTTTGCTTGATTAATCCAATCCTTTAATTGATCCAGAACAGGCAATCTCCTTATAACATCTGGTTGCTCTTTATCAAATTCTTGAATCCTCTTCAATGTGTTTTCTGGATTACGATGAGATAGTTCTTTTACTGAATCTATTCCTATTTTATTCAAAACTTCTGCATATTCCGGTCCAACACCTTTAATTTTCATTAAATCAGCATGTTCTTGCCATTTGTCTAATAGTTTTAAGGATATTTTTGTTTTTTCAGCGAGATTTTCAAGCTCTTCCCAACTTAATTTTGTTAAATCCTCTACTTCTTCTATGTTTGCTTTATTCAAATCTTTAGCGTATTTTTTTCCAATTCCTTCAATTTCAATTATTTTCAATTTTCATTCACCTCTGTGATAAAAACATATTTCTTTATGTAAAAGGATAATAAATATATAAGAAAAAGAGTTTTTAATAGTTTCCGTAAAAGAAAAAAATTCATTTTAGGAACCAAGATTTTTTCTTTCTTTTATTACATAAAGATAAGTATTTGAATTTAAAATATTCTTTATTATGAAATTTTGGAGGTTTATAAATCTTTTATGGACCTGCGGATGGAGTGAATAATAGTATAGGCATAGTAATTAAGAATGTGACCACAAAAGCTAATATCATCTGTAATACATTTTTTATGATTGACCCTTTTGAGATTACTCCGAGAAAAATGCCTAAAAGCACGATAAAAATCGTGATAATCACAAATGATATTATAAAAGTTATAAGCCCCGCCTCTGGAACAAAAAAGAATGGAAATAAAGGAACAAAACCTCCGAGAAGTGGAGCTCCTCCATTTACAATCGAAACAATTTTATTTGCGAAACTTTCGGCTTTTTCAAAAAGGGTTTTTACTTTGTCTTTCTTACGTTTCTGAAAAACTCTTTTTTTTTTAACAGCAGAGGTATTTCTGGGAAGTTCTGTCAGCATTGCTTTTTCTATCTCTTCCATATCCACTTGTTGTTCTATTTCCTCAGTTCCCTCTTCCTCATAGCGCCCCATCGCTCGTTCCATTTCATTTTGAATCTTCTTTCTTTCAGCTTTCTCAGAGAGATAGGAACCAGAAAAACCAGAAATAAACATGCTAACAGATGTTCCAATACCTGCAAGAATTATAATATGACTTTCCACTGTCGGTGTCCCAGTTAGGATATAAGTAAGGAATCCTAATAAACTGCCAAGAATGGTAAGCATTCCATCATAGAAATTATTAACAAAATAGCGTCTGGCAATTGAAGCAACTTGAGTAATCTTGATATATGTCTTCCATTTAGATATCATTGAAAGCCTAAATTCCACCAATTTTGAGTTTTTTAGATAAAACATTATACAATAATGTTATTTTATTTAAAAATAATTTTGATTTCTTTAAAACATAAATTAAATAATTTTAAGATAATATTAATAATATATACAAGTAATTTATTAGTTGAATAAGAAATGGCAACCACAATCGATGAAATGACCTCTTTATTGATCGAGCATTCTAGAATCCTATATCAAGTCGTTAGTGATATGGGTGTCTACTATACTTCTTGGCAAGAAGCAAAAAAATCAAACCAAAAAAATTTAGCGAAGAAAAAGAGTAAGTTACTATTATTAGAAGAAGATGCTGACAATATTAAAATTCGATTGATAAAAGAGTTTTCTGAAGCAAGTACCCAAGGAGTAGGAGATTATATGACTTTAATATTGCGTATGGACAATGTTATCAATTCTGCATTAGAATTTGTTGACATCTTATCGCATATTGACGCAGTTGAACAATTTAATGAAGAGATGAAAAATACCTACCATAAGATGATTAACAATATCTTAGAAATGACAAATACATTGAAGTTAGCAATAAAAAATCTCCGTGACAACCCTCAAGAGGTATTTAAGAATACCACCACCATACATGAACTCGAAAATGAGATAGATTTAATCTTTAGAGGCTTTTTAGACTATTTATATGACAAAGAAGATATGGATATCAGGTTATTATTGAGAATTCGTGATAGTATTAAAATTCTTGAGGAGTTAGCTGATCGAATTCATGATATTGGAGATCTACTCAGAGTATTAAGATATTCTTAACTTTTATTTAATTAGAATTTTTAAATCATAGAATATTTTTTGTTTCTCTATTTCCCACCTTTGAGTTCAAGGAAAATTTAAGTTTCTATAATTTAGGGTTTAAACCATTCGAAAAAGTAATAACTTTTTTTATTAGGATTTGCAATAACAAATTTTTTTCTTACGGAAGTTGCTAATCTTCCTGCTCGAACGATCTCAACCGCACTTATTTTCGAATCATGCGGTAAGGCATGAACTATAAAAGGTGAGTGTTCTAAACCTGGCCCTTTCTTATAAACTACAAAATCTGCTCCAAATTTGAGACCAGGACGAGGAATATAGCCCTTTTCCCTGAGGTCTTGATATATTATAAACTTTTCCTCAAATTTATCATGTATTTTTCTTACAAGGCTATAAAATTCTTCGTGCGTCAAATTTTTTTCATTTTCAACGTCAAAAATGGAAATTTGGTCTTTTTTAAGGAGGAAGTAAGCTTCTAATAAGGAAAGTTCAGAAGGTTTTGAGAAATATTCTAAACGTGGTTTACTTATACCCAGCGGAGATCCAAAAAATCCTTTCTTTACATATAAATAGGATGCATACAGTGGATTAAATACTATTACTCTTGAATTAATTAATTTTGTAGGTATTTTTTCGGGTATATCTTGCTCATTTATCTCATCAAGTGAGATTTCCTCATTCTCTAACTTACTCATCATTTATGATAAGTTATGATAGTTTATTATTATTATTCTAAATCAAGTTTTATTTAGAAAAATGAAATGAAATTTATTTAAATCCTTATGTCTTTAATTTTACTAGTAAAAAGATAAAATAATCATATGTGAAAAGTTATGGCTATTAGAAAAGTTAGTGTGGCAGGACAGTTCTATCCAGGAACGAAATCAGCTCTGGTGCGAAAAATTGAAGATGCATTTAAAGATCAAAAATTTGGGCCTGGGCGATTGCCAAATCCTAAAAATAAAGAAGAAAGAGAGACTATTGGAGGAATAGCTCCTCACGCAGGTTATGATTATTCTGCTCCAGCAGCAGCATTTACCTATCTTAATTTATTTGAAGAAAAGATACCAGACACTGTTATTATATTAGGGACAGATCATATTGGATATAATAAAATTGCTCTAATGAAAGAGGGAGAATGGGAAACCCCCCTAGGAGATTTAAAAATCGACAGCGAATTAGCAGAAAAAATAATAGAAGAAAGTGATATTATCCTTAATGATGAATCCGCTTTTATGGGATATCCTTTCGGAAGAGAACATAATATTGAAGTTCAATTACCTTTTATAAAATATTGTGCAATGGATAAAGACATAAAAATTGTTCCCATAAAAGTTACAACTAAAAATTATGATAATCTTGAGAAAATAGCTGAAGATATAGCAACTGCGATAAAAGAATTTGAGAAAGACGTTATTATCGTCGCCTCATCTGATATGACTCATAAACGTCCTCAGAATGTAAGAAACCCTTCTAAAGATTTCGAAGAGATGAATAAACAAGATCAAGCAGTCATAGATGCATTTGAGGAATTTAATCCGCAAAAAACTTTACAAAACGCTCAGAAAACTACTGTTTGTGGACCTCAAACCATCACTACTTTAATGCTTACTTGTCAAAAATTAGGGGGTACCAAATGTAAAAGTCTAAAATATTATACAAGTTATGAAAAAATGGGGGGAAGCGGACCCTCAGATTATTCAGTAGGATATTTTTCAGGGATAATCTTAAAATAAAAAGATTTACAAATTAAAGAAAATTTTGATAAAAATGCCCGAAGAAGAATCTGATGATTTTTTAGGAATGTGGAGAAAGAAAGTAGAATCTGAAATGGAATCCCCCTCTGCAATAGGAGATGCATTAGACAAATTAGATAAATTAGAGGAGGAGAATGCCCTTCTAAGAAAAAAAATTGAAGAAAATATAAATTTGATTAAAAAATCTGAAGAATTCATCAAAAAAGCAGTTGATGAGAAAAATGCTTTAAAACAAGAAAAAATAAACTTAGAAACGGAATATACAAAAAGAATTGAGAATCTTGAAGAGCAAATAGAAAATTTGAACAGAGAATTATCTCTTAAAATAGATCAATTAAATAATAAAGATAATAATATAAATAAATTACAAACCAAAATTAACCAATTAGAATCAAAAACTCAATTACCTCCTAATGTTAATGCAACTTTAATGGAAAATCTTCAATCAGAATTATCTAAGAAAAAATCAAATATTCAGAAATTAATCGAAAAGATTAATTTAATTGAAGCAAACATGGAACAATTAAGCCAAGAAAATAAATCTCTTAAAGAAAGAAATACTCAACTTGAAAGAGATAGATCAGAAACTTTGCCTCAAGAAATATCTTCGTCTGAAACCTCTTCAAAAACTCTTGAATTTTTATGCCAAGATCTCCAATCTGAATTAAATAAACATAAAATCCTTGTAGATAAATTAAAACACGAAAATCAGCAACTTCGAAATACAATGGAAAAGGATGGTTTAATTACAATAGATTCTGAAGAGCTGATCTCTCTTCGAGAGCAAAACGAAAAGTTAAATGAACAAATTAAGGAATATAAAAATCAAATTAATAATCAAATGATAAATTCTGATGAATCTGAGGAAATGAATAATAAAATTAAACATCTTAACCAAAAAATTCAAGAACAAGATAGCTTAATATTAAATTTACGCAGCAAGATAGAGGATAAAACTAAAGAAACTCCCACTACCATGTCAGATTTAATAGAAGATTTACAGAAGACTATTAATAAATTAAAGATGGAATTAAATGAAAAAGAGCGGATAATCGAAGAACTAAAAAATAGTTAAAATTGCATTAATCTTCTAAATTATTAATTTTTCTCAAAAATTTTCTGAAATTTTTTAAACTAATCTTTTTCTCTTATCATAAATTTAAGGCTTTTTCCACCTAATTTATTTGAAATGCTTCATTTTAACCTACTAGGTGAATATTCTTGAAACAACATATTCTCTTTATAGGGCATATTGCCATAGATACTGTTTTCAAACTAGGAAAGAAAACAAATCCCTCTCTCGGAGGGTCCGTATCATATTGTTCTCTATCTTTAAGAGAATATGATAAAGATGTCGATATTGGTATTATTTCAAATTTTAGCAAAGTACTCTATAAAAATTCAATTTTGAAACCATTAAAGAATAATAATATTAATTTAGATGGTTTGAAATTGGTTGAAAAAGACCCAACCAAATTTGTCTTAAAATATATTAACCATTCGAGAAAATTAAAGCTCAAATCAAGGTGTCCAGATTTAATGTTTGAGGATCTACCCGAAAAATTATTCAACAATCCTCCAGATGCAGTATGTTTTGTCCCAATATGTAATGAAATCTCATACAATTTTGTTTTTAATATGGAAAATCAATTTAGAGATTTGTATTACGGAATAGATCTACAAGGGTTTATACGGAAAATTAATTCAAGGGGTAAAATAGTTCTCAAAAGAGATGATATCTTAATAGAGAGATTAAATAAAATTATCAAATTATTGGGTGAACGCCTTATCTTAAAAGGTTCTGAGGAGGAGATGAAACTAGTATCTGGAAAGCATGATTGGAATGAAATAATGGATTATTTCAAACAATTTAATTGTATATCTATTATGACTTTAGGAGAATTTGGGTCTTTCGTAGCAAAAAAAGATAAAAAACTAATCAAAATCCCTGCATTTCAACCAGTTCAAGTGATTGATGAAACTGGCGCGGGAGATGTGTACTTAGCAATTTTTTTGTATGAATTCCTAAACTCAGATAAATCTTGGAAAGCGATCAAAAATGCGGCATATTTAGCATCCTCTGCTGCTTCTTTTGAGATAGAAGAGAAAGGTGTTAACGGGTTTAAATCAAAACAAAAAGTTTATGAACGAATTCAAAAAGGAGTGATTATTAAAAGGGAGGGGTGATTAACATTCATATTAATTCCCATTTTGCTATAGGAGTCATTATTGCTTCTCTATCCTCGTATTTGCTTAAATTAAATTTTATTGAATATAGTCTAATTATTATAGCTTCCTTTATTTGCGATTTTGATGTATTTTTTTCTAAATATGCGAAAGACAAAAATCATAGAAACCTTATTTCTCATTCAATAATTCCAAGCATAATTATTATTGTTATAGGTCTATTTTTAAATTGGATTGCCTTAATTATAAGTGGTTTTGTCTATTTTTTACACGTTTTTATTGATACTTTTGATTGGGGCACAAATTTTTTTTATTTTTCCCATAAAACTATTGGGTTAAGATTTTTGATTACAAAAGAAGAACGGGAAAATTTAGAAGAATATCTATCGAAATATAAAACACCTGCATCTTTTTTCGATTTTAAATATTATAATAACAAATTTTTATTATTTAGTGAGTTAATCCTCTTCGTTTTCATGCTTTTAGTTGTATTTATATTTACTTTAAACTATTTTTATATCATCTTTTTCTATTTTCCTTTCTTGTTTTTTCATCTCTCAAGACATTATAAATTGAAAAAACTCGAAGAAGGTTGAGTAATAAAAGAAATACAAATTATTGCATAACTACAACTCTAAATAAGTTAATTAAAAGATTGTTTTTAATTTTCAATATGACTATTTTGATTAATTAATTTTTTATTACATAAAAATTAAAAAACTCAAATTTGCGAATATAGATTATATAAAAATTAAATTGGAGTAATTAAATAAAATGTCTGATTCAGATCAAATGAAAACCGAAGTAGGAATCCACCTAAAAAAAGAAATGATATTTGAATGTGATCTAGCAGAGATTAAGGTAGAAGATTGTTACATTGATGAAACAAATAAGAAGCCGGCTGAAATGTGGGGCCCTAATCCTTCAAGAATGTTGGGAATGGCTGTATTAGCATGTTTGAGTGCAAGTTTTATCTTTTGTCTAAAAAAGAAAGATTTTAAAGTCGAAGATTTGAACGCTAAAGCAGAAGTTACAGTTGCTAGGAATGAAAAAGGATTTTGGAGAGTTCAAAATATTGATGTGGTTATAAAACCAAAAATAGATACTCCTGACATGAGAAAACGAGCAGATAGATGTCGTAAAATGTTTGAGGATTACTGTACAGTTACACAAGCTGTCCGAGAAGGAATAAATGTGGATGTTACTCTTGATTATTGAGATTTTATATTTTTTCTTATTTTTTCTTTACTATTTTTACCATTTTTTTAAATTTAAATTTATTTTATGTTTTAGAAGACCAAAATACAGATCTAATTAGAAGAGATAAGTTTTACCGACTAGTCCGATAGAGCATTTTTCCTTAAATTGATTCTGGTACGTTTTTATATTAGATGTACAGTGACAAAGGATAATCTCATCTAATTTTGGATTAATATTTTCTGCCTCATTGTCACTAAATCTAAAACCATGAAGACCACCCATAATTGTCAAAGAGTCTGTATTAATTTTGAGTCTTTCTCTATTCTGAAGGAATTTATTGAGTCCAGGATGACAACATCCACAGATGAGAATAAAATGAGAATTTTTTTTTATATAACAAGCATGTTCATATACACCCCCATAATCAGATGAGTAAAAGGAATCAGTAATAAATATATTAGAGTTTATGTCATCCACACAGTTCCCATGTTCTAGAATTATCTTATTCCTAGTGGGAATTTTGCACCCTTTGTAGTTAATATCTTTATCCCACTTTTTATGAACATAAACAGGAAGATCTGGGTTATCTTTCAGAAGAATAGGCAATCCATTTGTATGATCATAATGGTTATGACTTAGAATAACTGCATCAAGATCCTTTGGAGAATAACCCATTAACTTCAAATTTTTTGCCAATGGTTCTTCTTCTGTACCTGTATCAAATAAAATTTTATTTTCATCAAGTTCGATTAATGCTGAAAATCCATATGAACATACAAAACCATTTATAGCTCCATTTAAATCATCAACTAAAACCGTAATTTTTACCATATTAATATCTTAAAAAAAGTTTAATTGAATCAATTTAGAGAGATAAAGATTATTTTAAAGATTTATTTCTAGATTAGTCTCTAATCCCATCATCTGTAATGGTAAATATAGCATCAGCTTCAGGGAGATTAGGGGCATCAATAACTTTAGCAACTCTTTGTTCACCCTTTCCTTTTCTCAGATATATTCGTATAGTGGCACCATGGGCTATTATATTACCACCCGTGTGGGTTATAGGATTTCCATAAAACACATCTGGTTTGGAAGATACCTGATTAGTGAATAAAACCGCCATTTCCTCATATGTTTCACTTAGTCGTAATAAATCATGGATATGAGTATTTAGGATTTGTTGCCTTGTAGCGAGAGTCCCACGCCCAATATATTCGCTTCTGAAATGACTTATAATTGAATCAACGATTATTAATTTAATATTTTTCTCTTCTATAATTTTTGAAGCTTCTTTTGCTAAGAGTATTTGATGATCACTATTATAAGCTCGTCCTATAACGATATTTTTAAGTACCTCATTGTAATCTAAATCCTTAGCTTCTGCCATACTTATAATTCGTTCAGGTCTAAATGTCCCTTCTGCATCTATATATAATGCTCCCCCCTCTATACCGCCCTCTTCATAAGGTAATTGAACGTTAACACATAATTGGTGAGCAATTTGAGTTTTTCCTGTTCTATACTCTCCAAATAATTCAGTGACGGATCCCGATTCTATTCCGCCCCCTAATAATTCATCAAGATTATTACTTCCAGTTGTTATTCTTTTCAAATCTCTACGTTTCTCCCATATTAGCTCAGCAGATTTGAACCCCATCTTTTCAAGATCTTGAGCTGCTTTTATAAGTTTTAACGATGTTTTTTCTCCTAACCCCGCATCTTCCATGAGTTTAGTTATTGGATATAGAGCAAGTGATCTTACTTTAAGAATCCCCGCATCTCTTAATTTCTTTTTAGTTGCATCTCCTACTCCGGGGATATCATCTAAATTATACTCTTCCTTTTTATTATCGTCTTCAGTATTTTCTCCTTTATTTGACATTATAATCTCTAAAAAATTTTCTAAAAAATATGAATCTCTACAATTTTAATAGTAATTTAAATATAAAAAATAATGAGATAAATTATTAATAAACAAAAGAAAATTGAAATATTTTATTTTACTTCTTTTCCGCTTTTTGTTATTATGAGCAAAACTATGAAAAGTATGACACAGAATAGAAATGATAACACCCAAATAGCATCTGGGACCCAGATATAACTTAAAAACAAAAACGGGATAAAGAAAATTGCAACAATGACCAAAAGTACTGGAAACGGAATATCCTCACCTTTAATATCTAACAATAATGGCCCCATTATGAAAATAAGTAATGTTGTCATTAAAAGTCGGAAAGCTAATACAAACTCAGTAACCACTCCAGCAGCATAAATATCTGGCAAATAAAAGAACCATAATTTCGAAGTAAAATTTGTCCCATTTGGTTTAAGATAAGTAGCTATTTCTGGAATTATGGATGAAGCTACAATTTGAACAATTACCGCTAATATAAAGAACATAAATATATCATTATATTCTTTCGTTTTACGATATACCAGAATAATATCTCTGAATATGCAGAGGATCCATAATCCAAACAATATCGAATAGGTTAAGATAATATCGAATCCTAAAAGCCACAAATAATTGATGGGTAAAAGCGCAACTAAATAGGCTAAATACCGATAACGTTCATTTCTTTTAAAAATGTCAAAGAAGAGAAAAATACCAAAAATCAAGAAGAAAGTGATTAAAAATATCCAACTATTTAGATCTAGAGTTGTCAAGATATAACCATCCTTTTTTTTATTATTATTATTATTATGAATTATATTAATAATGGCTTTATTTATATTAAACTTTTAATACGCCAATAATTGTAAAAAATTTTTTAATATAGATCTTAATGAAAAAAATCTTTAGTAATCTACTAAATCACTGGATCTCAGCGATCATTTTTTCCATTTCTAAAATCATTTTTCGTGCTTTATCTTTATTATCTGATTCTGCAGAAAGTAAAAGGGCATCTCTATAAAGAGCAACCTTGATGTTGGTATATACATCGTCTTGGATAATTTTTAATTCGTTTATAATATCATGGAAGGTATAATTTTTATTCTCTGTTATTTCTCTCAATTTATTATGAATTTTATCGATAATATCAGAGGAAATAGGAATTGTTTTATTCACTTTTATTCCTTTTGGAAACCCCCTTGTCAAAGAGCTTAATAAATCATTTTGTTCGGTCATAATCTCTAAGATCTTAAGCAATATAAAATTTCCATCAGAGAATGGTGCATAATTAGGAAAATAAAATTTTAAGGTATCGGAAGCTGCAAAACATGCTCTTTCTTCTCTTATTTGTCTTGATAATTCACCTGGGAAATTTTCGATTGTTTTCAAAGGAAATCCACTTTCTTCGATATATTCTTTGACTACTGATGAGATTGCAGGAGTTGTGACGATAGTACTTCCTGTAGAATTTTGAATTCTTTTATTATATGATACGAATAACATTAGTAAATCTTCAAAACTAATTTCTAATCCATTTTCATCAACAATCAATATTCTTGAACCATCTACATCAAAACATACTCCAAGATGACTATTTGATGCTTTCACAATATCTGCAGTATTTCTTATTGTTTTTATATTTGGAACGGGATAATCTCTTTGCCTATAATGAGTATTCAATGCGATAGTTTCAATTCCAAGTTCATTTAATAATAAAGGAGTTATCTTTCCCGTCGGTCCATATGAACAATCCACAACGACTTTTAGATCATGTTCCGCTAATCTCTTCTTATCTACAAATTGTTGTAAAGATTTAATATATATATCCTCGGTCTGAGGTATTGCGGTTAATCTCCCAATTTTATTAGGATCAACCCTTCTTATATTTTTTGGATAATTATTATACATTTCAAGAACTCTATCCATTTCATGTTGAGAAATCTCTATTCCTTGGGCGTCAAGAAATCTTATCCCTACATCTTCGGAATATAAATGACCTCCACTAAAATAAATACCTCCACTTGCTCCAAATCTCCTTATAGTAAACTGAAGAAGAGGAACTGTACAATCTGATAAATTTAAGAGATTAGCACCCGTCGACATAAAGCCCGAGGAATATCCTCTTTTCAACATTCTCGAATCTGAATGATAATCTCTCCCAAATACAATTGATTCATTTTCCTGAAACATACTCCCATGAACTACACCAATTTCTGCTGCAAGTTCTGGGGTGAATACAAAATTAGCCCTTCCAACTATTCTCCCATTTCGAAGGAGTTTTGATAAATTATTAATTTCACTAACTTCCATAATAAATTTCTCTGAATTCCTACTTATTAAATAATCCTTTATTGAATTTACTAAATATAGTATAATAAAGTTTTATGCTATTTACAATTTATCTTTTTTTTATATTTTCCTTAGTTTTTCAATGTTACTTTAAGTTCTTCAAAAAGGTCCCTCAGTTAATTTATATATTTAATAAAGAATACTTAAATTCAATTAATTTAATTAATTAAAAAAATCAACTTAAAAGAAAGGAACTATAAATTTATCATTTTTGCAGATCCTTACATAAATTATGAAAATTTCTCGGAAAGCTCGGAATAAATATAAATTGGAAGATTTTGAAATCTCAGATGAAGGCAATCTAGTTTTCAACGGAGAAGTATATCCCGTAAGATTATTTGCTCAGAGATTAAATCAAGAAAAAGATTTAATAAATTTTCCAGAATTAGCTTTAAAAATCGGTCAAATAAACGGAATGGCATTAATATATGAGATAATGGATTATATTATTAATTTATATGACAAACAGATTGAAAATATATCTCTTAATGAAGAGCTTTTCAAATATCTCAAAGAAACCATCGGCGAGAAAAAATTAATGAAAGTTTCTAAAACATTAATAAAAGAATTTCCTCCGGAACGTGTATATAATAATAAAATTAATGCAAAAGAATATTTAGAGGAAAAAAAGAACGATATTAAGAGGAAAAAGATAATTCAAACAGAATTCATTAGTTTATGGTTAGCAAATAATAATCCTGCCTTTTCTCCTTACATGGAGCTTTTTAGTGATGATCCATTAAAGAAAGAAACAAATTATAAAGAAGTTTGTGAAGAAATTCAGAATTTTTTTGATGAATTGCCAGAATTCTCCCAAACAAAACAAACTCTAATTGAACTGTTAGAGACCCCGATAAACGAAGAACCACATTCTATAAAGAAACAATTAGAATATATTCATGAAAAATGGTCTGGTTTCTTGGGGAAATTCAGCTTAAAGATTTTGATCGCTCTTGATCTAATAAGAGAAGAAGAGATGTTTAGAGGGATTGGATCGGGAGAGTCGAAGGTCATCGAATATGATGTTTTAGAGGAAAGATTTACTCCTGATAAAGATTGGATGCCTCATGTTTGCATGATTGCCAAACATACATATGTATGGATTCACCAGCTTTCGAAAAAATATAATCGCTTAATTTCGAAACTTCATGAAATACCAAATGAAGAATTGGATAAATTAAGAGATTGGGGTTTTAATGCGCTTTGGTTAATTGGCATATGGGAACGTTCGAAGGCCTCAGAAACAATAAAAAAATGGTGTGGAAATCCTGAAGCTGCCGCAAGTGCTTATTCTATCTATGATTATATAATAGCTTATGATTTAGGTGGAAAAGAGTCTTATGAGGATCTTAAGAAAAGAGCTAATGAACGGGGAATAAGACTAGCAAGCGATATGGTTCCAAATCATACGGCAATCGTTTCCAAATGGACGATGGAACATCCGGACTGGTTTATTCAACTTAACCACAAACCGTTTCCTTCCTATAGTTATTCTGGAGAGAATCTTTCCGGAGATCCGAATGTTGGGATCTTTTTAGAGGATAAATATTTCACGAGAAGTGATGCCGCCGTAGCTTTTAAAAGAGAAGATTACAGAAATCATGATATCAGATATATTTATCACGGGAATGATGGAACTAGTTATCCATGGAATGATACCGCTCAATTAAATTATTTATTGCCACAAGTTAGAGAAACAGTTATTCAAACTATCCTTCATGTCTCTCATCTTTTTCCAATTATTAGATTTGATGCCGCAATGACATTAACTCGAAAACATTTTCAAAGATTATGGTTTCCTCAGCCAGGCACTGGCGGTGCAATTCCTTCAAGAGCTGAGCACGGGATGACCAAAGAAGAGTTTTATGAAAAAATGCCAAAGGAGTTTTGGCGAGAAGTGGTAGATAGAATTAATAAGGAAAATCCTGATACTCTCCTTATTGCGGAAGCATTTTGGTTGCTTGAAGGATTTTTCGTACGAACCTTAGGAATGCATCGCGTTTATAATTCTTCTTTTATGAACATGTTAAGTGATGAAGATAACGCGAAATTTCGGGCGGTTTTAAAAAACACCTTAGGATTTGATCCGAAAATTCTGAAAAGATTTGTCAATTTCATGAACAATCCAGATGAAGAAACAGCAATCAAACAATTTGGTGACGGAGACAAATATTTTGGAGCATGTACTCTCCTGGTGACTATGCCGGGATTACCTATGTTTGGACACGGGCAAATTCAAGGGTTTGAGGAAAAATATGGGATGGAATTTAAACGCTCCTACTGGGATGAACCAATTGATTGGGACTTAGTTCATAGACATGAAAATCAAATATTCCCATTAATGAAAAAACGTTATCTGTTTGCTGATGTTCAAAATTTTCTGTTGTATGATTTTTTTACTGGGAATTATGTTAATGAGGATGTGTATGCCTTTTCTAATCGTATAGATGGGGAAAGAGGTCTGATCATTTATCATAACAAATATGCAGAAACGAAAGGTTTTATCAGACAATCTGTCGGATTCGCTGTTAAGGATGATGATGATAAAAAGATAATCCAAAAGACTCTTGGTGAGGGGCTCAATCTTCCAGAAGAAGGATATTGTATTTTTAAAGATTATAATTCAGGACAAGAATATATTAGGAGAAATAAGGAAATTCACGAGAAGGGTTTATATGTTGAATTAAAAGCATATGATACTTATTCTTTCTTAGATTTTAGAGTGGTGCAAGATGATGAATATTTCCATTATGCGCAATTACATGATTTATTGAATGGAAGAGGTGTCCAAAATATTGATCAAACATTAACGCAAGTAATATATCAACCATTACATTCTCCCTTTGAAAAATTAGTTAATGTCCGAAAATTTGAAGAATTAATCGGTTCGAAAAATCCCGATAAAATTATTGATCGTCTATCTACTAAATTTTCTGATTTTCTTTCAGAAGTAAAGAAATATTCCTCTGGAGAAAATGAGATTGCAATTGTTAAAGAAAAAGTTCTCAAAAAACTTAAACTAGCGTTAAATATTGATTCTGAAATAAAAAAGATTGATCTTGATAAAGAATATATAGATTATCTTGAAGGAATCATTCCAAATACTAAATTTGAATGGGGAATTCTGTTATCATGGTTATTCATCCACCAATTAGGAAAGATCGTTTCTGATAAGAATTATAACTTATTATCGCGTAGTTGGATAGATGAATTCCAATTATCAAAATACATACAATTAACTCTAGATGGTTTGAAATCAGAGGAAAACCTAAATTCTACTCAAGCAACGACTTTAATCAAACTGCTCACAAAACAACAAAATCTCCTAACTAAAGAAGTTTTGAGAGAAAATAAAATCACAATTATCTTAAAACAACTATTTAGTGATTCAGATGCTCAACAATATTTGGATTTGAACCGATATCAAGATACTTTATGGTTTAGTGCTGAGGCATTTTCCACTTTCTGCGATTGGTTTGCTTTTATTACATTACTAAATAGATTGATTGCTGATGCTGATCAAAAAGAAGAGGATGTTGAAGAAATTATTAATATCATCAAAAAATGGAAATTATTGGCAAAGAAAGCCGATTATAAGGTTAACACATTTTTAGAGTATTCTGAAGAATCTCAATGATATTTATTCCTTCCTTTTAACGAGAATTATACTTCTTCTCCGAGGTTTAGGGTTTTATCGATTAATTCCTTTTCATTACTTACTTTACAATGGGGCGCTATTATAGCTCTATCAAGTATAACATTATCTCCTATCTTACAATCATTACAGACTATTGATTCGGTAATTTCACAACCCGCACCTATTTCAACGTTATCCCACGCGACACTTCTCTCAATTGATGTATCATCCCCGATTCTCACATTATTTCCTATGGATGTCAACTCCTTTATCTTAACATTCTGTCCCAATTGCACGTATTCCCCAAAACAACTAGGTTTTTCGATCCTTACTCCTTCGCCTGAGTTAATAATGCCCATAACAAAGATACCATCGTACTCTTTTCCATTTGGTGTTATTGGCCACGCATATTTTCTTAATAGATCCCAATTCGCCCATAAATATGTCTGAGGATTCCCACAATCTAACCAGTAATAATCCTTTACAAAACCATATAGGTCATATTGATTTTCTAATAAATAGGGAAATACTTCCCCGCCAAAATCCATCATATCAGTAGAGTTTAATACATTAAAAATATCTCGATTAAAACAATAAATTCCTGTGTTAATTACATTTGTGTGAAGATAAAGATCATTTCTTTGAGCCATACTACTAACATATAATTCCATAGGCCCAGGTTTTTCTAAAAAAAGATATATTTTACGATTCTTATCCAATAAAACAACACCATATTGTGAAGTATGAGATTCCACCGATTTCATAGAGATCGTTGCTATTCCTTCCTTACTTTCATGAAAGTCCATAAATTTACGCATCGGTAAATTAGTCACGATATCGGCCATTGACACAACAAAATTCTTTGATTGAATTTTATCCGTCATCAATCGCACCGCATCTGCTGTACCCTTGCTTTCTTGTATCACACATTCTAATTCTACATCCCCAAGTTTTTCTGGAGTCCAAGTGCGCTCTATATAATTTTTTAAATTCTCTCCCATATAGGCGAGAGCGACTAATATATATTTTATATCCGCATATATTAAATGTGCGATGGCATAATCAACCATATTAACATTTGTGACGGGGACAAGCGGTTTCGGAACTTCGCTTGTCAAAGGTTTCAAACGAGTTCCTAGCCCCCCAGCTAATATTACTGCAGACCAAGAGTCTTGATTTGCCATATCTAATTACCATCTTTTCTAATTAATAAGTTCGCTATAAAGAAGAAAATAATAATATTACTATTTTATTTCGATTTTTAAACTTAAAAAAGCTATATTATCTAAATATAGATTTTTAAATTGAAAAATAATTCAAATGGATATCCAATAAATAAAACAATGTCTTAAAAATTTTTGTGTAAAAACAGATAAATAAATAATATTAAATTCATCCAATTATATGCCCATTCTCGAAATTTATATATTCTTTATCTATTTAAATTCAGAGAATATAAATCAAATTATATATACTTCTCTATAGCATCACGAATCTCTGCAGCGGCTATATTAGGTAATTTTCTCGCAACCCTCATATCCTCAGCCATTTCTGCTCCTCCAATAATTTCATGGGGGATTATATCTCCAAAGAGATGGAAATCAGCATCATAATGAAAGGGACAACAATTCATCATAATATTCCTATTTTTGTCAATATCAATATCATCCATAGCTTGAAGCAATTTCTTCAAATTATCTGCTAATTCTGAAAGTTGATTGATATTTAATTGTGTAAATCTACGAACATGCTCATTTGGGTGAAATCGTACATGATAATTTCTCACTGGACTGCCTGAGGTGTAAAATGTCCAATATTTTGTTTTTAAAATAATTCGATCTGTATTTCCGTGGGTCGTTTCGCATAAATGACATATTTTCATTTCTTTAAATGCATTCAGATAATTCTCCAAACGACTACCATGTCCATCCATACTTAAATCTATATATACTTGCCCATGAATCCTTGGCTGGCTCCCCCCTACTTTCATACCGATATTAAAGAAAGGAGTCACTGGAATATCATAATAATCTTTTTGAATGGCTTCTTGAACACAGTATAGAATAGCTTCTTTCATTGATAATAATATCGCAGTCAAAATTTCTTTTGGAATTAACCTAAAACACATCGAAGGATAAAAGTCTCGTGAGATAGTCACTAAATTAATCCCTCTTGCAAGTTTCAAATGTCGAGGTAAATTATTTCTGATATAGTTTTCTACTATAGGATCCACTACACGAGCCATAGCGGGATATCTATTTATTAATGTAACTGCTTTAGTATTTTCAGATACTTTTTTGATTTTGTGAGGCTCATCAGAAAAAGGATTGTCTCTGCGCTTTGTATCTTCACATATTATTATTGTATATCCATCACCAATTTGATTACCATCATCATCGAAAATGGGTTCTCCTTCAGTGATACTCGTAAAGATATCTTTAGTTTTAGAAAGTATAATCTCTGAACAATCTAATAACTGACTTTTCTTTTCGGGAGTTTTGAATCCTTTGGGTCTTTTTCCTCTGATCGGGCTTAAATAAGCATAATGGCCATGGTATCTCCTCTGTCTATTATGTGCCCCAAAATCTTTGGTAGAAATTTCTACGGTAGAAAGGGGATCCCATCTTTTTATTGGAATATCGAAGGTATTCTTTCCCTTAAAATTTTCCTTATCGATAAGGCCCCACTCCATAAATCTCACCATTCTTAATTTCTCACCATTTTTAACTATTTTCAGTTAATAAATTTAATTATCAATATCTATTAATTTTACTTCAATCGAAAGTAC
Source organism: Promethearchaeia archaeon (assembly GCA_046497275.1). Lineage (GTDB taxonomy): Archaea > Asgardarchaeota > Lokiarchaeia > Sigyniarchaeales > SOKP01 > TEKIR-8. Next base: position 14,941 of record JAWOFX010000083.1, on the reverse strand, counting down.
TCCCTCGATTTTATAGATCTCTTCGATAATATTGTTTAATTTTTCCATATTTGGATCAATATAAACTTCATAAATACACCTATCTATCTCTTGACATATCCCTGAAGTAAATATTAATGACACAGAATCTTCATATCTAGTAAAAATTTGACCAATTTGCTGGACAATCCGGACTGTCATCTGTTCACCAAATATTATGGCTAACCGGATTACTTTTTCAGTCTTAACTGGTATAATGTCGATTTTTGTGGATTCTCCTCTCGTTCTAAAAACAATAAAACAATTTTCAGCACTATTGGAAATCTTGCTAATTCTATTTATAACTTGGCTTGAAAGATCAATCTTTCTTCTCTTTTTAAGAGTCTCGAGAGATATTAGATCTCCTTCGGTTTCAATTACTTTTACTGAAACGATTTTATATAAGTTATTTACTTCTTCTTTTAGTATTTGATAGGATTTTTGGATTTGATTCATTTCTCCCTCTATTTGCGAATCTATATAAAGACCTTTGAAAATACCTGAAGTTCCCTTTATTTTTCCAATAAATTTCGATAACAATTCTTCATAATAAGAAAAGTCTGGCTCTTCTTCTGGAGCTATAATAGTAATCATAAGCATTTCACGTCTCCCTCTCGCCCAATCTGATTTAATTTTAAAAATCCAATTGGCAGTCTTTAATTCTTGCGAAAAATAATGTGAGAAAAAGCCCTCTTCTCCCGAATCAAGAAGTGATTTGATTTTGTTTACATTTTGTTTTTCCAAATTCTCTGCTAAATCGCTTGGACTCGTTAAAAATACCCGAGGTCCTAATGTTCTATCGAAATATAAAAGCAATATCATGTCTTGGTATTGAGTTTGGTGTTTTCTGCTATACTATGAGCATAATTAATAACATTTATGTAATTAATTATAACTTACTAATTTTTATAGTTTTTATTTTAAATTCATAGATTAAATAGATCTATGCTATTTTTGAACAAATTTCATATTTTCAATCAATAAGCAAAGAACTCTGTGAAAACATAAAATTATTTATCTGGTGATAAAAATAAAAAAAATAGAGAGAATAACATCTTTGGAATAAAATACCATTAATTAAAATCTTTGTAATTTTTTCAATATTCTAATCTTTTAATAATTTTATAGGTTTTAAATTCTCTTACGGGCTCATCTTCATTTAAATCCTCTACAGGAACTCTCACATACTTCTTATCATCGAAATGTTGCATTTCTGACTTAGTATTATATTTTTGAATACTTTTGGCCATTTTTAACTCTTTTATTAAAAATTCTCGAACGGCACATCTTATTAATTCTGACCTAGAAGGGTAAAGACCATTCTCTCCAACCAACCTACCAATTACATCTATATATGACTCTGGAACATTTACAGTAACAATCTTCAAATTAAATCGCCTTAATTCACATACTTTTTTTATAATATATTTTATTAAACTATAGTATATAAGATTTGTCTTTATCGGATTAATATGACGGAATTTGTAAAAGAATCATATATAATCTTGTTAGATATTTAAGTATTATTTATTAAAGTATTAATTTTTTAAATACTCTATTTTTCCTCATATGAAATGGCTTAACGTATCGCCATTTCGATTTATAAACAAAACTTTTTTCCTCTATTTTCTATTTAAACTTAGATGAACAATTTATAATTTTTCTTCAATTTTTTCATATTCTTTCTTGACCATCTTATCAACCCATTTTTCAGGGAGAAGTTTTATTAAGCGATATTTAAAGGTACTTGGAGCAATTAAATATCGTAATTTCGGGTTCTTTTTTGTTAATGCTTTATGAACAACCCTTGCCACCTCTCTTGGTGGAAGTCCTTTAGTTTTTCCCTTCTCTATAGCCTCTTCACCCAGTTTTTTTGCATACTTCATAAAAAATGATTTCCCTTCACGTTCTAACAAGCTTTTACCTTTATCCCAGATAGGAGTCTTTACCCGACCTGGTTGGATTAGAATTACCTTCATTTCACAGAGCAATAATTCTCTCCGTAACGAATCGCTATATCCCTCTAATGCAAACTTACTCGCACAATATGGACCAAAAAAAGGTGTTGCGAAAAATCCACTATCACTACTGATCATTATTATTCTCCCTATTTTCTTATTAAGGAGGGGAAAGAACGTTCTCGTCACTCTATGAACTCCGAACACATTTACATCAAATTGCTCTCTAAGGTCTTGAATGGGGAGATCCATTAGAGGACCCGCTCGTGCGATACCCGCATTATTTATAAGAGCATAAAGATCGATATTTTGATTCTTGATAGTATTGAAGGCATTTTGAATAGACGCTGTAATTGTCACATCAAGCTTAATTGGGTGAATATTTGCTAATTTTGCTATATCTTGAAAATCGGTTTCATTCCTCACACCTCCGAATACGTTGAACCCGTTGTTGGCAAGATATTTCGCAGAAGCTCGACCGATTCCTGTACTTGCTCCCGTTATCAATACCCATTTTCTATTGTTGTTCATTATTAAATATAAATTATTATACATCTTAATTTTTTTTATCTAATGGAACTTAAATAATTTAAAAGAACGTGTAAAATATCTTTTAAAATCGAAATCACATTTCCAAAATTAGGATTTTCAAAGTATTATACATTAAAAATATTTTAATTATTTATTAATGCTCGTAAACTTTGTCTGAACATTTTAAAGACCTTTTAAAAATTCAATTTAAAAATATTTCATACAAAATCTTTTTCTTTAAGGATGTTAAAGATAGGTTTTATTTTTCAAAGCAAATTAAAGTTATGAATCGAAAGAAAAAAAAGATATAAAGAAAATATTAAGAAAAAATAATAAGTGAAAAATTTAATCCTTTCCAACCCTCTAATATTCAAGTCTCCTAATGATTTTATACGTTTTAAAATCATTAATAGATTCACTTTTTTCATTCTTGCTACTTACTGGTATACGTACATAATCACTCTCAGGAAGGTCTTCTCCATCTTCTCCCTTCATGGTATATTTTTTGAGCTTTTTAGCCATACTTAACTCTTTTAATAAAAAATCCCTCACTGCACATCTAATAAGTTCTGAGCGCGAAGGATATAGACCCTTATTCCCCGTTAATTTATCTATAGCGTCGAGATATGACTCTGGTACATTTACCGTCACAATCTTCATTTATTATCGCCTTATTATAAATTCTTATTATTACATATTATTGTGATATTATATTTAAATGTTTATTTTCATCTCGATGTCTATGTTTTTAGCGTTTTCTGGCAATTCTGCGAATATTATTTAAGTAAATACTATTAAGACATTAATTCTTTAAATATTAAGATTTTACTAAGATTTATTGGATGAAATTTAAATATATGAATTTATAAAAATTAAAAATTTCAATTATTTTAAATTTAAACGTAGATGAACATTTTTCAATTTCTTTTCCCTTTTTTCATAGTAAAAGTAGGAAATTTAAAATTTGACTTCTTCATTTGATTCTATTGAATAGGAACGCCTCAAGTGGGTTTTCTTATCAAAATAAGTATAATAAAAAGGTAATTGATCCGGTTAATTCTAAATATTCTTTATCTGATTTTTAATATTATCTTAATTTTTATAAATTATCTTAATTATCTTACAAGACTCTCTTAAGAATTTTTAAAGGATTTCATAATCCGAAGAACTATAAAATATCACTTAAATTTTTATATCTGCCTTTTGATAGGATCTTAGAAACATCAAATTTCACGATAAATATTAATATAGGGTTTTAGTAATGTCTGTTCAACAAAAGTTTAAGGAAATAATTGACACGTCTGAATTTGATATCCTCGATTATATATTTCTTACTCCAAAGGATGAACTTTCAAAATTTCAAAAAGAAATGTTAACTAATGCAACATCCATTCTAGAAGATAATATTGTGGGAGAAGTAAAATATTTTGGAGGTGTAGCTAAAAAAAATGACGAAGCGTTAAAATTATTCATAAATCGCGTAAATGAGGAGATTGAGAAAGAAGAGAATGCGGAAGAGAAAAAAGAATTAAATAATTTGTTTAAGAAATATAAAAAAATACTTGAAGATTATATTGAGAAGGTATGTTATGCGATCATCCCTGTAAAAGAGATGCCTTGGGGGGAAGTATTATTCAGAACTGCTCCTCAAATAATTTTAAAAGATGATTCAATTGAATTATACGATGATATTATTGCTTATTACGGAGAGATTAAGACTGTAATTTCTAAGACAACCATATTCGGAAATTTAAAGGACGAGGATCCTCTTTTCGCACCTATTATGGGGGAGCTGGATTTAGATTATGAATTTAAAGAATCTGAAGAGAAAGCTAAGAAATCATATAATTTTGCATATATCTCTGCAATTCTTGAATCTCTAGAATTAACCGCAACTAAAAGTCATTTAGCCCGTTATCATGAAGGGTATCAACGTCATGGTGAACCTATTTGCGATTTTTTAATGAATCGAGATGATTTACTTAATGTTCTGAAGAATTTAACTTCTGGATTGGAGTCAGGACGTATAGATTCAGAAATATCTATTTCGGCTCTCGCTTTGCCACAACCCTCAGATAAAACAACTTTAATTGTGGTTATGAATGAATCCAATAAAGAAAAAGATTTCGAGGTTTGTTTTGAATCTGCCTTAAGACTTTCAGCAGCTTGTTATGATGCTCCCTCTTTAGAAGTAAGTCCTTCACAAGATCCTGCTCAGAGTCAGCCTTCTCAACAAGGGACAGGAATGACTACTCCAGGAGGACAGGAATTAAAGCAATGGACTGCTGAAGAATTAGCTGAAGAATCTAGAAAGAGAGCCTCATCATCACTCCCAGAGGGCGTAGGAGTTTGGACAGAAGATGAACTCCAAAAAATCAAAGAGGAGAGAGGTTCAGGATTACCCGAGGGAATGGAAGTATGGACAGAAGATGAATTAACAGAGTTAGCTAAAAAGAGACAAGGAGGCTTAGATATACCAGAATGGGAGCCTGAAGAGAATATGAAGGAATGTTCTAACTGCGGTTATGGTTTGAGAGAAGGATGGACTGAATGCCCAATTTGTGGAACTCCAGTCAGTTCGGAAGAGACTGAAGAACAAGAAGAGCAAGACGAAGGATCCAAAGAAAATTCAGACGTTTAAAAGTTTGGAAGAACCAACTGTTAGTATAATAATCAATATTTTTATCCCTAAAGGCTTAAAAAATTCTTGATATCCACCATTTTTTTAACTCCGTAAAACTATCTCTTTTTTCCTAAAAATTAGATGATTTGTTAAGAGTTCAAAAACCTTTTTAGTTTTTTATAATTATCCAAATTAATATTGAAATTAAATCATCCTTAGATCTTTAATTGCTATTAAATATCTTTTTATTGAAGGGTAAGAATCTGACAGATCTGGATCAGTTAAATATCTATAGCTATCCTTCTTCGATTAATATTGAAGAAAGGGATTTAATTCGAAAGATAATCTATAGTCAAGATCATGGAGATTTAATCAATAAATATCGAGATCGAAATAACGGGAAATCTCACACGTTAAAAAATAGGAATTCACATAATAGCTATATCATTAATGACCCTGTTCCCCAAATTATTGATGGATTAAATATATACTCTACTTCCATTAACAAGAGAATTAGTCTTGGATTAATTTTTGAAAAAGAAGATAATCCATACGATTATAAAGACATCTTTTTAGAACAACTCCATGAATATCTTAATACTGAAACTAGTTTTAGTTTTGAAGATGAGATGGAAATCGAAAACCTACTGATTACACTTTTTATTAGTCTACGCAAATATGGGGATGAGGTTGTTGAAAAAAGACCTCAAATAGAATTTCATTATCAAGAACAAATATTTGTAAAAGTGTTTCTATTTGGAATACAAGAGGTTGGAAAGACGAGTTTAGTAAGAAGAATAAAAACAGGAAAATTTAATGATAATTATTTTACTCCAACGAGAAAGTTTAATATTGAATATGTAAAAGAGAAAGATGGCTTTCTTTCAATATGGGATATGCCAGGTCAAAGAACTTTCAGAAAAAAATGGCTTCTAGGTCTTCAAGATTCTAATATTTTAATATTTATGATTGATATTTCAAATCAACTCCAATTTGAAGAGTCTAAAAGAGAATTTTGGAAAATTCTCAATCGTTATGAATTGAAAGAAGTCCCCTTACTTATTTTGGGAAATAAGATTGACTTAGTCAATCATTCTAATGGAAAAAATATTGATAAAACCCAAATTTATAGACTTGAACAAGAAATCTTTGATTTTTTTGAATTTGATCGTATTTCAGACAGACAATGGAAATTTCTCTTCACATCCGTGAAGACAGGGTATAATATTGAAGAAGTTTTGAATATAATTTTTAATCTAATTTCTTCTGAAGATTTAATATAGAATCAATATCATTGAACGATTTTATAATGCGAATTATCAGAATTTAATATTTTTATTAAAATAATTGATATATCCTTTTTAACTAAGTATTCATTTTCATTAATCAATAAATTTATATATCTAATTAATTAATTGTAAAACATACAAGATATAGAGTTTCTTGCTATCATTCATATTTTATTAAAAAAGGGTCAAAAATATGTTTAAAAGAATAAAAAAAGAACTACAAATCAACATAGATAATAAAAAATCACACCTTTTCCTAGGTGATGATAAAAAAGACATTCGTTTATTGATGCTCCGACCGATAGATCTCATTGAATTTTCAGAATTTGCCGGGGCAAATGCTGATGATATTCTGATCTGGAGTGGAAAAACTATAGGAAAGGAAATAATGGATAAATATTTTTACGAAAAAGATTGGACTGTAGAGGAAATACCTGTAAGAAAAGAAGTTTTCTTAGGTATTCTTGAAGCGTTAGCACTTATGGGATTTGGATATATAGATGCTGCTTTTAAGAAAGATCACCTATTGGTTAATATTTATGGCTCCTTAGCAGAAGAGGAAAAAGAAAATATAATGGCTAAGAATTTATGCCTTATTACTCAAGGAATCTTAAATGGGGTTTTAGGAACTCTTGGGTTTGAATCAGAAGGAGAGGAGATTGAGTGTGTCTTAATGGATGATGATAGATGTAGATATAAGTTTACTTTTCTAGAAATAGAAATGCCTGATGAACTTACAGACGAAGAAAGACAACCCGAAGCAATTTCAGATTTCTTATCATCCTTATAATATCATTAAGATCTCATAGGCTCTTTTTATCCTCCCTTTTCTCTTTTAAAAATGTAGGGGATCTTTTCGCATATCTAAATTAATCATGGGCTTTTTTTCTAATAATGATATTTAGATATAAATTATGAATTAATTAGGAAATCTATAATAAGAAATAAAAAATTTAGAAATAAAATAAAAAAAGAAAAATATGCTTTTAGGAATGACAGAATTTCTCAAATAGAGTTGGGTCAACTATCTCTTTTTCTTCCCAGCCAACATTCTCAAGATATTCCATAATCTCAGTTTTCAGATTGATTGGAATGTCAGCTTCAACTCGAATGAATTTTTCAAGATCTTCTGGTATATCAACACCTTTATATTTGCGTTCCAAATCCATCCAGTGAGATATTTTAATCATTCTTCCTTTTGAGTTATCAGCAGGTCTGATACACATTTTTGCTGTTAGACATATAGCTTCTTCAATTGTTTCAGCGGTTGTAAGTAAATGCTCTGGTCCTGGACCAACTAAATGATCGCCCGTACCATCTCTGGCATTATACACTTTCCAAACATCTTCATCATCCGCTCTTCCAATATACATTCTTCTATATTCTGTTGAATGAGGGCCACAGATAGCTGGGATACCCATTCCATTACAACTGCTTGCGATACTTGCTGCTTTTTGACTCATCGCTCCCCAAGCAACACCACACGCACCTACTCTGTTTAAGACATAATCCGCAATCTCTTCATAATTCCCTCTTAGAGGTCTACGGGCAAATATATTTGCTACTTTTACTGCTGCACCATTAATATGTGGATTAGATACACATGAACCAACATTAACTAAACCTCCTCTGTCAAAATCTCCTGGAAATCTATCATATAATGTTTGTCCTTCTTCATTCTTAACCAGTCCAATATCCATGGCAGCACAACCTGAAACACACACAATATAATTTCTGCTGCAGAATTCTTCTGCCATTAAATAAAGTTCTTGAATTTCTTTCGCATAATTCGCACATCCTATGATCGCAACAATTCCAGGAATTTCTCCTAATACAATAGGAGCTCCAACATTTCTGATTTCTGTATCCCGAATTGGACCACGTCCCACTCTTACATTGAAAGTTTCATTTCTAATCTTTTCTCTTCCAGCATACATTAAAAGTGTGAGAGGTGATACTCCTTTCATACAATCTTCTTCGCATCGTCCGCAATCTAAACAGTTATCGAATGTCTCTTCTAGAATTGAGAAATCTCCTTGCTTGGCAGCATTGACTCCATCAACTAAAGGTAAATCATTAGGACAATTCCTCTGGCAATTTCCACATCCATTACAATTTAATGCCATTTCCATACAACCTTCTTTATCTGGAACAGCACTTTTACCTTTTCTGATTGGTTTTACTCTCACTGCTGTCTCTACAGCTACTTTTCCCGCTTTCACAGGATCCAGTATTAAGACTCCATCAACCTTTCCACTAACTAAATCATCAATGATTTCTTCTTCCGGATCATCAGTCCTATCAGGTAATCCGCACATCCTTTTATCGTTTGTGGCGATAAATGGGGCATTAACTTTCTTTGCTTCATCATAACATCTTAAGTGGACACATTGCTCGTCTACCATTACAACATCTGCTAATCCTGAACGAATATAAAACATCTGTCTTGAAAGAGATCCAACAATTTTAGCACCTTCATAATATCTTGTTAAATCAATTGCCGTACAACAAATTGCTCCTACATCAACTTTATCTTCAAGACCTGCTTCTCTCATATAATCTACTAATTCAATTCCAGGAGCAACATTGTGACCAACCATTAATATAGTTGCCTTATTCTCTGTATCCATAGTACCCATCCCTAATTCTACATTAGGAACATCTGGTTCTCCAACAGGAAATCCATACGCAGCAATTTGAACTGCATCCGAAATTTCCATCCCTACAGCATCACATAACCCTGCTAAAAAGCTTTTTGCTTCATAATCTAAATAGCTCGATTCTTGTCCAATATGAGTAGATGAGAGTAAATGGGTGATATTAAATTGAACCCATTCCATAGCAGCTTCTAAATCTTCTATGGTCTCTGGCTTCATCCCTACAATTAATCGTACCATTGGCATTTCAACCGCGATATTATTCCCGAAATTAATCGGAACATTTCCATATTTCTCCTTTAACCAATGAAGCAGATGATCTCCATGGGAGCTATGGCATGAAGCACCCATGCAGCACGCAATTTCTACAATTCTTGCTTGTTGCGTTTCCATATCTATACCACATGCCCCGTGCCTACCTTTTGATAAATTGCATTTACCAAATGTGCATAGGCAGCACATTTTGCGCGAATAAGCGCTATGCTTTATCCGAATCACATATGGGCATGTAGAATGGTTTGTATCTCTCCATTAATTTAAAGAACCAATTTCGCAATGTTGGTATATGTGGTTTTGGGTGTGGACCCATAGGCTCCCACTCAGTTTCATCTCCGTAGCTAACCTTTCCCGTAGTGAATTCGAACCCCTTGATCTTCCCGAGAGGCCCCGAATATTCATCTACTTTAAGTTTTGCGCCTTTTCTAGACATTTTTTTTTCACTATTAGTTTTTTTAAATTTAATGAATACTTATTATTTTGAATAAATTTTGATATTATTTTAAAATTTATATTTTGCAAATAAACAATTGTTCAACAAATTTAAAGGTTAATTATTATACAGCAAAATGAAAAGTATTGATTTACTTAAACATTATGTGTGAGAGATTTCACACTCAAAGAAGATGATGATTCTTCATTCTTAAATATTAAAATATGAGAAAAAAATTTCCTAAAAATATTAATCCAACATATAGCTACGAAAATGCCATTATTGAGATTAATTCGTTAAATAAGATTCGAGATAATAACAATAATTCCAATTATTAAGAAGACTAAAATTGCAACTACTTTAATATAGAACTTTGGGATATACTTTAAGATGATGGCTCCAAAGAAAATACCGACCCACACTAATCCTGAAAGAGCTATAAATGAGCCTAGCCAAACCTCGAATGGAGCAGCATAAAGGGAAGCTAAGGATATAGTAAGAATTTGAGTTTTATCACCGAGTTCCATTATAAATATTGAGAAAAATCCAGCTCAATAGGGATTTTTTCTAAATTTCTCAAAAGCCAAGGTTTTAGTATCATTTCCAGAACTTTCTTTCTTCTCAATTTTCTTGGCATTTCCTATGGGAACCTTCATTTCGTGATATAAACTTTTGAGTTTTCTAGTCTCTATTATGCCTATAATAATGAAAACTCCCCCAGAAATAATTGCAATAATAGTAACGGGTATAAATTGGAGTATTAAATTTCCAAAAATGATACCAAGAGTCACAATTGCCGCGAACCCTAAAGTTGCTCCAATGCCTATTTTATAAGGTTTTTTATCCATCTCTAGGACTAAATTGAATATTATCAATTGACTTTTATCTCCTAACTCGCCTAAGAATAGAATCCCAAAAACAGTGAATAAAATGATAAAGTTCATTGAAAAAAATAATACTCCATATTTCTTTAATTTTTTTTACTCAGATATGAATTAAAATAATTGAAATTTATGAAAATAGATATATTAGGTATAAAATATTTAGCAAATAGTATGGAAGAGAAGAACTTATCTAACAAGGAGATAGCCGAGAGATTTAGGAAATATATGAACCTTACCTATAAACCGCTAGGAATGTATTTTACAAATACCATACCTGAGGGAAAAAAAAGAACCCAAGGAAAAATCTTAAGACGGTGTATCGTCGGACATGTATTTAAAGCTTCGAAAAAAGGAGGTGCGAGTATTATTAAAGAAGGTACGGGATGTCCAGGAGGGCAATTCTGGTCAGGTTTTAGAAAAAAAGTTCCAGATGGATGGGCACATTTTTTAACAAATGGAAAAGAAGACGTGCTTGGAGGACGTGCCGAACGTTTTAAAAAAGATATTAAAGTTGCAGTGAAAACGATCAAAGATCCCGGACCTGTTCAGAAAACAGAAAACTATGACTATATCGTTTTTCAAGCATTAGAAGAGATCCCAGATTCTCAAAAGCTTGAATTCATATTATTTTTTGTAAATCCCAATACGATGGCAAAATTAATTACTCTCTTAAATTATGAAAGGCATTTACCTTACGCTGTAAAAGCAGCAGCGGGATCTGGGTGCATGAGTTTATTAAATCACCCCTTAAATATGAAAGAAAAACCCGAAGTAGATGCGATTATGGGTGTGTGGGATCCTTTTGCTCGCAGAAATATTCCAAAAGACTTACTTAGTCTTACATTAAGAAGATGGGTTGTGGAAGAGATGGCACTTAATATTCCGGAATCCTTTTTAGCATATACGGCCCCCTTTACTCCAAAAGGAGAAACTATACGTTTCTTGAGAAAAATATTTTTAAAAAAATAGTTCTAAAATTTTTCGATATTTAACTTCCATTAATCTAATAATATATTAATTCTTATAGAGTAAATTCAGTGAATATAATAAACAAGATTTTAACTTTTCATTATTAATTATCTTTATATAGAATAACAACGAAACATTAACTATAACTCAATTAACGAGTTTATAGAATATTGTGATGAATTTATGGTAGATTTACGTAAAAATGAGCGTTTATTTATCCTTATAGCTGGAATTCTGATGATTATAACAATATGGATTCCAATGTCAATTGTTTCATTCTCGACGGGTGATTTGCGTATATACTGGATGTTTGGGATATTTCTTGATTGGGATAGTTTTGCCTTTGATAGTTTATATACCTTAAGACTGGGATTTATTATAGGGGGTTCATTTTTTGCATTGATATTACTTTCGCTGGGAATTTTTCTTATCATTTTAGCAAATTTTATAAAAAAAGGTAAGAGTATTAGGTTCCAAGAGTATTTGTTATTAAGTATTGGGTTATTTGCTCTCGTTATGCCTTATCTTTTTAGAAGTTTAATGAGTCTCGTAAGTATAATCCTGTCATCTGAGAATATCTTTGCTTTTAGTGGATTTTTTTATTCTATAGAACTGATTATGCCCATCTCAGCCATTTTATTATTAATTCCTGGAGGACTTAAGATTTCAGAATAAATAAAAAAAGTTAATGGAAAAAGTGATTAATTAATGCTAAATTTGCGAAAATATGATTGGATATTTGTTTTGATTGCTGGAATTTTGTCTATAGTGATAATATTTGTTCCGATGTCAGTCTTAAGCATGGGTGAGGGTGATTCATTTTCGGTTTGGATTTTTGGATTTGAGCTTGAATTTAATAATTTTAAACCCGATGGCATTGGATTTTTGCCAGCTCCGTTTTGTATAACTGGTGCAATTTTTGCTCTTACATTGCTAATCCTTGGAATCCTTCTTTTAATTTCGGCATTACAAAATAAAAATGGAAAAGATAGTATATTTAAACAAAAACAATTGTTAGGTGTTGGATTTTTCTATCTTTTTATGCCCATTATCTTTAGAACTTTAATGCTTATCAGTTGTTCAATTATAGGAGAAGCTGATTTAACAGTTTATTTAGGTTTAGGTTTTTATTCGATAGAACTTTTTATGCCTATTTCAGCTTTTTTCTTATTGTTATCTGGAGCTCTCAAACAATCGAGATAAAAAGTACAAATTAAAATTAAATCAATAAATTATTTTTCTTTTTTTTCCAATCTGAGATTTTAGTTTAAGATTCATCTTTTTTTACTTTATAATCACTAGTTATAAAGATTTTATCTTGATAGTTAGGGTTTTTTCATCTATTTCCATATCTTGAAATACCTCAGGAACTTTTTCCTTAAGAATTCTCAGAATAATAATTGCTAAATTACGGATTTCCCACTGAGCTGCTTTTTCTCCTCTAAGTTTGATGAAATGTCTCAATTCTCGAAAATTCGCTGTCATAACTAATTCACTTGTAGTAGAATTTGGTAAAATATATCGCGCATCTTCCTTTTTTATACCAAAATCTCTTAATTGTTTATATTTTTTTCTTATATCCTCCATTAATTCGAAATAAATATTATGTGCTTCAATATTTTTCTCAATATCTTCTGGTTCAATATAATTAAAGTTTTTTTCATCCACATATCTCTGAGATTTTTGTGTGAAAGAGCATAATCGATGTCTTACTAATTGGTGAGTTAATGCTCTAGAAATTCCTGAAATTCTGAAAGATGCGTATGCATGTTCTAAAACGGATTCATGTCCTCTCTTTACGATCATTTTAATAAAGGATTTATAGCTTTCTTTTGTCTGTTTCTTAAACGATTGATATGATGTTCTTCCTGCATTTTCTATATGTTGTTCTGCATTTGGAGTTATGGCAAGAAGTTCTACTTTCATTTTTAAATCATCTTTTAATTTTTAGATATGAATTATTTTAAAATTTTGAGTTATTATAATAAAAGAAAAATGTTTGATTAATTCTGGATTATAATTTATGTTTCTAATATATGTTAATTAATTAGCAATATATTTTTTTATTCTTTGCTTGGTTAATATGGTTAAATTCTTAATAATAAAGCTTAATTAGTAATTGATTATAGTTATGTAGAGTGAATATTATGGAAAATAGATCTGTTAAAACACTTTATAATAAAGCTAAAAAAGCTATGCAGAACGGTAAATGGAAAAAAGGCAGAGAATTAACATTCGATTTAATTAAAGAGGTGCCTCATTATCTTCCTGGATGGACTTTATTATTCATATTCGAGGTTAGAGAGAGTGTTATGAAGTCAACAGAATCTCTGAAAAAGTATGAAATAGATGATATTCCTTTTGATATTTTGGAGAAACAGGCAACTGAAAAAAAAGTCTTAGCATTTAAAACTAATTTTATCAATCAATTGAAAAAAAATTTTGATATAGAATAAATATTAAAACCTCTTAATTGCATCTCTATAATTTTTAGTTAAAAAACTTAAATTTTATCATCTAAAATTTAAAAAAAATCAATTAATTACTTTAAAATATGAATAGAAAGATTTCAAAATTGAAAAAGTTATTAGAACATTGGGCGGAGCATAATGATTCACATAAAGAATCTTTTGTCAAATGGCGTGAAATTGCTAGAGAAGAAGGTCTAATTAGTGTGGTGGAAAATTTAGATAAAGCAATAGAAAAAATTGATGAATGTTCAGAATTTTTAAGAAATGCTCACCAAGAAATTCAAGAATGAGCCTTTAAAAAAACACTAAATGATAGATTTTTTTTGTAAATAAAGAAAATAGGGAAAAAAATTTTTTATAGGAACAAATTAATTAGTGGTAATAGTTGTTTTTTAAAATAATCAAGATTTTCTTCAATCATATCAGGATTTTCTGTAAGAGCCCATAGATACACAGGTATTTGAAGATCTGAATATTCAAATAGTTTTTCTCCGTTTATAGTAAAACCATTGATTGGAAAATTTAATCTAATTGTTTTTTCGCGAATTAGTCCTATTGAGCTATGAAAATTTGAGAGCGTTTGTAGCAATATGGCAGTGTTATTTACTAGCATTTCATCCGTATTAGTTTGATGATAGCTTCCAAAAATCAATCCGTCCATTGAAATTAAACTTGTGGCTTTTCCATTAATAGTTCGCGTGAAATCTTCAAGAATATTTTCTATAATTTCAGAAGTTTCAGACACTTTTTTCAATATAATACTAAACATCTGCATTATTGTCTCTTTTTGAAAAACTGTAGTATCGTAATACTCTATATCAAAATCATATTC
>JAWOFX010000075.1:0-52294 GCA_046497275.1 Promethearchaeia archaeon | reverse complement strand
TGCATGGAAGCTTTAAATAAAATTTCGGTACAAAGCCCAAAATCTGTATACAAATATTCATCAAATGTATCAATACACTCTTTTCGAAAGGCGCGAAATCCACTCTGATTATTCTCAACTTCTCGATGGAATAAATATTTGAGTATTTTCTCGACAAACGCTTCCCCAATCTGAGTGTGGAGGGGTATTTTATAATTTGATTTACCTAAATATCGTGAGCCGATAACGATATCTGCTTCATCGTCTAAAATGGGTTTTATCAATAATGGTATTTGTCCTGGATCATGTTGTCCATCAGAATCAAGTGTGACGATGATATCTCCTGTAGAGTGTTTAAAACCCGTTAAAATTGAACTACCGTAGCCCTTATTTTCTTTATGGGAAATAATATTGATATAATTATTATCATTACTGAGTTCTTGAATTTTCTCCAGGCTCTTATCGGTTGAGCCATCATCCACGATAATAATCTCATAATGTCGATGATTTGGGATGCTATTTATGACCTGGGTAATCGTTTTTTCCTCATTATATAAGGGGATAATGATTGAGATTAACAAATCTTCTTTTGAATGTAGATCAGGTGTAATTTCCAGATAAATCTTTTGTTTTTGAGCTTCCAGAACCATAAACTAAAACAACTCTTGCTGTTTACTTTATTAGATAAATATCAGTCGAGTTTATTAATGCTTTTGTTTTCCCAAATCCTTTTATGATTATTATAGATGAGTATGAGAAAATTCCAATATTTTAATAAACTTCGTCTTTAATAATAAGATTATTCAATATCATATTTTAATCTTTCTATCTTAACAACATCTTAAAACAAAAAAGTTTAGAGAAAGAAATAGCACTAAGAGAGGTGAGGATCTATTTTGAGAGATTCTAAGTGTGTTCTTATATTAGAATTTTTTATTCAAAAATGGCTTAAAAATGCAAAATAGTTTATTTAAACACTTTTGGGCCAAATGGTCTTAATCGCACAATTTTTCTTCCATAATTAGCAACATCTGAGATACCATTATACAGCATAGTTAATTTTCTAATGTAGAGGATAAAGCTAATTAACAGGATTTTATTTATCTCGTGATCGAAAAACTCTACTTTGAGATATTCCCTTGCGTCGGGCGTTTTTCCTTGACGAGATTTAATTAATTTAATTCTACAAATTGGAGTATTTTTTGAGGGGGTTTTAATTTCAAAATTGGTCCTTTCAAAAGACTTCTCTTTCGTTTCCAAAACTCTGTTTCCATTCATAGTACTTAAATAAAATTGTGGTGAGAAAGATAATACTTTCCTCTGCATTGTGGCAATTTTACCATGTTTATTCATCAGAAAATGGACTTTACTAAGCGACCACTCTTTTTCGTTAACAAAATATCTGGTTTTTTCATCCAGTTCCAAGTAATAATTTCCATTTCCAATATGGGAATAATTCCCAATTCTTAAGACGATATTATTTTGGGAATCGAATATTGGCTCTTTTCCAAACCTTTCATAAATCTTTCGGATAAATAGGCAATCCGTATCGGATAAGAAGTTCCCCAGTGGCTCTTCAATATCAACCGAAGAAGATTTATCATTTTTCAACCTACTCATATTAACTCTCCATTTCCAGTTCTTTCATATTTTCTAATGCTTCTTTTGAGCTTAATATTTTCCCATCAAATATTTCTGTTATTTTACTTACATTTAAGCAAGGACGCATAGGTCTTTCAGCGACTTGATTAAATTCATCACTGGTTACCGGAGAAATTAACTGAGGATCAATATTAAATACTTCAGCAATTTCACGTGTGAAATCATATCTACTTAAACACGTCTTTCCAGCGGTATGAAATATACCATTCACGTTAGAATTGCCCAAGGCTAAAAGCATTTCTGCTAAATTATTCGCGAACGTAGGGTTGCTATATTGATCTGTTACAATTTTTAAGGGTTCTTCATTTCTGAGCTTGCTAAGAGCCCAAATTACAAAATTTTGAGATTTACCCGAGCTCGATTTTTCCCCAGCAATCTCGTGAGGATTCCAACCGAAAATAAGGCTTGTTCGAGCTATCGCATAACTGCCACCAATTTTAGCAATCTCTTGTTCTGCTTTCCTTTTTGAAATTCCATAAAAGTTAAGAGGATTTGGTTCATCATCTTCTTTATAAGGCCTATTTAGAGTTCCATCAAAAACATAGTCGGTAGAAATATTAAGGAATCTCGCATTCATATCTTTACATAACTGCGCAATACTTTTTGGAGATTCTGTATTAATTTCTAAAGTCTCATCTTTATGTTCCTCACAATAATCAACATTATGTAAGGCAGAGCAATCAATAACGAGTTCTGGTTTTATTTCAGAGAGCAAAGATTGAGTTTTATTTGAATCCGTTTTATCTAATTGAAAGATGTGGCAATCCGGAATAGAAATCTCTCTCTTGTTAAATGTCCCATATACTTCAAAATTCTTTTTTGCCAGATTAGCCAATTGATACCCAGTGAGTCCGCTTGCTCCAATAATGAGGATTTTTTTCATAATAAAGTATTTATTTTTCAAAAATTTAAATAATGAAGTATATTATATAATAAAAGTATTAAGTTCATAAGAAGTGGGTAATAAAAATGATTGAAGGAGTAATAGTAAAAGATTTGAAGCAATTTGTCGATGAGCGTGGATTCTTTTGCGAAATATTACGAGAGGATTGGACGGAAACCTTGAAAAATGACAAAGTAGTACAATTTAATCTTTCATATAGTTATCCTAATATAGTGAGGGCATGGCATCGACATTTAGAAGGACAAGTGGATTATTTTATTTGTATCACGGGATCTATAAAAGTGTGCGCGTATGATGGAAGAGAGGATTCAGAAACCTATGGAGAGATAGATGAAATCGTGCTTAGTGAGGATTCGTTAAAGGTGGCGAGGATTCCAGGAATATTATGGCATGGATATAAGGCAGTCGGGGTAAAACCAGTGAAAATTTTGTATGGTGTAAATCGGTTATATAATTATGGTAATCCTGATGAGGAAAGAAGGCCGTGGGATGATGAAACAGTACTTCCAAAAGCAATCAATGGTAATAAAGAAGATCCTCGGGTCGGAAAACCGTGGGATTGGTATTACTCCCCTAATAAGTAATTAAAACAAATATAAAAAAATAAAAAGAATAAAAAAAGTATAGATAAAATGAATGTATTAGTGGTTGGCGGAGGAGGATTTGTTGGCTCAATTTTGGTACCAGACCTTTTGAAAAAAGGATTTAAAGTTTCAGTTCTCGATAAACTTTTTTTTGGGAGTGAACCGATTAATGAGTTTAAAGATAAAATTGACTTAATTCAAGAGGATATTAGGACGTTTGATCCTTCACTACTGAAAGGATTCGATGTGGTTGTGAATTTGGCGGCAATTTCTCAACCAGATCAACAAGAAAAAGTAAATCCGGAGTTATATTACGAGATAAATCATGAAGGATGTGTAAGAGTGGCACAATTGAGTAAAAAAGCGGGAGTTCACAAGTATATTTTCACATCAACGTGTAGCGTATATGGATTTCAAGAAGGAATAATAAGTGAAGAGAACACGCCAAATCCTCTTGAAGCCTATGGTAAATCAAAAGTAATGGCAGAAAAAGAGACACTTCCTTTAGCTGATGATGATTTTATAGTCACCATTTTACGACCTGGAACGATGTACGGACTCTCCCCGAAGATGAGATTTGATTTAGTCGTAAATGGCATGACTTGGGCGTTACAAGAATTTAAGAAAATTAATGTAATGAGAGATGGAACCCAATGGAGACCTAATGTGCATGTGAAAGATGTTTCCAGGTTGATCCTAAAATTAATTGACTCAGAGAGGGATGAGATTCAAAAAGAAATCTTCAATGTCGGGGCGAATGATCAAAATTATCAGATCTTACCCTTAGCCAAGGTGATTGGTGATTCAGTGGGAATTGGGTATGATTTAGATTGGTATGGAGAACCAGACACACGTTCATACCGAGTGGATTTCAGCAAACTTGCAGATCAATTAGGATTTGAGATAAAGCATACAGTTCCAGAAGCAGCGAAAAATGTGTATGAAGCATTAGAAAAAGGAATAACCGAGAAAACAGATAAAACCTCTGTGGTGAAATGGTACGAAAAATTAAGCAATTCTGGAGAGATAAAATTATTTAATATCTAAAAGATCTAAAATAAAAATATATTATATTATTTTCTTGTCATTTATTTTACTCATCTAAAAATATTGACAACCAAATCCACTAAAAAATCAATTTATTCAAGTTCCAGCAGGTTATAAGTTTTTTATAAATTCAAATAGTATTATAAAATCAGAAAATAGATTAAAAGAATTAAATATAATCTGAATTATTAAAATAGAGTATTTTTGTAGTTTTTATTTAATTTTTTTATTTTGCTAATGAGAAGCATAGCGTATAATGTATGTTCAATAATTGAGATAACTGTAGAAACTGGTTTAATATTATCAAATACAAAAGTTAGGTCAAAAAACCGACTAGTCTCGATTAAAGGAAAACAATATAGTAAAAATAAAATGAAAATAAAAATGTAATTAATACAAGTTTCCTTTTTGAAAAGAAGAAAGATAATAGGAAAGATTGCTACTATATGTCCACTTGGATAATAAGTACTGCTGAATAAAAGAAAAACGAGAAAGATAATTCCAAATTTTTCTTCTAATGAATAATCTTTTAACATAAGATATAAAGATCCCATACTTAAGCTCACAACAGTAATAATTTGGAGTATAATGATTTTCGGAAATACGATAATTTCTCTTAAATATGACAGAATTAAGGATGGAAATCCAGAACGATAGAGATAAGTTAAATATGAATAAGTTTCAAATCCGTCTAAAAACCCCATAATTGTAGAAGGTTTTATTATAAAAAGAAAGTTGAATATTAGAAACTCTACACCAAGTAATAAAGATTTATGTAAAAAATAATCTTTAGATTTATAAAAAATATAAATAATCCCTAAAAAAATCAAATATGGTAAAAAAGAAATTGCTAGAACAAGTATAAAAGTTTGTACGGAAAGAAATTTGATATTATAATTAACCTTCTCAATTTCTCTTTTAATTAGAATTAAAATTAAGAAAAGTACAATAAATTTTGATTGTAAATTTGCAAATGTTCCTTCAACTGCAAACCCATTACTAACAATCATTAATATAACTAATTTCAAGCGTTTACTGATATTTTTAAATGATAATATTTGATCCAATGTTATGATACTTAATATTCCAAATAATAAGGAAATAAAAAAATAAATGATCATAGCCGTTCCGATATTGCATAGTGTAAAAAAAAAGGAAAAAACAGCAATTCCTGGGCAATATAAAAATTTAGGATGAAATAAATCCGAATAGATTAGTTCTGGCATCGTGAATATATATTTTCCGGCGTTATAATAAGCAGTAAAATCAATTCCAGTAAAATCTGCCAAAAACCCCCAGAGAATTAAACTAATTATGGGAAAGATCAAATAAATTTTTTTTATTATGTTTTCAGATCT
Organism: Promethearchaeia archaeon; assembly: GCA_046497275.1. GTDB lineage: Archaea > Asgardarchaeota > Lokiarchaeia > Sigyniarchaeales > SOKP01 > TEKIR-8. The sequence continues at coordinate 46,760 of JAWOFX010000075.1, read as the reverse complement.
CATTCTTATCATTCTGAAAGTTATAATTTTATAAAAATACCTTATTTTTGAAATTTATTAATCATAAATCATATAATAAGGGTTTCTAGTTGAATAAGTACTTAAAAGAAGAATTTGAAGTATTTTCTATTATTTTTCTTTAAATCAAGAATGATTATTACTGGTTATAGATCTTTTTAAATAATAGATTATTTATTCTTCCTTTTTCAGATTCCTACTGATAAATTCTGTGCAATGAAATAATGTTTTAAATGTTCCCGCGTCAGACCAAAAACCATCTACTATAATTGCTTTAGTATTTCTCTCTTTAACATAAAAATTATTCACATCTGTAATCTCTAATTCTCCCCTTTCTGAATAACCAATTTTATCAATCACATGTTCAATTACAGAAAAGATTTCTTGATTATAGAAGTATAAGCCTGTTACACATAGATCTGTTTTGGGTTTATCTGGTTTCTCTTGAATTTCAACAATCTTTCCTTTTTCATCTAATTCTGCTACACCAAATCTTTCTGGATCCTGGACCTTTTTTAAAAATAAATAACAATCATATTTATTTTCCTTTTCAAAAGATTGAACGGCATTTTGAAAAATATCTTCAAAAATATTATCTCCTAATATGACTGCGACTTTATGTCCTCTTACAATTTTTTTTGTTAAATAGAGAGCTTCGGCAATACCTCCAGCTTGTTGTTGATATACATAATTAAAGTGTGCTCCAAATTCCGTGCCATCGCCCAGTAATCGGACAAACTCACCGACGCTTTCTCCTCCTAAAACGATTGTGATATCTTCAATACCAGAATTAGTAAGAGTTTTTATTACCTTATAAATCATGGGTTCATTGTAAACAGGTAAAAGATGTTTATTAGTCACTTTAGTAAGAGGAGCTAATCGTGAACCAGTTCCACCTGCTAGAATAATCCCTTTCAAATTTTTTTCACTGTTATTTAATATTAAAATAAATATATTATAAAACTAAATTAATAGGATTTAAATGTTAATTAGTTTCATTTTTTGTTATTTTTAAAAATAATTCCTCTAAAGTCGATTCATTTTCTTTAATCTTTAACACAGGAAATTCAGATAAAATTTGGAGTAATTTTTGATAACTTTTTCGATGGTTAATCCCAATTAATACATTATTTTTATTTTTTTCAAATTTAGTTATAAAATCTTGACCTATTAGCTTTTCTCTTAATCCATCTATTTTATTTTCAATAGTTACATTAATTTCTATTTCAGATCTATCTAATTTTTTAATATCTTCTTTAGTGCCAATTTTTAAAATTCTTCCATAATTAATAAAAGCGACTCTGTCGCACAATTTTTCAACCATATTTAGATCATGACTAGTTAAAAATATTGTTTTATTGATTTTTCTTAACTTGTTAACGATCCTTGCAGTAGATTCAACATCAAGACCGAGAGTTGGTTCATCTAAGATTAAAACTTTTCGATTAATTAATAATGTTCTACACAAAGCAAGTTTCATCTTCATCCCACTTGAATATTGACCAACGTATTCTTTAAGCCATTTTTTCAAATCAAATTCTTCAGCAAGGTCATTAATTTTTGTTTTATAGTCTGGAACTTTATAAATTTTACAAAAAAATTTTAAATTATCATAACCCGTAATTCGATAATAAAGCATATCGCTTTCAAGCATTAATGAGATTTTTGATTTTACCTTCTTAGGATGTTCCACTACATCAAGACCATCTAGTTTTGCCCAACCATCCGTGGGTTGAGTTAAAGTGGTTAAGATTTTAATAAGTGTTGTTTTTCCAGCCCCATTTGGTCCTAGAAGGCCAAATATCTCTCCCTCTTTTACGTTTAGATTGATCTTATCAAGAGCAATTATTTCTTTTTTATTTTTTAATTTATAAATTTTTGAGAGATTACGTGTTTCAATCATAATTTTTAAGTTAAAATCCTGTTATCCCGTATTTTTTATATATTTTACTAAAAATTAAAATCCCAATTATGGGAATAGAAACAGCACATATTAAAAGGATGAAAAAATGATAAGGTAAACTGCTTATAGTTAAAATGATATCATTATGAATCCAAATCATTCTTAGAAAATCGAAAACATAGTATAGGGGGTTAATATTAATTATATTTTGAATAAAATCTGGAAATATTTCAAAAGGATAGGTTATACAACTAAATAAAAAGACAAAACCAATTAAGAAATTAAAAACTTTCAATAAATTCTCATTTGAGATAGCAAATACACCAAGTGTTATTCCAATACCACTAAAAATTAAAGAAATAAGAAATAATGTAAAAAGAAAAAAGAAAAACGAACCAAAAGAGATCGGATAAAAAACATAACACATAACCATAATTGTAATAAAGGGAGGGGATATAATAATTAGATGTGATAAGAGAATACTGAATAATAAGTTTATTCGATTAAATGGTCCAATTATTAATGCGGGTAAAGTCTTCCAAAATTTTTCCATTTGAAATTGTTTTGGGAACACATTAACAAGACTCTTTAATAATGAAATATCATAAGCAATAAATTGGTATATAAGGAAATTTTCTGAAGTCCATTCTCCAAATTGATTATTGAATTGGAACAAATTTCCCATAATTACAAGAGGAATTAATATCGCGATTATTGGGTTTATAAAACCAAAAAGAATACCTGATTTGTATCTAAGATGTAACTTTACATTTTTTTCTGTGATAGCTAATATTTGAGACGCATTCTCTTTTACAGATTGAACGATACTCATCCTTGTTCAGAATATTTTTTCTTTTATTTTTTATTTTTTAAATTAAATTCTTTTGTTTTTAGAAATCAAAAAATGAAACATTCAATACCATTTTCAAACTAGTTTAAAAATTTAAATTTATTATTATTCTAATATATTTTCATTTATTTGCTCTTGCAACATATAGAGTGCTAGCAGATGCGATCCAAGGTGAGAGGGAATTCAAGATATTAGAGATTATAATACCTAAAAAATTCAATTTAAAATTTACGGAATATGGTGCTTTAAAAAATGGGAAATCGACTGCTAACCCGATTGCATGTTTTCTTGAACCTGGAAAATCATGTGGAACTGTCTCAAGAATCTCAAAATTGTTTTTACGAATATAAGCTTGTAATTCCGAAATTGTAAATCGATATTCAATAAAATGTTTAAATCGATCTTTATTATTTTTATCCTTTTTGTTCCTATATTTCTTATTCTTATTAAAAAATTCAAGAATAAAGGAAAAGAGATTAGGTAATTTATTTATCAAATTAATGGTAAATTGTCCAAATATTTTTCTTATTATATTAACCGTTGGTGTAGAGAGAAATAATAATCCCCCCGGTTTAATAATTCTATATGCTTCTTTTAGGGCTTTATCAGGCCCTTCTAAAAAATGTTCAACAACACCCATTGAGATATAGGCATCAAAGGAATTATCAGGAAAATCAAGATTTAATATATCACCGTATTGAATATTTAAAGTATTATCATAGGTTTTTAATTTAGAAATAGCAATTTCATTATTATCTATACCTATAATGTTATATCCTCTATTTTTTAGAAAAATAACCCATTTTCCAAACCCGCAACCTGCATCTATTATTTTATTCTCTTTATCGAGATATTTTAGAAACATTAATTTTGGAGCCCATTCAATTTTACATGCTTCTAGTTCTTGATCAATAGTTCTACTTGACCACATTCCATCCCATAAAGTACATTTAGGATTTTTAGATATATAGTATATTTTATGCATTATTATCTCAACATTCTCTCTTTCTATATTGAATCCTCATTTATTCCAAATGGTATTTAATTTTTTTTTCCCATTTTTTCAGAATTTTATACAAATAATTAAAAATCCTTTTTTTAAAACCCATTTCTTCTAAACTGTATTGGTTTTTATTTTGAAGCTTAAGCGATTCAATAAAATATTCTTCTTTTTCTAATTCTTTGTTCATAAAATTGTTATCTATTGCATGATCTGGGATAAAAAGTGTTCTCCTCTTCTTTTTCACTGAATATAATTTAATATTATCCATACTTCTGGGTTTATATTTAAATGGTTTTTGCGCTTTTATAAACACTCCTGGTTGAGTTTTATCTTTAACGAGGGCTTTTATTTTAAAATCACTAAATATCTCTTTCATATCATCAATTTGAAACCTCCAAAAATCATAAGGATACCCATGCTGAGGAAATCCAATAGATCTTGTAGTAATGTAAACATAACCCCCTTCTTTAACTACTTTTTTAAAATTATTCAATATTAATCTCCAATCTCTCACATGTTCAATAATTTCAGTAGCAATCACAACATCAAAAGAATTTTTATTAAAATGGTTTAATATGTCTTCAGCAGGCAAAATTTTATCGACAAATTTTCCCTTTTCAATATCTATGCCAATATATTCTTTAGGGTGTAAAAATCTTTCTACAAAAGGTCTGATACTTCCATTTATATATTTTGAGCCAACTTCTAAAACTCTTTTATTTTTAAATTCATTTATTTCCGCAAATGTAATAAAGAAAGTAATGATAGGCATATTACACATCTTTTTCACTTCTTATTAGAATTGGCTGATTTGTAATTTTAATATTAATTAATAAGCTTATTAGATTTTTAAATCTCCAATAACTTTTATTATATTACTTTTTTCCTTTTTTGTAATAAAATCAATTATGCTGTCAATATTAGTTAATTCCTTCCTAGCTTTCATCATGGCTTTTTTCATTTCTGAGTGAATTTCATGGTTTTTGTCAATTATGTTATCATTTTCCTGTGGATCTTTCTGGAGATCATACAGTTCTTCTAATTTATTCCCATAATTAACGTATTTATAGTCTTTTGATCTAATATAATAAATTTCATTATAAATCTTTTTAATGATACTATCAGTCAAATATCTTTTATTGTTTCTTATAAGTGCTCTCATTTCATCTTTTCTTTTGAGATGTTCTCCATAAATATATTTTTCATAGTTATTGTTTGTAATTTGATTAAGTATGGATTTAGATGGATTATATACTGGAAGATCTCTTCTAATCTCAGCTATATTTAAAATCGTATGGAAAATATCTTTCAATTGAGCAGGATTTTTTATGAGAGTTTTGCTAAATTTTTTATTGTAAATTATTATCGGTACTCTGATTAAATCGTCATATACACTATAGGATATACCATGACCATAGAGAAAATGATCCTTCTTAGAACATAAATGTTCCCCATGATCTGATGTAATAATTATATAAGAATCAGTGGAGTTCCCCAGATTTTCGAAGTTTTCAAAAATTTTTTGGGTTATTTGGTCAGAATAATATACAGATGCATTATATAAAGAATTCAAAGTCTCTATTTGGTTTTTTGTAAGCTTTGAAAATTGATAGTTAATATTTCTAAAATAGTGTGTAGGTTTTAACAAAAAATCTTTTATAATCTTTAAATTGTTATGATCAATTCCAAATTTTTTAAGAACGCTCCTTGGAGGGATGTAAGGAGCATGAGTTGCCATAATATTAAAGAATAGGAAAAATGGTCTTTTACCAAGCCTCCTATTTAATTTATATTTCAATTTGTCTAATTTAACTAAAGTATTTTTATATTCAAACACCCAATTTTCCCAAGACAGCTTATATAATAATTCTTTTGTAATTTTTTTAATAATCTTTTCAAAGAATTCCGAATAAAATATTATTAACTTATTTTTTATCCAATTTTTAAAAATGTTATCAGAAAATTCAAAGAAATTCTCTATTAACTTTGAGATTTTATTATTTTCTAAAATAAAAAAGGATCTTCTGAAATTTTTAATATATGATTTAAATCCTCTGGTATTTCTAAAAAATTCATTTATCCAAGGATTTTCAGTAAAACAGAGGGTATAATATCCTTCATCTTTTAGAATCTCCGCTAGTAAAGGTAAATTCTCATTTATATAATGAAGTTTTCCACCAAGCTTTTTAATTTGGGATGTACTTAGTCCTGTAAACATTGAATTATGAGAAGGGAGAGTCCAAGTACTATTTGAGGTTCCATTTTCAAAATAATAAGAATGAGTTAAAATCTTTTTTAAATTTGGAGTCAAATTCATCCTTTCTTCATTTAAAACTTTGTCTGCTCTTAAAGTATCTAAGACAATAAAAATAATATTTGGTCTGGTCAAATTTTTATCGATCTCATTTCTTAATTAATATTTTGAGTTTTTTGAATTATTCCTATCCCTCCCCATTTTTCACTATTATTTTCGATTAACTCTATTGTTTTAAAATCATTTTTAATTTCATTCCATAACTTAGAAACTTCGCAATTCAATTCTTTTGGATGATCTATTATATCATGAAAAGCTATTAATCCATTTATTTTAACAAATGGATAATATGCATAAAAATCTTTTTTTACACCATTATAACTATGATCTCCGTCAATAAATAATAGATCCAATTTTTCTTCTTTAAGAATCGATTTTACTTTATTTATAGAATTCTTTCCATGAGAGTTATCTCTAATAAAATAGAGTTTCTGATTAGCAATATTGAAGAATCTATAGAGAGGAAGTCTATAAGGAGCGTATCCAGAATCTCTCTTATATATTGGTAAATCAATACTTATTAGTTTTGCATCTACATCAGATATTTTTGAGAGTAAAAATATTGTTCCTCCATCAAAGGTTCCAATTTCAAGTATATTTTTAGGATTAATCTTATTTGCAATTATTAGAAAATCTAAAAATTCTTTTTTCTTTTGTGCCATACGGATTCTTATTGTAAATAACTGCTTATCTAATGGAACAAATGTAAATTTATTGACTAATTCATAGAAATCTGTCAATTCTTTACAAAAAAAACTCTGTTTTCTTAATTTTAATCCAGCTATAAAATGAAATATCTTTAAAACAGAAACTTTTGAAAGGATATGATCCATAAAATAATTAATAATGCTAAATTTTAAACCTTGCTTTAAAATAAGTTTTAGAATATCAAATAATCTCATAAACCGTTAGGGAATATATAATTAATTAATGAAAAAAAAATTTATTAATTTTATATTAGTTAATTTTCATTTTAATAGAAATTAGAAAGATTTAAGAAAAAAAATAAATTAGAAATTCTACTATTGTGGAACTGAATAAAGAAAAAATGAATGATTTGGTTTCAATTATAATTGTTAATTATAATAAGTTTAATTACACAATTGATTGTTTGAAATCGCTTTTAAATCAAACTTATGATAATTTTGAAATTATTCTTATAGATAACGGATCTGACTTTAATTTATATCTTAAATTAAAAGATTCAATAAGTCAATTGGAATCCAAATTAAATATAAAACTAATTCGCAACAAGATAAACCTTTTTTTTGGTACGGCGAATAATCAAGGAATTAGAATCGCTAAAGGGAAATATATATGTTTGTTAAATTTTGATACTGAAGTGATGCCAAACTTTATTGAAAGTATGATAAATTTTTTAGAATCACACCCAGAAGCAGGAATGATTTCTCCTAAAATTAAGATCTATAAAGATAAAAGATACATTTGGAATGCTGGAGGAATTATTGATTTTAGAAAGGGTTTAGTAGTTTTTAATCGTGGATTTATGGATTTCGATCCAAATGATGAACTCTATAACAAAATAGAAGAAACTGATTTTGCAGCTGGTACTGCATTATTTGTAAAGAAGGAGAATTTGGAGGAAATAGGGTTAATTGATGAAATCTTTTTTATGTATTGGGAAGATCCTGATTGGAGTTTAAGGGCAAAAAAAGCAGGGTTTAAAAATTATTATGTTCCAAATACCATAGTATATCATAAAGTTCCAATTAATAATAAAGAGCGAGGAGAGAAAAGGGTTTTATTTAATTACTTTTTCTTCAAAAGAAATAAACAAATATTTATATGGAAACACGCTCAGCTGGTAGATCTATTTTTCTTTTATAAAAAATATTTTTATCATAATTTTATTGAAATTCTTTATAGATTAAAATATAGGGAGTTCTTTATGATTTATTTCTTGTTTATTTCTCTCTGGAAAGGATTAAAGACAGGTTTTAAGAGAAGATTTAATATAAGCTGCCGAAGAAATTTGATCAAAGACTTTAGATTTATATATTGGTTTAAGGAAATTATTGAGAAGAAATGATCCATAAGATTATTTCGAATTAAAAAAATTAAAGAACTACTAAGAGTATTTTATAATATATATATGAAGGTAAAAGCTTCTGTCATTATTTTAAATTATAATAATTATAAATATACCATTAAATGTGTAAAATCCTTAGAAAAACAGACTTTTAAAAATTTTGAGATAATTGTCATTGATAATGGTTCTAACATTGAATCTTTTAGAAAATTGAAGCAAAAGTTAATACCTCTCAGTCAAAAATTAACAATAAGACTAATCCGAATTAATAGAAATTTATATTTTGGACCTGGATGCAATAAAGGTATAAAAAACGCAAGAGGAGATTATATTTGTCTTTTAAATTATGATACAATAGTATCCTCTAATTTTATTGAAGAAATGGTTAAATTTCTTGATAATAATCCTGATGCTGGAATGATCACGCCAAAGATTAAGATTAATAACGATAGGAGATTCATATGGAATGCAGGGGGGTTTTTAAACTTTAGATCACCAATAGTGGTTTTAAACAGAGGTTTATTGGAGTATGATCCATTAGATAAAAAATATAATGAAACTGAAAAAATTGATTTTGCTCCCGGTACAGCTCTATTTGTAAGAAAGGAAGTTATTGAAAAAATTGGATTAATAGATGAAATCTATTTAATGTATCATGAAGATCCTGATTGGAATTTAAGAGCTCAAAAAGAGGGTTTTGTGAGCTATTATGTTCCAAAAACAATAGTTTTTCACAGACATTCGATAGATCTAAAAGATGATATAAAAATGTTATTTTGGTGGGATTCAGATTGGAGAAAAAGTATTAAAAGTAAAAAAATTCTTTTACATGAAACTCCTTTTACAATAAATTTAAATTCGATTAAGAAGAAGAGAGAAATCTCGAAAAATTTGTTTAATGATCACTTCTTTAAAAGAAACTCTCAAATTCTCGTTTGGAAATTTGGTAGCTTTATAGATCTGTTAATATTTTATTTTAACTATTTAAAATTAGTTTTTTTAATAATATTATTCAATAGAAGAAAAATCCAAATTAATCGATTATTGTATGCAATAAGGCAAGGTTTTATAATTGGAGTCAAAAAAAGGACGAATAGATCATGTATAAAAATGCTTAAAAAAGAATATATCTACGTGAGAAATCTCCAATATGTTGAAGAGAAACAAGAAAGAAACCAAACTATTTAAAATTATTAATTTTATATTCAAAAATTATTGATTTTTGGATGAAATTATTAACTATTCTTTCTTCTCTTACTTTTCCAATTATGTATCTGGATCCAGGAATAAGGTTGATTGAAAGTGCTATGAAATAAGAAATGGAAAATGTTAGGATTAACAAAAGAGGATAAAAAATCCAATTATTAATGGTAATAGAATTGTTATATAAAATTCCTATCATTTTCAAATTTATAACACCGTGGATTAAATAAATACTGAAAGAATATTTGCCAAATAATACTAATATAGGTTTAATCTTCTTGATTTTTTTACTTAATTTGAAATAAATAATAATTAAAGGGATGAAAATTAGAGGAAATATTATTTCTAAGAAGTAACCATATCTAATAGTAAATAAAAAGGAAATAAAACTTAAAACTAGAATTGGAAAAATCAGTAACCAATAGTGGTGTGATTTTAACTTAACTCTACTCAAATATATTCCTAAAACGAAATAAGAGATATATGACAGAACCGAATAAAACACGAGTGAAAATAATATATTATAAATCAGAAAATTCTCCCGTATGGATGATAATATAATAAATAATAAATTTCGAATTGGAATCCAAATCGCTTGCAGAATTATTGAAATGATTAAAATTCTCAATTTTTTATTTTGATATTTCCTTATAAATTTAATTAATAATGGGTATATTAAATAGAAGGTAATAATGAGTCCAATAAACCAGAAATGGAAAAATATTTTGTCGGGACGAAAGAGAATGTAGAGGAATATTTCATAAAAAAAAGTTGGATCTGTTAAATTAATATTTTTCACGCTAAATATATAAATTATTATATAAACAACCGCAAATGAGATGTAAGGGATTACTACATTTTTAATTCTTTTTTTATAAAACTCCAGGAGTGAGAATTTTTTCCAATATTTTAAGCTCAATGTGTACCCTGAAATGAAAATAAATAAAGGAACACCGCAGCTTACGATTTGGAATAAGTTTCCAAAAATCAGTTTAATTAAGATACCATCAGAGAAATAAGATTGATTTAAGATATGCACTAATAATACTTGAATAATTGCAAACGCTCTTAAGACATCAATGTGTCGATTGTTTTCCATAATCTATTCTTTTTGTGTTATAAGAATGATATATCGTAAAAATTAATTTTGTCTCATTAATTCTCAGATTAATAAAGTAAGAAAATTATTAATATAACGCAAATTTCCTATTTTAGGAATTATTTTTAAGATAAAGAATTGTATGGACCCGAGAGTTAGTATTATTATTTTAAATTACAATGGCCGTGATAAGGTAATAAATTGCCTAGAATCATTAAGGGGTCAAACCAATTCAAATTTCGAAATTTTAATTGTTGATAATGGTTCAAAAATTGAAAATTTTACTAAATTGAAAACAAATATGATGAAATATAAACAGAATTTATCTATTACTCTTATTAGACTCAATAAAAACCTATATTTTGGACCAGGAAACAATAAAGCGATAAAAAAAGCAAAAGGAGAATATATTTGCTTGTTAAATTATGACACCATAGTGGAGCAAAATTTTATAGAGAAAATGGTGGAATTTTTAGATACTCATCCAGATGCGGGGATGATTACGCCGAAAATAAAAATCTATGATAATCAAAATATCTTATGGAATACTGGTGCATATTTAGACTTCAAATCTGGTATAGTCATCGCTAATAGAGGATATTTAGAATATGATCCTAATGATGAAAAATATAATGAAGTGGAAGAGATCGGGTTTGCTCCTGGAACGGCAATGTTTTTACGGAGGGAAGTAATAGAGAAAGTTGGTTTAATTGATGAAGTTTTTTTAATGTATCATGAGGATCCGGATTGGAACCTCAGAGCTCAAAAAGCAGGCTTTAAATCATACTACGTGCCAACTGCTACAATTTATCATGATATTCCACGCATATTTTCTTCAGAAAAAACATTATTCAAGCAACATTTTCTTACAAGAAACTCCCAAATTCTCGTTTGGAAACATGCGAAAGTTTTCGAGATTCTCATCTTTTATTACTTCTTTTTGATTATGGATATATCTGTGATCTTAATGAACTTTTTTGCGGGAAAAATCCATCGTGTAAAATTAAATCTAAGATCAATTTGGCAAGGTTTTAGAATTGGAATCCGAAGAAGAACCAATCGATCTTGTAAAAAATTTCTTGTTGATGATTATAAATTTTCCCAAAGAATCCAAGGGTTTTAAAATCTAATTATTTAAGAATTAGATTTAATATTCTTAAGAAGTATCGAAAAAATGAATTAGTTCGTAGTCTTCCCAAAAGGATTGGAGATAGTTGGGGACTTAGGTGATGCTTTTCGAATCTTGGAAGTATTTTATTATTTGGTTCGTTCCTCATAATAAGTAATTCCTTTAAATTATTCATTACGAACTTATACACCTTCAATCTTAGAGTAAACTTATGTTCTGTAATGGATTGGAAAATTAAAACAAGCTCTAAAATTATAAAATAGGGTAGTAGTTTGAAGAGATGAGCAATATGTTTAAAAATTAAAATGAAACGATTTCTCTCTAAAAAATAATACACAAAATCATTAATGTAATAGTGTTCTTTAAGATGATATAAATAGCACTTATTAGTGGTGTAAATAGGAATTCCTCTTCTTAGCGCTCTCAAAGAAAAATCCACATCTTCTTTATACATAAAAAAACAAGGATCAAATCCATTTAAATCCAGGAACGTTTGTTTTTTTAAAAACATAGAACAGCCTGAAGCTTTATATGTTTTAAAGGTTTTTTTTTTGGAAGATAATTTGTTATACATTTCTGGAGTAAAAGATAAACCAGTATAATGAACTTTGCCTCCATAATAATTTATATTTTTATCGGGAAAGACTACTGCAGGAGAAAGAACTACATCAGATGATTCGTCATTTAATTTCTGATAAACTATTATGCACTTATGAAAAAAATTTGATGGGAATACTACATCTTGGTTTGTTATAAACAGAAATTCCCCTGTTGCACTCTTAGCTCCAATATTGCATGCTCTCGCGAACCCAAAATTTTGGCGATTTTTAATTATTTTAATTTCTTTCGATTTAAAGCTCCTAACTAAATTGAGAGTGTTATCAGTAGAATTATTATCAATAATCACTACTTCTATATTGAAATCTTTCGAAAGATTTTGGATTGAACGAAGATTTCTGTTAATAAAATTTTCGGCATTGAAGGTTGGAAAAATTATCGATATTTTAACAGAGGGAATATCCATTTTTTAATACATTTGTTTTTATATTTTATTTCTCACGAATGGATAAAATCTTTACGTTTAATCCATCATCAATATTTTCGAGATTTTTAAAAAAGTATATTATAGATTTTGTTCAATTTTTCCAAAATATAAAATTTCAAGAAACTTGAAATCATGATCCCGAAATATTTCTTAATTTTAATGAAAGATTTTCCCTCTCTTCGAGATTTTAGTTGAATGGGAATTTCTTTACATTTATACTTAGGGAGTACTTTAAATAACATTTCTTGAGTAATTGAATAATGTGATTGAAAAGAATTTTCTTGTAATATCTTTTTGGAAAGGGCTCTATATCCATTGGAAGGATCTGAAATTTTCTTTCCATATAAAAAGAAATAGAAGACTGTCAACAATTTAGAACATATCTTTTTTATGGGATTCATATCATAAAAATAATTAAAACGATTTCCAATAACGAAATCTGCCTTATCGTTCAAAATAGTATTTATAAATAAGGGTATGAAATTAGGATCATGTTGTCCGTCAGCATCAAGAATAATTGCTAAATCATAGCCCTTATTCTTACAAAAATTTAACCCTGTAATTGTTGCAGCACCATTTCCTTTATTTTCTTGGTGATAAAGGATTAAAGTATCATAATTCTTTGCAACTTTAACTGTTTTATCAGATGAACCGTCGTCCACAACTATTATATCCATATTCTCGGAATAGAAGGGAGAGATTTTTGAAAGTACATACCCAATATTTTTTTCTTCATTAAAAGCAGGTAAGACGAGTGCTATTTTAATATTAGAGAATCTGACATCTGTGTTTATCTCTGGCTTATAATCATATGATTTTTGATTTTTTTTTGGTTGATCTGTTTCAGTTATAATCATTAATTAAATGCCTTCTAATTAAGAGTTTTCTTATTATTATTTTTTATATTATATGAAATTGACTTTTTTTGAAAAATTAATATTCTTATTTTTTTGATAAATAAAAATATATTCTATTGTTATATATTGTTCTAAGTATATATTTTGATTTAATTATTATCTAGATTTATTATTTCATTTCATTCAAATAAATTCTGAACAGTAAAGTTCTAAAAATTGTCTTTAATATTATAGTTTAATACATTATTTGAAATAAAATTAGTGATCTATTTTCAAAAAAGAGAATAAAACAGAGGATTTATGAAATTATGCGAATAAATTTCAGGAAATTATTAATTTATTTCAAATATAGAATAAATTTATTCATTATTATCGTATCTTTAATATCTTTTTTATTCATATTATCAAGAATTTTAGGTTTTTCAAATTTAACCAAAGATTTTGCTTTTCTTAATGTTCTTTATAGAATAGGATTGTTGTTTTCTGGTATTTATATTATTTTAGTCCTTCCCACATACCCTCTTTATTTTATGATATTGGAGCGGAAAAATTTTAATTTTCCCGAAAAATTAATGCTTATGATCGTCAGTAATATGTCCTTTTATATTCTCGTGGGATATTTTGGTTATTTTATTAATATACCATTAAATGAAATCTATTTCTTTGCCTTCATTAGCTCATTCAGCTTTATGTTATTTTTAATAGCAATTTTATTAAATTTGGATAATCAAAATTCTTCTTTTTTTAAATTTAGAAATAAGGAAACTCAGATATTAAATTTTACCGAGAGTCATTCCGTTTTTAGTTATCTGAAGGAAAAAGAACGAATAAACATTATATTATTACTCTTTTTTATTTTCTTATTATCTATTTTTGATATCATTCGAGTAAGTTTTTTTATGGGAACAGATCCTTGGTATCACATATTCATTTTGGAATATATAAATATTAATAAGACCCTACCCTTAGACTTCTATTTTGAGAACCTTGGATTGCATATTTTTACTCTTATTATTCATTATTTCACTAATTTAGATATTTTCTTAATTCCAAGATTGTTTGTATTCTTTACATTCTTTTTAGGGGCATTAATAATTTATTCTCTCCTAAGAAAGATATTTAAAAATCGAAATCTTGCCATAATGGGAGTCTTTCTACTAGAGACGTCTTTTTTAGGCTTTTCATTTTTACAATATCAATTTTGGCCAACCAGTTTAGCAAGTTTCCAATGTCTTACAATTTTTTATATACTCTATAGACGAGCCGAAAATTTTATTAGAGATAGTCCTCCAAGAAATAAAGAATTCAGAAAAGATCTGATACTAAGCTATATTTTAATCGTGATTCTTTTCATTAGCTCAATATTTACACATTCATTAGTGACTATGTCTTTTATCGTCTCATTTACAATGATTTATTTGATATATTTTTTGAAAAACAGAAAGAGAGGGGGCGATTTGATTTTATTACTAATTTTATGTGGTATTTTTGGGGGTTTTTATTTAATTGATTTTGCTATTGGACATTTTTCTAGAATTCTATTTTATTATAATATTTCAAATCCAACGTTCATATTGTTATTATTATTAGGAATACCTTGTCTTCTCATTTTTATTCGGATAATTACGAAGTCGATTGATTTTGAAATAGGAAAATTTAAGAAAATAATCCATAATACGTGGTACAATAATTTAGAGAAGAAATTTGTAATTCCGGTAATTTTCAGCGTATTAATCAGTACAAGTATTGTTTTCACAATTGGAAACATATTATGGTTTAATTTTACTATATCAACGTTCCTTGTGGTTATACAAGACGGAATCTTTGTTCTTTTTTCAGTTTGGGGGTTTATTCTCTTTCAGAAAAAGCCGAAAGGTAAATTTCTCTTTATATGGTTTGTGAATCTTTTTCTTATTATCGGAGCAAGTTTGTTGTTATATCTAATTTTTGGTGGATTCAGTTTTTTTGGGAGAATCTTTATATTCTCCTCAGTTTCAATAATTATCGGTTTTATTTCTTACTTTTATAAACTTATAAAAACTCATCAAATTAATAAGAATGTAGTTAAAGTGAGTTTGCTTCTTTTAGTTATCTTCACGATTTTTACCTCTTTTATTGAAGAACGTGATTATTATAGAACTTATAGTATTGAAAACTATGAAGTTCAGAATATAATTTGGATGTCTGAATACACTAATGAGAAGAAAGTAATTATTACCGAATTTTTATGGGAATATCTTTTTTATTATTATGATTTTCCTTATAATGATTCTGATTTGGATCCTGAATCATTACATAATTTCATAACGATTTCTGAGCGGTTATTATTACCACAGAATCATATTCAGGATAATGAAAATATTTTCCAGGTCCTAAAAAGCACTTATAGTACTGATGTATATTTGATCCTCACGGATTATTTTATTTCTTTTTCAGGATTAGAGAATTTTGGATCAATATCACAAGAGCAAATTGAAATGTATTATAATTTGAGTTATTTCAATAGGATATGTTCTACACGGACAATAAATAACGTCGATGAGCCTATCTATTGGGTAATTTAAGTTTCATCATTGCTTCTATTAGATTTAGAAAAGATTTTATGATATAATTTATTTAATTACAGAAATAAGCTTAGAGAATAGCAATTTATAATATTTATTTTAAATATGAATTTAGAAGGAAAATTAATAGAATTTAGAAAAAAGATTTCAAACCTCTGGAAGTATCCATTTTTTAAAATTGCTATTCTTGTACAAATAGGTTATATAATTGTCTCAATTATCTTATTCCTAACTATTTTTTATTCTCAAAATGATTTTATAGTGTTTTATAATGCAGGGAACCGTTTGCTATTTGATATCGATAATCTATATTTAAAAGAGAATAATATATTTTTCTTTAGGTATTTTCCTCTCTCGGCAATATTTTATATACCTTTTTCTCTCTTAGATTTTAATATCGGATTCTTATCTTTTATGGCTTTCAATTTGATCATGAATATAGGGATTTGTTATTTTATGTATAAAATAATTGAATTAATCAAAAATAAAGAGAAAATACGCGATGATAGGGTGGCTAGATATTTTGCTTTATTTCTTGGAGCATCGCCCCAGGTCAATAATTATATTTTAGGTCAGAATAATTTAATTGTAATTTTCCTCATTTTATGGGCAATTTATCTTATACTTAAGAAAAATACTCTTAAATGGGATTTTTTTGCTAGTATATTGATAGGAATAAGTACCGCAATAAAGCCAATTACATTAATTGCTGTGCCTTTTTTAATTGTTTTAAATTATAGCATAAAGGAAAGAAAATTCAATCTAAATATAAAGAAATCTATCATAAGACTAATTGGAATTTCGATATTTTTATTGCCTAATATCATTTTTTTTGCAGTGAATCCAAAATTATGGGAGGGATTTTTGAATAATAATTTTGCTGGAACAAATATAATAGAGCTTAGACATTCATTCAGCATAACAAAATTAATCATAAACATGCTTGTTTTTTACAATCTCCCTGTAAATCAAACACTAATCCTTCTAGTATTATTAAGTTTCTTTGGTTCAATTGGTTTAATATTAGTTTTATTATCTAATCATGTTAAGAAAACACTCATTTATGGGCTCACTTTAGGTATTATAATCATGCTTCTTGTCTATTTTGATTCTTGGGACCATCATTTACTAATTATCCTCCCATTGTTAATCATAATAATTTTTGATATGCCAGAAGATTCAGAGATTAAAAATAAGTTTATAAAACCGGGAGTAATATATTATGTTTTTCTTGATTTAGTATTTATGGGAATCTGGTATTTAATAAAACCATGGTTTCCTTACAATTTTCTGGCAACTGTATTTTTAATTTTGAATTTTTATGGAATAAGCAAATATTTGTTTAAAAATCAGTGCCAAAAAGAGATATTACTTGAAAAATAGAGTGAAATGTGAGAGATTTTTGGATTAGGTGTAATTCATAAATATTAAAATTTTATAGAATTAAAGAATTCTAAAATAGAGAGAATTTGATAAAATTATAACTGAGTATAAAACAATGATGACTGATAAATCCCCATTTATAACAGTGTTTACTCCAAATTATAATAGAGAAAAAGTCGTTCATGAGACAATTGAGAGTATTTTAAATCAAACTTATGGTAATTTTGAGTATATTATAATTGATGATGGTTCTACTGATAAAAGTTGGGAGATAATTCAAAAATACGCTAATAAAGATGACCGAATTAAGCCTTTTCGTAATAAAGAAAATCTTAAAATCGTGAAAACGCGAAATGAGGGATTTAAATTAAGTTCTCCTGATGCTAAATATTTTGCAATAATAGATAGTGATGATGTAGCACTTAGTAAAAGATTAGAACTACAAGTGAAATTTTTAGAAACCCATCCTGAATATGGATTAGTGGGGAGTAATAAATATTTAATTGATGAAAATTCTCAGATTATTGGACACCGAGATTATCCCTCAACAGACCGAGAAATTAAAAAAGTCATCATGCGGTATAATCCCATTGCCCAATCATGCGTTCTTTTAAGAAAAAAAGTTATAGACAAGATTGGATATTATGATGAAACATGGCAAGTTTGCCAAGATTATGATTATTGGTTGAGGGTGGGGAGATTTTGGAAACTTAGAAATCTTGATGTCCCTTTAGTTAAATATCGAGTAAGCAAAGAACAAGTGAAATTTAAAAGCATTTCGGATACAATAAAGTTTACCTATAAAATTCAAGAAAAAGCCTTAGAGAAATATGGATATTCTGATTCTGTATTTAACAAGATTTATCGCCTTTTACTAAAATTATCCATGGTGTACCCAAAAATAGTTAATTATATATATCGAATTAGATTTTCACACCTTAATCTTTAAGATGAATATAGTTATACCAGAAATGATCATTTTTTAATGAATTATTAAATAGGAAATTTTGAATTCTACACTAATTCAGAAAAAAATTAATTATTTATTTCCTTTCTATAATTAAATATTTATACAATCAAAAATAGATAAAACTTAAAATTTTAAAAGGATAACTAAGAAATTCAAGCGTGCTATGTGAGTATTATTAAAAACCTTTCTTAAATTTATCCTATACCCTGATTAAGAGAAAAATCTCATCTATTCAAAATAAAATGAAGAGAAAAAAAGAAAAACAAATCGCGATTTCTGAACAAAAAAAATCTTCGAATACCCAGAATCCTAATTCCACTTTTTTATCAATAGTAATACCATTATATAATGAAGAGAATTCTATTGCAAATGTAATAAGAAATATACCCTATCGGAAATCGCAAGAAATTATAGTTGTTAATGATGGATCCACGGATAAAAGCGTAATGAATGCCAAAAAATTGAATGATAAAAACGTGAGAATTATCCATCATCCTCAAAATTTAGGCTATGGAGCAGCATTATTAACAGGTATAAAATTAGCTAAGGGAGATATTATTGTTACATTGGACTCAGATGGACAGCATGATCCTAAAGAAATACCTAATATTATTAACCCGATTATAAAAGGCGAAACAGATATAGTGGTCGGCTCAAGATATATGGGAACATGCCATTATACTGTCCCACTTCATACAAGAATGGGAGAATATGTAATAGATAAAGTTTTGTGGGTATTGTTTGGTCAACCCATTAAAAACAACCAAAGTGGCTATAGGGCATTTAATAAAGATGTTAAAGAGATTGTCGAGAAATCAAGGTTTAAAGGAATGGGTTTTACTACAGAGCTTTTATTTAAATCGGGTATTCGTAATTTTAAGTTTAGGGAAGTCCCAATCGAAGTAAGTGAAAGGAGTTATGGAACTTCTTATGTATATTTACCAAAGTTAATTATTTCAATTCTCATCTTAATTACCTATTATTCTTTTCTAAATATCGTAGATAAAATATATAGATCAATTTTTAAAAAATAAAAAAATCAAAATTATGTAATAACTCTAATTTTTGTCTTGAAATTTATATGAATATATTTTATCAGATTATCATATATATTTATAAGAGTAGAGGAGACTTTACAAAATTTTATTTTCTATTGTTAAATATGTAATTTGAAGCCTAAAAGAAATTAGTTAAAAAGAATATAAAACTAAAGAGATCTTAATATGATTAAAAATAAACGTATTCTGATTACAGGAGGGGCTGGTTTTATTGGAACAAGTTTGTTCGAAGAGTTAAGTAAACATAATAATCATTTGATCGTAATTGACAATTTTAATGATTATTATAGTGGAAAAGAAGAACAATTCACAGAATTAACAAGCCACCTAACTTTAAATAAAGATTATTCCCTATTAAGATGTGATCTTTTAAAAGATTCTACTTATGACCAATTGGAGGACGGAATCGATATAATATTTCATTTAGCCGCTCAAGCAGGGGTGCGCTATTCCATAGAAAATGCTAGTGAAGTATCTCATAATAATATAACAAGTACAGTAAAAATCTTTGAGTATGCGGTGAAAAATGAAGTTGAAAAGATAATATATGCCTCTTCTTCATCAGTGTATGGAAATCCAGAATATACTCCTGTAGATGAGGAGCACCCTAAATCTCCAATATCTCCTTATGCGATATCAAAGTTAACAGGTGAAATATATGCAGATTATTACTATCGAGAATATAATTTACCAGTGACTTCAAATAGATTTTACACTGTCTATGGTCCGCGAGGAAGACCTGATATGGCAATAAGAAAATTTTTTCATCTTGTACTTAATGATGAGAAGATATTAATTTATGGAGACGGGGAACAATTAAGAGACTTTACTTACATTTCTGATATTATAAATGGCTTAATTCTTTCAGCAGAAAAAAAATCAACAAACGGGGAGATTTTTAATTTAGGGTGCTCGAATCCAATTTCTGTTAACCAATTAGTAGATAAAATCTATAAAATAGCAGAAAAACCAAAAAATGTTAAATATGTTGATGAAAGAAAGGGAGATGTTGATGTTACCCATTCAGATACTACCAAAGCAGAAAAACTTCTCAATTATCATCCGAAAATTACTATTGATGAGGGTTTGAAAAGAACTTATGATTGGATTACCGAATGGGAAGAGTAAAATAAAAAATGAGAAAATTTCAAAATGATATCATTAAGCGAATTGAATTTTATAACTTCCTTTCAGGAGTTAAATACGATGAAATTATATTAGAATGAGTTAGAAGTATGAAGGAACAGAATAATTTAAATTTAAACCAAAACTATGAATAAAAAAAGAGGAAGAAATAGAGATTATGAAAGATTTAGATAAGATTATTTTTGGAATTGGATATTTTATAAAAAAGAAATACAATATAATCTTTCATATGATCTCATCGTTGGTTTTATTAGAAACTCTTCTGTTTTTGACTAATATTATAAATTTGGGGATTCTTCAATATTTTATTGGATTATATATCATTCTTTTATTTCCCACATATCCTCTATTTTTCAATTTAATAAAAAATGATAAGTTAACTCTCCTAGAAAAGTTTGTTTTCACTGTTATGTCTAATCTCTCTTTGTATATTATCATTGGATTTTTTGGTAATTTGATAGGATTTTATCTTAACGGATTATTTTTCTTTTATTTTATCCTTATAGTCTATGGCATCTTAATTGTTATAATTTTATATTATAAAAGCCTAAGCGATTATAATAACAGAGATAAAGATGAAAAAAAAGAAAAAATTGAAACAATACAAAATGATTTTTCATTATATAGTTATTTAAAAACTAAAATTATCAATAATCTAAATGCCATTTTACTTACGATTTTTCTTATATTTTTATGTATACTATATTTAACTTTAGTGAGTACATTTAATAATTCTGATTCGTGGCTACACGTCATGATTATCAAAATCATAGACATAAAAGGTTATTTGCCAACCCAAGATTATTATAGCGCAATGGGAATTCATATATATAGTACAGTATATTACTTTTTTTCAAACATTAACATTTTCTTGATTCCCAGATATTTTACAACATACTCTATTCTTTTATCGGGTTTATTACTCTATATCTTTTTTAAAAAGATATTTAAAAATACAAATTTGGCTGTATTTGGAGTCTTTGTATTAGAATTTTCGTCCTTAGGTTTTATTCGAATTGTGAATAGCTTTTGGCCAGAAACATTGGCAGTCTTACAATCACTTTTGATCCTCTATCTTTTATACTCACGAGGACAAAAATTTGTTGAATTTGATTATGTCTCAATCAAGGAGATCAAAGAAAATTTGTTATTTTCATACATTTTAATAATTTTATTATTTATAGGGAGCACCTTAACACATTCACTAATTACAACTATTTTTTTAGTTGCATATATATGGGTTTATCTCATTTATTTCATAAAAGATTATAGGAGAGGATTTGATTTTATAATCCTGATTTTTCTATGCGTGATATTAGCCATATTTGTTGGGTTTAATATCGGAGTAGGGCATTTATTGAGTATCGTAAGTGGATTTTCAGGAGCGTTAAATTTTCCATTTTATTATTACTTAATTGCGATTAGTGGAGTTGCTATAATTTTAATACCAATAATTCGAAAATTTATTCGAGGGATAAGATTTGGGAAAAAAGATATATTTTTTCAATATAAAAAAGAACAGATAATTAAGAAGCAGAGAATAGAGAAAAAATTTGTTATTCCCCTTGCTATTATGATAATGGGTATATTAACGACATTTTTTCTTCTTGCAAATAATCTAATTTTTAATTTAAACATACAGACATTATTTACAATTATTGAAATCCTTCTAATTGGCATATTTGCGACTTGGGGTTTCATATGGTTTCAAAAATCTTCTCGCGGAGAGTTTTTATATATATTATTTGTTGGATTTGCTTTAATTCTCGCACTTGGATTTCTTTATAATCTGCTTTTTGCAAGCAGCACTATCTGGCCACGCATATTAGAACTCTTTTCACCGTTTATTGCTATTGGGTTCGTCGCATATTTATATAAATTCATCAAATTACAGTTATTTAAAAACAGAAAAATCCAAATTTTTTTAATTTCAGTTATGATCATTTCTCTTTTTATTTCAATTTCAGAAATCTCTTACTTCGCTAAATTGTTTAGTTTTGAGCAAAAAGAATTAAAGCCCATTCAAGATTTCTCTCAATATAGTTCAGATAAAAAAATTCTTATTGTAGAATTTGGTGAAAGATTACCATTCTTTTACTATGATTATCCATATAACGCAGCAAATAAAAATTTTGAAGCTAAAGACATTCATTATTTTATATATATGGATGATCAATATTTGAAACCGGAATTACATATATATGACAATGGTACTAATAGATTAACGCAGATTAAAGAAGATTATGGAACAGATGTATATCTATTTTTAACGAGATATTATTTTAGATTCGAAACATGGACATTTTATAGTGGATTATCTGATCAAGAAGTAGAACAATATTATAATCTATCTTATCTCAATAGAATTTATTCTTCCAAACCAAGCAGTGGAGATGAGAAACCAATATACTGGGTCATTTAAATATGTCAAAATCATTCAAAAGTAAATCTTCTGCTTTTTTATGAATAAGTTGATTTTTATTTCCTTCAATTTTAATCATTTTAGGTATTTTTCCTGTCCTTCCAATTTTGTTTTCACGATTTATAAACACTCCTCTAATTTCTTGTAAATCATCAGCAGTATCTAAAGCTTTTTTGATAGACTTTTCTATATCATTTCCCTTAACTAAATTAGCAATCTTTGTAGCTGCAGCATCTGCAAGCGTTGCATTTTCAGCGAAAACTGTAACAGCATCAGCTTCTCCTAAACTAATGGCATGACCAACAGTAGCAGAACTAGTAGCAACACCAATGGGACAATCTGATTCTTCAATAAGAAACCCAATATTGAGATTTAATTCATTATCACCTGCATATAAAGCAATTCGTAAGGATTTTTTTGAATCTATGATAATTTCTCCACCATTTTCCACTAATGCTATTTTGGGAATTTTGTGTTTTTCTTCTTCTTGTATCATTGATTTATACATAAGATCAGCCAATGCTCCCGCTACTGCCGCCATTGGTCCCACATCGCAAATATAAGCAGCCTCTGCCATAATATTTATTATTTTGAGAGAAGTATTAACAGATACAGGTGAAAAAGAAGTTAAAAAATCCTTATGTTTGGAAATATAATGTTCTAAATCCTTTCTATGGCGATAAAATGCCTCTTGTGCATTAGCTATGGCAGATTTTAAGTCTGATATTATTGTAATGTCTGATTCTTTTTCAGTAAAATGAACTTTATAAGGCTTCACAATTAGAGAAAAATTATCTATATAGGATTTTTTATTCCAAAGAATATAGATAAAATATAAATAAATGATATTTTATTAAATTAATAAAACATTAATTCCTTAAATTTATGATCGATACAGATTACGATGAAATAATTACTCAATTAGAAAATGAACTGAACGCTGAGTGCGCAATAGCTAATAAATATGGAATTATTTTGGGGTCAGCAATCGAAGAATTTTCTAAAGGAAAAGTAATTCCTCAAAAAATTCTTGAACTAATTTTAAATCGACACGATATTGCTAATGTTCTTTCTCTTGATATGATCACATCTTTCGCGTTAGAGGCAAAAGAATATAATTATTTATTTACATTTAGTGAAGATTTGATCTTGATTTCTAAACTAGGTCTTGATGTTAATTTGGCAAAATTTATGCCAAGCATTCGTATGTTTCTTAAAAATTTGAGCAACAAGATTATCAAACAAGAAACAATAGAATTTTCTAATTTTGATTTCAAGAAGGAGCTTTCGCAAATGGAAGAAACTCTGAAAGAAGAAAAAAAGAAAAAAGATAATTATTCAATAGTAAAGGATTTAATAAAATATATTTCAAGCTAATGGTGAATTTTTATTTTACGACAAGTATATATCTATAAAGCACATGAGTTATTATATCACAGACAATTTGGTAAAGCTTTGAAGGATCAAGCATTAGCATCTGTGATTGATGAGATAGAAGACGAGGCATTCAGCAAAACTGCTGATGAGGTTGATTATCATGATTTCTATAAATATAGGATCTCATATATAACCGATAAAGACCTTAAATTATTATTTTTATTTGTTACAGGTCTTACAGATAATTTCGAGGACATTAAAAAAGAATTACGGAGATGCAGAAAAGAGTTTTTAAATCTTTTTGATGATATTCTCCAACATAAGTTTGATACAAAAACATTTGAAGTATTTGATCCAACAGTTGATGCGATTCATAGAAATCTTCGTCCTAAAATCTCTTTAATTGGTTTTTCTGGAGTGGGTAAAACTACGATAACAAGACTAATCAAAGCGGAAGAAATTCCAATGCAACATATTCCTACGATAACTGGGGATATCGCAACGATTAGGATTGGAAAATTGCACTTCCACTTATGGGATTTTGCTGGACAAGAACAATTCAGTTATTTATGGTCTAACTTCATTAAAGGAAGTGATGCTGCATTATTGATTACAGATTCAACTTTAGAAAATGTTGAAAAAAGTAAATTCTTCTTAGAACTTATTAAAGAACAAGCACCTAACGCTCATTCAGCAGTGATAGCGAATAAACAGGATTTGGAAAAAGCATTAAAACCTAATAAAATCGAGGATATATTGGGGTTGAAGGCGTATTCAATGATAGCTATTGATCCTGACAACAGGGATAAGATGATAAAAATCATAGCAGATATTTTAGAAATGAATACTGAAATATCCCCATTATTGAAGCCCTTATTAGAACGAGATGAAAAAATGAAAGAAGCTCAAGAAGCTTTGGAAAATGCTGATTTTGCTAGAGCAGCAGATTTATTTGAAGAGATAAGCGATTTATGTATTGATTTAGGTGATGATTCGCTAAGTCAGGAATTTTATAATAAAGGAAAAAAAATAAAAGCACAACTTTCGGGATTGGGTGGCGAAGAGAAAAAAGTAGTTAAAGAAGAATTACCAGTAGAAGAGAAAGAGATTGAAGAGGAGAAAGTAGAAGGAGTGCAGCTACTTGAAGAGCAAATGGAAGAGGAAATACAAAAAGAGCAAATAATTGAAGAGGAGACGCTAGAGGAGGAAAAGAGACCTAAAGTACAATATGATGAGAAAACTATTGAGAAACCAGAAGAAATCGAGGAGCCAATGGAAGCACCACAAGAAGATATAGAGGCTTCAAAACCAAGAATTAAGCCTCTTCCACGCAAGGAAGAGAAGGAAATGAAATCTCCAGAGCCAGAGAGTGTCCCAGAGGGAATAGAAGATAAAGAAATTCCAATAACGCAACCTACTAAGGTTGAGAGTGATTTGGGATTAAAATTAAATCCTGAAGATTTTATGATTAAACAAAAACCTAAGACAGTTGGAACAGTTCCAAAAGACGCAAAAAAGAAATTAAAGACCTCTGCATATGGACATGTAGCAAATCCTGAAATTGCAGATAGACAACTACAACCTAATGAAGAATTGCAAAAATCATTGGATGTTAAAGAAGTTCCAAAACAAGAAATTAAAAAAGAGGAGATCGTTTCTCCACCAATTAAAAAAGAAATTAAAACAGATAAAGCTAGGGGTACAGAACCTCCTTCAGAACTTGAAAAACCACCAGAAGAAGAAATTCAACCAACAATAGCAAGCTCTTTACCTACAGGAGCCTCTGAAGAACAAAAGAAACAACTTAAAAAAGAGCTGATGGATTTAAAAATTAAAAAAGCAAGAGTTTCAAAAATGGGTTTAGATTTCGAAATGCAAGAACTTTCAGGGGAAATAACCGCTGAAGAATTACATGAGAAAAAGAGCAGATTAGATGCGTTGGAACAAAATATTAATAGAGAAATTAAAGAATTAGAAGCATTCCTTAAGGATTAAACGCGTGAATTTTCTTCAATTTAATTAAAATTTTTCTAATATCTCATCTAGATAACTGTCGGGAACTTCCACTTCACCAATTTTTAAACCCTTTTTACCCCCATGATAATCAGAACCTCCAGATTTAATGAGATTAAACTGATTAGCAAGATTAAGGTAATATTTTGGTAAATATTGGTGTGCCCATTCTGCTTTCTCAGTGCCTACATAAGGTCTATTCTTATTATATGGATATTCGATTTCTATTCCTTCAATACCCGCATCTATACAAAGTTCCACGAACTTTTTCCTATCAGAAACCTCATATATACCGGGATGTGCTAAAATGGGTATACCTTGTGCTCTTTTTATAACTTCAATTGATTTTTCTAGAGAAACTTCGAATTTTCGATCAACATACGCTTCTCCTCCAAGACTGATCATTTTAAAAATTTGATCTTTTGTAAATGCTTTAAGTCTTTCTGAATTATTGCGAATAAGCACCTCAACTATGTGGGGGCGTCCGATCGTATCAGATTGAGCTATGCTCTTCACTTCTTCAAATGTGATTTTATATCCTAATTCTTGAGCTAATCTTTTACAAATCTCTTTTTTTTGTTGAATCCTTCCCTCTCTTTGTTTTTTTAATATTTTAATTAAATAAGGCGAGGATGGATCGATATTTAATCCCACAATATGTACATCTCGTATTTCTCGTTCAGGCTCATGCTTTATTGAAAATTCTATTCCAGAAAGAGTGATTATTCTTTTTTGTTCCCCTGCCACAAGAAATTCCTCTATTCCATCAATTGTATCATGATCTGTTAATGCAATAGCTTTTAAATTTAAACTATTTGCTTTCTGAACTAATTGCTGGGGTGTGTCCAATCCATCGGAAGCATTAGAATGTAAATGAAGATCAATCATAAGTTTTTACTTATTATTTTTTTTAATTAATCGCCTAATTCTGGTTTTTTAGCAAAATCTGTCTCATCCTCGGTTTTTTTAGGATAAGTAAATAAAAAGCTGATTCCTTTTGTGTAGGGACGCTTTTCATTCCCTCCAAAAATCTTCCTTGAAAAATCTTTAAAAAACATAAACCATATAGGATAAGAAATGAATAAGAATATTGCTATAGTGTTTAAAGAAGCAGTATTATAAGGGATTGACCAGTTTACCCCAATCAATTGAAATGAATTCCACATAAAATCTTTTCCATTTTCAATAAAGACCCAAGGAAGATTGTTAAAGATCGGAAATAAAAAATTAAAAAACCCAGCATAAATTAAAATATCTAAGATTAAAAATCCTAAATTTACAAAAAGGGTAAAATAGGAAATCCACGCTAATTTTCCTTTTGCTATACCAAATCTTCGATAAAAATAATGTGAAAACAATCCTAATACGGAAAGAATTATGAGACTAGAAGCAAAACCCATTAAAAAATCTCACCTCCCTCCATTGGGGTCTTATATCTTATTTTTGATGATTGAGTTGGTTTAGGTTCTGTATTAACATAATCGGGTAATTTTTCTCGCATATATGGAATCCATCCATGCTTTTTATACCACATTATGGTCTCGAACACACCTTTTCTAAAATCATTATATTGAAAATTGAATCCTAAATCTTTTAATTTTTTATTAGAAAAATAATATTGATGGGTTAAATATTCTACCATAGGAAGATCGAATTTTGGTCGGATTCCCAATTGATTTGCCTTCTTTTCTTTCCTCTTAGCCAAGAAATAGATAAATTTACTCAAGAGTTTAAAAAAAAACCATGGCATTGGGATTACTGAGAAAGTAATGCCTAATTCATTATATACGAATTCTAAAAAGTGTTCTTGGAGTGGAGAATCGTTAATAACATTAAATATTTCACAAACAGCTTCTTCTTTTTGAGACAAAAATATTGCTGCTCTTACCAAGTCTTTTACATGAATCATAGGCATCATTAATTTCTTTTTTTTGGGAAAAATTTTAGCTAATGTGGAATGGCCCATTATATATATTGTATAAAAGATATGAAACATCCCGTAAGTCTGATAAGACCCATATATTGGAGCGGATCTTAATATTACATATTTAAAATCTTTATTATTTTCAGCTAATTCAAACAATAAATGTTCTTGTTCCACCTTGGTTTGAGAGTAATTATTTGGAGGATCATAGGGAGCGGTTTCATCAGCTGGGTAAATATATCCCTTTTTATCCTTTTGATACATTGGTTCTCCATATACACCGCATGTGGACCAATGGATAAATTTGGGAGGTTTGATGTTTAGTTTTCCGCTATAGTCAAACATAACGTCTAATAAATTGTAAAGTCCATTATAATTAACTTCATGTAATAATTCATAAGAGGCCCCATAATCATATAAAGAAGCAGGGTGAAAGACAACATCATAATTCTTTTTATCCCTCTCAAATAAATCCTCTGAAAATAATTTTTCTAACGTATGCTTTTTAGTAAGGTCTGAAGAGATATAAGTTACATTTTCCAATTTTCTACAATCTAGGAATTCCTTCTTAACACCAAATAAAAATTCTTTTGTCATTACTTTATCTCGAGTATGTTTTTGTAAATCAGTAGCAATTACTTTCCATCCTTGCTTTACTAATTCTCTCACTAAGAAAGAACCTGTATGACCAAGAGCACCGTCTACTAATGCACATTTCATTATAACCACATAACTTATGAGAAGTTATTAAATGATAGGATTTAATTTGAATTATAAAATCAGTAAACGAAATTAAATTTTTATATTTAAGTTTCTTTTTGAAAAGAAGATTCTAATAGTCAGATGACTAGAAATGATAATTCGAGTTTAGGGTAAAGGAAGATGTAAGAGTTTTCTTATCCATTTGGGTAATAAAAACCCCGCATAAAAGAAAAAGATTGCTAAAATAAGAACTATTCTAATTATTACTATAAATATCGGCCCCAAATCGATCACTGCATCAAAGATTGCCGCTATACTGAAAAAAGTAAATGCTAGAAACAGGAATCGTCCTTTCCAAATCACTGGTTTCTCATCAATTTTTAATGACGTATAGGAAAAATGAATTCCAGTTGCACATGCAGAAATAATCGCGATAGCTAAATAAATCAATACAAAACCTTTATAATCAATATCTAAAGGATTTATCTCCATTGAGATGATTCCTAATATCTCGTAAATTGGAGCATTTGGGGCAATAAATAGAAAATAGAATAAATATATTTCAAAAACAACTGAGAGACCGCCAAAAATTAAAAGAACAAATGTTCTATTTCTTGGTCTTATAGTCGCCATATAAACATCTAACCACGCAATTATTGCTATTGGAATTGCTATAGTACCGATTAAAATATAGAAAGACTGATGTAAAAAACCACCTTGAGTAAATAACCAAATTAAATACCCAAATCCACTAGGATACCATGGAGATAAAGTGAAAATCACCGCCAAAAAAAAAGAGAAAACTAATCTATCTTTTGTCTTAATGGATCTATACAGAACTATCGATCCCATTATAAATCCAATACACACAGCTATTAAAGCGCTTATTCCAGAAACTTGAAATGTTAGATTGTTATATATCATAATTTTAGATTTATTTTCTTATATTGATCAAGTTATAAATTAAAATTCCCTCGAATAATACTTTTATTTTTGTATTATTTAAATTTACTTTTCTTTATTAAAAGATATCTTGTTTCTGAAAGAAAAATTAAAATTTTAAGATATAGTGTATTTTAAAGATCGAAAATATGCCCGTAGTTGTAATGAAATTCGGTGGAAGTTGTTTACAAGATGCTGAAGCGTTTGAGAAAATCATAGAGATTACTAAACTTTATAAGGATAAGAAAAAGATATATATAGCCTCCGCGTTCAATGGAATTACAGATATGTTATTAAAAACCGCCGAAAATGTAAAAGATGATAAATATGTTGATCGGAATATAACACTTATTGAAAAAAAACATTTAGATGTTATTGAAGATATTTTTAAGCAAAATACAGACCATTATAATAATAGTAAAGAGTGGCTTGATACAAGATTAAGTGAATTAGAAGATAGTTTATCAGATATCGAAGAATTCGGACTTGAACCTTACTATCGAGATTATGTTGCGAGTTTTGGAGAAAGAATCTCCACATATATTCTCAATCAATTTCTATTAAGTAAAGGGTTTGAATCCGTATTCATATCCGCAGATGACATAATTATAACAGATGATAGATTTAATAACGCATATCCTCATTATGATTTAACAAATAATCGCGTAAAAAAACATATTATACCCCTTTTAGAAAATCCTAAAAAAGACGCAATCTTTTGTGTCACGGGGTTCATTGGTAGAAATAAAATTGGATATATTACAACTTTAGGCCGAGGAGGATCAGACTATACCGCAACGATTATTGCTAGGTCTATTTATGACACGGGATCGGATAAACATATAAGAGTGATTTTATGGAAAGATGTTGATGGTCTTTTGGCTATTAATCCAAAATACATACCAGAGTCTCTATTAATTAAACAACTTGATTATAAGGAAGCAAAACAAATAGCGAATTTTGGAGTGAAAGTATTGCATCCTAAATGCTTAGAGGCAATAGAAAAGCGTAATATCCCACTTGAGATACGCAATTTTGCCAATCCACTAGAGAAAGAGAATTTTACCACGATTTCTGAAATTACAAATAAACAACAGATAAAAGGAATCTCAACCGTAGAAGATGCTACAATTATAACCATCACATCCGGAAGCATGGTCGACGTTCCCGGTGTTTTAGCAAAGATTTTTGAAATAATGGGAAAAAATAAGATTAGTGTTTCTTTTGTAGCTCAGAGTTCATCAGAAATTAGTACTTCATTCGTGGTCACAGGAAAAGAGGGAGGGAAAGCCATCAATGCCTTAACGGAGGAAAACTTTTTTTCAGAATTTTATGAAATCTCTTGGGAAAAAGTATCAATTATTAATATCATAGGATTAAAAATTTTAGAGAATAAAACAAAAGCGGAAATTTTTAACGCCTTATGGAAAAAAGACGTAAAAGTTAAAGCAATTTCTCAAAGTAAGGATGAACTTAATCTGTCTTTAGTTGTTGAAAGAGAAAAATTAATGGACGGAATAAAGATCATTCATGAGGATCTATGTGGTGATTTTGAAACCTTTAGATGTATTGATCAAAACTAATTTTTATTGAGGTTAGGGCATCATATTGGGGGGAGGAACTTTTAAACAAAAACCGCATTTCCCAAAAGATTTTATAGTTTGATCCCAACAATGTTTATGATAAACTCTATCACAGTATGGACAAGCAACATGACAAGTTTCTCCCTCGCCAGCAATCTTTAAAGAACAAGTTGGGCATTCAATATCGTGACATATTACACATGCAATAACTGAAACTTCGAATATTTTTTTCGAAATTAAGTTAAATAAATCAACAAGATAATTATAAGGAGTCCATTCATCGAAAAAGTCTTCAAATGAGTGATGTAAATCTTCTCTAATTTTTTCATGTGTTTCTAACTCAAATTCATTAATCACAGAGATTTTTGGTATACTCATGGGATAATCTCTTGGTAATTGAATTTTAAATTCAAATGTTATATCCTCTGTTTTCATTTTTCCTTTCATATCAACCCTAAGAGTATCTACTGTGGAATCATATGAAACGTTTTGATAATTAACTTTGAGTAATTCTAATTCAAAATTGATTCGAGAATATTTATCCACTAACCACGATAATTCTCTTATCACTTCAATAGGTTCTGATTGATTATTAGTCCATATCTGTATAGAATTAAATTCTTCAATAGGTTTATCGATCATATCTTTTAATTCCGAAGAAATGTCAATCTTTGGGGGATTAGGATAAGGTTCTAAATCCACATCAATGACATATTCATCAAATCCATAGGTGAGAAGATGTACTTTTATCATAGTTAAACTTCTCGAATCGGACTCTATTTGAAATTCTTGTGAGATTTTACGCAATTGCTCTTCAATATCTTTAAGTGTAAATAATTTCTTCTCTAGTTCATGGAAAATATCAATTATATGAGGAGGATTTTTACTATTCCAATTTTTTAAAGATTCCAACGAATTGTAGGGATTTCCAATTAACGCGGTAACTTCATCTGGAAAAGAAATTGTTGGTTTCTCAGGATAGCTCGAGAAATCAATATTAATCATAAAGGTTCTGGTTAAAGTAATTGTAAGATATACAACTACATTGGCAGGGTTTCCCGTTTTTTGGTCATATGCATATTCTTGTTGGAGAAGTGCTAATTCTGTTTTATTTGCCAGACTTGTAGAATCAGGAGAAATAAAAAGCTCTTCAGGTGAAGTGACTGCATTTTCTGGAATGATATATTCATCTTGATCTTGTGTTGGTTCGTGGGATGGTGAGGGTGAAATAGGTGACTCATCATAAAATAATTCATCTCCCGAAGGAGTAAAAGCTTCTGGTTCTATAAAATCATCCGGAGGATATTGGTTTAAATCTGGTGTTATATATTCTTCAGTTTCATCAATATCCGGTGTTGAGGAAATATTGATTTCCTCAGGTTTACTTATTGAGAGATCTTGGTGTTCGGGAGATTGTATCATATCTTTTTCTTGAGATTTTGAAGGTTCTAGTTTATTTAGAAGCATTTCATATAATTCATCAACAATATTCAAAACATTATTCTCAGGTCTCCATTGTAAAATTCCTTTAAGATTAGGCTCTCCTAAATAACTTTTAATGTCATCATCAGATATTATGTGGGGAGGTTTTTGAGGGAATTGTTCGGGAAACTTTATCTCTAATTCAAATTTTTTATCGGGGGTTTCATAAATATATCCATATAAATGTGAAATATCGCCAGAAACCATCCAAAAAGAATATTTTGATGCCAATTGTTGAGCTTCTTTTAGAATTCTTTGTTTATCCATCCGCTCACCCTTATTAGAATTTATTTTCTTTCATTTTAATAATAGAATGAAAATTTGAGTTTAAAAATATTTATATAATATGGGTTAAAGTCCATTAAACATAATTTCTTCTTATTTAAGAGAGAATTTGGACAAGATTAATCAGATAAATTTAAAAATAGGTTTAGTCAAATCCAAAATGTGATTAAGATTAAGATTTTATTGGAAAGAAAGAGTTGTTATTGCCCTTGAGTTCTTGATTCAATTATACGGCGAGTTAATTCTGTAAATGAATCCTCAACATTATCTCCTGTCTTTGCGGAGGTTTCAATATAAATACTTCCTTCATTTTCCGCAAAATTTCTCGCTTCATCTTGGTCAATTACTCTGCCGACGTCTTCTAATAAATCTGCTTTATTACCAATTAGTATAAATGGAATATTCTCTCCAGCAAATTGTCTGATTTCAGTTAACCATTTCCTTGTTTCTGTATACGTTTGTTCTCGCGTTAGGTCGAATACTAATAGAGCTCCTGCCGCTCCTTTATAGAAGGTGCTCCGGATGAATTCGAAACGTTGTCTTGGGTCTTAGAATAAATTTTCTAAGATTGCCCGCCAATATCCCAAATGGATAATGTAGCGATTTCACCCGGCTTAAATTCTACATCCTTAGTTAAGATGTCAACACCAACTGTGAGTTTATAATTCTGCTGGAATCTATTTTTGATAAATCTCTGGACTAGACTGGTTTTTCCAACCGCGGCAGCTCCAGTTAGTAGGACCTTTAATTTGAAACTTGACATATTATCACTTTTTCAATTTCGATTATAATAATTAATAGAATAATACGTATTTAATTATTTATTTAATATATGTAAGAATAAATTAAAGTTTTTTATATTTTTACATAAAATTAAATTTAGTATATATAAAGAATTTATATTTTATTATATTATTTTTGAATTTCTTTCACGTTATAATAATAAATTTAAGCTTAAATTTCTTTATTTAAAGGTTTTTTGTTTCAGCTAAATTTTTTAATAATTTCTCACACTTTTCTGGAACCTCAATAGAATGTCCAGATGCTAATACTTTTGAACTCCAAAAATGTGAAGGTTTTGTTTCGATATTATAATCCATTAATACTTTTTTGAAAGTTGACACATTTATTTTTAATAAACAAGCAATTCTAGATAATGGAAGTGTATTTATTACCTTTTACAGAATCAATTATGTGTTGTTATTCAGTAAAATAATTTTTAATATTAATCATTTAATTTTTTGAACTTTATTTTAAAGATATTTTTATCTTGATTCTTACTTAAAATGTCAAAATTTGTCGTTTTACCTAAATCTATATATGTTTGCATATTCCTTTCCTTATTCCATTTAACGCCATAGCCAGTCTCTATTATTTTTCCATTGATTTTTATCTTTAGTTGGATTCCATAAATTTTTTTATTTTTTTCAATATTTTTCGGTATTTTTAAATCCCAAATACAGAATATCCCCCCTTCTTTCAAGACTCTACTAATTTCCTTGAAAACGGCGACAAGATCTTCGAGAGGGATATATAATAATGAGAAAAATGCGGTTACAAAATCAAAACTATTATCTAAAAATTTCATTTCTCGCGCATCCATAATAATTTTAAGACTTTTATTATCACCACTCTCTATAGCTTCTTCAAATTCTTGTTTATGTATATCTATCGACACTACATTTCGCCCTAAAAGCTGCCCAATTACCCCTTCTCCTCCCCCTCCGACATCTAAAATTCTACCTTCATAATTAAGATCTTGAGAAGATAAATCAATATATTGTTCTTTTACAAAGTATATATTTTCTCTGATAATAAGATCTTGGAGTTTTTTTAACTCTGATTTTTTAATATACCAATTTTCTTTGAATGTTTTCCCAATTATTTTCTCTTGTTTAATATATTTCAAGACGTCTTCTTTTGAAACATCTCCTTCAAACTTCTCTATAACTTGTTTTAGGGTAAAATACTTATTTTCATTAAATTTTTTCATCTTTCTTCTAATAAATCTACTTCCTAACACTATAATTAATTTAATTGTTATAAAACACGTAAAACTAAAAATTTTTAGAAAGGATTGTATAAATATGAGTTAAATGAGCAATAAATGAATTTTTTAACTATTCCAAGAATTTTTAACATTTCTTAGAAAGAGATAATTTTGTTATCGTTTCGGGATGTTCTTATATTGCTCCAAATGTGGAAATAAATCAAGATTCATATGAGGAAAATACATAGCTTCAGCATATTCTCTTTGGAATCTTTCTTTAACCGCAATTTCTATATATTCTATTTTTTTTAATAAATCCATTGCTTTTTTGCGATAGTCCTTATTAATTAAACAATACTGGGCTCCCAACCCCGCTGCATTTCCAATCTGAAAGATATTTTCGGATTCGATATCTGGAATCATGCCAATAAATCGCGCGTTTTCTTTGTCGATATAATTACCAAAGGCTCCTGCTAAAAATATTTGTTCAATTTCAAAGGTTTTATTATGCGTTTTATTAAGATGTTCCAACATTAAACGTGTCCCGGAATAAAACGCTGCTTTAGCCATTTGTATTTGACGTATATCTTGAAGAGAAACAGAGATATGTGTATCTAAAGGAGTTTGATCACCAAATGCAATTACAAATTCTTTTTTGTCATTATAATCAATAAAACGTTCATTATTCTTGATTTCTTTATTAAAATTACCGCTCCGAGTTAAAATCTTTGATTTCAACATTTCAGCAACAATATCAATTAACCCCGAGCCACAAATTCCGATAGCCTTTTTATTTTTAATGGTTTTATATGATACTTCAAGAGTATCTGGATTGATATTAACTGATTCAATTGCTCCCCCTGCTGCTCTCATACCATGTGTAATATGAGCACCTTCTAAAGCAGATCCTGCGGCGCAACTTCCCGTGATCAGCACATCCTTGTTTCCTATAATAATTTCTCCATTAGTTCCAATATCTATTGCAAGAGTTAATGCTTTTTCTTTATATAGTTCTGAAGAAAGAATCACTCCCATGGTATCAGCACCAACAAACCCCGCAATTAAAGGTAATGCATATATATTTCCATTTTTAGAAATATTCAAACCTATATTTTTCGCTTCAATATTTATACCCTGTTGAATAATTGGCACATAAGGGCTCAATCCAATATGAATAGGGTTCAACCCTAAAGCAATATGATGCATTACTGAATTTCCAACAATGGTTGCTTCATAAATCTGATTGGGTAATACATTAGCATCTTGACACGTTTCATCGATAATGGAATTTAGTGCATCTGTTATTGAGAGATGGAGTTTATCAAGCCCTTTTTCATTATCTTTTATATAAGTTATTCTTGTAACGACATCCTCTCCATATGCCGTCTGAGGATTCAATTTAGAATGCACAGCATAAATTTTTTGATTATAAAGATTTATTAAATATCCCACTATAGTAGTAGTTCCGATATCAAAGGCGATCCCAAATTTTTCACTAACTTTATTTCCATATTCGAGATCTATGATATGTGTCCCGTCCCAAATCGTGACTGTTATCTCATTTTTTTCATTTCTTAACAAGTTAGGTATTTTTTTAAGTAAATTATATTCTATTTTGAGAGATCTACTCAAATTTAAGTTTTTCTTAAAAATCGCCTTTAGTATTCTTTCATAATCGGCCATAGGTTTTTCTAAATTTGGTTTTTCAACACTTATTAAAATTTTCTCAATTGTAGGATTTAGGTCCACTCCTTTTCCTATTCCAGATGTTAAAATGGAAAAATCCTCAATTAGTAAATTTTCAGGCAGATATACCCTAATTTGAGGAGTAGGCTTATGGATCAATTCTGATACATATTTACTGTCTATTTTTGTCTGACAAGCTAAACGAGATCCATTTTTAATTTGATCATTAGTGAGAAATTTTTTCTCGGCTTCAGTAAGGGCATTTAAATATTCGTTTCCTTCTTGTATTCTTATTATACATTTTCCACATGTCCCCAAACCTCCACATAAGGATTTAATCTTAATATTAATTTCAGTCAATATTTCAAATAATGTTTTTTCGTATGATTTGAGAGTCACTCTTCTTGAAATCGGTTCAAAATCAATAATAATATCCATATTTTCCCTTTTCATAATTAATTAATCTAAATTTTTTTTTAAATTAAGTTTTCTTAATCAATTAAGTGTAGATATTTTCATACCAACTGATTTTAAATCAGATTAAAGTAATATTAGGTTTTTCCTAAAATAAAATAAAAAATTTAATAGTTTGCTATGGTATATTTTAAAATATAATATGTGATGATATCCAATAAGTTCTATATTATAATCATAAGAAAATATGGAGAGAACAAAAAATGGAGGAAAAACAATTAACACCAGAGGATTTAGCTAATAAAGCAATTAAGTTTTTAGATTTAGCAGGGGATTATGAAGATAAGAACAATTTTGTACAAGCACTTGAAAATTATCAAAAAGCATTAAAATATCTTATCGAAAGCGGATATTTGCCTCATAGAGAGGAAGATATTAGAAATCATATTACTGAACTTGAGAATAAAATTGAAAGTGAAGATAAATCAAAACAGCTTATTAAAAAAACTCAAAAAGAAAAGGTTCAAGATGAGGCTTTTTTACTTTTAGATCAAGGAAAGTACTTAGAATTGGAAGGAGATTTTAAAAAAGCACTTAGTAAATATGATTCAGCAATTTCTTTATTAACTGAAGCAGGATGGTCCGACTCACAGCTACAAAACCTCAAAAATAAAAGAAATACTCTAATGGAGGATTATGATAAAAAAAAAGAGATTAAAAAACAAAAAATTGTTCGATATATGACACAAAAAGCAGATAGATCAAACCTAAAAGTAGATCTTGAAAATCTTCCTGAGTTAAAAGGTGATTTGTCTCGAGATAAAGAATATATAGGAATACAAAGAGAATTTGAGGCGCAAAAAGAAGAGAGCGAAATAAAAGAAAAAGCATTCAGTTTAATCGATAATGCAAGGGTATTAGAACAACAAGAAAAATGGGAAGAAGCGATTAATAGTCTTAGTGAGGCAACAGATCTCCTAAAAATCATTGATTGGTCCAGTTATATCGAACCACTTAAAAATCAAATTAGTCAAATTGAAGAAAAAAAAGAGAGTCAAAAAAAAGAGAGAAAACAAAGAGAGAAAAGAGAAGAGGAATTGCGTGCTTTAAAGGAATCAATTAGAAAAAAACGTAAAGAGAAATTAGAAGAAATAACCAAATCTCAGATTAAGAAAAAAAAAGAGATTGAAGGAAAAAAAGCAACAAAATTACAAAACGAAGATAAATTTTTTACATTGTTAAATCGAGCAGACAAATTAGTAAAGGATGAGAATTATGACGCCGCAATTTCTCACTATGAAGAAGCACTTCAATTAATTGATAATATGGGTTCAGGATGGGAAAATTATGTCGATACTATCCAAGAAACCATTGAAAATATCAAAAACACAAAAGAAAACGTGTATAATATTCATTATCAACAACAAAAGAAGAAAGAACTTGAGATAAAACAAAAACAGGAATTTCAAGAATATATTTCAAAAGAATTAAAACGGGAGCGTAAGAAACTAGAGGAGAAGGAGATTGAATTAAAGGAACATGATGAAGAAATTCATTATAGGGAAAAATTAAAGAATAAAGCGTTTAAATTTATAGAAGAAGCTCAAAATAATGTTATGGATTTGAAATTTGATGAAGCAATAGAAAATTATCAAAATGCCCGTAACATTTTCGCAGAAATCCAATGGACTGATGAAATACCATTATTAGATAACTCCATTAATGAACTGGAACAAAGAAAGAAAGATTTAACCGAGCAAAAGAATAAAGAGATGGAAAAAAGAATTAAAAAATTAGAGGAGGATGAAGATTTTCAGAAAAGAATACGACAGCAACTCCAGCTTGAAAGAGAAAAATTAAAAGAAAAAGAAATCAAATTAGAAGAAAAAGATAATGAATTGCAATATCAAAGAGAGCAAAAGAAAAAAGCTTTAGAATTATTAGAAAAAGCCCAAAATATCATTGAAGAGGGAAATTATGATAATGCAATTGATCTATATCGTGAGGCTGCAAAAATATTCTCGCTTATACAGTGGAAAGATGAGGCAAAGTCAATCCGGAATTCGATAATTGAATTAGAAAAGAGGAAAAAGGAAGAGTTAATGCAAAAAGAAAAAGAGTTGCAGAAAGCATTAACCCGTGAAAAAGAGAGGAACGATTTTCAAATGGAAATTGCAAGGCAGATAGAAGCGAAGCGTAATGAATTAGAAGAGAAACAAATAAAAATAAGAGAGAGGGAAGAAGAGTTAAATTATCGAAGAAGAAGGCGTGCTAAGGCATTTAAAAAATTAGATGAAGCAAATCAATTATTATCTCAAGGAAAATTTGAAGAATCCCTGGAGATATATTATGAGGTGAGAAATATTTTTGCTCAAATTCAATGGATAGACGAATTACCTTTAATAAATGATACTATAGTACAAATAAAAGAGAAAAAGAATCAAAAGAAAATATGGGAACAAGAAGCAATTAATGAAGAAATAAAGAAGGAATTAGAACGATCAGCTTTCATGGAAATGTTAGCAAGAGAGAGAGAATTTGAGAGAAAAAAAGAATTAGAAAGGAGAAGAAATATCGAAATCCAAAAACAATTAACAGAAGAAGCCAAGGAAAAACAAAAAAATGCGTTTAATATAATCGATAAGGCCGATTCTTTACTAAAACAGCAATATTTTGATGAAGCGTTATCTAAATATAATACTGCGATGGAGATATTGAAATCTATTGGGTGGAGTGAAGAATATTTAAGATTATTAAGAGATACGATAAGATCAATAAAGAAACAGAAAGAGGAACAAACGATAAAACAAATACAAGAAGAAAAACAGTTAAAACAATTAGAACAAGAAAACATGGAGTTCCAAGCTAAAATGTCAAAGATAATGGAATGGGAACAGATAAGATTGGAGGAAAAACAATTAAGCATAGAGGAACGCAAGAAATTCAAGGAGAAACAAAATGAGTTGAAGCAAAAGGCTTTTAAAGTATTGGAGGAAGCAGACAAATGCTTAAATGAAGGCGATTATGAGGAATCAATTGAACATTATAGAGAAGCAGAATTAATCTTGAATCAGATCCAATTTCCTACAGATTTAATTAAAGAAACCATAATGAAAATCAAATCGAAACAAAAGGAACAAGAAATTGCCAAACAGAACGAATTAGAATTAAAATTAAAAAGAGAACAAGAAGAGAAGATATTAGAACAAAAAATTGCTGAAAGAAT
Source organism: Promethearchaeia archaeon (assembly GCA_046497275.1). Classification (GTDB taxonomy): domain Archaea; phylum Asgardarchaeota; class Lokiarchaeia; order Sigyniarchaeales; family SOKP01; genus TEKIR-8. The sequence goes on along the minus strand of JAWOFX010000075.1, from coordinate 6,122 downwards.
GAAGTTAGAACAAGAGAGAATGAAACAAAAAGAAATTGAATTAGCAAGGCAGAAACAAATCGAAAAACAAATCGAACTACAGAGAAAGCGTGCTTTTGAATTATTAAATGAAGCACAAGAATTAATTAATGAAAATGAATATGATAAGGCTATTGAAATATATCATCAAGTACTTGAAATCTTCGAGGATATTAATTGGACTGAAGAAGGTGATTTAATAAGAAATTCTATTTTTGAAATTGAGCAACAAAAGAAAGAGATGGAAAAAAGAAAAGTAAGGGAATTGAGGGAAATTATTGAGCAACAAGAAAAAGAAAAGGTGTTTAGAGAACAAATTAAAAAGGAAGCTCAGTTAAAACAACAAATGATTGAAGAACAAAAAATAAGAAGAGAGAAAGAAGAAACTTTAGAAAAACAAGTACAAGTCAGAAAAAACGGAGCTTTCATTTTGTTGGATTTAGCAGAAGAGTATCTCTCTAATGGAAATTATAATGACGCTATTGATGTTTATTACGATGTCGCAAACATCTTTGCTGAAATTCAATGGAATGAAGAAATTCCGAGAATTCATCAAGCAATAGAAGAGATAAAGCAAAAAAGAGATGAAGAAATAAAACTAAAAGAAGAAAGATTAAAAAGAGAAATAGAAAAAGAAGAAGCAGATAAGCGATTCATAGCTAATATTCAAGAAAGTAGAAAGAAACAAAAGATGCAAGAATTAAAACGAAAGGAGTTAATTAAGTTAAAAGAGGAATTATCTTCTCAGAAAGAAGAAGAGCGGAAAAAAGCTTTTAAAATTATTGAAGATGCTGATACACTCTTAAAAGAAGAAAAATATGAAGCCGCAATTCAAGTATATAAAGAAGCGATAAACATACTTACAGAAATAGGTTGGGAAGGTCCTTATTTGAAAATCTTAAAGGAAACATTGGAAGAGATTAAAACGCAAAAAGAAAAGAAAGAAATCTCACTTCAAAAGGAAAAGGATAGAGAGAATCAAGCAAAAATGGCAGAGGAAGAATTTCAAAAGAGAATTACGGATTCACTTAAGAGAGAAGAAGAGAGATTAAAGAAGAAACAAGTTAAAATGATGAAAATAAAGGAAATCCAAGAAAAACAAGATGAATTGAAAGAGAAGGCATTTGATATTATTGATGAGGCAGAGACATTGGTAAAGGAAGCTCAATATAATGGCGCAATTGACAAATACCGGGAGGCAGAGTTAATACTCAGTCAGATACAGTTTCCAACAACTGCAATCAAGGAAAAATTGCAAAAATTAGAAGAAGCGACACGTGAACAGGAATATAAAAAACAAAAAGATTTGATTTCACAGCTTCAAGAAGAGAAAAGAGATGAGGTGCTCCAAAAACAAATATCCCAAAGAATGAAATTAGACAGAGAAAAATTAGAAGCCAAAAAGAAACGAATACAAAAACAAGAAGAATTTAAAAAGTATCTTGAACGCAATAAGGAAAAAGCATTTAATCTATTAGATAAAGCCGAAGACCTAACGAAGAAAGGAGATTATGAAGATGCGCTTAGTTTATATGAGGAGGCGGAAATAATTTTGAGTGAATTAAACTTTCCTACAAAAGCAATCGATTCATTAATAATTCAAGTAAGAGAAAAAAGTAGAGAAAAACAATTACAAAAGCAAAAGCAACTAGAAGAACAAATCCAGCGCGAACAAAAAGAAATTGAATTCCAACAACAAATGACTAGGAAAATGGAATTAGAAAAACAAAAAGTATTACAGAAAAAAATTCGGGTCGAAAAATTTGAGGAACGCCGTAAATTAATAGAACAGAAAAAAGTTGAGGCATTTGATCTATTGGATGAAGCAGACTCATTGATAGAAGAGGAAGAATTTGAATCAGCGATCGAATATTATAAAAAAGCTCAATTGACGCTTAACCAAATAAATTATCCCACCGATTCTATAGATGAAATGATAAACAGAATTAGGGATATGCAAGAAAGTAAAGAAAAAGAAAGATTAGAAAAATATCGACTTGAATTAAATCGAATGCAGAAAGAAAAAGACCTTGAAAATCTTGTTGAGATGAGAAGGAGACAAGAGGAGGAAAAAAAACGAGCAAAACAAATTGCTTTACAAAAAAGGGAGCAATTTATTGAACAACAAAAGAATTATAGAGAGGCGGCTTATTCTCTGTTAGATAAAGCCTCAGAACACTTAAAACGATGGGACCCCGAATATGATGCAGCAATATCCCTATATATTGAGGCGAGAGATATTTTAGCTGAAAGAATTGGATGGGAACCTGAAATCAACAATTTAAATAAATTAATCACAGATCTTCAAAACGAAAAGCAAGAATATTATGAGAGAATAGAAAAAAATAAACAAATTGAACAACAAAGAGAAGAGGAATATAGAGAGTTTTTAGAGGATATTCAATTAAGACAGAGAGAGGATTTTAGAAAACAAAAAGAAAAGGAACTAGAAATACGGAAGTATAAAAAACATCAATTAAAACTTGAAGAAATGCGCGATGCTGGATTAGAACGTATTGAACAAGGAAAGCGATTAGCCACTTATCAGAGATTTGAAGAGGCTTATAATATGCTCGAACAAGCCATCCTAACATTTAGGATGCTCGGATGGAATGAACAAATAGGATATATTCAAAAAGAAATCGAAGAAGTTAAGAAATTAGAAGAAAAAGCTAAGGCAGAAAAACTTCAAAGAAAAAGAATTCAACATCAAAAAGAGATTGAACAGCAAGCAAAAGAATTAGAAAAAATTAAAGAAGAGCGTGAGCTTGAAGAACAGGTTGGTCAAGTCGGGACTATAGCGAAAAGGGTTTCTGAAACTTTAGAGGAGGAGAGAATTGAAGAACAACTTAAAAAGCAAAGGGAAAAACAAGAAATACTTCGAGGATCAAAGGAATTTGGAAAAAGAGTGGGAGCAATTACTAAAAAGGTTTCTGAGACTTTAGAGCAGGAGAAAATTGAGGAACAGATCAGGAAAAAAAGAGAAAAACAAGAATTAATTCGTGGATCAAAGCAATTTGGAAAAAGCATGGGGAAAATGATAAAATTAAAAGAGGAATTAATAAGTAAACTTGAAGAGGAGAGAAAAAAGAAAGAAGAAGAAAAGAAGAAGAAGCTCAGAGAAAAAAAGAGAAAAGAAGTTGATGAAATAAAACGAATGCTGAAGGAAACTGGTAAAAATGATAAAAAATAATGAATAATTAAAATATTCTTTATCTTAAATCTACTTTTTGAAACTTTTTGTATTGAAATCCAATAAAAACTAATCCTAGCAAATTAACTCCTACGATTATTAAAAATAAAGACAATCTATATTCCATTACCATAATTATGGAAAAATCTCCACTTCCCGTCCCATGTACTAATTTTATCGTTAAATAATAATTATGAGAATCAATACTTGAAATTCCAATCCTATTTAGTGTATCATAAGGTTCAAATGCAGAAATAGAATGAGTTAATAATTGGGGATTTCCATCATCATCTGGTTGAGTATCAAAGAGATACATTTCAGCTTCTGCAGTGTCTAATTGATTTAATTGTAAAAAATAATTGCTTAAACCTGTAGTTTTTACCGGTAAACAAAGTACAGGTTGACTTTCATTCAGAGTAAATGCAAAATTACTATTTGAATTTATCTCAATGGGAGAGTCTAAAGCATCAAGAGCAGCATAGCCTTGAACTACGCCCCAACCTTGAATATTATCCTTAATAATTCTAGGATCTATGGTTCTATAGGAGGTGAGTGAAATAATACTTTTTAATTCTAATGCCGTTAAATCATTATCTTTTTCTAGCATGAGCGCTGCTAAACCAGAAATAAAGGGGGTCGAGGCGGAGGTTCCAGAACTAGTTGTATATCTATTAGTAAAAAATGTACTCGCACTTGCACCTTTAATATTAACAGCTGGAGCACATACATCTGGTTTTATTTTGTGATCATAAGAAGGGCCTTTTGAACTTAAAGGCCATGGTTCTCCATCATCATAAACCCCACCTATAGCTAAAACTTTTTCTGAAGATGCTGGAGGTTGAATAGTCCCGAGACCCCCATCTCCATCATTTCCCGCTGCGGCGACTGCTAATATATTATTATCTACTAACTGCTCAACGATACTATTTAATATGTTGGATATTTGTTGAGATGCAGATTCAATTCCGAAACTCATACTGACGATCCTAATCGATAAATCTTCTTGTTTCTGGAGAATAACATCAACTGCATCACTTATTAAGCCAATATTTGAGACTCTCTCACCTTCATCTTCAAAGAATGCTCTTATTATTGTGAAATTAACATCTGGAGCCACTCCTTTATAGTCAAGACTATTACCCCCTAATATTGAAGCTACCCATGTACCATGTCCATCATTATCTTCGGGGATTGATTCATTTTCTACAACATCAAAATAGGTTATTCTGTCTTCCCAACTTATAAATACTTCGTGATCCGCATCAATTCCTGTATCTATCACCGCCACATTAATTCCATCCCCAGTTAATCCTTCACTTAAATCATTCTTAAGACCAATATAATTTTGGGCATTATATTCATCGGCTAATTTTATATCTCTATTGAAGTCGTATAGGTTATTTTGGATCAAATATCCACATAATGGAAATATTAAAACCATTAAAAGAAGAATACAATATTTCGATTTTTTCATATTTATACTAAAAGAGTTTAAATTAACAAATCTTTATTATTAAGTTAATTAAAAAGAAATGGCTTATAAAATGACCGAAAAGGACGAATTAAAAAAATCTCGGATGTATGCTCGACAACAATTAATTGAAGGATGGAATCAAGAAGTTTTAGAAAGCGGATGCATAATGATCATAGGAGTAGGCGCTTTAGGTTGTGAGATCGCGAAAGATTTTGCATTAATGGGGATTGGCAAATTAATCCTTGTTGATTTAGATCTAATAGAGACGTCCAATCTTTCTCGACAAATGTTATTTAGACCAGGAGATGAGGGCAGACCTAAGGCAGAAGTAGCAGCAGAACGTCTTAAAGAAATGAACCCCTATTTACAAATTGATTACTACTTTGAAAAATTGCAGAAATTACCAACGGCCGTATATGAAGGGAGTGATATCATTATAGCTGCTTTAGATAATTTTAATGCCAGATTGGATCTAAATAAGATATGTCTTCGCCTAAATAAACCAATGATAGATGGCGGTACAGTAGGATTTGAAGGACATGTTCAAATTATTATCCCAGAAAGCGCAGGAATTCAATATAAAGACAGAGAAAGAGAAATTGAAAAAGTAGTAGATTCTAAATTATGGGAATTGAGTGAAGAGGAATATCCCGAATATTTTGCGGCACAAGAAAAAATAATGAAATTAGAGGAGCAAATACAAGCCATAAAACGAAGCAATGTTGAACCTGTAAGAACGGAAATCAGAGAGAAGATCGAGAAAGAATTTGATGAAAAATACGCCCCCGATATTATGGATCAAACCGCTTGTTATAGATGTTTAGTTCCCATCCCTCCTCCAGATGATAAACTAGTGGCAGCATGTACTTTAAAAGGACTCCCCAGGAACAGAAACCAATGTGTGATTAAAGCAGAAGTAGATTTTGAAAAAACTTATGGTCATAAACCAGATCTCAATATAGATGAGGAAGTAATAAAGTTGAAAGAATTAGCTCAAATAGAATTGAAAAACTTAAGAGAAAGAGTTTTTAATGAGAATGTTCCTCCAGAAAAACTGGAGTCGTTAACATCTGAAGAGATTCAAGAATGGAAAACAAATATAAAAAAAACTTTTGGACCTAATTATCAATTTGAGGAAATGGAAAATATTTTAGGAAACAAAATCGCCGCAATTCAAACTGTAAGTTCAATAATTTCAAGTATTGAATCTCAAGAGGCTTTAAAACTTTTATTTCGCGTGAATGGACGAGATATTGGTCCTCCTATGTATCCTCCTTATATAAATTATAATGGAGTCTATGGGCAATTTGATCCCATTGAAGTTGATAAGAGAGAGGATTGCTTGGCGTGTGGAGATATCGAGGGTGAGGAAAATGTTCAAATTGTTGTTCCTTTTGATGCAGATATTAATTATATATTCAATGCTATGAAAATCAC
>JAWOFX010000054.1:0-140094 GCA_046497275.1 Promethearchaeia archaeon | reverse complement strand
AATTCAACTCCTTTTCCTTGTGCATCACATTCTGTGCTGGCAAATCCATATAATAAAGGTCGAGTTGAATTAACTAAGATTTCTGCAGTTTTTTCAATCGCTTCATCCCATGAAACTTCCTCTAATTTGCCGTCCTTTCTAATTAAGGGTTTTGTGTATCTATGTTCGCTAGGATTTGAAGAGTAAAATTTAGCTGTCCCAATTTGACATGCATTTCTTACTTCTATTACTTCTTGGTCCCCAATATTTACATCTACTTCAAGATCATCACATAAAGTCCCACAAAATGGGCAAACTACATCATAAACGGTCTTTATTTTTCTTTCTACCATTTTTTATGCCTCCTTTAATTGTTTTATTAATTCTAATGCATCCATAACTTTAGCTCCCTCTGCTACTTCTACTTTTGCCTTCATTCCCTTAAAAGTCGGAGTGCCACAAGATTGAGAATCAGGATTGACTAATTGATTTGCCCATGGTCCCATTGGAATGAATATTATGCCTGGGTGCGGACCTTCCTCAGAAATAGTGGAATACACAGTCACATGACCATGATCAGTGCTTACTTTTACAGGTGTACCGACTAAACAATCCAGCTTCTTAAAATCCTCCTTATCAAACATGCAAATAGCTGCAGCTCTTACATTTTCTTTTGTAGTCTTCCCACCTTCTAAGGCAATACCTTGATTAATAGTTCGTCCAGTTAATAATCGAAGGTCATTTAAACTCATTTTTCACTACCCTCCTCTTCTTCACTCCATCTTAAAGTTTTTAATCTCTCAATTAATGGGTCCCAATAAATTTCATTATAATCGCCTGAGCATTTAACATCTGTAATCCTTAGCTTAACCGCCCCAGTTGGACACGCATTATCACAAGCACCACAGAACACGCATTTTTCTTCGTCTACAACAACATTAGGTACACTTTCCCACCCTTTCTTAGGCCTTTCAGGGACAGTTATCGCTCCACTTGGACATACATCTGCACATGTCTCGCAACCACCAGCGCATTCCTCATCGACAATTTCTATCTCTCCTTTAGTATATTGCTTAACAACTCGTTCAGTTCCTTCATTGCTTTTGATTTTTTTTGCATCAAATTCGATTTTTGGGATTACATGCTCTGAAATTAACGTTAATTCATCTAAAGGCACTTCTTTTCCATTCTTTTTGAGAGTTAGCGCTCCAAATGGACACATAATCACACATGTTCCGCAAAACACACATTTTTTTGGATCATATACTTCTGGGATAATATCCTCTGTTGTAGGAAACTTTCGGGACATACCAACTGGTCCCCTGGAAATTGCGTCTTTTGGACAGACTCGTGCGCACGTTCCACAGCCAACGCATTTGGTTCTGTTCAATATCAATTCAAATTCTTCAGTTAAATATTTTACTTGAACTTTTTCTTGTTCTTTTGAAATTTCTCTTGATATTTTAGGAAATGACATTTTTCTTTCATTCCACCTCAATTATCTCTATTCTTATCGCATTTTGAGGGCAGGCCTCGCTACAGACCCCACATCCATCACAATTAATCTTCCGTTCTTCATTATAAATCGGTCTGGCGATCCCATCTTTTACTAATATTACAGCATTCCCCTCAGTCAGCTTTCCCTCTTTTTTTAATTTATCAAAATTAACGGGACATGAAACTACACATACATTACATCCTGTACAGAGATTATGGTTTACTTTAATTTTATAAACTTGCATTTATTTTTTCCCCTCCCTTCTTAATGGGTTTGGCCCTAATTCTTTTAATTCTTGTACAAACTCTTGCACAATTTCCGTTAATTCAGCTCCTTCTGATGCAGATACAAATGTATATTTTACACGTTTAGGATTTATACCATATTGTTCAAGATAACGATGGAGCATAGGTAATTTCCTAATTGTTTTCAAATTCCCTTCCACATAATGACAATCTCCGGGATGGCAATGAGATACAAGAACCCCATCCGCACCATTAGTTAGCGCATCTAAAACAAATTGCGGATCAACTCGCCCACCACACATAACACGCATGATACGCAAATTTGCGGGGCGCTGCATTCTCGAAGTACCAGCTTGGTCAGCTCCAGCATAAGTACACCAGTTACAACAGATCCCCAAGATGTATGGGTCAAAATCTTTATTTTCCGTCATTATTCTCAGTTATAGTAATTTTAAGATTAGGTTTAATTTAATTGTTAAAATACTTAATTCCAATTAAATGATTATAAACTATATTGGGAAATAGTAAAAATTATAAAAAATTTATTAAAGGAATTGTTAAGTATGAAATTTAAAAGAGTGCAAGTGAAATAACTCTTAAATAATACTGAGAATTTAAAAATATCTAAATAAAAAAGACGTGTTATGATAATAAAAGAATCAGGTATAAATATGTGTTTATGTAAAATAAGATGGCGTCAAAAGATATTAATATAACCGAAGAAGTGTATAATAAATTAGTTAAAATAAAGCGGGAGGATGAGAGTTTTTCAGAACTCTTTCTTAGATTATTAAATTCACAGAAAAATAATTTAGAAGAGGTTTTTGGAACATGGGATCTTACAGAAGAAGAAAAGAGAGAGATTTGGGATCCTATAACAAAAAGAAAAGGAAAGATATGGAAAAAACCCAATTTTGAGGATTAATATGATTATACTTGATTCTACTGCGTGAATAGATTATCTTGTGAGGGATAAAGATCTTAAAAACCTTTTGGATGAGCAAATCGATATCTTTGGTATTACTACAGTCAGCATCTATGAAATATTTATTGATTTAGAAAGAATAAAGAGAAAAAGATCAAAAGAGAGATATGATGAGCTATAAAAAATTTGGAATAAAATGATTTCAAATATGCAATTTATACCTTTAGGGATTAAAGAAACGATGAAATCTTCAGAAATATACGATGAATTATCTTCCAGAGGAAAAATTATTGAAGCCAATGATATTCTTATTGCTAGTATCATGTTATCTAATGGAATTAATAAAATCATTACAAGAAATAAACGACATTTTGAAAGGATTGAATCTTTAGAAATAATTACGTATTAATGTTTAATAGAAACTTTTCTTCTCAGTTTGGTTCCTTATTCATTTAAAACAACATTAGGTTCTATAATTACCTTAAATATAAGTTAAATAGTATCCATCCAGTTTGGATTTATTTTATTTAAGGCATTTTCCGTAGCTTTCCTCACTTCCCAATTGGTATCACCCAATTGTTCAACTAAAGAGGATATATCGCTATTATCTCCAACTTTAGCTAAGGATTTTATTGCTGCTATTTTGATTCTCTCATCTTTATTATTAAGTAAATCTATGATAAGGGTTATGTTTTCAAAATTTTTTATCCTTCCAATTGCTTTCAATACCCAATTTTGGATAAAAAAGTCCTCGTCATCTATATATTGTACTAACAATTTTAATGTTTTTTGACTATTGATTTTAGAAAGTAAACGAATACATGAACGTCGCATTTTCCAGTTGGGTGAATTTTTTAGCTTTTTATTGATATGATCTAAAATAAGTGGATTATCAAGTTTTGACAAAAAGTTAATAGCAGACCTTCTCACATTACTTTTAGTATCTTCCAATAAATTAAGTAGATGGATTATGATTTCTTCTTCATTTTCTTTTTTCATCTTATTAAAAAGTATTTTTGCACTCCATTTTCGGATTTGCGATTCGCTTGCATTGAGATTTTCAACAATGTTATCAAGAGATTCTCCATTCACGATCTTTAATATAGCATTATAAGATGCATGTCTAACTTTTGAGTTATTACTATTTAGGGAATTTATCAATGTTTCCAAGGAGGTTTTATCTCCTAATTTTCCTATTAATTTAATTGCTGCAATCCGCTCGATTATATTACGACTAACTAATAAATTCTGCAATCTTTTGATAGAACTCGTATCTTTCATAAGGCTTTTTAATGCATCTATAGCATATTTCCTGGTCAAATCGTCTTTATCTTTAAGTTCTTTTAATAAATGAACGGTCGCAGCTTTATTCCCAATTCTTCCTAATGCTTTAATGGCCTCTTGTTTCACTTTTGAAGATTTATTGTTTAGTTCTTCAATTATTGCTTTAACTGTATTTGGATCATCCGAATTCTTAAATTTTCTTAAAGCCCTCAAGCAATTTTCTTTAATAATTGAATCATTTTGATTTAATAAGTCCACTAAATATCCGATTGACTCATCATTTTCAATACGCCTTAAGATTAGGGGTATTGCTCTTTGAATATGAATATTGCTATCCTCAATATATTTCGATATTAATTGTTCTTCTGAATTTCTAATGATATTAACTATTGATTTAATTAGATCTCTATGGTATTCAGTGTTACCATATTTTAATAAGTCCATAAGCCCGTCAAACGCCTTTGAATCTCTTATTTGTCCCAGATATTGAATCGATTTCTTTTTTATCCTTATATTAGAATCTTTTAAAGCGTCTAGAAAGAAATCTAAATTTTCATCTTGGGTTCTATCTCCAACAGAGATTACTATTTCTTTTCTTATTTTCCAATCTTTTTCATTTTTATATTGCATTTTGAGAAATTCTATTCCTTCTTCGCCATAGAATTTAGAAATTAATTTAATAAAACTTAATTTAACGTTCGAATGAGTTTCATTTAAATAGGCACTTTTAATTTCTTGAAAATGATGATTGTCGTTAATCTCTATCAATTTTTGAACTGCTTTTTCCCTCCGTTCTGGAGGATTTGAAGTTAATAAAATCGACAAGACTAATTCTGATGCTTTATCAGGTTCCATATTCGTAAATTTCTCAAAGAGAATATCATCATTAAAACTCAAATAAAAACCCCTTTAAACTATATATTCTTAAAAATGTCTAAATATTAAAATAATCAAAAAAGAATTCTAATTTAAAATTATCTAAAATTTCAATAATTCCTAAATCGACAAGATATTAAGAAAAAATTTCACATATTTCTTAGATTATATGCAGTAAATTGAACAAGAATAAAGAAAACCATTAAATTAAAATTCTCATATGATATAAAACTATATTAAAGTAGAAAAGAATTAATCACCGAAATGAAAATTAAGAAAAATATTTCTGAGATACCTGAATTTTTTAGGAAATATTTAAAATTATATCTTCAACACCTCAAAAAAAGAATAAATGAAAATTTATTATCATTAATCTTATATGGATCCGTTGCGCGAGATATATGGAATGAAGAGAGCGATGTCGACTTGTTTTTAATCCTTTCAAATGAATTAAAAAAAAAAATACTGATTTTGATATATCTAAACTCACTATAGAATTCTATAATGAAATTTATGGGACTGAACTTTATAATAAAATGAAAAATCATCCACTATCTATATTGTCTCTAAAAAAAGAGGAATTAAAAAGATTTAGAACCCTATTTTACGATATTGCCATTGATGGAATTATTCTTTATGATCCTAAAGATATAGGTATCGGATTTATCGAAAAATATAAAAAACGGATTAATAAAAAGAATTTAAAACGAGTTTTTGTAGACAAAAACGATTTTTATTGGGAACGAGGGGATATAAAAAGGGGTGATATAATAGAACTATGAAAAATTCTGAAACAAGTCGAAGAGGATTACAGAGGGCAAGAATGGTATCAGAGTGCAATTCGAGCATTAGACGATGAGAGATGGGATGATGTTATTTATTCTTATGAGATGGCAATAGAACAAGCTCTTAAAGCAATTTTAATTTTATATGGTATAGAATACCCTAAAAAGCATGATATCTCAAATATCTTAATTCACTTAAAGCAAAAAGATTTACCTGTATTTTTTTCAGATAATCTGGATTTCTATGCTAAACTTTTAAATAATTTAGTCGATAAAAGAGGTCCTGCGGCATATGGGTATATTGAAGGCATTTCTAAGGAAAATTTTAAGGAAGATGCTTTTATTCTAAAAGATGATATTGAGAATGTTCTAGAAGCTTGTGAACGTGTTTTAGATGAATTTAGCAGAAAAAAGAATTAAAATCTTCCAATAATTAAAAAAATCTAAGAAATGACGATTATTATAATGGAATAAATAGAATCATGGGTTTTCTCGAAAAAGTTAAAAAATGGATTAGAACCCTCCAATCATAACTTCCCTCCCAAAGGAGTATTATCTCATTTATTAATCGATAAATTAATTTAATAGCAGATTATTTGATAATATTTTTAACAGATTGAGGTAAATCTCTAATGGCAGTCATTTATTTTATAGACTAGAGAATTTTCGCTTATTAAATTAAACAATCGTTTCAAAAGTAAAGGATTAAAAATTTATAATCAATAAATTTAAATATTTTTCAAATAGATAAGTCTTTAATGTAATTATAAGTGAAATAATGCTAAAATTCAATAAAAGGTTCAATTAAAAATGGTAAAAGATGTATTTACGTTTATTGTTGGTGGGAAAGCTGGTGAAGGAGTTAAGAAATCGGGATCAATCGCAGCTAAACTATTTACTAAAATGGGAAGGCAAATTTTTCAAAGAGATGACTATATGTCTTTGATCCAAGGAGGCCATAATTATTCTGTAGTAAGCACCGCAAATAGATGGATAAGTAGTCAGTATGAGAATGAAGTGGAGTTAATAGTCAATTCAGATGAGAGAAGTTATAATAATCACAAAGAAAAGATAGGTGAAAATGGAATTCTAATATTTAACTCAGATAAACAAGAAGATGCGAACGGAATTGGAGCTCCATTTTCATCAAAAGCTAAAGAATATAAGGCAAAGGAACTAATGTTTGGAGTTGGAGCATTTGCTGTCTTAGCATCTGCTACTGGACAATCAAAAGATATGTTAGAAGAAATATTAAGAGAGGAATTTCCAGAGAAAACTTGGGAAGATAATATTGCTTATGCTACTGAAATATATAATTTTGTAGACTCAAAAATAGGGGGAAAATTTAAATTAGATAAAGGTGATAAGAAAAGACCTATATTAACTGGTAACGAGTCTCTTGCTTTAGGAGCAGTTGCTGGGGGTTTAGATTGTTATTTTGCATATCCAATGACTCCAGCTTCTTCAATACTTCACTTCCTCGCAGCTCACAAAAAAGAATTCAATCTTTCTGTTGTTCAGCCCGAAAATGAAATTGCTGTAATTAATATGGCGATTGGGTCTTCATTTTCGGGAGCGAAAACGATGGTTGCTTCAAGTGGCGGAGGATACGCACTCATGAATGAAGGATATTCATTAGCTGGGATGTCAGAAGCACCGCTTGTTGTAGTACTCACAAGTCGTCCAGCACCAGCAAGTGGAGTCCCAACATACACTGAACAAGGAGATCTACAATATGCATTAAATAGTGGTCATGGAGATTTTCTTAGAATTGTTGCTTCTCCCGCTTCTATGGAGGAAGCATTCTATTTATCTTCCGAATTATTTGATTTAACATATCGATTTCAAACTCCTGCGATTATTCTAACTTCTAAACACCTCTCTGAAAGTCATATAACTGTTGATTTAGATTTAAAAAAAACTAAATGGGCAGAACCTAAATTATTTGAGGGAGAAGGCGAATATAAAAGATATTTAGATACAGAAGATGGAATTTCTCCAATGAAATTTATTCCATCAGATGATTTAGTCAAATGGAATAGTTATGAACATGACGAATTAGGAATAACTACTGAGGATCCAGATATAACAGCAAAGATGCATGATAAGCGTTATCGAAAGAGAGAGGCGATGATTGAATATATGAAGAATAACTTGAAAACTGTAAATGTATATGGGGATAGCGGTCCTTTAATCTTTACATGGGGGTCAACAACTATGAGTGTATTAGAAGCCCTGAAATTTGGTAATATTGACGCTACTGTAGTTCAACCAATCTATCTCCGACCATTTCCCGTTTGGGAAATTCAAAAATATCAAAATCAACCTGTAATCTCTGTAGAATTAAATAAATGGGGACAATTCACTCAAATTATCAAAGAAAAAGCAAGAATTGAAGTTAAGAAATTAATTAACCAGTATAATGCTCGTCCATTTGATCCAATTGAATTATCAAAAAGATTAAAGGAGGTGCTATGAGAATGAAACTACAAGAAGGATTAGACACATATGCTGAGAATACTTGGTGTCCAGGATGTGGAAATTTTGGCATTCTGCAATCTATAAAACAGGTTATAGTAAAATTAGAGGAGAAAGGTTATAAACGAGAGAATTTTGCCATATCTGCTGGAATTGGATGTCATGGAAAAATATGGGATTATCTTAGATTACATGGATTATATTCTTTACATGGAAGACCTACGGCAACTGTCCAAGGTATAAAAATCGCTAATCCGGATCTTAAAGTAATTGCATTTTCGGGTGATGGTGATGCCTTGGCGGAAGGAATCTCTCATACAATATTTGCCGCTAAAAGAAATTCAGATATGACTCTAGTTATGCATGATAATAATGTATATGCTTTAACTACTGGACAATTCACACCAACTAGTGAAAAAGGATATAAAGGACCCTCCACTCCTGAAGGTAGTCCCGAAGAGCCTTTTAATCCTTTATCTCTTATTTTAGAAGCAAATGCCACTTTTGTTGCCCAAGTATTTCCAGGTAAGTTAGACCATATGGTAAATACACTTGTTAAAGCTATAGAACATGAAGGATTCTCATTTGTTAAAGTACTCCAACCAGCGGTTGCTTATGTTAACACCTGGGCACTTTACAACAAAAAAACTGAAATAATCGAAGATAATGGAAAAGACTACGATAGAGCTATGAAATTAGCTAAGACAAAAGATAAATATCCAATCGGAGTCATCTATCAGAATAAAGAAAAGCCAGCGTTTCATAAAGCGCTTCATGGAGAGCATCATCCTATTAAAAACAGAATGTCTCGAGAAGAGCGCTTGGAAAAAATGAAAAAATTCTTAGATTCTATTTAATTTCTTATTTATTTTATTTTTTTATAATATATATAAATTCATAAAACTAATTTTTTAGAGAAGTAAATTTCTTAAGATCTCATAGATTTTCATTTTAAAGGTATATTTTGTATAGATATATCATTTTAATTAGGTAGGGAATTTAATTTGGATCAGATAAATTCAGAGTCATCACGCTTAAAAAAGGCTATTATCCTTTTGACAGTATTTATTGACGCTACTGGGTATTTTATGATAATACCTTTATTGCCTTTTATTTCGGAATCGTTTGGCGTCGGAGCTGCGGGATTAGGCTTATTAATGTTGGTTTTTGCATTGATGCAATTCATTTTTTCCCCAATAATGGGAAACTTATCTGATACATATGGAAGAAGAAAATTATTGATTCTCTCTATAGGAATATCAAGTCTTAGTTTTTTTATGTTTACAATTGCATTTTCCTATTGGTTTTTATTAGCTTCAAGAATTTTATCAGGTATTGCTACAGAGGTATCCATAGCACAAGCTTACATGGCCGATATTACTAGCAATGAAAAAAGAACGTCGGGATTAGGAAAAGTAAGAGCTGCATTTTCAGTGGGGTTCATCTTTGGTCCACTTATTGGAGGTGCCCTAAGTATTATCGGTTATTGGGCTTCAGGTTTACTAGCAATCATTTTAACATTAATAAATCTGATATTTGCATATTTCTTCTTACCCGAAACAGTTCCTAAAAAAAAAGGAAATAAAAATAGGTTGATCAAAAACGATAAAAGTAAATTTAAAAATATCAAAGAAGCTTTAAGACAACCGATTATTCCTTCTTTATTGGTTATTTTTTTCATAGTAAGCTATGCTTTCGCAGCAATCCCTATACTTATTCCATATGTTTCTCAAGCATTTTTTGGTTTTACAGAGTTGGATTTAGCTCTCGTATTTGTTTTTATTGGCGTATTACAATTCATAATTCAAGGCTTTCTTATGGAGAAGCTCTCAAAAGTAGTTGGAGAAATGAATTTAATCATTATTGGAGTGATTATGATTTCAATAGGAATTGTTCTGATGCCTTATTTACCTTATATTTTTTTATTCTATTTTTTAGTCGCAATTTTATCTACTGGCAGTGGATTCATGAGAACTGCCATACCCGGGCTTATATCAAGAATTAAAAGTGAAAAGGAGCAAGGAAAGTATATGGGAATTGCTCAATCGGCTGCTAGTCTCGCCTTAATCCCCGGTCCATTCATAGCGGGCATTTTATATGAATATGTAAGTTTTGAGGCACCTTTCCTTTTTAATTCTTTTCTTGTTATCTTTTCTTTAATTTTGGTTGTAAAAGTATTTTTTCAACTTAGAAAAAAGAAATAACAATTGATTAGATCTCTAATATTATGATTATTTCAATAATTTGTACATTTAAATAATGAAATTATAACTTTTATAGAATTCATTTAAGAGTAGAAGATAATTTCTAACCATAATATTACTATATCAGGATGGAAAAAGATGAATCTAAGTCAAATTACTTTATATAATATAGATAAAGATACTCAAATCTCCCGGATAATTAATGGAATGTGGCAAGTTTCTGGAGCTCATGGAAATATTAACAAGAAAGATGCTATAAAAAGTATGAAAAATCATGTAGAAAATGGCCTCATTACTTGGGATTTAGCAGACCATTATGGCCCTGCTGAAAATTTTGTAAAAATTTTCCGAGAAAAACTTAAGGATCAAGGAGAAATAGAATTACTTGAAAAATTGCAGTTCTTTACCAAATGGGTACCTCGTCCTCAAAAAATTACTAGGGAAATAGTAGAAGAGGCAGTTAATATATCAAGGGAAAGGATGGGTATGAATTCTTTGGATATGCTTCAATTCCATTGGTGGGATTATAATGATAAAAATTATTTGAAAGCTATTGAATATTTGGATGATTTAAGAGAAGCAGGTATAATAAAGTATTTAGGATTAACTAATTTTGATACTAAACATCTTCAAGAATTTATTGATATGGGCATAAAAATAATTTCTAACCAAGTTCAATATTCTCTAATAGACACGCGTCCAGAATCTTTGATGCAAGAATTATGTGAAAAGGAAAATATTAACTTATTCGTATATGGAACTCTAGGAGGTGGACTTATTACAGATAGATTTTTAAATAAAAGTGAACCTTTCACCTCACAATTAAATACTGCCAGCCTTCATAAATATAAAAATATGGTTAATATGTGGGGAGGATGGAGTTTATTCCAGCAATATCTGAATATTATTAAAAAAATTGCAGATAAACATCATGTTAGTATAGCAAATGTAGCTGTTCGCTATGTTTTAGAAAACCCAGCGGTAGCAGGTGCAATTATTGGTGTGAGACTAGGATTATCAGAACATATCGAAGAGAACCTTCGAGTATTCAACTTTTCATTAGATCAAGAAGATTTCGATAGTCTCAATAGAGTAAGGTCAAAATCAAGAAATCTTTTAGAAATCATTGGTGATTGTGGAGATGAATATCGATAAAAAATTTTTAGAAAAAATAAGATAATATATAGAAATCTATTCTAAATCAATTTGAATATAATTTTTCTCTAATCGAAGTAATTCTTTGAGAATCTTTTTCGCTTGCCAAGGACTATCAATAACCGGGTCTGCTAATAGGGCTTGCAAAACTAAATCTTTTGATTTTTTAAATATTGCTTCTAATACAAGATCTTGAATTGCAGCTTGTTGTTTAATTAATGGAGTAATTTCTATTGGATATTCCCCTAATTCTATTGGATTTATCCCTTTTTTATTGATTAAAGCGGGTGCTTCCACTGTTAGATCTTTTGGTAAATTTGAAAAGATATTCTCATTAGGGATATTTACAGAGGGCTCAATATAATTTGCATCAGTTATTATACCTTCAATTATTGGAATTGCTCTTTCTTCGTCTGGATTTACTAAACTCGCTCCTTTTTCCCGTTTGATCTTATTCAGTAATTTATTTTGCCCTCTTTTGAGTAATTTTTCATATGAACTCCAAAAATTTCTTACTGCAGGAATATCCGCTTTCTTCCAAGACCAATGAATATACTCTCCATAGTGACTATCTGTTGTATAAGGAAGATAGCCGAAGGTCTCCAAAAAAAATGCTATGAATTTAAATCCATCATAAGATTTCAAGGAATATAAAAATTCTGGACCCCTTTTTCTAATGTCTGGATATACATCCTTAAGTGTCTCTTTATATTTAACATCTATTAGGATTCCAAAGTGATTCAATCCCCCTGCAATTATTTCAAGATCTTGTTCTTTCCTTCCTAATATTCTTTCTAAATACGGTAAGAAATTTTGATACTCATGACAAAGACCAACAAATTTCATATTTGGAAATTTTCTTTTGATTGCTAAGCATATCCTATTCATAGGATTGGAAAAATTTATGAGAATGGAATTGGGACATATTCTACTTATATCTTCACAAATTTCTAGGATGGGTGGAATAACACGCAAAGAGTGGAATAGTCCTCCTGGTCCTCCATTCTCTCCCGATATTTGCATGCATCCGAATTGCAGAGGAATTCGATAATCATAATTTAACAATTTAAAACGTGGAGGAATTTCGATTGAATTTATGATAAAAGTAGCATTATTAAGAGCTTCCTCTCTATCAGTGGTTTGTTCAATCATAAAATTAAGATTTTTTTCATTTATAGCTGACTTGCAAGCTTTATAAGTTAATTCTAGACCCTTCGGATCAATATCGTGTAAGGTGATCTTGCATCCTTCTAATATATTGCTTTTAAGAATATTACCGACACAACCTAAACCAAATTGTAAAGATCCCGCTCCTATTAAAACAATTTTCTCACTAACACTCAATTTCTTCGAGAATTATCATTATATTTAATTAAAATAATATTAACTTTCCAAAATAAAAGCTTTTTGAGTAATATATGAAGAGAAATAAAAAAAGTAAATGTAAAAAAAGTCTATTGAGTACGTCCTATGGATCTAAAATTAAGCTCCTTTTTAAATTCTTCAAAAGGATATATTATACGCCCGTCAACGAGATTAGGCTGTTTCATATACTTTTTAAAATCAGCAGTTGTAAGTTTTTTAAATTCATCCCATTCTGTAATTAAAAGTGCCAATTCAGAGTTCTTTAATGCTTCTTCAATTGAATCAGCATATTCTATTGAATCTCCAAAAACTTTACTCGCAGTTTCTTTGGCTATAGGATCATAACCTATTATGTCAGTATATCCTCTTTTTCTTAATTCATTTACTACGCGAATACTAGGAGCATTTCTCATATCATCGGTGCCAGGTTTGAACGCTAATCCTAATAAGGTTATTCTTTTTCCTTTCAAATCTCCTATTAATTCTTCAGCTATATCTATTATATGGATTGCTTGATCATCATTAATATCTAAAACCGCGTTTAATAGTCTCGATTCATACCCTCGGGATTTTGCCCATGCTTTAATTGCATTAACATCTTTATGAAAGCATGATCCTCCAAACCCTACCCCAGCTCGCAAAAATCTCGGATTAATACGATAGTCTAAACCAACTCCTTTCATAACTTCAGAAACATCGACATTTGGTACGAGTTCAGCAAAATTAGCAAATTCATTAGCATAGCTTATTTTGCTTGAAAGTAAGCAATTATTTCCGTATTTAACTAATTCAGCACTCTCAAGATTCATTCTAAGAATAGGACAGTTATCAAGATGATCACCATAAAAATATTCATAAAATTCCTGTAAAATATCACCACTCTTTTTATCAAATTCTCCTATAACAATTCTATCTGGATAAAGGGTATCCTCTATTGACCGACCTTCAGCAAGAAACTCTGGTTGCATACATAAACCAAAATCTTTTCCTGGTTCCTTTCCAGAGATATCTGAAATTATCTTTCCTACGAGATTCCTTGTTGTTCCCGGAACAACAGTCGATCTAACAACGATTAAATGATATTTATCTGTTGATTTTAATGCTTGACCAATTTCTTTTGCTGTACTCTCAATGAACTCTAATCTGATACTCTTATCTTCTCTCATAGGAGTTCCTTGAGTTATCATAGAGATATCTGTTTCAAGAACAGCCTTTTCTTGATCTAAGACACATGTCAACAAACTTGGATCGTTCTTATTGATTTCCTCTAACATTTCATCTAATCCACTTTCAAAAAAAGGAGCCTTTCCTTTATTTATTAATTCTGCTTTCTTTTGATTATGTGTTGAGGCTAAAACTTTGATATCTTTATTAGCAAAACAAGCAGCAGAGCAGAGACCTATAAAACCAGTTCCCAGTATTGAAACACTATATTTATACATATTAAATTTTTCATTTTTATTTGTATTAAGTGTATAAAATAGTATCAACAAAACTTAAAATTTTTCCAATTCGTTAAATTTAATAAAGTTGTTCATTATTCCTATGTTCAATACTGATAATTTTTTCAAAAATAATTTCAATTATCCGAGAAATAAGTAATAAAACATAATCATTCTGATAAAATAGTAGAAATTGGGCTTTATTAATAAATAATATGAAAGACTTAATCTTATAAAATTATAAATAGGGAAAATTTTATCCCTAAACGTTTTATAAGTACTCTTTATTTGTCTAATTACTTGAATTCAACGATAATAGTAGACTAACGAGAAAATAATATTCTTTTTTCGAATCCATTAAAAGAGATTTCACGCAGAGTTAATCTGAATAAAATAAATATTGATAAGATAAAAAGAAATGACATTAAAAAAAAAATTTATTATTATAATTATCATAATTATTTCGACCCTCTTATTATTCTCCTTTATCTATAAGGACCACTTATGGGTTATAGGATATTATTTATCACTATTTATTTCATTTATAGGAGATATCTTTTTTTACATAATTAGCTATCCATATATTTATCCAATATTATATTGGATTACTTATATCTCTGCTATAATTGGGTTTTTAGCTATTTTTATTATAGTATTTTGGTATGGAAAAGTTAGAAAAAGGTTTTCCTCACCCGTTAAAAAAGGATCAATTTCTTCTTTTAAATTTATATTAATGGTAATAATCACTTTAGGATTCAGTCAATTTTTACTATCTATATTTTTTCGAGAAATATTCTTTAAATTATCTAATATAATATTTATCATTTCAGCAATATTTCTAGGTATAAGAATAATAGTTAACATCCCATTTTCTATATTATTTCACTCAACCAATAAAAAACCAGAAGAGTTACCTTTAGTATCAATAATTATCCCAGCCTATAATGAAGGCAAAGTAATTGAAAAAACTATAAATTCGCTATTTAAATTAAATTATAATCAGAAGGAGATTATTCTTGTAGATGATGGTTCTAAAGATGAAACTTTAAAGATTGCTAAAAATATGAAAAAAAGTAATGTTCTTAAGGTAATTTCAAAGAAAAAAAATGGTGGAAAGTGGAGTGCCTTGAATAAAGGAATAGAAAAGGCTAAGGGAAATATCTTAGTTTGCATTGATGCTGATACAATTTTGAATAAAGACGCAATAATTCCTTTAATTAAAAATTTCAATGATAATAAAGTTGGTGCTGTAGCTGGTAATGTAAAAGTAGGAAACCGAGATAAATTTTTAACAAAATTACAAGCTTTAGAATATATATCAGATTTGAATATTCAAAGAAGAACCGAAGCATATTTTAATAAAGTAAGTGTAGTTCCAGGTCCTTTGGGAGCTTTTAGGAAATCTATACTTAACCAAGTTGGTTTTTATAGTGGAGATACTTTTGCAGAAGATGCAGATCTCACTTTAAAAATATTAAAAGCTGGATATAAAATAAAATATGAACCTAAAGCAATAGGGTATACTGAAGCTCCAGCTTTTCTTATAGACTTAGCTAAGCAAAGATATCGCTGGTATAGAGGGTTGCTACAAGTAATAATTAAGCATAAAGATATGCTTTTTAATCCAAAATATGGAATTACAGGATTATTTATGATCCCTTGGATATTTTTAAATGGATTAATATTTTCTTGGTTAAATTTTATCACTGTCCTGTGGCTCTTTTTATTTGTATTAAATCCCATTTCAGGATTTTTAATGTATATAGAAATTTACATTTTTTGGTTCTTTTTTATATGGATATTAGATACCTTGATAAATGCCTATGCGATATGTGTTGATGAGGAAGAAAAGCTAAAAATAATTTTTTATATAATTGCTTATAAATTATTTTATGGATATATAATTAACACCATCAGAATCTTAAGTCAGTTAGAGCAATATTTAGACTATCCTATGAGATGGGAAACCACTAAAAGAATAAACTCTTTATAGAATTAATCCATCACCCATTTAAGAAATTTTTTTCATATTTTTTTGGCTATGATCTTGTCAGAAATTTTGAGAATATTACCAATACAATTATTTTTAACACATTAAATTTAAAATAGATTCATTCTAATATAACAAGTAAAAGATTTAATTGAAAGGAATTACCATATGTGGGAATTTCTTGGGAAATCGAACTTATTACTCAGATAAATAATAAAAAAATGATGTGAAATGGAAAATCTACGTAATAAATTAAAATTATCAAAAGAATCTCTTCAAGATATCAATGATTTTCTATTAGATGAGAATAATCCATTAATCAATAGATTGTTCGAAATAATTGAAAAATATGGTGGAATTGAAGAGATTAATAAGAAAGCTCAAGAAGCTATGAAATTAGAGAAAATATATCATAAACTTGAGAAAGTTAATGCCGATTATATTGAGGATCTGGATTGGTTAATTGAAAAAAGAGATTCAAATGCTTTTATCAGTATTTCAGAATATCGCAAAAAAATTTTAGGAGATAAATATTCTGAAATTTCCTTTAATGAAGATTATGCTGTCACCTTAGAACTCTCAGCTTGTCAATACTTTCCATTTTTGATTGCTATAGCAAAAGCAGCGATAGACAATCAGAATTTGATGCCTGCAAGAATTATTCGAGTAAGGAAAATGAAAGAGCAAGAAAAAGATGGGGATTTATTAGCAATGTCAGCCGCAATGCAAGTTATTGGAGCATCATGGGTTGAAACTTTAGATACTAAGGGGACTGCTCTGGGGTCAGATGGTCTGCCTGTTAATGTACATTTAGGTGGTCCAGAAACAATTACAGGATATTTTGGAGGTGTAGGAGAACCAAATGAATTTGCCTTAAATTGGATAGACGAGTATTTATATTATTATACTAATTATGGAATTAAACAAGTTCTCAACGTTAATCCAGGGACTGTTTTATTGGGTTATATGCTTTATAAGTTAGGAATCAATAATGAATTTAAAATTTCTGTCTATATGGGAAATGATAATCCTTATTCATGCTTATGGACTCTTATGACCGCGAAGTTGTTTGCTCGGGAAGATGGAACCAGTCCATTAATAGGTTTTAATCTTTCTAATTCAGTAAACAACGAAACTATTGAACTATCAGCTTACATTCGAAAAAAATTTGGATTCGAAGATGTTATTAGATTAGAACATCATATTGTAGAAACGTGGAAATCAATAGTTAGACAACCTTATGATAGAAGAGAGGAATTAATTGATTTAGCAAAAAATGTAAAAAATATAAGCGCGAAACATGAGGGTGGTGACATTGAGGTTGAAAGATCTCGAGAACATCCTAGCGATATTTTGGAATATTTTATGACTAAAGAAGAAATTAAAGATCAAGGATTATGGGAATACCACCGCACAACACATTTAGATAGATATAGAGCAGTGAATTCTACCGCTAAAGCACTCACAAAAAATGGATTAGCATTTATCGCAGCTAGAAAATTACATAAATAAAAAGGAGAGAAGTAAAAAAATGGGAAAATTTGATTTTAGACCAACGGGAGTTATGCCAGCAATGGTAACTCCTTTTAATAAGGATGAATCGATTAATGAAGAAAATTTAAGAAATTTAGTAAACTATCTCATCGATCAAGGTGTCACAGGTCTTGTACCATCTGGTACCACAGGAGAATTTGTCAATATGACACGGGAAGAAAGATTGAAAGTTATTGAAATTGTTGTTGATGAGGCAAATGGGAGAGTACCGGTGATTGCCGGAACAGGGGATTCTGGTACTAAACTCACAATAGAAGCTACGAATAAGGCAACAGATATAGGAGCAGATGCGGTTTTAATTGTCACACCTTTCTATTTAAAGCCTAAAGCAAAAGGGTTGTATGATCATTATTATGAAATATCTGATAATACAGATATTCCTATTGTTATTTATAACATTCCAGTTTGTACTGGGATAGAATTACCTTGGACAGTTGTAGAAGATCTTGCAGAAATTGAAAATTTCGTAGGAATCAAAGATTCTAGTGGAGATTATAAATATTTTTCTGCTTTATTAGAGAAGCTAAGTGATAAAATATCTGTGTTGATAGGATGGGATGAAAATTTTCTAGGAGCATTAGCAGGAGGTGCGGCTGGCGCGATTTTAGGGTCGGCGAATGTTCTTCCAAAAGAATGGCTTAAGATATATAATCATGTTAAAAAAAATGAGTTAAAGGAAGCTCAAACTCATCAAAAAAAGATCCAAAAATTAGCCAGACTATTGATTAACAGTGGAGCCCTAGGTGCTAAAGAGTGTTTAAATATGATGGGAATTCCTGTAGGAGTTACAAGAAAACCAGTAATATTAGGTGACACATTATCTTATGAAATAAGGGATGAACTGCGGGTAGAATTGGAAAAGATAGGTTATATCGAGAAAAAAGAACTGAAATTTGAATTCAAAGAAAAAGAAATTTCAAGTAAATTCTATTCAATAGGAATTACTCCAAAAAAGATTGAAAATTTCAATTTAAAAGTAGGAGAATCACTTGTTGGAGAAGGAGCTGAATTAGCCCATGTTGATCTAATTATAGGAAGAAAAGATGGTCCAGTAGGAGAGGCTTATGCTCTAGCTTTATCCCACTCAAAAAAAGATGTAGAAGGTCTTCAAGTGATATTAGAGCCTAACATGCAAGTTAAACCTGCATCCATTATGATTCCAACGGTAAAAGTTTCATCACTTCGCCATTCAAGTTTAGTCTATGGTCCAGCACAAGCAGCGATAGGAAAGGCAATTATGCAATGTGTGGAAGATGGAATCATCCCCTCTGAACTTACAGAGGAATTGGTTATAATTATAAATGTATTCGTCCATCCCACTGCGAGTAGAAGGAAAAGAGTTTTCATCAATAATTATAAAGCGACTAGAAATGCTATTAGGAAAGCTTTAGAAGGAAATCCCGACGTAAATGAAGCATTAGAAAATAAAGAGAATGCGCGACATCCTCTTCGTAATGATCCCTAGTTAAATTCAATATCTTTTATTTTTAAATTTTTTATCTATATTCAATTTTTGTATATAAGAAATTTAACGAATTTTACCAATCATTCGGAGTGATTAAACCAGAACCTGTTCCAAATAATACAACATTCTCATCACTGTCTAAAAATCCTCTTTCTACTAATTTTTTTGCTGCATCCACGGTTGCTGCTGCTTCAGGACAAAGCATAATACCTTCAATTCTCGCTAAATCATACATAGCTATTTTGATATCTGAATCAGGTACAGCAATAGCAGTACCATTGGACTGCTTAAGGGCTTCCAATATTAAATAATCACCTATTGCACTTGGTACTCTTATCCCTCCAGCAAATGAATGTGCATCCTCCCATTTGGTCGCATATTTTTTACCCTCTTTGAATGCACGTACGATAGGTTGACATCCTGTGGGTTGTACAGAAACCATACGAGGTCTTTCACTCCCTATTAATCCAAGTTTTTCTAATTCAGAAAATACCTTCCACATTCCAACGATTCCAGTACCGCCTCCAGTGGGATAAATTATGACATCAGGTAAAGTCCAATCGAATTGTTCCGCTAATTCTAATCCCATCGTCTTTTTTCCCTCTACCCGATAAGGCTCTTTTAGAGTGGAAACAGAAAACCAACCATTTTCTTGTTGAGCAATCTTCGCTTTCTCTCCAGCATAGTCTATTAACCCATCAACTAATACAAGATCTCCTCCCATAACTTCTATTTCTTTTAGAATAAATTCCGGAGCATCTTTGGGAGCAAAAATATGGGCGTTAACTCCAGCATGAGCCGTATATGCGGATAAAGCTGCTCCTGCATTTCCTGCACTGGGCATTACAAAATCTTTTACACCTAATTCTAATCCTTTGGAAACTGCTGCACAGAGACCACGACTCTTAAAGGTTCCAGTTGGATTCTGACCCTCGTCTTTAATATATAAATTGTTTAAGCCGATACTTTTTCCATAATTATTTATTTTTATGATTGGAGTCCAACCTTCTCCAAGAGATATCCTATATTTAGAGTTGTTAACAGGCATTATTTCATTCAAACGCCAGATGTTATAGACTTTTTTTTGCTGGATCTGATCTTTAGAAAGAAATTCTTTTGCCTTTTCTAAATCATATTGAGGGAATAGAACTTTTCCACAAGATGTGCATAAATTATGCAAATCGGTAATATTATATTCTGAACCACATTCAGTACAAACAATTTTATTCAATAATGAGTGATTATTTAACAATTAAATATCCTCTTTATTATGCTTTATTTTTATTAATATTAAGTAATTTTGTGTTTACTACCTTTAATTGTTTTAGAAATGCATTATTTTATATCTAAATTTATAAATTATTAAATTCTCTCCTTAAATTATAATTTCTTTTCTCTTTTGATTAAAAAGCTTTAATAGATTATAAAGGTCAATTTCATATCTTTTATCCCTTATTATCAGATGTAGATTTCAATTAAAATAAAGAGAAAAATCGATATGAATGTTCAAAAAGCTATCGAAAAAAGAAGAGCCTACCGTTCACTCGATCCTGTAGAGATCAATAAGGATTTAATAAATGATTTAGCTCATGTTGCGCAAATCGCGCCCTCTTGCTTTAATAAACAACCGTGGAATTTCATTTTTGTATATGAAAAACAACAGCTTGAACGTCTTTTTAAAACCTTAACTAAAACAAATAAATGGATTGAAAAGGCTTCAATGATAATAGCCGTTTTTAGTAAACCAGAAGATGATTGTCTCATAAATGAGCGAAAATATTACTTATTTGACACGGGATTAGCGACCGCTTTTATAATTTTAAGAGCTACTGAATTAGGATTGGTGGCACATCCTATTGCAGGCTATGATGAAAAAGAAGCAAAAAGAATTTTGAATATCCCTGAAAATATGCGATTAATTACATTGGTAAATATTGGAAAACACTCGGATACCATAAATCCTGATTTATCAGATAATATGAAATTAGGAGAGAAACAAAGACCTCCAAGAAAAGAATTAAGTGAATTTTGTTATATTAATGATTATGGAAATAAATTGAATCAAAAATAAGATCGAGATATAATATAATTATGAATAAATTAGCAGATCAGAAAAGTCCTTACCTACTTCAACATGCAAATAATCCCGTTGATTGGTATCCATGGGGAGAGGAGGCTTTTAATAAAGCTAGAGAGCTGGATAAACCAATATTCCTCTCAATTGGCTACTCGACTTGTCACTGGTGCCATGTCATGGCCCATGAATCTTTTGAGGATCCACAAGTAGCTAAATTAATGAACGAAACCTTTATCTCAATAAAAGTTGATAGAGAAGAGCGACCTGATATTGATAAAGTTTATATGACAGTTTGTCAAGTTTTAACAGGGTCTGGGGGATGGCCGTTAACTATTTTTATGACACCAGATAAAAAGCCATTCCTCGCAGGCACATATTTTCCTAAGGAAAGTCGATTCGGTCGTACAGGTTTAATTGATCTCATAAAAAAAATTAAAGATCTATGGGAAAATGAGCGAGATGAATTATTAAGGGGTACTCAGCAGATAATTAATGCTGTTCAAGAAGTTGCTGATGAGCAACCCGGAAATAAATTAGATAAAAAAACCTTAAGTAAAGCATTCAATCAATTATCGATGCGGTTTGATGATAAATATGCGGGATTTGGACAAGCTCCTAAATTTCCTTCTCCACATCAACTTTCATTTCTTTTAAGATTCTGGAAAAGAACAAATGATAACCATGCTCTTGAAATGGTTGAAAAGACTTTAAATAATATGCGAATGGGAGGAATATTTGACCAAATCGGATTCGGTTTTCATAGATACTCAACAGATCAAAAGTGGTTAGTCCCTCATTTTGAAAAGATGTTGTATGATCAAGCTCTTTTAGCCATCGCATATTTAGAAGCATATCAAGCAACAAATAAAGAATTTTATGCCGAGACCGCTCGCGAGATTTTCACATATGTTCTTCGGGATATGACATCATCTGAAGGTGGATTTTATTCAGCTGAAGATGCGGATAGTGATGGGGTTGAGGGTAAATTCTATGTATGGGAGCACAATGATCTTCATGAGATTTTGAATGAAAAAGACGCAAAAATAATTGTAAGTGTGTATAATGTAGAAAAAAGTGGAAATTATCTTGAAGAAGCTACTAGAAAAAATACGGGGAAAAATATTTTACATAGAAACAAATCATTTTCCCAATTAGCAGTTAACTTTGATATGACTTATGATGAGCTTAAAATGAGAATTGAACAAATTCGACAAAGATTATTTGAATATAGACAAACACGAGTACATCCTGGTAAGGATGATAAAATTTTAACGGATTGGAATGGATTAATGATTGCAGCACTGGCAAAAGGTGCTCGAATTCTTAATGAAAAAAAATATTCTGACGCTGCTATTAAGGCAACTGAATTCATATTAGAAAATTTACAACCTTCTGAAGAAAGATTATTTCATCGTTATAGGGAAGGGGAGGCGGGGATTGAAGGATATCTTGATGATTATGCGTTTTTCATATGGGGATTAATCGAATTATATGAAACCACTTTTAATCCTAAATACATAAAACTCGCACTCAATTTTAATCAAAAACAAATAGATAATTTCTGGGATGATAATATCGGTGCTTTTTATTTCACCTCAGATCAGAATGAGGAACTATTAGTTCGACAGAAAGAATTTTATGATGGAGCTATCCCTTCTGGAAATTCTGTTTCAATGTTAAATTTATTACGGCTAAGTTTTTTCACGGGTGATCATGAACTAGAGAAAAAAGCTGAATATATAGGAATGGTCTTTGCCGAATTAATACGCAAAAATCCAGTGGCATTTACTCATTTAATGACTGCCCTTGATTTTGCTATAGGTCCTTCATATACTTTAGTTATTGTAGGCAATAATGAAATGAAAGAGACGGAAAAAATACTTAAAGAAATAAATAGATACTTTTTACCAAATAAAACATTTATTTTTCGACCTGCGGATGAGTCTAACCCGAAAATAGATGAAATTTCAGATTATATTAGATATTTTGATAAAATTAACGAAAAGCCAACGGGATATGTATGCGTAGATAAGACATGTAAAACCCCAACTAATTCTATAGAAGAACTTCTAAATTTTATGGATCCAAAATGGAAATGAAGAAATAATTAAATTAGCCAATTCATCAGCACAAAAAATAGAAAAAATAAAATTTGATTCAAATATATTTTTGAAGTCTTCTATTAACTAAATTTTTAAGACCTTCCACCGATTCAACATTATTCATTTCTGCTTGCGATATAAACACTTCTAAACCATAAGGTTGTTCAATATACGCAGAAGGATATTTTGCATCCTTTGTATTAGGATAATATTTTTCAAATTCATCTCTATGAAGAAATTCAATATTCACTTCATTTTCTAGATCACTTACATATTCTGCCCATTCCTTTTTCATACCGAAATTACCAAAGGTGACTGCGCATAAATTACATTCATACGTGCTTGGCTTTACCATTTTATGAAAGAAATCCTTGACAGAATTAATAGCTCCACTGTCTGCATTAAATATGAATACTAAACAATTCTTATTTTCTTCTCCCATGAGTTTACACCTTTTAAAAATATTTATTAATTCTAATTGACAATTAAATAATTTTAACTTTCCAATTATAGAAAATAAAAAACAGAATATATCAATATTAAAGATATATGAAAATTGCCTTTTTATTTATATTTGAAAATAACATTCCATCTTATAAAGGTAATTAAAAAAATAGATAAAAAAGATAAAGAATTATTAGTTTTGGGCAGTAGATTTTTCTCTTTCAACATCTATAATTGAAAATAGTTGAATATCAGAAAAGTGATTTTGTATTAATGCATCGGATGGGCACGCACTCACACATGTTCCACATCCTTTACATAGTGCAGGATTTACTCTCGCAACATTCTTGAATTCATCAAATTCTATGGCTCCAAAGGGGCAAAGTGATTGGCATGTTTTACATCCACTACATACATGCTCTAGAACCACAGCATAATATGGCTCAATTTCAAACTCTCCCTTTGCCATTAATGCTATTGCTCCAGCTGCTGCACCTTTTGCTTGGGCAACTGTATCAGGAATATCTTTTGGTCCTTGAGATACTCCAGCAACAAAAATACCATTTGTTAATGTATCAACTGGTCTTAATTTGGGATGTGCCTCCATAAAAAATCCGTCGGAAGATTGCTGTATGCTTAGTAATGAGGTAATTTTATCAGCATCCTCGCTGGGCTCTAAGCCACATGAAAGCACAAATAAATCAACTTTTAATTCAATTGGTTGTTGCATTACTGTATCTTCTGATCGAATGATGATATTGTGATCCTCAT
This sequence comes from Promethearchaeia archaeon, assembly GCA_046497275.1. Lineage (GTDB taxonomy): Archaea > Asgardarchaeota > Lokiarchaeia > Sigyniarchaeales > SOKP01 > TEKIR-8. The sequence continues at coordinate 115,455 of JAWOFX010000054.1, read as the reverse complement.
CCTCAGTTACTTCTGCGATTCTTCCTCGAATGTAGTTAATACCATATTCTCTTTGGGCAGATTCATAGAACTCCTCATATCCTTTTCCAAATGCTCTAATGTCAATATAAAAGATATATACTTCCGCTTCTGGATGCTTTTCTTTATACTGACGAGCTTGCTTCGTAGCATACATACAACATACTCGAGAACAATAAGAATTTCCATCCTCTCGGAAATATCGACTCCCTACACACTGGAGGAATGCTATACTATGTGGTGCCTTAAGATCTGATGGTCGTGCGGGTTTTCCCATTAAAGGTCCAAAAGAACTTAACAGACGTTCCATTTGAAAGCTCGTAATCACATTAGGATATCTTCCATAACCATATTGCTCTAAGCTAGTTGGATCAAATAAATCCCAGCCGGTAGCCACAATTATTGTGCCAACCTTTACATCCACATATTCTGGTTTATCATCATAACGAATTGCATCTGGTTCGCATACTTCTGGTCGTGCGCAAATACCGCATTGAATACAATGATCCATATCTATTGTGTATTGACCTGGAACTGCTTGTGGGAATGGAATATATACTGCTTTTCTGGTCCCCATCCCTAATTCAAATTCATTTCCAACGGTAATGGGACAAGTTTCAACACATGCACCACATGCGGTACACGCTTCTTGATCAATATAATGAGGTTTCTTCTTAATTCGTACATCGAAATTACCAACATAACCACTCACGTCTACAACCTCCGAATAGGTCATAATCTCAATATTTTCATTCCTCGCAACATCAACCATCCGTGGCGTCAGAATACAAGAAGAGCAATCCATTGTCGGAAAAGTTTTATCAAGCTGAGCCATATGACCTCCAATAGTCGGAGTTTTTTCCACTAAGTATACTTTATAGCCAGCATCTGCTAAATCTAAGGCAGCATTCATCCCTGCAATTCCCGCACCGATAACCAAGGTTTTTGGTTCTACTTGAACCTTCTGCACTTCTAAGGGCTTTAATTTCCGTACTTTAGCCACTGCCATTCTAATATGATCCTCCGCTATATCATACGCTCCTTCTGGATCTTTCATATTTACCCACGAGGCATGCTCTCGAATATTCGCCTGCTCAAAAAGAAATTGATTAAGACCAGATTCTTTACATACCATTCGAAACGTAGGCTCATGCATTCGAGGGGAACACGCAGCTACTACAACTCTATTGATTTTTCCTGCTTCAAGATCCTCTTTAATCATATTTTGTCCGATATCTGAGCACATAAAAGAATAATCTTTCGCAAGAACCACATCAGGTAAAGTTTTGGCATAATCTCGTAATTTCTCTACATCAATTACCCCAGCAATATTGATTCCGCAATGGCAAACATATACGCCAACTCTTGGTTTTTCCTTGCCAGTAACCTTTATTTCTTCTACTTGTTTACTTTCTGTCATTTTTTATCCTCCTTAAATTTGCTCCTTTACTATATCTAAAAATGGTTCTATTGGAATAAATGGAGAGACACCACTTAATTCATGATTCTTTACAAGACCTAAATGATTTGGATCCATACCCATCGCAACGCCAAGTAATTGTGTTATGTATATTACAGGTATCTTGAATGGTTCACCAATGATGTCCTTATAGAAGTTATTAACCTCTACTTGTCCTAGATCTAATTGCAAGTGACAGAATGGACAGCAATTGACGATAATATCAACCCCCGCGTCTCTCATATTCACTAACTTCTCTCTGGTAAAATCTGCTGCAACTTCCTTTACTGCAGTTCGAACGGCACCTCCAGCCCCACAACACATAAATTTATCCTTGTATGGAATACTTTTAGCTCCCGTAATTTCCACTAATTCATCAAGAAATTGTGGATTTTCATATTGTCCATGCCAAGGACGCTTATCGCTTGGTTTAACTATATGACATCCATAATGTACCCCAACTTTTAAATCAGAGAATTTGTATTTTATGAAATCCTTTACATAATCAAGTCCCATATCCAAATATAAACCTTGTACGATATGCTTAGGTTCATATTTTCCAGTATATTTTCTTCCAACTTTCGCTAAATACTCATTTACCTTCTTTTTTTCTTCGGGATTATGCTCAAGATCGTACCATGCATCTCGTAATGTTCCATAACAACCATTACAACCAGTGATCGTACTCACTCCGAGCTCTTCTCCGATTACTATATTTCTTGCGGCCAGAACTAACCACGTTGGAATATGGAATGCGCGAAATACTCCTGGTGCAGGACAACATGATGCTCCAGGTAAATCTAACAATTCTGCTCCTAATTCGTCAAACACATCACGAATACTTCGTTCAATCATTGGATACCGATTAGGAATAACACAACCCAGAAAGAATCCATATCTCCATTTATATTGAGAATCTTTGGAGAGCTCACTCATCCTTTTTATCCTCCTCTTGCTTTTCTTGTTCTTCCTTTTCCCTTTTTTTAACTTCTCTTGCATGGTCTAATAACTTTCGAAAACCAGTCATCTCCATTAATTCATGACACTGCTCAACTGCCTCAGGGTATGAATGCACGGTGGGAGGCAAAGCGGGTAGACCATAAGATTCTCGTAAATCCCTCCATTTTTGTTGATCTGGCTGGTTAGCAGGTACTCCATGACATGTTTTATAGAAAATATCATCAGCTAAGACTAAATGATTATCCAAAATTTGTCCTTCTTCAACTGCTATATTTCTTAGTTTGATAATCATATCAGTTACGGGGATATCTCTTGGGCAACGCTCATAACAATAATAGCACGTACTACATAACCATATATCGATGTCTTGAAGCACTGTTACATCTCCGGCTAACGCTTTCCGAATCACACTTCGAGTTCGTAAAGCGGTTCTTCTCCCTGATGGACAGCTCCCAGTACAGGTTCCGCAATTAATACACGCGCGTATTTTTTCTAAGCCCGCATCAACGAATTTATCAGATATTTCATCGCTTGTGCCCTTGTAGGTCTTACGTTTAATATATTTTTCTACATTATCGCTCATTTTAATTCAAATCTCATATAATTTGGTAATAGCTTGATTTGAGTATATTCTTGAAAAATTAAGCTACTAGTTTGCGTTTGATCAAACATTCAAATAATTAATCTACTTAGGAAAAAGAAGTTTTTAATAAAAATTTATTCTTTGATATTTGATAACCAATTTAAATGAGAAGGTTAAGATTTATTCTTTTTAAATTTATAAATTGAAAAATTTTCATAGAATAGGTTTGGAAGATTATATTTCCTATTTTAATATTGATGAGAGAAGAGAAATCTACATGTTATTAATTAAAAAAAATTTTTTAAAGGCATCCGATTGGTTTTATTCTAAATATTTAAAAGAAGCATAATTTCAAAAATAATCAGAAAAGATAAAATGAATCAAATAACTTATGAAGAATTAAATTTGTCTTATCAATTTGAGATTATAGTCACAATGGAAAAAAACGAGGAAAATCGAGAAAGCCGAAAGCCGTTTTTTAGAAAAGGGCATTCAGAAACCTTCCATCATCTCCTTCTTAAATTTTTAGCGTATTGCTATTTCTGGGATGAGCCAAGAGAACTTATTATAGAGCCTAACTATAGGGTTGAAGGATATAAACCAGATCTTCTTCAACTCATCCCATCAGAGATCCCCCGTCGTTTGAAAAAAGATGTGGGTATTTGGGTAGAATGCAAAGATGTGTCCGAAAAGAAATTACTAAAATTAGCAAAGACACTCCCTCGAGGTCAAATATATTGGTTTCATATAGATCACTATTTTGAGAGACTGCTTTCCCATCCTAAAATTCTTAAAAAATTCGATTCTCATACAAATTTAAAACTTATAGGAATTGATATGACTTATCAAGAATATGATTTTTTAGCATATCAAATGGGAGGCAGAAATTTAAAGTGGTTTATTCAAAGAAATGAAGAGACACTGATCATCATAGATCGAAGGTGGAAAAGAGAAATTGAATTTTGTAATAAACAATAACTTCTGAGAATTTTTCCTTAAGAGCTTTTTAGCTTATCAATGCCAGTATCATACGCAAATTTTAGTGCAAAAATCGTTTCAATGATACGAAACAGACTTTATAAGTATAAACTATAAATAGGTGTTTGGTTTATATAGATATTAACCAATAATTTCTGAGTTTTATTGGGAAATGAATGGGAAGAAATAAAACTTTTATTACTTTCCCAAGATTATTTGTAATTGATTTGAACTTACAACTAAAGTTCAATTTAACAACATTCACATGTGAAGAATTATGGAAAATGATTATAAAAAACGACTCCGAACAAAACCTTCTGAAGGAGTCGAAGAATCTACTCATTACCGTTGCTGTGATGACCCTTGCATTGAAACAAGAGATGGGAATTCGGTATGTATTAATTGCGGGATGGTTATAGGCAGAGATCTTGTTGGAAATGAAAGAAGAGCCTATACTGTTGAGGAGATTGAAAAGAGAAGACGAACTGAACCTCGTTGGCGAGAATTTGGCCCTCGGACAACGATAGCAAATCCTAAGACAGACTCAAAAGGACGGTCTTTAGGTGCGAAAGGAAAAACATTATTTTCGCGATTATCGAAAATTCAACAATCATTAATTTCAAGTATCGAGCGTAATTTCTGGGAGGCAAAACCGAAATTAAAAATGTTATGCTCGAAAATGAATATACCAGAATATATTAAAGAAACGGCTTGGAAAATATATTCAGAAGTAGCAAAAAAGAAATTAACAATGGGTCGTTCGATTGATGGGTTCATTGCTGCTGCGTTATATGCCGCAATCCGGGTACATGAATTTCCACGATTACTTGAGGAAGTAAGTGATGCCTCTATGACTTCTAGGCGCACAGTTATTCGTTCTTTAGGAATGATTGTGAAAGAAATTTTACCTGAATTAAATCTAAAATATCGTCCAATCACCGCTGAACAGCTTGTTTTTAGATTCGGGAATGATTTAGATCTTACAATGAAGACTCAAAAGCGAGCGGTTGATATGCTGGTAGCAGCTACGAGAAACGGACTCATCAGAACAGGAAAAGACCCTAAAGGACTCGCAGCGTCGGTTATTTATATGGCAGCAAAAGAAACTAATGAGCGAAAAACCCAAGCAGAAGTAGCAGAAGTGGCTAAGTGCACAGAAGTAACTTTAAGAAGTCGTGCCAAGGATATTAAAAGAAGAATTTAACAATTTTAAAAACTCTTTAATCTATCAAGACTTTTGTCTTAAAATTTTCAAAAAACTTCTAATCCTATATTTGGATTAAAAAATATCCCTTTCGATATTTTTTGTTTTCTTATGTTATTTAAAATTAATTTTAGATCTAACTCAATTAGTTTTAGGAGGGTCGTAGCAAGATAATAAAATTGCTGCCTTGGGTGTAATCTCCTCCTATACGATCCTCCACCCAGATACGTCCCCCATATGCTTTGATTATAGCCTTCACTAGTGTCAATCCAATCCCCATTCCGCCCGAACTTGGAGAATTGTATTCTCCGCTAAAAATTTCAACATTTTTATCAGGAAATCCTGTCCCGTTGTCTTTAAATTCCAATTTAATATATTCATCGTCATTTTCTTTAGTTTTAGATATATTAATCCAAATATGTTTTTTCTTATTGGTATTATGCTTGACTGCGTTTATTAGAATATTTTCAAATGCATCAAGCAGTAATTCCCCTCCCTTAACATTAATGGGGGTATCTGAAAAGTTAATATTTAGATTGATGTTTTCTTTTTTAATTAATCCTTGAATTAAAGAGATTGCTTCTTTTAAAACTTCCTTAAGATCGATGGTTTTTATCAAAATAGTTTTATCGTCAATCTTTGATAACTTTTGGACATTTGATATCAAAGCAGCTCCCTTTTCAACTTGGTTTTCGATATTTTTAAAAACTGATGTTAAATCATATACTTTTAAAGGTTTTTTCGTCTTTTTCTTGAGTAAATCTATAGATAATTGAACTGAGGAAAGAATATTTCTCATATCATGGGCAAGTAAGTCTTTATAAAAATTAGTACGTTTATAGGATTGTTCTAATTTCTGTTTTGCTATTTCTCGGTCTGTTACATCACGTAAAGTGAGTACTACACTATTCACTCGTTTATGTTTATTTCTAACTGGGATTAAGCTCCAATCCCAATAGCTTAAGCCGCGCTCTGGATTGTTAGGATAAATAAATGGTTTACCTCTTATATAAAAAGGTTTCCCAGAGTTAATCACTTCTCTGAAGATTTTCTCATTTTCTTTATTTGGGTATAATTCAAAATGATTTTTTCCAACGAAATAAGAGATATTTTTGTCATCAGCTTCAGCATAAGCTTTATTTACACGTAGAAAATTGAAATTCTTATCCATATATGCGATTGATACCGGTGTATTATCAATGAGAGCCCGTAATGTTTCATTCTTTTCCTTTTTAATCTATCTCACCTTCATTAAATATAGGAATGTATTTGAATAATTTATAAAAACCGAAATCTATTTTTAAAATTTTTTGAAGGACTAGTTTTCTATTCCATTAAAAATTTTTAAAAGCTAGAGAATATAAATAATGTCTATATTATAATTAAATATTTCCATGTAAGGTATTTTTAATCTTCATTCTCATCTATTAATTCTGATAAAAATTCCTTTTGTTTCTCTTCTGGTAAAAATGCTATTGCTTTCAATATTTCTTTCAATTCTTTTTTAGAAACCTCTAATTTTAGTAAAATTTCTCTCACATCTTTAGAGACAACGGTATATCTTCTTGAAAAATATCTTTTAATAATATCTAATTTTTCAAAATCAAACTTATCCCGATTCCCTGTAGAATTCAATTTACATCAAGAATTATTAGTTTTTATTTTTCAAAAATGAAATTCTCTTCAAATAATTAGAAAAAATTATCTTATAATAATTAAATGTAGTCCATTTTTGATATCTCAATACTACCGAAGGGAATTCTTAAATAGATCTATGCTTAATATTAATTATTTATTTATGAGTTAAGAATTGAGTAAAGATGATCCTAACAGTTAATCCTGATTGGACACGAATTTATTTTGTTTTTATATTCCAATTAGGAATGGGAATCGTTTTTTTAGTATTATCTTATAAAGTATTAAAGCGGAAATTCATTCAAACCTCATTATATCTTGGAATTTTTTTTATAATTGAAAGTTTTCTCGCCTTAAATAATGCGGTCATAGTATTATTAGAATTCAGCTATTTAGTTTTATTTTTATATTATTTATCCGTATTTCTATTTTATTTTGGTGTTATTTTCTATCTTCTCTTTTTACTTAATTTTTTTAAAGAAGAAATGAAGATTACAAATATTAGATTAGTAATTTTGATATTTGTTTATGCTATTTTTATATTATTTCTAATATTTATCCCTGAAGGAATAAAATTTAATCTTGATAATGGGTGGCGACCGAAATGGAGTTGGCCCTTTCTCATTGTTAATTATTTATTTTTAACATTTTCTTATATGATCCCAATTTCAATCTTATCTTATAGATTATACAGACATATAGAGTATTTTAGTCTTAAAAAAAGAGTACGAAATACACTGATAGGGACTTTTGGATTGCTAATTCAAGCCTATGGTTTAGTGTTATATAATACATGGGAAAATCAAATATTTCGCCTTAGTTGGTCAATCTTTACAGTAATTAATCTAGCCTCTGCAATTTTACTCTATTTAGGGATAGGGAAAGATATGTAGATCTTTACGTTGTTAAAGGATTAAGTAAGTGGCAATTCAAAATAAAATGTACTTCCTTTATTTCTTCCATCTGATTCAGCCCAGATTTTTCCTTCATGCAGTTGGATAATTTTTTTAGAAATATATAATCCCAATCCACTTCCTTCAATTCCTAAATCATATCCTTGACCATATCTCTCAATCTTTCCAAACTGTTGGAATAATTGTTCCTTTTCCTCTTTAGTTAACCCTACTCCATTATCTTGGACAGCTGTAATTATAGAATTATTCTCATTTTTAGAAATAACTGATATTTTACCCCCTGGAGGTGTATATTTTACAGCATTTACTAAGAGATTAGATATTACTTCATATATTCTTTCCTTATCGAATTTTGCTTTAAGATTATTTTCTAAATTGAGTTCAATCTCATGATTCCTCAAATTTATTAATCCTTTAATTTCATCAATACAGAATTTGATTAAAAAGGCTAGATCTTCTTCTGTCTTATTAAGTTTTAAAAGGCCTTGATTTAATTTAGAGGCTTGTATAAGTGTATTAATAATTTTCTCCATTCTTTTCGCTCCATCCATAATCCCATCTACGATCGAAATCATATCAGAATCCATTTTAGATTTATGGAGCTTGGATAATAATTCAGTAAAGCCCTTTATTGAAATAAGTGGGGTTTTTAATTCATGGGAAGTTCTCGTGAGTAAATCTGTTTTTAATTGATTTACTTCATTAAGCATTCGATTTTGATCTTCAAGATATTCTTTTACTTCCCATCTCCTATGCTCAATTTCAATTGCATCTGCGATAAGAAAAAGAATTAACTGATGTTCATGAGCAATATCTGGAATATCATCAAAAAAAACGCATATTGCTTCATTAAAATCATTTTCTGTTTTAATTAATTTCCCATAAGCAGCCTTAATGTTATGGTTTTGAATTAAAGGATCTGTTTCAAAATATTTTTCGGTTTCTATAACTAAAAATTTCTGGGGAAAATCATGTTTTACATTAAATAGTTCTGTAAAAAATAATTCCTCTCCAAAATCTTTAACATTATCAAAATTATAAATTTCGTTATCACTAGTTATTACTTTAAAAAAATCATCATCTTTTTTCTGAATATATATAGCTATTTCTCCTTCCAATAGTTTAATCGAAGTATTCAAAAGCAATTGGATATTTTTTTGAGTATCTACTGTAAAATTAAGAAAATCAATATTAACTTCAGTTATTAATCTTTCATATTTCTTTCTTTCTGTAATATCATCAAGCCATAGCCTCACACTAACTAAATTTCCGTCATCATTATATTGTCGTACTCTTTTTCCTGATAACCATCTGATCTCTCCTTTTTTATTAAAGACTCGAAATTCTAAATCTCTTTCTTCAAGATCTCTATAAATCCTCTCATAATCATTTGGATGGAGGAGATCTCTAATTACTTCCATATTTAACTCTTCCTTCGTATAGCCGAGAATATTTAATAATCGAGGATTCACATATGTAATTTTTTCATTTTTTGTATCAACTTCGAGTATACCTACTGTGGATGTTTTTAATAAGCTTCTATATTTCTTCTCAGATTGTTTTAATTTTTCCTCTGCTTCTTTTCTGTCGGTAATATTTATTAAAGATGTTAAATCCGCATCTTTTCCTTTATAATTTATGGTATTGGATAGTGCTTCAACCCAATATATTCGACCATTTTTAGATATAAATCTAAATTTTAAATTCTCTATTACTTTTATTTCACTACGATATTTTTTAATAATCATTTCTTCTAAATAATCCACATCATCGGGATGAATGATTTTATAGAATTCTCTTGATTTCCATTTTAAGACTTCTTCTTCACTATAGCCAATTGTATCTAAGAATATACCGTTAGCATATTTAATTTTAAAATCTTGGAGTATTATTATCCCCATTAAAGATTTTTCTGAGATATTTCTAAATTTTTGTTCTGATTCTTTAAGTTCTTCTTCAGATCTTTTCCTCTCTGTTATATCTTGGACTATATGATGAAAATACTTCTTATTATCAATTTCAATCAAAGAAGAATAGAAATTAAGCCAAAATATTTCATTATTCCTTTTGTATAACTTCATTTCAAGGCTTTTCTGAGATTTGCCATTTATGACTCTCTGAGAGAAATCCTCCACTAAAGGAACTAATTTCTTATTTTTTGGATTAATCATAAGAAGATCTCTATAACTTTTCCCAATCAATTCTGATTTATTCTGAATTGAAATATAATTCTTAAATGTTTTATTGCAGTCAACTAAAATTCCATCAAGAGTAAATAGAGTAATGGCGTAAGGAGATTTATCAAATAAATAGCGGTATTTTGTTTCTGATTCTATAATTCGTCTCTTTGTTTTTATTTCTTTGGTTATATCATCTATAATCACCACAATACCATCAAAATCTCCGTCAGAATCAAATAATGGTCCACCATTTAATGAGAAATACATCTCATTATAATTTGGAAAATCAATAGAAAATTTAAAATCCAAAATTGGTTTCTTTGTTTTTAAAATAACATTGAAAGGTAATTCCTCGGATGAAATAATCTTTCCCTCAAGATTTTTAAATCTCAAATTTTTAAGATTAATTCTTCTTTTAATTTCCGAGCTTGTCATTTTCAACTGTTTCTCAATTTGAGCATTTGAAAATGTAATTTTTCCTTCTTTGTTTGCTAACATAATACCCACGGGGCTAGTTTCCATAATTTTCTCAAGTAAATCTCTTTCTCTACGAAGTTGGATTTCCTTTGTTTTTAAATAGGTGATGTTGTCATAACTAACCAATAAACCTAGAGATTTACCATTCTCATCAATTAAGGGAATTCGGTTAACCTTAAATAATAATTTCTCAGAATTTGTTTCCCATATTTCAGTTTGGTTAATTTGTGCTTTTCCAATTTTTATAACCTCTTTTTCTTTCTCTTTTATCCTTTTTAATTTTTCCGGATCTTTAATTAAGTTTTTATCCCTTTTCCCGATTATATTTTCCACTAAATCGATCCCTATAAATTTTGCATAATTTTTATTGCATCCTAGATAATTCAGATTGGTATCTTTCCAAAATACGAACTGAGGAATATTTTCAATGACCATTTCAAGTATTTTAAAAGAACTTTTTAATGCTTCTTCAAATTTCTCGGGACTAAATAATTTCCAAAAACGTATCTCAGGAATCTGTTCGGTAATCTTTTTTAGCGCACTGGTACTCTCATTTAACTTAGACTCTAACAATTTTTGTTGGGTTTTTGATTTAAGTATTACAAAAAGATTTTTCTCATTTTTAGTATCATAAGGATGTGCTTTTATCTCGAACCATTTTTCATTCTTATTTTTATCGATCAACTTTATTTCTGTCCATTCGTTGGAATTTTTTTCTTCTTGCTTTAATAGTTTAGCAGCAAACTCAACATAATCAGGATGTATTATCTTAAGAAATGATTTTCCAAGCAAATTATGTGTAGAATAATTTAAATGTTTCTCAAAGACACGTTCATTTATTAGCTTTATTTTAAAATCATCTTTAGGCTTAAGAATAGCTATTAATTCATTTGTAAAATTAAAGGTTAGGCGATATACATCTTGTGCGCTCTCTAAATTGGAAAACTTTTGAGTCATTGATTTTTCATCTAATTTAAAAGAGAAAAAGCTAAATTTTAATATATTTGAAAACTTGACAGCTGAATTTATTATGAAAATTTTTAAATTTAACTTTATCTCTAAAAATTGAAATTCCTAATTTTTTATTCTAATACCTAATATTTATTGTTCAATATCCATGATTAAAAAAGAAATTTTGATTTAAGAGTTTTTGCTATTAGTTTTCCAACTGATTTTATAATCCCTTTTACAATATAAACCAATAATTGGTATATCTCATGAATCTATAATCTATTTCCATAATAATTAAATATTATATTTGTAAAAATTAAATATGGAATTTATTTCCAATGATTTTGACCAAGATGGAATGATCCCGAAAAAATTTACATGCGATGGTGACGATATTTCCCCACATTTACGTTGGGAAAATGCTCCAGACAATAAGAAGAGTTTCGCAATATTATGTGATGATCCAGATGCATCAGGAGGATGGATTCATTGGATTGTATATAATATTCCTCCTGATGTTAATGAAATTCCCCAAGGAGGACCTGTTCCTGGATCAGAAGGAAAGAATGATTTTGGGAAAACAGATTATGGAGGCCCCTGTCCTCCAGGAGGAGTTCATAGATATTTCTTTCGTTTGTATGCTTTAGATACACCGAAATTAGAGGGAGTGAATAAAAATAATTACAAAAAGAAATTTGGGGATCATTTAATAGAAAAGACAGAATTGATGGGGAAGTATGGGCGCTAATACATTACAATAAAAATTATTTCTTTTTATTTTTATAGAACTTAGAAATATCTACAACTATTAAGGATATTTATTGTTTTTTCCAAATCTTGGAAATTGTTGTAATAGTTTATTGCAAATCGAATTAATGTCTCATTATCTGCTTTAGGATATTGCTTTAAAGTGGTAAATACATTGTTTTTAGTTAGATATCGATGGATTTTTTTAGCATTTTTATGCTCAACAGTAATAATTCCTGATCTATATTCCTTTTCTCTTGGTGTTATAATTTTAAAGTCTGTATTGTCTAATTTTTCTAAAAAATAAGAAGTTAAAGATATTATCCTTTCTTGGATTTTTTTTATTCCTAATTTTATATCACCTTCTCCAATTTTTTCTTTTATCAAGGATAATGCTCCTCTTAAGGTAAGTAAAGATGCAAAGTTTGGACATCCTCCTAGTGAATCCATCGCTCTTGTTTGTTGAATTATATTCATATTTTCATTATCCATAGCAAAAGGATCATTAATAGATAACCAGCCTGTAAATGGGAGATTATATTTTTTAATTAGTTTTTCATTAATATATATGATTCCAATACCATATCCACAACCCAACCACTTTAAAGCATTAGATACAAGAATATCAATATTTTGGGATTTAACATCAATCTCAAATACTCCAAATGCTTGAGTTGAATTTACAATATTTAGTAAGCCATTTTTCTTACAAAAAGCTCCATATTCTTCTAAATTTTGTCTGAATCCATTGAAAGATTGTACTTGACTTTGTATACTATATTTGGTCTTTTTTGAAAGTTTTTTTTTAAAATTTTTAATGGGATATTTTCCATTTTCATGATCGATTCTTAAACAAGGAAATCCTAATCTTCTAAACATATGAATAGATGTAGGGAATTCGATTGATGGATATAATATCTCTCCTATATCCTTTTTTAGCATATATGCTGAGGCTGAGATCCCTGAAGTCGTATTCAATAAAAACGCGATTTCACTTGGATCACTATTAATATATTCCGCAATTTGCTTTCTTATCTGATCTAATTCTAAGAAAAATAATTCATAATTAATGTCCCCATAAGTTCGCATTTGATCTAAATAGTTAAGCCCTTCTATAAATGCACTTTTATTCATTATGGATGCCCCTGCGGAGAGCAAATAAATCAAATTATTTTTTCTGATTGTTGGATATTCTTCTTCTCTTATTTTTTCCCAATCGACTGACAATTTGAATAACCACTCCTTAATGTATCTTGTTTTACTATAATCTATATTTATTTAAAGTTTTTATTTAAACAATTAATATTTCTCATATATGAGAATAATTTATATCGACATTGACACTTTAAGGGCAGATCATTTAGGATGTTATGGATATCAGAGAAATACAACCCCTAATATTGACAAAATCGCTGAGGAAGGAACGAAATTTACAAATTGTTATGCATCTGATGCTCCTTGCTTACCTTCTCGGGCATCTATGTTCATGGGACGATTTGGAATTCATACTGGAATAGTTAGTCACGGTGGAACTGCCGCAGATCTAAGATTAAAGGGGAAAGAACGTGATTTTGAAGATCAACGATATCAAAATTTCTGGGTTAATCTTATACGAAGTGCTGGATTTCATACTGTATCAATTTCACCATATGCAGAACGACATTCAGCATATTGGTTTTATGCCCCTTTTAAAGAGATATATAATCCCGGAAAAAAAGGAATGGAAATTGCCGATACTGTATATCCGTATGCTAAAAAATGGCTTGAGGAGAATGGAAAAACAGATAATTGGTTTTTGCATATTAATACCTGGGATCCGCATACTCCTTATCGAACGCCTATGTCTTATGGGAATCCTTTCGAGAATGATCCCCCTCCTTCATGGATTACTCAAGATATAATTGATGAACACAGAAATAGCTATGGACCTCGCTCAGCTCGAGATTTACTAGGATTTGGAGAGGAAGAAAAATTCTTCTTAAAAGCCTTTCCTAGAATAAAATCACCTGAAATCAAAAATTTAGAAGATTTTAAAAATTGGATTGATGGATATGATGTAGGAATAAGGTATGCTGATGATTTTGTAGGTAAAATTGTAGGTATTCTTAACAATCTTGAAATTTATGATGATAGTTTAATTATTATTGGCGCGGATCATGGAGAAAGCCAAGGTGAACTTAATGTATACGGAGATCATGCCACTGCTGATCATTTTGTTAATCGTATCCCTATGATAATTCGATGGCCAGAGAAAGATTGGAATAAAGAATATGATAACTTAGTTTATCAAGCAGATATATCTGCTACTATAGCGAGGGGATTAAAGAAAAAAATCCCAGAATCTTGGGATGGAAAAAGCTTTTATCAAGAAATTGAGAGTAATGCTGATTTTGGAAGAGAATATTTGATTATTTCTCAGAATGCATGGAGTAGTCAGAGAACTGTGATATTTGATAAATGGATAATGATTAATACTTATCATACGGGAATGAAAGATTTTCCAAAAATTATGTTATTTGACCGGCAAAACGATTTTCATATGTTAGATAATCTTGCCGAGAAGAGGGCAGATATAGTTGGACAAGCTTCTAAATACTTAAAAGAATGGCATCAAGAAATGATGAACACTTCAGAGTCTCAAATTGACCCACTTTGGACTGTGTGGCAAGAAGGAGGGCCCTCTCATTGTCGAGGAATGCTTGATAAATATAAAAAAAGGCTTAAAAATACAGGTAGAGAACATCTTATAAATAAAATTCTCGAACGTAATGAACCTTATAGGTAGAAATCAATTCTCTTCTCCATTATTGTAATTAAATGGGTGAATTAATATCAGATATGGTTATTCAATTTAATAAAAAAATAAAGAGATATTACAGTTTAAATTTATAAGTTATTTTTTTCTCGATTAACTTGCTTTTAATTTATTCCAAATATAACCGTGAACGTCGAAAAGAACAAACAAGGCGATGCTTGATGTAATTATACAAAAAAGCAATAAATCTAAGTCAGTAGGAACGCGACCAAAAAGCCATTCAAGATTGATGACAAATTGGTCCATCCAATCCCAAGTTCCAGGTAGAGATTGCCCATTTAACAAGAAAAAAAAGAAATCTTCTAAAGTACTATATTGTAATATTGTACCGGCTACAAATATATTCCAACTTTGTCTTTGTGTACCTCCACCTAATTTCCATCCGATTGCAATTAGAAGATAAAAAAAAGTCATAAGCAATCCCCAGAAAGAGAGATAGTAAATCCAATTATCTCCTCCTGCCCAAAGTGAAGAAATTGCCGAATTAACTAGAATTCCGATTGGTACTATTATAATAGTATAAAGTAAAACCAGTAGAATTATTCGCGATCTATTATCTCTTAATCTTGGGAAAAAAGCCGGGATAAGGCCAAAGAGAGCTAATTGTAAATAAATAAAGAATCCGGGTGGGATTCCAATGATAACATAGAAAATTATTGGAATACCATTAGCAATAACAAATAAAATTATGGAAATGATAAACAGTTTTCTCTCATATTCATTTTCTTCTCGCATTTCTCCTCCTGCAAGATACATAAACAGTAGTGGTAGAATTATAGCTAAACTTAGTAATAAAATAAACCAGAAATATCGAAAACCTAAACCGACAAGAGAATTTTCAGCCGCCCAATCTACCTCTGCAGTTATGATAATTACTCCTAAAAAAATTACTAGGATAATAAACTTTTTAAGAAGTGATTTAGAATTCTTTTCATTCATTTCAATCATTTGAATTTTAAGAGTTTTTTAACTTTTTATCTAAAATTGTTAATTCTTATTTTTACTTTGATTTTCAATTTAATAAAGATTAAGGTAAAAATATATCACTAAAAATCAATTTAATAGAATTTAATCATTAAATCTCTTTAGTCTAATTCGGTTCCATGAGTCCATGTATCCATTGTGAAATTCAAAAATCGCTCTACACTTTTTACATCCGTAAAGAATCCTAAATTAGTAAAGAGTATCTTTAATCGATGAATACTTTTTAAAGATTGAAATAATTGTTTTATGATAAAATTCGGGCGCATAATAAAATCAAAATAAGCTCGACGCATTTCTTTTTCAACTAATTTTAGAGGAGACTCAAGAGTTTTCACACCTGTTTCCCAATATTTCTCAGGATCAATTTTACCCGATTTCACAAGATCATCCCAAACATCTGTACCGGGGATCGCCCCAAATATATGAAATTGCGGGAAATCTATATTTAATTGGCACGCAAATTCAAAAGTTCTTTTTATTTCTTCTAAGGTTTCAGTTGGGGCACCTATAATAAATGTTCCCATTAAAAAATCGATTTTTGCTTTTTTTATTGTATTTGTCGCATCTAAAGCCATTTTAGGTGTGATGCGTTTATTAAAATAATCTAAGATTCTTTGATTAGCACTTTCAATTCCAAGGGAAATAGTTCTACATCCCGCTTTTCGCATATTTTCGATTAAGTTTTTTGATACAAGATCCACTCTTTGTTCAGATATCCAAATAAAATCAAGATGATTTTTCCGTATTGCTCTACATAGTTCAATTGTTCTATTTGGTTTATTTGTGAAATTATCATCAACCCAATAGAGATTTGTGTATCCTAATTCTTCAAGATATTGTAATTCTTCAATCACGTAATCAACCGATTTACCCCTCCATCGCTGATTGGATACCCTACTCTGGGAGCAAAACGCACAATTGAAAGTACATCCTCTACTGGATTGAATGGTTGTAAATTTTCCATAATCTGCATTAAATCCACCATAATTTTGGGAATATTGAACTTTTCCAAGAATAGATCTATCTGGGAAGGGTAATGAATCGAGATCTTTAATTAAAGGTCTATCTTCATTAATTTTAATCTTTCCCTGCGAATTTCGGTAAGTAATCCCTCGAACATTTTCGGGTTCTTTTTGACTTTCTATCGTTTTTATTAATTCTAAGAAAGTTAATTCCCCCTCCCCTCTCACGCAGATGTCAATAAATGGATACTTTTCAAGCAATCTTCTGTGATTAAAAGTCGCATGATAATTTCCAAACACATGATTGACATTCGGATTGAATTGTTTAACTTTTTCAGCAATTTTAACTGCTTGAACTCCCATATTTATGTCTGTAATTGAATTAAAACCAATAACATCTGGGTCGAATTCTTTAACTTTTTCTAGAACACTAGCAGTAGGTTCTTTTGTAGCATGTTGATCTATTAGAATATTATTATCATAACCTTGTTGTTTGAGATAGGCAATGATTGAGAGTATTCCTAAAGGGGGGTATGCGCCTGTCTTTTCATGTCCGCGTTCTCTAATATAAGAAACCGGGGCCGGATTAATAAAACAAATATCCATAATATGAATACTATAAACTCAGTAAATAATTTATTTTTATTCAGTTTTTAACAATGTTTTTGAAAAAATAAAAAAACTCATATCTTAGGTAATTATTGTAAAAAAATGTAAAAATAAAGAAAATATTTAAGCTCCGTTTACGACTTTAATCTTAGGAGTGTAATAATCGCCTATTTCATAGTTATTGAAGTTGATACTATAATGATCTCTCCAACGAAGTTTCACCTCATCGATGGTTGCCTCTAAAATACTGTCTTTGATTTTACCTTCGGATACGATAGTAGTTCCCATTGGTGAGGCTACGATTTCTCCATCTTGAACTACAATCTGTCCATCCTTGATAGTGTAGGCGGCATTGGAAAATGCTTTTTCAATTGTGTGCCCATCATTGTTATTATTTGGATCTAGATCGAAAATAGATACATCTCCTATCGCACCTTTTCCTAAGTGGCCTCTATCTTTTAATCCTAAGCATTTCGCAGTTCCAGCGCGTGTCATAATAGCGATTTCATTTAAAGAGAGTTCCCTATCAATATCTCGTAATTGAGTTTGAGAATCTGCCTTGTTAGATATAGTATCAAGCATTTCATCTCTAGTCTTTCTATCCATTAACCAGCGAATAATTTTTGGATAATAGATAAATGGTCCACCATTGGGGTGATCCGTTGTCATAAAAATCTTCCAAGGATCGTCAACTAACAAAGCTAATTCAAGTCCAATAGCCCATTGTATAGCGTTAACCCCTACTTTAGGACTAAAGAAATATGGAACAATACCAGACCCAGATTCACCCTCCACTTGTCCATTAATCCACTTCACACCTGGTTTTGCACCCCATCCACTCATTCCACTCAGATGATAAAGTGCGAACTCCCAAGGTCCATCTGCGGTCATCGTAGTTGTTGCCGCCTTAGCAAAAACTACTTGTCCCATATCAATCGTTACATGATCGTGAGTATTAATATACTCTGCAATTTCGGGAGCTGCCGAACGAAAATCTCCCCAATTAGAACCGCCATACGCATTAAACTGACAATGAGTTAAATGAACTGTAGTTTTTCGATCTCCCCTTGGCTCAATTCCTTCTAAGGTTTTCCAACTATTAATTGTGTGCTCGAAGTTTCCAGGGTGACCTAAATTATTAGCATGCATATGAATTGAATGAGGTAATTCTAACATTTCATTTGCTTTTGCAAGTCCTTCTAAAATTTGTCTTGGGGTCACTCCGAAATGAAAAACTTCGCTGTCTAATGAATCGACGTTTTTACCCCAGGCCCAATTTTCAACACCACCAGGATTAACTATTTTTACTGCATATCCTTTTGTCGCTTTCATGATCCATGCAAGGTACCCCGCTAGTTTTTCCCAGTCTTTTTCCTTGATGAATTGCATAACATACCAATTATTCCCAAGCAAAGGAAATGCTGCTTTATCTATAATTGGTGTATTTAAAAACTCTTCATGAGTATGTCTTGCTTCTAATAAAGGCATGGCGGGTTCGATAACTGTTGTATAGCCTAGTTTTGCATATCGATATCCTGTGACCCATGTAGAAGGAACAGAATAGCCTGTCCCAGATCTCGTAGTTTTCGTTTTTTTAACTTCATCAATCATATGATCTTCTGGTCGAAAAGATCGTCCAGAATTAACTTTTGCGCCCGCAATGTGGGAATGAATATCTACCCCACCTGGCATGACAATCTTTTCGGATGCATCAATTTCTTTCGCATCAGGATCTGGTTTTTCTACTACTACACCATCCTTTATATAGATATCTCGCTTTTCACCATCTATATCATTTATCGGGTCGTAAACAATACCGTTCTTAATGGTTATAGAATTTTCCATAGTATATCTCAATTAGTATAATTATTTATTAAAACCTAGTATTTAGAATAAATCATTATTTTTATTAAGATTTATTTTATAAGATAAGTCAGTAATATTCTAAGATTTTCCAATATAAAACCTATTAATTTTAAGAAATGAAAAAAATTTCTTTTTTTTAGATATTTAATCGTTATATCTTATATTTCTGTGAGATCGAAATATCCTCGATCAGTTAAGCGCAATTCCGGAATTACAGCAAGCCCTAAGAATGAAAGAATCGAAAATGGTTCATCTGGTAAATCTCCTAACTGATGTGCAGCTTTCTCTAGCTTTTCGAAATTTACAACTACCTTTTTAAGTGGTTTTGGAGATAATAATCCCGCAATAGGTAAGGGGAGATTTGAAATAATATGGTCATTATTAGCAACAACTAAGCCTCCATTAAGACGTCTTATTTTTTCTACAGCAATAGTAATGGCTTTATCAGTATATCCAACACAGATAATGTTATGAGAATCATGTGCTATTGATGAGGCTAATGCCCCTTTTTTTAACCCGAAACCTTTTACAAATCCCTTACCAATATTTCCAGTTGCTTTATGCCTTTCAATAACAACTAATTTTAATATATCATTCTTAGGATCAGGTAATATTATCCCATCAGAGACTTGTAGATCTTTTATAATTTTTTCAGTTATTATTTGATGAGGTATTATTTTTATTACTGGATAATTGATGCTGCCATTCTGAATTTTATTTGTATTAATTTTCAATGAATCTTTAGAGAAATCTTTTACATCAAAAGTATCGGTTAATTCATTTTGAATTGGTGGTGCTTTAAAAATAGAGTTACCATTTTGTGCAACAAGCTTTCCCCTATAAAAAACTAAATTTGCGTTGATATTATTTAAATCCTTAAAAGTGAACATGTTTGCTAAAAATCCTGGAGCAATTAATCCTCTCTCTCGTAAATTAAAATAATTTGCAGGATTAATAGTTGCTAATTGAATAGCTCTTATTGGATCTAAACCAAATTTTATTGCTTTTCTTACAATATGATCAACTCCTCCCTCTCTTAATAAATCAGAACATGTTCTATCATCTGTTATAAACATACAACGATTATAAGTATTTTCGTCAACCAAAGGAAGAAGTGCTTCTAAATTTTTCTCAGATGATCCTTCTCTTATCATGATATACATTCCTTTTCTTAGTTTTTCTTTTGCTTCTTGAAGTGTCGTCGATTCATGTTCTGATCTTATACCTGCGGAAATATAGGCATTTAATTCTTTTCCATTAAGTTCTGGCGCATGGCCATCAATAATTTTATCCTTAGCTATTAAGATTTTCTTCAATGTATCCTCATTTCCTTGTATAACTGCGGGAAAACTCATCATTTCGCCTAATCCAATAACATTTTTATAGTCTAAAAGTTCTTTAATATCATTTTCATTTATTTCTGCACCTGAGGTCTCATAATCGGTTGAAGGTACGCAAGAAGGAGCTTCCAAAATAATATCCATCGGTAATTTATCAGACCATTCAAGTACAAATTCTATACCTTCAATTCCTGCTATATTTGCCAATTCATGCAAATCTGTCACGATAGTCGAGATTCCCTTTGGGATGACCGCTTTTGTATATCCTAGAGGATGAAGCATTGAACTCTCTAAATGAGTGTGTCCATCAATAAAATTAGGTGCTAAAAAATCATTATCAATATCAATCTCTTCTTTCGATTGAGTATAATCTCCAATACCTGCGATTCTATCCTTATATAGTGCTATATTCGTTTCCTCAATTTCGCCATTAAAGGTGTTTATCAATCTTATATTCTTTATTAGAACGTCTGCTATTTGATCCCCTGTCGAAACAGCTATAAGTTCTTTCAAGTATTTAGAATTATTCATTTTCTAAATAGTAAATTTCTGGTAAATTTCTATAGATTTCATTATAATCAATACCATATCCAACTATGAATTTATTTGGCACATCAAATCCTAAATAATCTATAGGGACATCAATTTCTCTTCTAGCAGGTTTACTCGTTAAACAGCAAACTTTTAAGGAGGAGGGACTATTCTTTTTAATTTTATTCAATAAACTTGATAAGGTTAAACCTGTATCGACAATATCTTCGATTAATAAAATATCCCGGTTCTCTATTTCTTTTTTTAACCATTTAATAACTCTGACTTCACCAGAACTTTCTGTAGATTTTCCATAGCTTGAAAGCTCAATGAATTCAATTTCAATATCGATTGATAATTCACGCACTAAATCTGCAAGAAACATAAATGATCCTTTCAATACTGCTATTAAAAGAGGAATTTTTCCCTCATAATCTCTACTAATCTCTTTAGCTAGTTCCTTAATTTTGCTCTTAATTTGTCGTTTTGTTATTAGAATTTTAAGATTTGGTTGATTCTTCATAATCTTATTCATTTTAAAAAGAAATTTTCAATTAAAAAATGTTTCATTTATAATATTTTGATTGAAGCGGAATTATTTGAATCTAATTTTTTTTAATATTTTAGAAATCTTTTAATGAGGGATGTTAAATATTTTCCGTTCCATACATTCCTCCAAAAGCTCCGAATAAAGCTTCAATCATATTTTTAAGAATATCTCCAAAAAAGAAATCTTCAAAAAACTTCTGAATTTTCTTAGCATCGTGATTATTATCAAGACTTAATAGAATAGAATTTTCTTCTCGATTGATTTCTATTTTAGGTTTAATATTTTTATCCTTTATATAATTATTTAGTAGCAAGTTGATGGAATCTTCACTTCCTATAAGGTTTCGCCCTAATTTACTTTCCATAAAATCTTTATCTGAAATATTAATTTTAACTGAGGATGAATCCTCATCCAAAGAAATTTCAATAATATCGTTTAAAACTTTCTTAAGTTTTTCCCACTCAATATTTAATCCCATAACGATAATCAATCAAACCCAAATATTTTTTAATAATAGAATAGTAGTTATCTCAAAAATCTTTATAAATAAATTCAAGTGTTAATTTTTATAAATTTTTTGAACTCTTAGCTATTTTATTATCTTGCATTTTGCATAATAGAGAAAATTAATAATAGAAATCAATTTTTTCTATTTCTTGTATACTCTTTTTATTTTTTCAATATCAATTGGTCCATTTATGTTGAATAAGCTCAGTAAATTAGGATCTATCTCTTTAAGTTCCTTTTCGACTGAAATATAATTGATATTCCAAGCCTCATCTATTAGTTTAGTAAGCGCATAATGCTTTTGAGATTTGATAATGTTTTTGGCATTCTCAAAAGTTTTAGTAACTGGATATATAGCAAATAAAGTTTCTAAAAATCCATTCTCCCATCTAGGTATTACACAATCAAATCCTTCTGAATTATTTATCATATATTTTATAACTTTAGATTTAATCAAAGGCGCATCTCCCGAAAGTAGAAAAGTTTTCTTAAATTGAAGATTCTTTAATTTATGAAATCCCGAATATATACCAATCATAGGTGTAAAGATCCCAGGATAAGGGAAAAAATCCCTATCGTCGATGACAAACTCTACCTCTTTAGGAAATTCAATTTTTTTCTTAATTTTGAGGATTTGTTCTTCTGAATTTGCTACTAAATATACATCTTCATCAAATTCGGATAATGTTTCAATTTGATGTAGAAGTAAAGGTTTTCCATCTAATTCAAATTCTCCCTTCTCATATCCAGTACGGTTACTCTTCCCCCCAATCAAAATTATTATTGCTAAATATTTTTTTTGTTCCATTGCTTTTAATTAGAGTATTGTTCTTATTTATTTTTTATCTTCTTCTAAATTGTCTCATTGATAAAATAAGAAAATAAAATAAAATTTTTTTAAAAAATATAGAAATTCTTATAATATATAAATGCATATAATGATACTATTCTAAAGATTTTTATTTGACAAATCTAAATGGTAACTTAAAAAAAAATAATATCTTAAAAAGGTTAAAAAATTATGGGCGCTGGAAAAATTTTAGCCATTATTGCTGGAATTGTCACTATTTTAGGGACGTTTGTCTTTGCTCTATTTGGTGCGACTGGCTTCGTCGGTTCAGGTATTGGACTTATGCTTAATATACCAGAATTATTAATGGATTCAACAAGTATAGCTTCCGGATTTGGAATAAATATAATATTATATTGGGTCTTTGTTATATTATTCATAATTTGGTTAGCCTCAGGAGTCCTACAATTAATTGGTATAAAAAGCAGAGCTGTAATAATAATTTTCTCTCTCTTTCCACTGACTTTAGGTTTAGTTTTTATGTTGGCATTATATGTTCCTGATATTTTTGGAGGAACATCTGGACCACTCTATTTACTATTCGTTCTTGCTTCTATAGGTGAACAATATGGCGATGTATTTCCGTTTTTAGTTAATTTGGGAGATGCAGGTTTAGGTGTTTACTTATTATTAGCGGGTGGCGTTCTCGGGATTATTAGCGGAGTCCTACCAAGAGAAGACTTCTACTAAACTAAACTATTAAAATTTAATCTTATTTTTTTATTTTTCTTTATACTTTTTAAATAAATCTAAGCTTAAATCTTCTAAATCCTCTTTTTGATTGATATTGATAAAAGTAAGAAGATTTTTGTCAAGATGTTTAATGGTGTTTTCTATTGAAATAAAATTTACTTTCCAATTAGGTTTAATTAAATTAGTTAGCTTAAATTGTTTATTATTTAAATTTTCTCGTGCGCTATAAAAAGCTTTTTTTACTGGATAAATAGTAAATAATGGTTCAATATAGTTATTATTCCAAATAGGCATACAACAATCAAAATTAAAAGATTTATTTATTAAAAATTCAACCACTTTGAGGTGAATAAATGGCATATCACAAGAAATAGCAAAACATTTTTGATACGAATGTTTTTGTAATTCTTTAAAAGAAGAATATAATCCAAGCATGGGTGATCTGATATCTTGCTTAAAAAATTCGTTTGATTCATCTACTATAAAGCCAGTGATATTCTTATAATTGATATTATCAATATATTTTTTAACTTGGTGTTTAGAGTGAGCAACTAAAAATAAATCATAATTGAATTCATTTAAAGTATCAATTTGATATTCAATTAAATGTTTGTTGCCAATTTTAAATAATCCTTTATCTTCGCCAAATCTTTTACTTTCTCCTCCAATTAATAATAAGAATGCTAAATATTTCCTTTCTGAGCTTATTTTAATCACGAAATTCTTATAGTTTATTAATTAAGTATTAAACTAATTAATAAAAATTATAAAACACTAAATTAATTGTAAAATTATAATTATTATAATTAACAAGAGTTAGAAAAGTTTTCTCTTGTTCTATTTGTTAAAATGCGCATAAATCAATTAGATTATTCTGTTAAGGATAAACCAAAAGAGCATTGTGCTATTTTTGGAGTTACATGCGATGATATTGGATTTTCGGTGTCAAAATATCTATATAAGGGCTTAATCGCTCTACAACATCGAGGGCAAGAATCAACTGGGATTTCAGTTTTAAAAACAGGAGGAAAAATTTATACATATAAGCAAAAAGGATTAGTGTCAAAGGTATTGGATAGTAAAAAATTATCTCAATATTGGGGCAATGTGGGAATTGGACACAATCGCTATGCCACTACTGGCTCTGAAGAGTATTATTCTCAAGATTATATTCAACCTTATCATTTTAATAATAATGAAATTGAGTTTTCTTTCGCATTTAATGGAACGATTCCAAACTATGCTGAAATAAAGGCTAAAATGGAAGATATGGGAAGGGTATTTGTTACTAAAACAGATACAGAAGTAATTGCTCAATTAATTGCTTCTATATCTCTCGGAAGTGAAAATTGGCCAGAAATCTTGAAGCTAATGAGTAAATTCTTAGATGGTGCATATTCTCTTATTTTGTTAACACCAAATGGTGACATTTATGCAATGCGAGATCCTTTAGGATTTAAACCACTATGTATAGGAGAAAAGAGAACAGAGAATAGAAATCTCTATTTCGTTGCCTCAGAATCTTGTGCAATTGATTCTGTAGGAGCAGATTTTATAAGAGACGTAAAACCAGGTGAGATTATTCATTTAAGTCATCAAAAAGAGATTCATTCTGAACTCATCCTAAAAACGGAAAAAACAGCAGTATGCATGTTTGAATTTGTATATTTTGCTCGACCTGATTCTGTAATTGATGGAGTATCAGTCGCAGAAGCGAGGTTACGTATGGGAAAAAAATTAGCTCAACGTGATCCTAAATTAAAAGATCCTCAATTTAAGGAAAATGCAATAGTGGTGCCTGTTCCAGATTCAGGAAGGAGTGCAGCTGTTGGATATGCTAACGAGGCAAAATTACCATATGGTGAGGGTTTGATGAAAAATAGATATGTTTGGCGTACATTTATTATGCCGGGGCAACAGAAACGTAAAAGTGCGGTGGAAGAAAAATTAAATCCCATAAAAAGTGTTGTGAATGGAAAGGATGTAATTTTAATAGATGATTCAATTGTCAGAGGGACTACAACCAAACAAATAATATCCCTTATAAAAAAAGCAGGGGCAAAATCTGTTAATGTTCGAATTAGTTGTCCTCCAATAATTAGTGCTTGCTATATGGGTATTGATTTTCCTACTCGTACTGAGCTTATCGCTGGGAAATGTTTGCAACAATATAAGGGGGATGAATGCATTCAAGAAATAAAGAAAATTATAGGAGCTGATTCGTTGTTATATCAAACCATTGATGATCTAAAAGATGCTATAGGATTAAAAAGTGATTTATGTAAGGCATGTTTAACAGGTCGATATCCATTGAAATCTGTAGAAAAACTTAAAGGAATAGAAAAATCTATAACATCATCACGAAATTGATATTAAAAATTAACTGATGTTAATACCACGGCGAATTTTTTCTAAATGTGGATTAATTTATTCATTTAATATTTCTAATTCATCTTTTTCTGAATCTATCAATTCCAATTTAAAACTTAGCCCCTTTCCATTCCAACAATAAGTGCATAATTTTTCTTTTGGTAACCCAATTGCATTTATTAAATTTTCAAGTGTTTGATATTTAAGACTTGTCAATTTTAATTCTTTGCGTATCATTTCAACCATTTTTCTATATTTTTCTGAATTAGGGTCACTATATTCAAATGGATTAACAATATTCTCGCCATTTAATTTATTGATTGCTCTCCTACCAGCAAGGTCTAACTCTGATCTCGATCGGGAAAAATTAAGAAATGGACAATCAAATATTAAAGGAGGACATGCAGGTCTCATATGGATTTCTTTTGCACCTAATTCATAAAGTCTTTTTATTGTCTTTCTAAGTTGAGTACCTCTTACAATTGAATCTTCACAGAATAAAATCCGTTTTCCATTTATAAGCTCTTTTATGGGAATCAATTTCATTTTTGCAATATTATCACGTATCTTTTGATCTTGAGGCATAAAGCTTCTTGCCCATGTTGGAGTATATTTTACAAAAGGTCTTAAAAAATTTACTTCCGATTGTTTGGCATAACCAAGCCCATGAGCAGTTCCAGAATCAGGAATTCCCGCTACGATATCAATATCGATAGTGTCATTTTTAGCTAGATTTTTACCACATTTATAACGCACTTCTTCAACATTAATATTTTCATAACTCGATGCGGGATAACCATAATAAACCCATAAAAAGGAACAAATTTGCATTTTTTTTCCAGGTGGTATTTTTTGTGTAATCCCTTTTTCATTTATAAAAACTATTTCACCAGGTCCGAGAACCTTCTCTATATTGTATCCTAAATTAGGAAATGCACAAGTTTCCATTGTTGCTGCATATGCTTCCTTTTTTTTGCCTATTATTAATGGTGTTCTACCAAATTTATCTCTTGCAGCATATATTCCTTTATCAGTTAAAATAAGTAGTGTACAAGATCCATCAATCTCATTATGAACTTTTTTGATTCCTTCCTCATAAGTATTTTCTTGACTAATCAATGTTGCAACCATCTCGGTAGGGTTAATTTCCCCTCCATGCATTTCAGAAAAAGTAATTCCATTTTTTAAGATTTTTTCAGCCAAACTTCCTATATTAATGATCTTTCCTACTGTTACTATCCCAAAAACTCCCAAGTGAGACTTTATAATTAATGGTTGATCATCATAATCACTAATTACTCCGATTCCTTTGTTTCCATGCATTTTAGATATATCATCTTCAAATTTAGATCGAAATTGAGAAGTAGTGATATTTTTAATATATCTTTGTAATCCCCCTGAATTTTTAACCGCTAGTCCTCCTCTCACTGTTCCTAAATGTGAATGATAATCTGTTCCATAAAATAGATCATTAACACAATCATTATTTGATACAACTCCGAAGAGACCTCCCATAAGATGATCACATAGAATTTAAGTAAATTATTAAAAATTAGGTTAAGAGATTTAAAAAATACGATTATTAATAGAGTATGATATGAAATCTATTTTTTACAAAATGAAATAAAATTTTCATATATTTTTTTACCATATTTACTTGATTTTTCTGGATGAAATTGGGTTCCAATAATGTTTTCTTTACAAATCATTGAACAAAACATTTTTTGTCCATATTGAGTTAAACCCAAAATATCTTCTTCATATTCAGGAATGCAATAATAGCTATGAACAAAATAGAAATATGAGTTATCTGGAATTCCTTTAATCAGAAAGTGATTTTTTTTTTTGAAATTAACACTATTCCAGCCAATTTGTGGAACTTTATCTACATTTTGTTTATTAAAGGCTCTAATCTCACCTTTTATTAAATTCAAACCTTTATTTACTCCCATTTCATAACTTTTTGTGAAAAGCAATTGCATTCCTAAACAAATGCCGAACAATGGTTTATTATCGTTAACTACATCATGAATAATAGAGATTAAATCCTTTTCTTTTAGATTTTTTATTCCATCTCCAAATGCTCCTACACCCGGAAGAATAATTCCATCAGCATTAAAGATTATACCAGGATCGGAAGTTATTATGCTTTTCTCTCCAAGATATGTTATTATTTTACTGACACTTTTTAAATTGCCGATACCATAATCTATTATTGCGATATAAAAAGTCATTTTTAAATCCTCATAGGAATATCATTTCTTTTACAAATCATTTTGACTTCTTTGATGGAATATTCATCATAATGGAAAATTGATGCGGCTAACGCAGCGTCAGCTTTTCCCTCTTTAAATGCATCAACGATATGCTGGGGTTTGCCTGCTCCACCTGAAGCTATAATAGGTATATCTAAATTTTCACTAAATATTTTTGTGAGTTCTAAATCATATCCATCATACGTTCCGTCGCGATCCATGCTTGTTAATAATATTTCCCCAGACCCAAGGTTTTGTACTTTTTCTCCCCAATTAATAGCATCGATTCCAGTGGGTGTTCTACCTCCATTGATATACACTTCCCACCAACAAAATTTATCATCCATCAGTTCAATCACTTTCTTATCGGGAGAATCTTTAGGATTTTTAACATACACTCTTTTTGCATCAATTGCTATAACGATACATTGAGATCCAAAAATTTTAGCTCCTTCTGTGATGATAGTTGGATTTTTCACAGCCGCAGTGTTTATTGAAATTTTATCAGCACCAGACCTAAGTATTTCTTTTATATCTTTAACACTCCGAACTCCTCCTCCTACGGTAAATGGGATGAAAATTTGTTCTCCAGTTCTCTCAACTAGATCTATCAAAATTTTTCGTTTATCAGAAGAAGCAGTTATATCTAAGAATACTAATTCATCTGCTCCTTGCCCATCATAAAATTTCCCTAATTCAACAGCATCACCAGCATCTCTGATTTCAACGAATTTGACTCCTTTCACCACTCTTCCTTCAGTGACATCGAGACAGGGAATTATTCGTTTAGTTAACACCATAATAATTTATACTTTTGTAAATATTCCCGCTTAATTAAGTAAATATTATAAAAATTTATACTATTAATAGAATTAAATGAAATAAATTATTTTTCTTTAGTATAAGGTAATAAGAGTTTATAAATAGAGCAATTATTAATATTTTAAAATGAGATATCTATTTACATATCAAGAATTTCAATAATTAATGGATTTATCTTTTTTTCATCAAAATTTGATGTGTCTCCTGTTTTTCTGAATTCTTGTATTTCATTATTATAATGGGTTTCAATATAATTAACTAAATAATTTAATCGCTCTTTCAAACTTTTATCCGCGGGATCAGAAAGAAATAATGCTGCTTTAATATTTTTCCCATAAGATGCTTGAACATACAAACCTTTATAATTTATATCTTTCATAGCAGATTCTCCTCCAATCTCAGATACAAAATTATCCATTGCAGTGAGAAAACCTGATATCAACACTTTATCTAAAGGTTTTTCTTCGCTTGTATAGGAAATTAAGGGTAATCCCGCATCTTTATCTATAATCATTAAATTACGGAAAATGTTCCTATATTTATGTTCACTCTTACTCTCTTCTTGAATTTCCTGCATTTCTTCTTCAGTAAATATTTCAAATAAGGAATAATTCTTTGGTTTATAGGAAATATCATCATCAAATTCATATTTTGAAATTTCAATTACTTTTGAGGGTGCTCTTATGGGTTCCTTAGGTAATTTTTCAATAAAATTGTCTCTTAAATCAGAGTCGTAATCCTTACTTTTTCCCCCCTTTGTAATTCCATGAATCTCTTTGTGTAGTGGATTAATAACATATAACCAAGTATTAAGTTTTTCCATATCAGAGACCATACGTTCTAATCCTATATTATATACGCCCAACGGTGTCGTGACAAATACAGTCCAAGTAGCTAATTTTGATGCTTCATTGATCAAATAAAAGGTATTTTTATAATTTTCTTCATCAAGTTGAGCACCAGTTCTAACAAATGCAGCTTCACTCCTCAACAGAGGTGTACGTCTAATAAGATAAAGATCAATATTCTTATTGTTAATCTTTGACGCGTCATATACGCTTATGCCCAAATCAGCACACCAATCGCTAAAGGCATCAATGAGATCTTGCCGTGCGAAAAAATCGAAACGTGTGAGGTAATGTTTTAATTTTTCATCTTCAAGTACTTTATTCCCAATATAATAGAGAGGATCTTTATAATTTGATTGTATTTCTGCATTATCTTTGTATTTTTGATAAAAATAAGACGCAATACTTTTAAGCAAGTCATACTTTGAAGGTTTAACATCAGATTCTAAAGTAGGTATATTATGTTTTTCAATAAATTGTTCGATTTCTTCAAATCTACTCTTATTAAATAAGCAGTTTAGGCATAATAATCCATGTTTCTTTTCAAAATTATCCTTTAATTCTTGGAAATTATTATTTAAAGGTTCCATTTTTTACAAAACATATTATCGTGTATTAATTAGAATAATGTGATTAATCAATTTATAAGATTATTTTATAATTAATTAAAAGATTTAGATATTCAGAAATTGCTTGACGATCGGGAGGATCTCTTTATCTTTGAAAATCGAAGTCTCACCAGTTTTTCTAAATTGCTCAATTTCTTTTTTATATTTTTTTTCTAAGTAATTGAGCAAGAAATCAACTCGTTCCTTTAAGCTCTTATCAGCCGCTTCTGAAAGAAATAAAGCTAATTTGATAGATTTTCCATAAGCGGCTTGGACATAAAATCCTTTATAATTAATTTCTTTTAATGCTGTAGTTTCTCCTATTTGAGAAACAAAATCATCCATAGCTGATAAAAATCCAGAAAACAATATTTGATCCTTCACTCGTTCACTAGAATATGAAAAAACGGGGATCCCAGATTTTCTTTCCATGATCATTAAATTTCGGAATATTTTGGAATAAGTTGATTCTTTTTTAGGTGCACTCACAAATTTATCATGTTCTAATACATCAAGCAAATCGAACATGTAAAAATTTTTTGGAGAATAAGATTTACCCTCTTCAAATTGAAAGGTTGAAATCTCTTTCAATCGTGTTTGAGCCCTAATAGGTTCTCGTGGCAATTTTTCTATATATTCATCTCTTAAATCAGAATCGTAATCTTTAGATTTTTTTCCCTTGGTAATCCCATAAATTTGCTTATTTATTGGATCTATTATATATAACCATACATTCTCCCGTTCCATATCTTTTATGAATTTTCTTAATCCAATTTTATATATCGCGAGTGGAGTGGTTAAAAATACGTTCCATGTTGCTAATTTCGAGGATTTTTTAATGAGTTCTAAGACTTTTTCATATTTTTTTTGATTAATTTCATGGCCCGTTCTGACGAACACAGTTTCACTCCTGAGCAAAGGAGTCCTTCTGACCAAATAAAGATCTATTTTATATTCATCATCTACAGATCTTGCGTCATATACCGTAATCCCTAAATCTGCTGCCCAATCACTAAAGGCATCAATGAGGTCTTG
Organism: Promethearchaeia archaeon; assembly: GCA_046497275.1. Taxonomy (GTDB): domain Archaea; phylum Asgardarchaeota; class Lokiarchaeia; order Sigyniarchaeales; family SOKP01; genus TEKIR-8. Next base: position 83,704 of record JAWOFX010000054.1, on the reverse strand, counting down.
CTTAGCAATAAAATCATTCTTATATAGATAAAATTTGAGATCTTTATCACTAGTCATTTCAAAACCGATATAATCGAGACAATTATCATAAAGATCTTGAATCTGTTCATTAGTATTAAACTGCTCATAATAATGAAGACAAATATATCTTAGTAGTTCTAATCTTGTGTATACCCTTTTAATTGGAATTTTAATACCTTTTCTTTCAATAAAGAGCAAAATCTCATCAACTGGACTATGTATGATAATATAATTTAAACAAATAAGACCGATTACTGAATCTAAATCTTGTTCTTCTCTAATTATCTCAATTATTTCGTCCAAAGGAGGGGATTCTTTCATGGGAAAAATGATCACAAAAACTTGTGAGATTTGGTTTTAATTATATTTATTTTTGAAATATATATAAATTCCTAATATGGCGATTTTTAATTATTTTAATCTATCTATATTTATAGAATAGCGGTTAGATTAATATTTAAAAAAAAGAAAGAAGTATAGTTTATTACTTTTTCCTTGGAACAACTATTTCTAAGTTTGATGTAGGATAAGATGAACACGGATGAAAATAATTAAACTCTTTTTCCGCTGCCCTTCTATTATCAGATTTATGTGGGACAAATATCTCTCCAGAAACAAGATAAGAGCGGCAAAAACCACATTCTCCGGATCTGCAACTGGAGGGAGCCCTAATTTTTGCTTTCTCCATTGACACTAGAATTGTTTCTGTCGCCATTGCAGGAATCTCTTTTAAAACATTACCTATATGGACTTTTATATTAAAAACTTTTTCTATATTTTCTCTCGGATAGTCTGGAAATTTTAAAACATTTTTGACTTCTCCATATACTTCTTTTCGAATTTGTTCTTCAGGTATTTTTAACTTATCAATCTCACTGTCTAAATAATCGTACATCATCTGTGGTCCACAGATAAAGAATGTATTATTTCTAATATCAGCGTATTTTTGTATTATATCAGAGCTTATAAAACCTTTTTCGCAACCTTCCATAGTAATCTCTTCACAACTGAGCGCAATTACTAATTTTATTTTTTCTGGAAATTTACTCTCTAAATCTTTTAATTCCTCATAAAATAGAATATCTTCTTCATCAGAACATCCGTAAAGAATCGTTAAGTTAATATCAAGATTTCCTTCTGTAATTTCCTTAGCAATTGAACGAAATGAGGTTATCCCAGATCCTCCAGCAATTCCAATAATATTCTTCGAATCCCTTAATGGTTGGTAATAAAAGAAGCCTTCAGGACCGGAACTTATAACTTTTGTCCCTTCTCTCCAATTTTCCCAGATATAATTAGTTAAAAATCCATTTTCTTCTTTTTTTATGGTGATTTCATAAAAACCCCGAGTAGCATCTGTAGGTGATGAAGAAATCGAATATGGCCTAGTTATATCATATCCATTTACGTTCACTTTTAAGCTAAGATATTGACCCGCGCGGAAATAGGCTGGTTTTTTAGTTTCCGACTCAGGATCTGCAATAAGTCGAAAAGTTTGTGAATATTTAGTCTCCTTGATTATTTTATCTATTATTAAATGTTGATAATTAGGATGTAGGTTCTTTGCTAAATCTTTTAAAAAATCGGCTTCTATAGGTTCTGCGGAAGCTTTATCTATCTTTTTTTCTCGTTTGGAAGTTAATTTAGAAAATGCTAATAAATCTCGTATTTTTCCTTTAATTTTAACCTTTAATTCACGTTCTTCTTTACTCATTGTCAACCTCCTCATTCATTAAATCTTGTAAAGTTAATAGTGCCGTGATTTGTCCAGATAAAAGTGAATTAGTATAGCTTACACCTTGAAAAGAAAATCCTCCGCATATTTTTAGCCCTTCGATAAATCTCTCTTCGCTCATTCTCATTAATCTTGGAAGTGTTGAATCCCAAGAATCAACTTCATAACCATATGTAACCCCTTTATAGGTGCCTGTATATCTGGAATAAGTTTCTGGTGTAGCAATTTCCATTTCTTCAATACTTTCTGAAATTGAAGTATTAGTTGCTTTTTCAAATTTTTCGATTAATTCCATGGCGAACTTATTTTTTAAAATGAAATATTCATTTTCATCGATCCCAGACCATGCCTCTGGTCGGAAAAAGGATGTGATAATCAAAATGGAGGTGCCTTGAGGAGAGGCATCTTCTATAGTGTTATTCATACAAATAGTAGCTTGAATTCTAGGGCATTCTAAATTTTTAAATGATTCATACATCTCTCCCGTATCTGTACTTTCTGAGATAACATAACTATAATTTTTTATACCTAGTTCTTCTACTGACTTATTTAAGCCCAAATATACCACAAAACAACTTACAGCATGTCTTCGTGCATTTACAAATTGATATCCTATATCTGGTCGTTCTGAATCAGGATAAATTAGATTATTATATACTAATGTAGGAGATGCATTTGAGATGATAAAATTCGTTTTGATTTTGTCACCTTGAGATGTTTCTAATCCTGTGACTTTTCCATCTTTAACAACAATTTTTTCTACCTTCGTGTTAAATTCTATTCTCCCTCCAAGGTCTCTTATTCTTTTCTCTAAAGCCATCGTATATCCTGAGGAACGGTGTTTTGGGATATATGCACCTCTGATCAAGAAAAAATATAACATTGCGGCATATATAGTAAAATTTATTCTACTTGTAGGAATTGCTAAGTATACCCAATATCCTTTTATAATATCTTGAGCCTTTTTTGAGATTTTTAGTGCATTTAATACATCATCAAGGCTATAAGCTGCGGTTCTTAAGAAATTTCCATATTCACTCATAAGAATCTTTTTATCTGCATTACCTTTTGATTCTCTGATATAATTTAACGCTTCGTGAACTTCTTGGCAAAGTTTTATGAATTTCTTTACTGATTTTTCACTTTCGGGTACTTGTTTAATGATGCAGTTAATATAATCATTAACTCCAAATGGAACTGTAATATTTAAATTCTCATCAGGTGAAGTTATTATTAAATGGTAGGCTTCTGGAACTTTTTCTACGGGAATATCAATGCCTAGTTCTTCAAATAATTTCCTTATCCCTCCTTTATTTGATTCTGGACCATAATCACATAATTCATGAAGAGATGCTTCAAATTCAAATCTACCTCTTACAAAACTCGTTGCAAAGCCTCCAGGCACATTATGTTGTTCAAAGAGAATTATCTTTTTACCTTCTAAAGCCAACTGGGTAGCAGCGACTAATCCCCCATTACCGGCGCCAATAATTGCAGCATCATATTCTTCTTCAATTGATTGATTTAATTTTTGCATTTTTACTATTTTAGAATTAGTTTTAATTGATTTTTTATTTTGAAATATGTTATTTTCAGATTTGAAATATTAAGTATGAAAAAATTAAGTATAAAAAAAAAGTTTCTATTAGAATTTACTTTTATATAAAGATTATTAAGTTCGAGATCTAGTAACCCACTTCGGAAGCAGCAACCCCATATAAAATTCGAGTGAACTTGAAAGCAGTATGAGTCTTGCTATCGTATAAATTATCGGATCAGGGATTATAAAATCTATCATAGTTCCAATAGCAAACGAGATAAAAGCGATAAATAAGAATTTTCCTTTTAATCTTACCTCTGAGTTATCTGATTTCATTGATAATCTTGAAAACCAAATTCCAAAGATTAAGAAAAATATAAGACTTAAAATAAAGTATGGAATACTAAAATAAGACCAATCAATTATAAAAGCTCCTCCTTCTGCTAAAGGATCGTGATCAGCTATCCAAATAGTAATATTATTTAAGAATATTGCAATCAGTAAGAAAATTTCATAGAGAATATTTGGAGTATAGGTTATCGCTCTAATGATATTCTTTTTATTTGGTTTAATAGGTAAGACAATTAAATAAGCCATTACTCCCACGATTACTGTAAAGGGTAGGAAGGCGACTCCTAATATAACCCAGAAATCCATTTCAATTACCATTCCAGTGATTAAAAAATTCAGGAATATTACGATTTGAGGCCACCATGGTGTTGTCATTCCAGCCCAGAATAGACCAAAATAGAGGAATTGTTTTTGCTTCTTTCCACGATATTTATTTATAATTATCAATCCAATTAATACGGAGATAACAACGAAAAGAATCGTTAAAAAACCATTTACGTATTCAATAATTTCAACCATTTTTTTCACTTAAGTTTTAGTTTATATTTCAACTTCTTTTTATTTAAATCCTTAAACTCTTATGATGAGAATGAGTAGAATTTAACTATATTATATACAATCTTTTCTAAAAAAATAAATTCTTCAAAAATAGTATTTAGTAATTAAAAACCTTCGATAATAGGATTCTTAAAAATATTCCTTATATCTGAAGATTCCGTTTATTAATTGCCCAGAGCTAATACCTGCATCTCCAGGAGGTATTTTGTTATGTTCTAAAAATTCAAATTTAGCATTTAAAATCTCTTCTTTCACTTTGCTAGAAAAGGCAAAATTATAGGCGACACCCCCAGAAAGACCTATTTTTTTTATATCGAATTTCTTGGCGTGTTCTATTGCAACACTCGCAAAAGCTTTTCCAATTTCTTCTTGGAATTTTGCGGCTATGTCTGCCTTTTTATTTTGATTATTTTTAATCAATTCTAAAATATTCATTATCAATTTTGAAGTATTGATTATTGAAATTCCCTTTTTATTCGAATAATTTATCTCTAAATTAACATTTTCAGCATTTCCTTTCGTTGCTAATCCTTCCAATCTCATGGCTGGCTCCCCCCTATAGGTCTTAATACTGCATGCCCCTAATAAATATGATACGGTATCAAAAATTCTTCCTGTGGAGCTTGATAAAGGTATATTTTCAGCAGGAAACTTATAATCTGCCCTTGAGAATTGATTTATAAGGGTGTCTAATTCTGATTCTCCATATTCCAAATCTTTTGCCAGCTTGATTTTTTTAAAAATTTTTCGAGCCTCTCCAATCCCCTTAATTTTCAATAGAATTGAAGCAGCCATTCTAGCGGGATATTTGGCACATCTATCTCCTCCTATCATAGGTTGGTACTCTAAATGACCAAGTCTCTGAAAATTATCGTAATTACAAAGTAATATCTCTCCGCCCCAGATATTCCCATCATCACCATACCCAACTCCATCAGTACTAATTCCAATAATTTTCTCTTTTGGTTTTATATTGTTTTCTGCCATCAAACCTAAGATATGAGAGTAATGATGTTGAACTGGATATATAGGAATTTCAAACTTTTCAGATGTTTCTTTAGCAAATTGGGAAGTAATAAATACAGGATGAGCATCACAAGCAATAAATTTTATTTCTTCATTTTTAATTTGAAGTAGTTCTTTCATATGAAATAAAGCGTTTTTTAAAAAATCAAAAGTTTCAAGATTATTAATATTTCCAATATGTTGAGTTGGAAATATACGATTTCTCCTCAAAACAGCTCCCGTTACATTTAGTTCAGGACCCGTTGCTAAGGCTCCAGGAATTTCAACTTCAAATGGAAGAGGTATATATTCTGGAACATAGCCTCGTGATCTTCTAATCAATTTAACTTTATTATTATGAATCCTTAAAACACTATCATCAGCTCTCTGATATATTTTCCTGTCATGCAGAAGAAAAAAATCCGCAACTTCATTTAATTGGTTTACAATTTTCTCATTTTCTATTCCCATTGGTATATTTGATTTATTCCCACTTGTATAGATTAATGGTTTTTTGCCTATATAGTCAAAAAGGAGGTGATGAATGCCAGTATATGGTAACATAAATCCAATATTATTTAATCCAGGAGCTACCAATTCACTAATATTTGATTGAGGGAATTTATAACTCTTTTTTAACAAAACGATAGGCCTTCTAAAAGATTGTATAATTTCTTTTTCTTTCTCTGATATTATAAAATAATCATTTATTATTTCGAGATTCGGGACCATTAAGGCAAATGGTTTGTATTTTCTCTTTTTTTTACGTTTCCTAAGTTTTAATATGATCTCATCATTATCTGCTAAGCATACTAAATGAACCCCTCCAATACCTTTTACCGCTACAATCTCTCCATTTTTAATGCGATTAGTGGACTCTTCGAGAATTTCTGAAATGGCTTTTTCTTTAATTAATTTTCCTTCTCTATCAAAAAGTTGATAATTTGGACCGCATTTAGCACAACTATAAGTTTGGGCATGAAATCGTCTATTGTCAAAATCTCTATATTCATTTAGGCATTCTGCACAAAAAGGAAACTCCTCAATTGTAGTTCGTTTTCTATCGTAAGGTAAGGATTTTACCGATGTAAATCTTGGTCCACATACAGCACATGCGATAAATGGGTATTGATAATATCTATTCAAACTCGGGTTTCTCATCTCTTTTAAGCACTTTTCACATACTGCAACATCCGCAGGTAAGGTTAAACTAATCCCTCTTCCTTGTTCACTTTTCTTAATTTTAAGTTTTGAATATTCTTCAGAGTTCTTTAATTCATTAACATCAATATTTTCAATATAAGCGATTCTTGGCTTTTTTTCCTCAATATCTTCAATAAATTGTGAAATATGATTTGAGTTTCCTTGTAAAATTAATCTCACACCTGCATTTCCTCTATTTAGTACGTATCCATTGAGATTATGTTCACGTGCCAAATTAAAGAGGAAAGGTCGAAACCCAACTCCTTGCACAATTCCTGTTATATTGATTTCCACAGTTTGAAGGGTATTTTTACTCATTCAATTAAAATAAAGTCTATTTTTTTATAAATTAGATTATTTTAGCTAAAAATTCTTTTTGTTATATTCTTTTTATTTAATATGGATAGAGAGGAAAATCTTTCGAAAGTTCGATTAGCACATGGGGCTGGTGGGATCCTTCAAGAGGAACTAATAAAGTTCATTACAAAGGATATAAAAAAAAAGAAAATTTCATATGGAATAGGAGTTGAAGAGTTGGATGATGGGGCAACTATTCCACTTGAAAATTATGATAAGGAAATTGTAGTAACCGCAGATGGTCATACGGTATATCCATTGTTTTTTCCAGGAGGAGATTTGGGCAAATTAAGTATATGTGGAACGGTAAATGATCTATTAATGATGGGTGCCACTCCTATTGCATTAACATCTTCTTTTATAATCGAAGAGGGATTTGAGTTTGCTAAACTTGAAAAAATTGTGAAATCATTTAATAAAACTGCCGAGGAAGGTAATATTGGAATAATTGCAGGGGATACAAAAGTAATGCCCAAAAACAGTCTAAATGAAATCATTATATCAACCTCGGGAATAGGATTTAAGGATAAAAATCTGCGAATAACCGATGATAACTTAAAAAGTGGAGATAAAATCATTATAACAGGCACAATTGGCGACCATGGAACTTCATTAATGGCAAAACGAGAAGGTTTAAATATATCAACTGACTTAAAATCAGATGTAAATTTATTGACAGATATCATTGAAAATCTAAGACCTTATATTAATAAAAATCATATTCATGCGATGAAAGATCCTACACGAGGAGGAATTTCAGGTGCTTTAAACCATTGGGCAAGTAAATCTAATGTGAGTATTTGGATAAAGGAAGAGACAGTTCCGATTAAAAATCAAGTGAGGGCTATATGTGATATGTTGGGATTAGACCCTTACAATATTGCCAGTGAAGGACGAGCTTTATTAGCAGTTGATCCCAAATATGCTCAGGATATTCTACAGAAAATTCAATCGATTAAAAATGGAGAAGATGCGAAAATTATAGGGGATGTTAAGAAAGAAAATCCAAAAAGAGTTTTATTAGAGACAATTGTGGGTGGAACTCGATTTATTGATATGCCATTAGGAGAACCAATACCGAGAATTTGTTAATCCAATTTTTAGGTCATATTTGTTATTCATAGTTTTATATTATGCTATATACAGATTTTATTTATATTTCAATGATAATTCTATTAAATAGATAAATAGCGCATTATTTTGCTCTAATATACTAAAAATGGAAATTCCTAGTCTACAAGTTTTAAGAAATAAAGATTTCACAAAAAAGATCGTGAATTTGATTAATTCTCATATGAATTCTTTAGGTAAAACTATAAAGCTAATGCATGTGTGTGGAACACACGAACACACAATATCTAAATTTGGACTTAGATCACTTCTTCCTGAGGATTTAGAGATAGTTTCTGGCCCCGGATGTCCAGTTTGCGTATGTCCCGCAGCAGATATAGATAAAGCAATCCAATTGGGAAAGAGAGATGATACAATCATAACTTCTTTCGGGGATATGATACGAGTTCCGGCTACAAATATATCATTGGCAGAATTAAAAGCTGAAGGTGCTGATGTTAGAATTGTCTATGGACCAAATGATGCAGTTAAAATTGCCAGAGAAAATCCTAATAAAGAAGTAATATTTTTTGCTATAGGATTTGAAACAACGGTTCCTTTAATTGGATATGAGATAAAAAACACTCCTCCTTCCAACTTTTCTGTTATTTGCGCACATAAACTCATTCCTGCCGCCTTAGAACTTTTAATTAGTATTGATAGATTAAATATAGATGGGTTTATTTCTCCGGGTCATGTTGCGACAATAATTGGGCTCAAACCATTCAAATTATTTTCTGATTCGTATAAAGTTCCGAATGTGGTAGCGGGTTTTGAACCTAATGATGTTCTCCTTTCAATTTTAATACTTTTAAACCAAATCAAGAATCAAGATCATAAAACAATAAACGAATACAAACGAGTCGTGAAACCAGAAGGCAATACAATTGCACAATCAATCATTTCAGATGTATTCAAATCTGTCTCATCTCCATGGCGAGGCATTGGAAGGATTATGGACGGAGGGTTAGAAATACGAGATCAATATTCAAAGTTTGATGCTGATAAAAAGTTTGATATTTCTATTAAAAATGCTCAAGATATTCCTCTGGGGTGTTCATGCCATCTTGTTATGACAGGGAAAATTTATCCTTATGAATGTAAACTTTTTAGAAAAGTATGTACTCCCCTCAATCCCATTGGTCCTTGTATGGTCTCGCAAGAAGGATCGTGTAGTATATATTATAAATACAATGATGAATGAAATTTCCAAGAAGTCTTAAAGACTCTGATTATTCATCGAAATTCAAATCATTTTTATATTTTCAAAATTTCTTATAATTATAAAGTAGTGAAATTGAATTCACGACATTAAAGATCGAAATATTAGATTATTGCTTTACAACCAAACTCTTTTCTCTATTTACTCAAATATGCATATTAATGAACATTTGAATATTGATTCACTATTTGAAAAAGTTTATTAGTATTTTTATGAATAATTATTCCTTTCTTAAGTGCTAGGGTAATTTTTCGATAATATAGGAGTAATTTTTTAATAAATTGCTTAATACATTATAAACATCCTATTTGCAATTAACTAGGAAATTAAAAATTAAAATTAAAACAAAAAAACAAATTTTAAATGATGAAAAATGGCAGTAAAAGTAGCTTTCATGCAACTCAGTGATTGTTGGGGATGTCATCAGTCCTTATTGAATGCACATTTAGGATTGTTAGATATTCTTCCAGCACTGGAATTTGTTTACTGGCCAGCAGTTGTTGACTATAAACTTGATTCATTAAAAGCACGTCAAGACGGGGAAGTCTTAGTTGGGTTCATTGAAGGTTCTGTTCGAACAAATGAGGATTACGAAAGTGTAGAACTAATGAGGAAAAAATGTCAATTAATAATTAATTTCGGCAGTTGCGCTTGCTATGGCAATGTTCATGGCTTAGCCAATGAATGGAAAAAGCAAGAATTAGTTGATAGAAAATTCCATGAAGCCGAAAGCATCACTGATGAAAATCCAAAAGAGCCAACAGAACACGTCCCAGGATTTAGAGAATACGTGGTTGTGGTAGATGATATCATTGATGTAGATGCCTATATTTCTGGATGTCCTCCAAAACCAGAGCAAATTGTGAGTGCCGTCCAATTCTTACTTGGACAAAAGGATTTTCCAAACGAAGAATATTCATTCTGTACTCAATGTCCATTAAATGAAGAGGGATGCATTCTCGATAAGGGGACTCTCTGTTTCGGACCGATTACAAGTGTTGGATGCTCATTAAAATGTCCTGGCAATGGTAGTCCATGTGTAGGATGTTTTGGTCCATCAAAAACAGCACATGTACGAGCAGATAAACTAATTGAGAAAACCAGAGATCTTTCTAATATTACTACGGGAGAGAAGAAAGCCATGTATGAATTCTTATCTTTATATTTGAATGTTCCATTAATGGCAGGATTCGATCTCTCAGCGGACATATTGAAGCAAATAAAAAATAAAGGAGAAGCAGAAACACCTTTAACACAGTTAAATGATAAAGCAAAACAAGTAGCCACGAACCTATTGGGATACCTAAAAAATAATCCAGACTTCCATGAAATATCTAATGTCTGCGATACGTGTCCCAGAATTATTGGTAGCAAATCCACTATGACAAAAGTAAAAAGAGATTATGAAGGACTCCCTAACCAAGAAGAATGCTTCATTGAACAAGGATATATTTGTATGGGACCAGTCACAAGAGCAGGATGCGGTGGTATGTGTATTAAGGTCAACGCTCCCTGCACTGGCTGTTATGGTCAAACAGAATGGGTTGCGGATCAAGCATCAAGATTTGCCGATATAGCAATTAAAGGATTTAATGTTGCTTTATCTAAGGATGAATTGCTAGCTCAAGTAAAAGATCATATTGGTACCTTTGAGAAATTCACCTTAGCAAAGAATAAACAATTTACAGAAGAGGTGCATAAATAAAATGGTTAAGGAAATAGAAGTTGAACCAGTCACCCGATTAGAGGGTCACGGGGATTTACATGTTGTTATTGACGATGATGGAAAGGTTAAGGATGTTCAATTCAATATCACATCTACTCGATTTTTTGAAAAATTTGTAGAGGGACGGTATTGTGAACATGTACCCCGAATCACGCCAAGAATTTGTGGGATTTGTCCTATTCCCCATCACATTACTCCAACAAAAGCAGTAGAAGATGCGTGGGGTGTGGAGATTCCGGAACCAGCCTATAAATTGCGACAATTAATAATGAACGCAAAGCAGTATGCTTCTCATATATTACATTTCTATGCATTGGCAGCACCAGATTTCTTGTTAGGACCGTTTGCTGATCCTGCAAAACGCAACGTTGTTCATGTTATAAACAAGATGCCCGATGTTGGCAAAATGGCGTTAAAGATGATGGATTTCGGACAAAAACTTTGTCAAGAAATTGGTGGAAAGTCTGTGCATCCGATTTCTGCAATCGTTGGTGGGATGAAGAAACCAATGGATGAAGATGCACGGGACAAATTTTTAAAACAAGTCGATGAACAAATTGAATTTACCAAGAAAACAGTCGATATAGGCTTAAAGGTTGTCGAAGACTATTGGGATGTTGTGGCTAATGTAGGAGTCGTTCCTACATATTATTTGGGAATGGCTAAAAATGGCGTTCATGATATCTATGAAGGTGATATCCGTATAGTTTCACCTGAAGGAGAGAAAACTGACTATAAGGTACAGAATTATCTTGATGCCTTAGGTGAGCATATTCCCGAACATTCATATGCAACCCACATGTATTATAAACCAGCTGGGTACCCAGAGGGAATATACCGCGCAAATTGTCTGGCAATGATCAACGCTGCGGATAGAATGGCAACTCCCTTAGCTCAAGATGCTTTGCAACAATTTAGAGACAAAGTCGGAGAAGTTTCTCATCACACATTCGCATATCATTGGGCGCGATTAATAGAAACTGTAGAAGCAATCGAACAAATAAAAACCTTGTTAGAGGATCCTGATATTGTGAATCCTGATTGCAAAACCTTAGATGTGGAACCAAGAGAAGGAAATGGGGTAGGTGTCACAGAAGCTCCACGAGGCTTACTCTTGTATCATATTTGGTCTGATGCAGAAGGTATTTGTAAGAAATTAAATCTGTTAGTTGCCACGAATCACAATATCGCAGGAATCGAAAAATCATTGATGCATACAGCAAAACAAGTTTTTGAAGATAAAGCCTTAGAAGGTCTGAATTTACCAGATCCATGGATAGATTAAACTTGCTTAGAGGTTAAAAAATAGAAAAATTATAAAGTGATAAACAAAAATGAGTGAGGATATAGACGAAGGAGTAGTAAATCTTTTAGAAATGATAGTGCGTTGTTATGATTGCTGACTATCATGTGCCGCCCACATCACTGTTGTTGATGAGGAGGGCAAAGAGGTTTACTCGCGTAAATTAAACGTTGGTTTAGGATGAAATATCCAATACAAATAATAGATTGGATATGACTGCCCATGCAAGGGTTATAACCAACTAAAATTTACATAGAAATTAAAACAAGAAAAAAACAAAAATGAGTGATCAAATATGGTTATAGATTTTGAATTTAGGAAACAAGTTATGGATTATCATCAAGGATCTGATGTAATAAAATACTGTTATCAATGCAATAGATGTACAGATAATTGTCCTGTATCATATGTGACTGATGAATTCTATCAATACAGATATAATCCTAGAAGTAATATTCTAAATGCTTTATTGGGTTATGAGGATAGTATTTTTAATGCTGATGAAATCGCTATTTGGGGTTGCACTGTATGCGATACATGTGATGAAGTATGCCCACAAAATATTGAACTTACAGAGATTTTCACATTTCTAAAAAATAGAAGTATCGCTAAAGGAAACGGACCCGAATTTATATATCAACAAGCGAAAGCGGTGTATGATTACGGTAAGGCAATTCCCTCACAATCCGCTATTGAAAGAAGAAGAGAAGGAATGGGCTTACCAGATATTATCGCTCCAGATACGGAAGAATTGAAAACACTTCTGAATAATATGAATGTGAATCAAAAATTAAAGGAAGGTGAATAACCAAATGACAGAATATAAAATGTTTGAAGGATGCACAATTGGTAATAGAATTCCATTCATCGAAGCTTCTACTCGATATGTTTTTGATAAATTAGGAATCGAAACTTCAGAAGCTCCCTTTACTTGTTGCCCAGACCCAACAGGATTCAAGAGTTTTGATGATGAAGGGTGGCTTGCTATAGGAGCAAGAAATATCTGCTTAGCTGAAGAAGAGAATAAGGACATAATTTCCTTATGTAATGGATGTACTAATACTCTTAGGGGAGTTCAACATCAGTTAGAACACGATAGTATCAAAAAAGAACATATTAATGGAGAACTCGCGAAGATAGGGAAGGAATACAAAGGATCTATTGATGTGAGGCATTTTGTCGATGTATTAAAGAAAGATATTGGTATTGATAAAATTAAATCAGCAATAACTAAACCTCTCGAAGGACTTAAAGTTGCGTGTCATCCCGGGTGTCATTATATGAGACCACATGAATGGATGGAAACTAATGATGATCCTATGAGACCAAAAACTCTCAAAGAATTAAGTGCTGCAACAGGCGCTACTGTGATTGATTATGAAGAAGAAGTATTATGCTGTGGTTCTGCTGTTTCTAATGCATACGAAGAAGTTGGGATGCATAATCTTAAACGTAAATTAGACAGTATTATCAAAGCCGGTGCCGATGTAATCGTGGTTAACTGTCCAGCTTGTTTTCAACAGTTTGATACAAACCAAAGAAATCTTTCAAAAGAATTTGAGCAAGACTATAACATTCCAGTGATATATTTAACGGAATTATATGCTTTGGCTATGGGAGCTAATCCAGATGATATCGGATTAAAATACCATAGAACCAGATTGAGAGATATAGCACCTTTAGGTTTGTAGTCAGAATATATTTCTAAATATTTTTTTATTTTTTTTATTTTGGTCAATGATGGAGTTGATTCTATGGAATTAAAGTATCATAATCTCAAATTTACTAAATCAAATATCTAGAAAACATAGATTAGGAAATTAATTTTTATATTAGTATAAAGTTTAAATATCATATTATCAATTTTTATCTTAAAATTCGATAAGAAATCTTGATATAAAGATTGAAAGATTTGAAAAGATAATATAGTCATTGATGGCGAAATGATAGCTAAAGATATATCTAATAGTGTTCCTTGGTTATTTCCAAATTTAGAAAATTATTCTCATTTAATACTTAATTTGAAGTTTAAATCGAAATCAAGTTCAGAATTGGACATATCCTCAAAAAAATTCTTATTAAGAATAGAGATAAATGGATTTGAAGGGTTGCTTTCTTATATATATAATATTTCTGATTCTCTAAATTTTGATTTATTGAATAATCCAATTGACGTAGAACATCAGTTAAATTTTACAATACCAAGAAAATTTTTTATTTCGAATGAAAATTTTTATTTATGTCTTATTCCCTTTGGATTCTTAAAAACAAATCATAAAATAATTTTTAGTTCCGAAATGGAAGATTTTAATGTAATTAAGCAACTATATGCGTGGTGTCCCTCTTTCCTATTCAAAAACATTAAATCAATAATTAAAATCAATAATTCTTATGAAGAAGTCCTTCCTAAATTTGAATTTCCTACCACAAATTTTCATTTAGAGAATTGGTTTAAATCAAATGAAACGAGTGCAATTTTTAATTTAATCAATCTAATCTCTAAACTTGAGAGTATGGAGTATTTAGATTTCAAAGTGAATTCGGAAGATGTTAAAAATTTGATTAACAAAACAAATGAGTACTTATTCGAAATTGTAGAACATAAGAGACCATTAGATCCCTCTTTCATTCTTACAGAATTAATAAGATTGAGAAATAATATAGAATTTCTGTCTAAGAAGAATATTGTTAATTGGTTAAACGATATAATTAATTACTATTCGAAGCAAACACAAGATAATTCTCAATAAAAAGAAGATTTTCAAAGATATCTCTTTTTAAAAATTATGTATTTTGTAGATATAATCAGTAATTTTATTTTTAGTCCGCCACTATTCTTCTTAATAAACGTATTAGTTTAAATTATAATGTGTTTAGCAATACCAGGAAAGATTATCGATATTTCTCCCGATGGTAATAGTGCAACTGTAGATTTTGATGGGATAAAACAGAATGTAATAATTGCTTTAGTACAAAATGTTGAAAAAGGAAAATATGTAATTGTCCACGCGGGATACGCGATCGAGATTATGAATGAAGATCAAGCAATGGAAGCAATTTCTCAATGGGAAGAAATGTCTGAAGAATTAGATTTAGATCTAAAAGATATAGTTTAGATTTTTTTATTAAAATAAAGGATCTTTTTATTCCTACAGATCAAAAAGTTCTTCTTTTAATTGTTTTAATTTTAGATATAGCGTTTTGATACATTGTACTGCTTTCGAATCGGAATTAAAATCTAACGGAGGTTCTCCATTTAGGTCTGCTTTTCCTATCTCTATATCATATGGAACTGAATGATATAGTGGAACTTCCCAATTTTGTGTCCTTTTATTTATTATCTCCTCTTGTGAATCATCTATAACCTTATTTGCCACCAAATATATATTAATAATTCCTAATTTTTTAGATAGATTAATTATTTTTTTGCTTAAATCCAGAGATTTTTGCGATGGTTCCGTAATCACCAACATTACATCTATACCCTTAGCAGTACCTCTTCCCAAATGCTCTAATCCCGCCTCAAAATCTACTATAATTACTTCATCCCTCTTAACGAATAAATTATGAAGTAAAGTTCTGATAAGAGCATTTTCAGGACACAAACATCCTGTAGCAGGCTCTTCTATTCCGCCTAAAACGAGTAATTCCAGATTATCTGGACCTGAAACCTTAAATCTATCTGGTATATCTGAAACCCTAGGATTTATATTATACACTCCTGGTCCTCCTCCTTTTACTTCAGTTCTTTCCTTTACCAACTCTTTCATCTCTGAAATTGGTATTATATCTTTCTTGACTTCGGGATCAATACCAAGAGTATAGCTTAAATTCATAGCAGAATCATTATCAATAGCTAAAACATTATAACCATCTTTAGCAAATAATCTAGCTAATGTTCCAGCAATAAGAGTTTTGCCAACTCCTCCTTTTCCAGATACCGCGATTTTCATTTGAATAACCTAATATTATTAGTTGAGGTAGAGTTTTAAATAAATTAAATATTTATCTTTCAATTTAATAATTCTCAATTAAATCTATAAGGATTTTATAACGATTTTAAGAAATTAATTTATATCTCATAATTTTATATTATTATGATTTATTTAACTCATATATTGCTTAAAAAAACAGAAAGGCTAAGATGAATCATTCTTTTTTTTGCGCATGTTGTTCATTTCCTTAGAAATTTCCATTAATTGTTCAAAAATCTCCATTTTCTCTTCTGCATCTTTAGCGATCATTAATTTTTTATTCATCTCTTCTAATTTTTCAGTTAGGATTAGAAACTCCTTTGGAGGTTTAACTTGATAGGTATATTTAATATTACCATCTTGATCCCTTTCAGCATATACCCACTTTCCTAACTCATCTGACCAATTCCATCGATTGGTTGGAAAATCTCTCATAATCATTAATTTTGAACAACCAAAATTTAAAAAAATTTTTGGCCTTTTTTTATAAAATAATCAAATTTTATTTAAAATTTTTTTTATATGTTAGATAATTAAAACTTATTAAAGTAAGAAAAGGCTAATTCCCTTACATCGATATCTTTATCTTTTAAAAACTCTACCATTATTTCCCTTAATCCTTCCCTTTGACCATATCTACTTAAAGTTTTAACTAGATAATATCGAACAATCCAATTATCATCATTCTTCAATTTTATTAATGCATTAAAAGCTGCATCAGAACGCACTATACCCAAAATGATTACCGCGAGAGTTCTGATTTCTAAATTAGAATGAGATAAATCGGATATTAAAGAATTAATTATTTTTTGTTTATTTTCTTCATTCATTAAATTGAGGGATCTTTCTATTAATTGAATTGGAGAATATCTGTCAAGAGGGTGATAACTAAGATTATAATTAGACTTATATTTAAAGTCTTTAGAAACGTCAATTAATTTCTCTATTCTTTCATTTAAATTTTCTTTCATTTCTCCTAATTCCTTATTTTTGAGTTCTCTTGTTTTCACTTCTGATTTCATTGACTCAATTTCGGAGTTCAAATCTTTTATCTTTTCTTTATATGATTGAATTTCATCTAACAATTGATTTCTCGTTTGGTTAATTGATTTGATTGTTAGAGTGGATTTATCTAATTCATCTTGAAAATAGTTTATTTGAGCAATTAAATCTTCATTTCTACTTTCTAATTGTTTTATTCTTGTTTCCGCCTTAGTTAATTGATCCTTTATTAAATCTTGCTGGGGTCTTTCTTCTAAAATAGCGATTTCAGATTTTAATTTACTAATTTCTATTGATTGTTTAGAATTTATATCTTTTAATTCCTCAATTCTACTGTTAGCACTAATCAAATCATCCTTAGAAACCTTATCTGATGATTCCCTTCTTAGTTCTTGGAGCTCATTTATTAAATTATCTATATTAAATTTAAGATTATCTATATTTCTGCTCTTTTTCTCCAAGTTTTCTCGTTGCTTTTGAATAATCTCCTTTAAGATTTCAATATCATCGGGAATAATGTTCTGCTTTCTAATTTTCTTTTCTTGATCCTCAATTATCATACTCTGCTCTTTTATGGTAAACTTTAATCTCTTTATTTCTTCCTTAAGATATTTATTCTCATGTTCCATTTGAGCACGTGTAGCATTCTCCTTTTCCACCTCATCAATTAGATCTTTTATATTGTTATCCATTATTTCTTCTTTTTAAGATTAATGCTAATTTTTTAAGAGCTTTATGATCTAATGAATGTTTTTCTTTAAAAAATATTATCAGTTTATAGAAAAATGAAAATAAAAAGTTGATTTTTTATAACATTTCTTATATAAATAGACTAAATTAATTTGGTGCCGCATCCAGCACAATAAATTTCTTCCCCCGTTATTTTCGTACCACAATTTGGACAAAATTTCATATCAGAGAGAGAATTGTTTATAATTTCTTGATTTTCAGTTGTTTCTGTATTAATAATTTCTTCATTATCTTTTATTATCTCAGAGGTGGCTTCAATGTTGTCTTCTTTTTCTAAATTGTTGCCATCATCTTCCTTTGTTATCATATCTTTTGCAAGCATATAAACTAAACTCCAAATTTTTTGGTCTGGTAACTTATTTTGGTGTGTTGGACATATAACACTTAATTTTGCAAATGGTCCAGTAAAGATAAGTCGGTCTAAATCGGCTTTTTTACCACATTCATAGCACCTGAAAATTGAGTCATTTATATAAGGAAGATATTTGTCTAAATTTCTTAATAAAATTTTAAAACTTCTTCCTCCATGTGTGGGACATCTCTGCTTTATTATTATATCTTCACCATCTACCTTTAAAAGATATATAGATCCAACAGTCCCACATTCAGGGCATTTAAAAACTTGGCTATAATCTTGATTTGACATAGAAATTAATCCTTCTTTTTATTAAAAATAAGAAAAATTCATCTTATATTTGTTACTATTTCGTATAGAATAGAACTATTTATTCTATTGTTGGTTTTTACCTTAAGTATATTTAAAATATATTGAAATATTATTAGCTAAATTTTCCAAAACGCGTTTTATTGATTTCCAAGTGAGTTTAATTTAAAATTCTTTTTTTATCTGTTTAAGGAATTTAAATATTTTGTTTTATAAAGAATGCATATAAGATTAGATTATTTCTTAAAACAATCTAATATAAATTCTTTATGTTAAGAAGGATTTATTAGAGATAAAAAAGAAAAAATCTCTTTTCAATCTTCAAGTTCAGTGTAAGATTACTCTTTCTTATTAAAATTGTGTTTTTTTATTCACTAAATTCGTTATAAAGCTAATTTATTCTAAATCATCAATCCTTAACTTTAAAATTAATATAGAGATTAACGAATTTTAGAACCACATACAGAGCAATAACGTTCTTCACCCCTTATTTTCGTACCGCAATTCGCACAAAACTTTATTTCTGGGATATTGGATTCTGGATTTGAAACATTCTTAGTATTTCCTAGAGATTTAGAATGATAATTATCGATATTATTTTCTTTATGTTGATATTCTTCTTGATTTTCAGAAATTATAATATTCTTAATGTTGCCAATATCTATTTCAGTCGCTGTAATATAGATCGCACTCCAAATCTTTTGGACAGGTAATCCATCTTTGTGAGTGGGACAATACCCTTTTAATAATGCCCATGGTCCACTAAATTTGATATTCTGTAAAGTTGTTTTTTCCCCGCACTTATAGCATCGAAAGATTGAATCTTTAATTAACTCTATATATTCCGCTAATTTTATTAATGGAACTTTAAAACTTCTTGCCCCGTGCTGAGGACATCTCTGTTTTATAATGATCTGATTATTATTAACTTTTAATAAAAATATCGCTCCTCTTTTTTGACATTTTGTACATCTAAAAAAATGATCATAATTTTGACTATTCACAGATATTAAACCTATTTTTTTTATAATAAGAAAAATGTTATGACCTTTTATTTATTAGTAATTCGTATGGAATAGCATACTTTATTCAGTTTCTTACTTTCCAGCTTTAAGCATTCTAAAATCAATTTAAAAATATTTTAAATTACCAAATTCTCCAAAACGCATCTTTATTATTCCAAAGTTCATTTAACTCTAAATAATCCTTTTCTGTATCCATACATTTCCACTCTCCGTTATGTTTATACACCATTAATTCACCTATATTTACTAAATAATCGAATACGTCTCTCTCAAGATCGCTCTCTAAATCTATGTAATTTAATAGCTTTTTGTTAAATACCATAAATCCTCCATTAATCAGAGAACTTCTTGCTTTTTCTTCAAAATTAATTACCTTACCTTCTTTTTCAACAATCCTTCCAAATTTTGAATTAGGAGATACTCCCGTTATCGTTAATATTCTTTTATGACTTTTGTGAAAGTCTACTAATTCTTTAATATTAATATTAGATAAACCGTCTGCATAAGTTAGTAAATTTATATCAGAATCTAAATATTTTTCAATTTGTTTGATTCTTCCACCTTTCGTAGTTTCCAAACCTGTATCTACTAATGTTACTTTCCAATCTTCATTAGTTTTCTTATGAAAGTGGATATCAGAACTCCTTAAATCTATAGTAAAATCACTAAATTGATAAATGTAATTTAAAAAATAATCTCTTAAGGCTTTCCCTTTATATCCAAGACATATAATAAATTTCTTGAAACCATAATGGGAGTAATATTTCATTATATGCCAAATAATAGGGTGTTTTCCAATTTTAACAAGTGCTTTTGGAATATTATTTGTTTGTGGTCTTAATCTAGTTCCTTTTCCACCAGCTAAGATGATAACTTTCATGCTTATGATATTTTAAAGATATTTTAAGGTTTTATTAATATTTTGTTTTATCCAAAAGATATATAAATTAATCTTAATCCCATATAAAAGGTTGATATTTATTTAAAATCTTCATTTTTTAAATATTCTCACTCAAATACAATCGATTTGCTTTAAGATTACAAATTTATATTCCTTAGAAATATATTCTTTAATGAATTTTTCAAATCTTATTAAAAATTCTTCGCCCGTGTTTTTCCATCTGTCAGGTCTTAAAAATAAATTTTTCATTCTAGTTTTTCGGTCTGTTTTTTCCTTTAATAATTTCTTAATATCAATTGCCTCCCAAGGGTGAGCGAATAATACAGTGAATTCGCGTTTTTTAAGTGTTCTTTTTAAAATAAAATTTAAGAAAGAAATTCTAAAATAGAAATTAAAATTATAGGGAGGATATTCCTTAATTTGATATTTGTGTATATCATCTTCTTGATTTTTATTGAATTTGGTTAAAGAAGAATCATATTTATATCCAGATTCTTCTAAAACTTGAAATAAATAGTTAGGAGCTTTCAAATAAGGAGCTCTAAAACCGAAAATTTGTGAATTGGATAAATTTTCCAAAATTTTTTTACTTTGAGAAATCAATTCTTTACATTTTTCAAATTTTAAATTTTTTAATCTTTCATGATACATACCGTGTGAAGCTATTTCATGACCATTATGGGTTAGAGATCTTAAAATATCTGGAAATTTCCGTGCTGCGTCAACATTCCAAAAAAACGTTCCTTTAATTCCAAATCTGTCCAAGATTTCTATAATTTTTCCTAAACCAACTTCTAATCCATTATATGTATCTAAAAGATTTGGAATATCTCTTTCCACATCAAAAGTGAGAGCAATTTTCATAAAATTAGTATTGATTGTAGTTTTTGTAAAAATTTATGATTAATATTTATGTTGATCTTACTAACTGACGATAAGTCTCTTTTTCCCTTACATACTGATTAATGCGTTTTAAACTTCTCTGCGTACTTAAATTTCTTCCACTTGTTAGTACAGATAAGAAATTTAACGTTTTTACTTTCCCTCTTCCGATTTTTTTAATATAATATAAAACAGATTCTGAAAGTACTCTGTCTATACCTAAGGAATTTGGAGGTTGTTTAAATTTTCCTACTTTAAGTAATACATTTTTGCGAATCGCGATGTTACATCCTGATAGCTCTGGATACCCAAATAGATCTTTAAAAAAATACCACGTGTGTGATAAAAAGTTTAGAAAAAAATAATCTGTAAGAGTAAATTTTAATGAACCCATTTTAAATGATAAAACTTGTCCGTCATAATATTTGTAACGAGCGCTACAAGCAAAAAGCTCCTCATCTTTCTCGAATAAATTATAAATTTTTTGGATAAAAAAAGGATCAATAAGCGTATCTGCGTCTAAAAATAAGAAAAGATCACTATTGAGATATTTAATAATATAATTTAATTGATTTACTTTTCCTTTTTGGGGAGAGTTATAAACTTTAGCATAGTTTCTAGCTATTTTCACAGTATTATCTGTACTCCCTCCATCACTCACAAGGATTTCATAAGGAATATTTGTTTGTTGATCTTTGATTGCTAATAAAGTTCTTTTGATATTTTCTTCTTCATTATAAGTCGGTATTATAACAGAAATTTTAGGGTTCTCAATTTCCATTTGCATATTCATAATTTCTCTGAGATTAAATAAATCTTTAATAAGCTAATCTTAATAATAATAAATTAGATTTATTATTAAATTATTATTCTTTAAATTCAACTAAATTTTAATTAACATCACTAAATAATAAAAAAATGAAAAAAAGTTTCATAATTGCCTTTTTATTCCTACTATTAAGTGCATCTATCATAATCTTAATTATAATTAATAGAATTTTTATTGATATTCCAATAATCGATTTAATTTATGAAAATATAGCTCCCCTTCTTTACTTGTTTTTTTTTGATTATTCACTATATATCTATGCTATTACTTTAATAACATATGTACTTCTAATGCTAATATTTATCTTAGGATATAATATAGCAAAAAATAAACAATTAAGCGGTTCGATAATGTATATATTTAGTCTTTTCGGAATCGTGCTTGTAACTTTTATAATAATAACTTATGCATATTTTGGAATCTTGTTTCATAAGGATATTAGTTTGAATACGAGATTTATGTTCTTATTATTATTAATGCCTGTCAATATCGGTTTTAATGTTATCTTATTTTTAGTAAGCATCGATTTTTTCGTGTTTCTTAAAGATTTGGTTTCTGCCCGTCATGTATGGAAACATGAAAAACCTGAATTTGAAATAAGAACTGAAGGAAAAATGACGCATATAGATATATATACCGACCAGCATATTTTCACTCCCATACCGATGTTAATAATAGCTAACCATTTGCAAAAAGAAAGATTCTCAATAGCTTGGTTTGTCAAAGGTGCATTTAATCACTTATTATCATTAATCATTTCCTATCTAACCGGATGGCCACGTGCTAGAAATATTTTATTTAAATTTTTAGGAATGAAGATTGGAGATAATTGTCATATTTCAGAAAGATCAGTACCTGATCCATTATTACCTGAATTGATTGAATTCGAAGATGGAAGTGGTTGTGGAATTGGAGTGAAATTAATAACTCATAATGCTATGACACTAAGACATACAACCTTTAGCTATGCTCCTATTAAAATCTGTGAAAATGCTAGAATCGGTGCATATTCTTTTATAATGCCAGGAGTTACAATAGGTAAAGGATCTATTATTGGAGCAAATTCGGTAGTAACTCAAGATATCCCACCATATTCAATCGCAATAGGGTCTCCTGCAAAAGTAGTGAAAAAATTTACAGAAGATGAGAAAAAAGAGATAGATCAAGAATTCAAAATTTAAATCTATAAATTTTATCCTTTAACTCCATGAAATATAATTTATAATACAATTTTTAATTAAGTAACAAAAAATGGTTTATTAAAGCTTTTTTAAGATAAGAATATTAGAAAGATTAAATCTAAATTTAATTAGAATTAATCAGAACTTTAAAAAAACTAGTGTGATACTCAAATGTATTGTCCAATGTGTGGAGCGAAATTAGAAAGTGAAGATCAAAAATTCTGTCAGAACTGCGGATCTGAAATTATTAACCCCAGTGAAACGCAAATTGAAAAAACTGAACCATCGTCGACTGAAGAACCAGCACCAAAAATTAAGGAAACTAAGCCTGAAGAACCATCTATAGAAGATAAAGAATCTGAAATAACAACTAAAGATTATAGTTCTCAAAAACCAGAAGAAAAGGATTTAGCAAGCAATTATGCAGGTAAATGTCTTGCATACGCTATAATTTCGATTATAATTTTTGGAATATATTCTGGAATGATATCATTCAGAGGAGAGAGGATTACTTCAGGTGGGTCATATTATCCGATTTTAGGATTAGTTTTTACAGTTATAACTTTAATATTATCTATAATTGGCTTAATATTTGCTACTTCATCGAGAAAAATTAGTAAAAAAGCATCAGAGTTAGATCCAGATAACACAGTTGAAAAAGTTGGAAGTTCTCTTGCTATAGTGGGTTTGGTATTGAATATAATAGGGATAATAATGACAGTTGTAGTTACAGGGCTTTCTATACTTGCTGTAATTAGTATACTTATAGGTTTAGGCATATTCCCTTAATTTTTTTAAATAAAAAATTTTTTCTTTTCTTTTTTTACAAATCTAAATTAACAAAAAAGTATTTTTCTCTATTTTAGGGATCTAATATTGTCTTAAAAATTACAATTACACGTAAAATTAAATAGATTAACATCTAAATTATATTATAATTAATCAGAATTTTAAAAAAATAGTGTGAATATTCGTATGTATTGTCCAATGTGTGGAGCGGAATTAGAAAGCGAAAATCAAAAATTTTGTCAGAATTGTGGATCTGAAATTGTTATTCCCAGCGAAACGCCAATTGTAACTGATGAACCAGAGCCGTCTCCTATTGAAGATGATAAACCACCCGCTAAGGAAACTGAACTAGAAGAGCCAATTACTCAACCTGAGGAACCAAAAGCAAAAACTGTCGATTATAGTGCTGAATCACCGAAAGAAGAAGGTGAGGCGGGTGAATATTCTAAAAAATGTTTAATATTTGCAATTGTATCTTTAGCATTTTTTGGAGTTTCAATTGGATTTGGAGTAGGTAGATTTACTGTTTTAATTATTAGAAGCAGTTCTCCACGTCCTATTTTAGGTATAATTCTTTCAAGTATTTCTCTGGGATTATCTATTCCTGGATTGATATTTGCATCATCCTCTAGAGGTTATAGTAAGGAAGCGAATAAATCAGAACCAAAAAATGTAATTGAACAAGTAGGAAGTACTCTTGCTATATTTGGTATTATAATGAATGTAATGGCATTAGCACTAGCCCTTATTGGAATAATATTAGCTATTATTGTATTGATTGACTTAGGTACATTATTTCCATTTATATAAGATTTTTTAATACAAAAATTATCTTTTTTATTTTTTTACCTTAATATTACTATATTTTTTTACATCTGAAAAACATAGAGCAATTATAAATTTAAAAGAATTGGAATAAAACTACTTTTGACTTAGTAGAACCATATGATTATAAAAAAGTGGGGTTATAAATTAATTGATTTCCATTATGCTTAAAAGCTTTATGAAGGAGTAAGATTAATAAGTCGTAAACTTAAATAATATTTAATATACCATTTGATAAAATAATGTGAACAGTAAAATGTATTGTCCTATATGTGGTTCTAAATTAGAAAGTGACTATCAAAGATATTGTCAAAATTGTGGAACAGAAATCTTTAGCCATGAGGAATATCCTTATAAGATTAAGGAAACTCAATCGAAAGAATTTGATAAATATGAAAAAAAAGAACATCACGAAATAAAACCAAAAGATTATAATACTATACCAAAGAAAGAAGAAATTCAAGCCTCCAGCCTTGGTAGGAAATGTTTGTCTTATGCAATAGCATCAGTTGTGCTATCAGGGATAGGTATTGGATTGAGTGGTATCAAACTTTACAGAAATTGGATGTATGGATATATCTTACCAGAAATCCCAGCTTTAGGAATAATATTTTCAGGTTTTTCCTTGTTATTTTCTGTCCTTGGATTGATTTTTGCGATAATTTCAAAATCATATAGCAGTAAAGCAAGAAGATTGACCCCATACGATATTGACGAAGAAAAGGGTAGCAATTTGTTAATATTAGGTCTTATTTTAAGTTTAATTACATTAGGTCTTTCATCTTTAGGATTAATAAGAAGTCTAATTTCCATCGGTTTTATAAATTTTTCCTATGGATTCTTTATTATTTGAAATTTTTGTTCTCGGTTACTAAACCGATTTTTCAATGATTTTAAAAAATTTTCATGTAGAGATATTTTTTTCAATGAAATATTCTCTTTTGGAAAATCTTGATATTTTTTATGATAAAAAAAGTGATGTTAAAATTAGTTTAATGTAGCCAATCTATCAAAGAAGAACAACTCTCACCTTTTAAGTTTTTTAACCTTCCTAAAACTCTAAAAGTAGCACCTTGATAGCCACATTCTGAACATTTATCAGCGGATACTATTTCTACTATATCATCCACGAGCATTGCTTGATTTACAGCTCCATTCACTCCATAAGGAGTAATAACTTCAAGTAACCCCTCTTGTCCAATATTAACAGGTTGTAATGATTTTATATCTCTCACGATGATTCGAGATGTGTTAGGACAATGATATAAGAAATCTTGATATTTTTCAGACCAATGAGCACCGAATAGCGTTGGTGATTCTGTAAATGCATAAATATCTGCGATATTTTCATGTTTCATATTGAATACTTTTTCGAAATATCCAATAAATTTAGATTTATTTACTGAATCCATCTTTGCCTCTCCTTTTACACCATCCCAACCTCCTCCACCACAACCTGCAAATCCAATATCTTGAAGATTGTAGAATTTATTCTCTTTTAACAATCGGTTCTCGAACATATTATTCATCAATAAGGGACTTCCTCCGAAAATAATTGTACTTATTTCCATATTTTTATAAGATCCTTTATCTAAGACTTTCTCAATCATTTTCAACATTTTTGATATATCTAACACGAATCCTCCTCTAGCTGAAAATGTAGAGATGATAGCCCATAATGTTTTCAATATTTTCACTTTCACTAAATATTCTTCATGTCCAAGATATTCCCAAGGTTTATTCATACAAGCTGAAAAATATCGTGTTTTTTCAAGATATTTAAATCCTTTTGCATTCTTTTTAGCCATAAATGACATCATATGCCGACTCGGGGCAAAATTAAAAACGAGGGGTTTTTTCCCATCCTTCGTTAAGCTTTTCCATCTAAAAAATTCAGTAAATACTTTGATAGAATTATATTGAATCTGATCAAAATCTTCTAAAGTGCGCGGCATTATTGAGGGATCTCCAGATGTAGAGGAAGAACAAGAAAATAATGCAATCTCCTCGGGAGGGACTTTCATAAGGTTCAAAACGTTTTTATTTATTTTTTTAAACAAATTTGTATTGATATAAGGAATTTTTTCTAAGTCATCGGCATTAATTTCATCTGGGATTGAGTAGTCAAATCTTTTACAAATAACATCTCTATATAATTTACAATTTTCAAATGATTTCTTAATTTGAGTTAATAAAGCATTATAGAATTCCTCGTCCGAATAATTACGTGGAGAAAAATCAAAATATTTTTCTTTTAATTCGTCAGGTAAATAATCTTCAAATTTAAATAACAATTTCAGACTAACCTCTAATTATTAATTTATTTAAAGTTTTAAAAAAAATCAAAAAAATAAAATAATTAAATAATTTTCTTAATAACCCTTCTTTTCTTCTAATTATTCTCACTCTCGTCCATTTTTTTTAAGTTTTTCCATACGAATATTATAGTGCGAATCACTGAGATAATCATTACTAAAAGCAGAGCAATTTGATGTATTATCATAACCCAGTTTATAATTCCACTATGAGAAACCGACCAGAGAGAAGTTAAGGAAGGGTTTATTAAGTACGTTATGAAAACCGAAAAACTAGAGATTCCATAAATAAAGAAAAACGTAGAAATTATTATTATCCTAGAAATTCTCTCGCCTATGGTTGGTTGTAATGCATGTAATCCTAAACCTTGATGTCTGGCTCTCATATATTCATAAATAAAGATTAATAATACATTTGTCCACACAAGCCATCTAAAATCATAGTTGTATTCTGGTATTATTGAGAGTCCTCCAGGTATCAAGCATACCAACATCAATATATCGCTGATTCTATCAATATTATTATCAAACCAAGCACCAGACGCCGACTTGGTATTTTCTAATCTAGCGATTGCGCCATCTGCTCCATCTATTATTCCCGCAACTAAAAATATAATACCAAGAACAATAAACCAAGATCCGAAAGCAGGTTGCCGAGTCAGATAATTTAATAGATGTCCTCTCCCAGCCATAATTACACCATAAAAGCCAAGAAAAGATAATGTCAAATTAATAATAGAGACCTCATTTGCTGATACTCCCAGTTTACTGAAAAATTTTCCCCACTTATATGTTATCGGCATATATAATTTTCCCGCAGGATTTTTCTTCATTGATTCAAAGTATGGTTCAAGCTTATGCTCTACACCATGATCTCTGATCCAATCTTTAATAAATTCATCGAATGTCATATAATCTCGTTCCTCAGCTTTAGTAAAGATTCCCTTTATGAATATAATTATCAAGATTCCAATTAGTGCCAATGGAAAAATCAATTCAAATATTATTGCAAACATTTTTTTATTCAACTATTTTTTTCAATTATTTTTTTTTTCATATATTTAAAAATTCAAATCTGAAATCATAATTTATCCTAAATTTTAGATTGAAGATATTTCCCTCTTTATTAAATGAAGATTCTTTAAAATGAGATTTTATTGGGTAATTAAAAGGTAAGGAATTAAAAATATAGAAAATAAGGATTAGAAAGTTTGAATTTGAATTATAAGAAAATCTTTTTTTTCTTTTTATTGATATTTTCCTTAAAGAATCTTGGAGTTGTTTGGGTTTTGTTAATAAAATTTTTGTTTTTTTAATTAGATGATTTTCATAATAAAATAGATTATGATTTCGGTTCTTATTAAAATTTTTTAATGGTATTATACCGAAAAAGTTGTTTGATTCAGATATTTTTTTCATATTATTTTCTTCTTGATTTAAAAATGGGTCATAAGGCATTTCATGTTCTTCTTTGGAATTATATGGGACGTAAAAATCTAAATCCTCCATACATGCTTCCCAAATGTAAAAAAAAATGCTTGATTCTATTATTGCTATAACAATGCACACAAAAATTAAATTTAGCAATATTGTTATAAATATAAAAAAAATCTCCGTGTTCTTAAAGGGATTAATAAGTAGAACACTTTTAAAGAAATTTAAATAATTAAGAGATTTGAATTCGTTACTAAAATCAAAAATTAATGCCTTATAATTAATAGCATCAAAAAAATAGAAAATTACTAGAGATAAAGGAACAAAAATGCTAATCAGTATTAATGTAAAAATCAATTTAAATCCAAGGAAATTAGATGATTGAATTCTCCTAAAATTGAACTTAAACATCTTTATACCAATTAAAAATTTTAATATATTAAATATCAGTAATTATATGATTTGTTATAAGAAATTATTTATAAAGTTTTAGAATTTTAATTTATGGAATTATATCTCTTAGATTTTACTTATGAAATTGGAGTTATAATGAATCTATTTAAAGATTTCTTGTTTACGATAATCTAAGTGGAACTAAAAGAAATTAAATCTTAAAAAAATTGTTTTCAATTTATATGAGATTAAATTTTTTAAGTCCCTTCTTCATATCATCTTGAAAAGGTCCTGGAGTACCCTCTATGAATGCTTTTATCATATCTTGATTCATAACTTCATTAGATTTTCTCTTTCTAGCATTCTCTTCAGCAACCGAGGATATAGCTACTTTTGCCATAGACCTAAATTGGGATGGAGTCAAATTGATTAATTCATTGAAAAGTTGTTCTGTTTTAGAATTCCAGTTCATGCCCTTTTTTATTTCTTCTTTGCTTTCTGAAGTTTTTAGTCCAAATTCTCTGCTTGTTATGATATCATCAAGATATGCTTTAAGAGATTTTAAATAATTAGAAGACTTTTCAGGATCTAATCTTACTGCTTTATTTGCCCATTTTTCACAATAATCGCATTGATCACACATAGATATACAATTTTGGTTTTTAAAAAAATCTATAAAGCCATCTAATTTTGTATTGTCAATATATAATTTGGATTTAGACTCTTCTCCTATGGTTTTTCTCAAGCTTAAATTGGGATCTTTCTGTTCTAAACCACCAAATGACATTGAAAATCCTTGAATAATATCTACTAGATTCCCATTATATTTTTGAGATGAGAAAGCTTTAACTGCTCTAAGAATCCATGGTGTAGACATACGCCTTCCTGCGATTTTAAAATGATCTATTCCGATTTCCATATAATGAGAAAGATCTTCAGGACGGATCCACCTTGCTTTTAAAACTTCTGCAGGATCAGAATATTTAATAATGCTACAGTTTAAAATGCAAGTATCAATATAGTTTTGCCCAATCTCGTTATTTGTTTGAGATGCGTGACCTAAAAGATTATAATGATATAATCTAAAAGGGCATTGGTATAAACAACCATCAGTTAGTAATAACACGATTTTACAATTAGTTGCCTTTTGGATATTTTTTAATGTTTTAAAATCTCGATTTATCATGACATCAGGAGTGATCTCATCGGCTCCAAGCATCTCATAAAATTTTGCTCGATTAATACTATTAACGGTTGCAATTGTAGAAACGCGTATTTTTAATTCTGGAAATTGTTTTTTGATGACTTGAATCAAAAACGGAATGGTAACAATTACACTATCTACCTCGATATCGCTTATCCATTGGATATATTTGATTAATAGTTTATGATATTCTTTATTATATTCCATATTGCCCATGCAAGGTGCATTAAGAAGATATGAAAATTTCATACCCTTATTATGAACCTCTTTGATATATTTTTCTATTTTTTTTTTAGAGATTGATGTTAATAGAAATGAAGGACGTCCTCCACCAACCGGGCTTTCTTGTGCAACTCCATACAAATCTGAAACTGGATATTTTACTAATTCATCAATTAAATTGTAATCCCAATTAGTTGCTACTGTTAGTTTCATTGAAATTCATTTATGATATATTTAAATGTAATTAAGATCAAAAAATCTTTTAATAATCTAAAAATAGATTTTAATTTAAAATTTTAGAATAAATTTAAACTTCTTGGAAGATATTTTGATTTTGATTAATTTGAATAAAATTAAAAAAATCAATCTAGAATAACTTATTTTTAACCACTTGTAAGGAACATTGGTGCTACAATTAAGAAAAATAGCAGATTCAATTTTCTTATAAAATTACTTGAAAAATATTTATTATCATAATTTGTCAAGTTATAAAAAAATGAAATTTTAGAATTCTTAAATGCATTTACAATTTCAGGAAAATTAGTTAATTTTAATTTAATTCCATATTTTTCAGGATCCTCAAATACGGGGGAGCCTGGGAATATAAAGTACGGTTCACTCATAATTGCTATAGGATTTTTTTTCGATTTTCCATACTTTAATACACATTCTATAGCAAACATAATATCTTTTATAATTTCTCTTCTATTTTGAAAAGGAAATCCAATTGTCAACCATATTCTTAATGGGATTCGGTATTGAATTGTGTCTTCAATAAGCTTGAAAATTTCACTTTTTCTGAAAATAAATGTTGGATCATCTAATTTCGCAATTTTCTTCTGGACAGAAGAAGAGATTGTTCTTGGGGAGATACTTAACGAAGATTTTTTATTATTGAATGTCTCATAAAAACTCTGAACCATTTTTTTAGGAAATGGTAATCTCCAAATTTCTAAATCAGCAGAAATATCGATATTTTCTTCTCTGATAATAGAAAACAATTTCTCCCAGTACTTAAGGGTTTTTGGATAAGTTCCATGTCCAAAAAAGAAATTATCAATATTATAATTATGATAAATAAATAAAATATCTTCAACAACTCTTCGTGGATTCCTTAGAATTACCTCTGTTCGACAAGAATATTTTTCTTGAGCCTTTTTTCCTCCTGCACAAAACGGACAATTAAATGGACAACCTCTTCCAACAGAAACATTATAAGATATTCCCATAATTTTTCTGCTATTATTTAAATATGACTCCGCATTGTGCATTAAAGATATATTAGAAAAATTTAAATCTTCTAAAGATTTTGCAATATAGGAAATTGGATTAACTTTTATCATGCCTGATGAATTTCTATAAGTCAAATTTGGAACTTTATCAAAATTTTTGTTTCTTAGATGGCATCTAGTATATTCTAAAAATGGAATTTCACCATCTCCTCTAATAATTCCATCTACTGTTTGATAATATTTCAAAATCTGTTTATGGAAATATGAAGCACTATAACCTCCAAAAATTACTTTGATATTTTTATCAATTTCTTTAACTACCTTAGAAATATATAAAGCACCGTAAGAATTGTGGATCCAATGTAGATCAATTGCGCAAATATCGAAATCAAGGTTTTTTAAAAAATCTTTTAAATTCCATTTAGAATTAAGGAATTTCTCTAAAGGAAAATTTATTATTTTGACACTAAAACCCTCTCTTTCCAATAGGTCAGCGATAGCAAAAACGCCCATGGGAATAAATATATAATTTCCGCGTCTTTTATGAGGACTTTCATCTTGAATCGAGCTGGAATTGATTGGGGGGTGGATAAATAGTATATTATATTTTTTCAAATTCAGTTTCCTTTAGATTATTAACTAAATATTTTAAAATATTATTACATACATAAAAATTTTAAGCTCTTTAATTTGGGAGAATTATTAAAATGCTATAGCTTTTTATACGAATTGATACTATTTCTAATAATTTAAGACTTGGAATAAGCCATTATAGAAATTAAAATCGAAGAGAATATTATAATTGATATCCATATTTTTTCGCTGTTGGTCTTGTGATTTTTAATATATTTTCAATTTCTATATCCGAAAAATGTGGTTTATAATAAGAAGGTTTCTCTAGACATCTAACATAATACTTTTTCGTATGATCAAACTGCTCATGTGGTAGGTTGGTGTGATCAAGGATTTTATCGATTGTTGATGATGAGGATTCGCATAAATCTTCATATCGTACAATTAAACTAGCTTTTTTGACTTTTTTATTAATTTTTATAATTTTCATGACATGATCATAAAGAGAAGTCCAATAATAACCCCATCCTTTTACATATGAATTTTTATTCTTTAATAAACTTCTAATTTTTTTAACTAATTCATAGTCATTCAAATTAATTAAACTAGAATGATTTCCAAATTCATGATGGCCAAGAATATTATTCCACTCTGATAATAGAGGTGAGATTGATTCCATTTTAATGAATGATTTTTGTTGTTTAATAATTGAAGCAATTTGATTTATAGGATTACGTATTAGTATTACAAATTTAACATCTGGAAAAATTTTGATTAAATATTCCAATCTTGTTAAATTATAATTATTTTTTGCGATATATCTTGAAGATTCTTGACTTATTAGCAACTTTTTAATATGATTCTTATAAAAATTTTCGAATTCTTCATTCTTAGTATTATTGTCTAAAATATTTGAATCACTTTCATTATGAACATTTTCAAAGAATCTTTGCCAAAAAATCTCTTCTACAGCTTCCGGACTATCTTGATTAATGAATATTCTATCTTGATGTATTCTTTCAGTTGGTTCTAAAGAAATTTTCAATTTATTTATTGCGTTACTAAACCAATATGGAATATAAGGCATGAGAAGATGCTTATATTTATGAGAAGCTACTTCAGGATGTTTGGCTAACATTTCAAGAGTGATAGTTGTGCCAGATCTTGGAATTCCAGTTATAAAGATTGGGCTATTAATCTCTATAGTACCAATTGTTTTTCTTATATATAATGTTTCCAATTTATCAATAAAAGTCGAAAACAGAGAAAATGAATCAACTAATTTGGCTATAACATAACCATAATATTCCAAAATTGGAATTACATTATTCTTTTGGTTTTTCGGTTTAAATGATATTTTTATCATTAAAGACTCAATTTTTTTACAATCTATATATTTTATACAATTTTAAAAGAATAAATTCCTTAAATATAAAATGAAATGCAAGAAAAAGATTTTTTTTAATTTAAGTCTTTTTTACTTTTTTTATTAATTGATCATGAAAAAATGATTTTAGCAAGGAAAAAATTTAAAAATTCAAAATAATTTAGAGTTTTAATATTTTGTTAGAATATTAAAAAAGGCGAAAATGGATGGAAAATGGTTTTGGTATCGCTTCAATGATATTAGGGATTATTGCAAATGCCATATTATGGACTATTGGAATTCTTTCTTATATTCCTGCTGTAGTTTATGGAGAGCCGATGGTAATAATCTTTTCGGTCACCATTGGTATCATAGTTCTTATAATAGCTGTTCTTGGCGATATAATGGGAATAGTAGCTATAACTGGGGATGATAAAAAAGTTTTTGCAATTGTGGGACTAGTTTTATGTTCCGTTGCAGTTATTTTTACTGTAATTCTAATGTCTATAGGTTTAGTGCGGTTTATTAGATATTGGAGCCCTTAATTTTTTTTTTATAATATTAATATCATTTGAAATCTATTGGATAAAATAATTTGAATGGAAAGATTTTTGATTTGAATCTTTAAAAATTAGTATTACTAAATAATAATCTAATAAAAAGATTATTTTGAAAAAAATTAACTTCCTTATATCCATTCTACTATTGAAGAACATCCTAACCCTTCAGGATTTTCTAATCTTCCTAATACTCTAAAAGTATCTCCTTCATATCCACATTCGGGGCACCTATTTTTCGAAATAAGTTCAACAACATCATCAATTAGGATTGCATGATTTAGCGATGCATTTACTCCAAACGGAGTTATCACTTCAAGAAAACCAATGTCTCCAAGACTGGTTAAAGGATCTTTTGTTTTCATATCCCTTATAATTATTCTAGCTTGAGGTGGGCAATGCATTATGAAATCTTGGCGTTTTTCAGACCAATGTGATCCAAACACTATAGGTGTTTCAGTAAATCCGTACATATCTGTGATATTTTCGGGGGGCGTTCCAAGATATTTCTCACAATCATTAACAAACTTAGTTTTTTCTATAGGAGGATATTTTAATTGGCTTTTATGACCATCCCAGCCGCCTCCCCCAAAATTAACTACACTATCTTTTAAATTATATCTGAGACCGTTCACTTCTAAAAATCCGTTCATAAAATTATTTACTAATTGGAGACTGCCGCCAAATGAAACATATTTTCTTTTATCTTCTGGTTTTTTTAAATTCTTATTGATTTTTTTAATCACAAATTTAGAATCGATATTAAATGCCCCAACTAAACTTCTGTTAACGATTATTTCTTTAATAGCTTTTAACAGTTTAAATTTAACTAAAAAATAAGGATCCGACATCCGAGTGGATATTTTGTGCAAATTACTACTATATAACTTAACCGGTCTCTCTTTAGTATATCTAAGAGCGATTCTATTTAAAAATTTGATGTTAGGAGCAAAATTAAATGAAAGTGTATTGAACCACTCATTTTCAGGAATCGGTATAAAATCATAAATGCATTTTATAGTCATGCTTGCCAATAATTCATTATCATATTTAGACCTGCCCACCAAAGAAGGATTGCCAGAAGTACAAGAAGATACATTCCAAGAATCAAATTCAGGTGAATTGAAAGGAATTTTTAAAAACTTTTTATACATTTGATTTGATTCTTTGAAATCAAAAGCATTCAAATAAGGAATCGTAGAAAGATCCTCAATTTTATTCAAATCATCAATATTAAAATTATTATTTTCAATTAATCTTCTATATATCTTATTTTTTACTTTCGCATCGTTTATAACTTCTCTTATATGTTGAATAAAGAGAGTATCTTTAAAATCTGTATTAATGATGTTCCTAATTTTATTATTTTTCACTAATTCATTAGATATCATTATTTCTGATCACTATAAATTTTAATTTAATCATTTTTTCTTTTTCTATTGTTATATACTTAAATTATTTTAATATAATTTACTTTTGATTTGAATTTCGGATTATTGATTCACATTCTTAATATATAAACAGTCTCAAAGGAAGTAGATCATATTATTGTCGATGGTCTCTGGCCCATCCTATGAAATACTGCCTCTCAATTGGTATTATGAAACATTATTTTTTAGGATTTTATTCCTCTGATGGATAACCGTAAAATTAAAAAGAAAGAAGTGATTATATTCATGTATGCGATTACAAGAAATATTTCCTACTTCTATTCAAAAGTTAGGAATCAAATCACTTCTTTCTAATGATAATATTCTCTCATTTTATAAAAAGTTTTGTGATGTTGTCATCTCTCGCACATGGCGGGTCAAAAGGGCAAAAAACGCTAAATATGAGGATTCAGACTTTTTAAGAGTATTCTTCTTTTCAGAAATTATAGGTAGATCCATACACGACACCAGCGAGCAGCTTAATGCGTACATACTGAGTCATAAAAAGGGAAGACGGAAAATCTTTTCAGACGGGCGTAAAAAGAGATATGTTCCACACCAAACCGAAGTGAACAAGTATTTACGCGGAATTGGCATCAAGAAAGCGCGCAAACTTTTACGTGAATGTCTTGATGAACAATTAAAAGAAGCATACAAGTCAAAACTCATCTCAAAAAAGGTGAACGTATTAATTGATTTTACAGAACATCCATATTTCGGGTCTCGTGAGGATAAAATGATTAAGGGTACTAATCGACAAAAGGGAACCAAAAAGATGCGTCATTATCTCGGTTTTTCATTACTTTCCCGGAATGTTCATCTCTATGCAGGATTGGAGCATGTGGCAAATGGACAATCTAAGATTCCAATAATCAAAACCTTTTTGGCTCATCTTCTCGAATTGGGATTTGAATTAAAATATGTGTTAATGGATCGTGAGTTTTATAGAGCTGAATTGATAGACGATATAAAACAAAAAGGCGGCAATGTACTCATGCCTGCGAAACAATATAAAAAAATTAAACAATTTATTAAGGAATACTTGGAGGGAAAAGCGGGACGAGTGCGAAGGTATACATTTTCTACTGCTACCGCAGCAAAGCGACAATTTAAATGCGATGTTAACCTCATAATACGGGCAAAACAAGGCTTCTCTCTCCGAGGTATTAAAAGAGATGTTCGGAGAGGGATTCTCTCCTTGAAGGATGCATATCATAGGGTTTTTACGATAATGACAACCGAGAAACCAAAAGGGAAGGAAAGCTCGTGGGCATCCCGCACATCCCTCTTTTATCGCCGTCGATGGCTTATCGAAACTGGATTTTCCGACTTAAATCGGATTAATCGGCGATGGCGATCTAACCACGATAACGTAAGATATCTCGATATGCTTGCACGAATACTCCTTTATAACTCTTGGAAAATGAATAGGAAGCGCATTCAACTTGAGCGAACTCGAAAAATGAGCTCTCGCAGCTGGAATCTTAACCAGAACCAAGATGTCCTTAGAGGGTTGTTTCTTAGAGTGGAGCAAAAATCCATGGGGGTGGTGGGATAATTCACAAATAATGTCGGCTAACCGACCACCGTAAAAAATATGAAAAAAAATAAATAATTAAATACTGATATAAAAAAAAGAAAGTAAATTTCTTTAATTTTTTATAAATTCACATTTTGATAGCTTTTTCATGAGCTTTAGCATTCAATGGTAAAAGAGGTGCACAAGCCATAAGTTTTGTAGCATCTCCTTCAATGACATAAGTACCAGCCATAGTTGCTTCAATAGGATTTGTTTCACCAGAATTAACTTTTTTTATTGTGTCAAAATTCGTTTTATGGATCACAGTTGGGGTTTGCTCTCCTTCATATTCTCCCATTCCCCACTTCATCTCATTTTTCTCAATCTTTTGCCAATAATTCATCTCTGGTCTGTCAGATATTTTATATTGAAATACAAGAGGTGCTACAGGTTCTAACATTGATTCTACATCCGGTAACTCATTATATGCTTTCATGAAGCGAGTTAAATACGCTTCCCATTCTTTTTTTGTATTCATATTTGGTATCACTTTTGGTTTTTTTTTTGATTTTTTTTCAAGTTGTTTTCTTCCAACAAGTCTACCTCGTTCTTCAGCTGTTTTTTTTATAATGTCTGTAGCATAAGGTAAAGACTTGATTGATTTTATTTCATCCTCATTTAAATATTTCTGAGGAACTATTCCTTTTTCCAGACAAAAATCATAAAAATCATGTTTGAATGGTTGAGGAACTAATTGGAACGTTATAGAAATTATAAGATCTTTATCAACATAATCTAGATTTTTTTTTTCTGCTGTTCTCTCAGCCGTCATTCCGATCCCTTTTTTTGCAGCCAGTTGCATACTTTCTGGTACAATTAACATCGTCTCTTCAAGAAATTTTTCCGCTTCTGGAGTCCATTTAAACCCAAAATACGTGTCGGATTCAGTTTCCTTTGTTGGTGGTTTTAGTGTTCTTTTTTCTTTGGGTACAAACATTTCTCCTTTATTTAGATAATCATAGAGGAATTTCATATAATTCCGATATGAATCATTGGATTTCCCAGAGGGGATAAAGTATGCGCGATCTATAAATGTGTCGCAATAAAAACATGTTACTCCACAATTTTCAGCACATTTTTCCCCTTTGAAAGGCATTTTCTCAATCAAGTCTGATAGTGCCTCTGCTTTCAATTGAGCATTGAAATCGGGTATACTCAGCATGATACTTTGATTATCTGCGTCCACTCCCATTTTTTCTTGTTTAAGTGAAAATTCTGAAAACTGATTTCCTGCTAATTCTAAGGGATCAGATACGAAAGAATATCCATTAAATATCTCACCAAGGTTTCCTTTATGAGATTTATTACTATAGGATTTTAAAGCTCTATATAACCAAGCTGTTCCATACCTCCTTCCAGAAATCTTAAAATAATCTATATTGATGTTTATATATTTATCTAAGTCTTTTGGTTGGATCCATTTTGCCATGATAATTTGTCTAGGTTTGAAGACTTTCTGATTCTGACATGCAATTGTAGCCCAATCATTATAATAACCTTCTAGTTTATCATACGACTGACTTGCATGGGAACATTCGGAATAGTGAAAAAATCTGAACGGACATTCATTTAAACAACAATCATTTGTGAGAAGTTCTATATCACAATCAACCTTTTCTCTTATTTCTTTAAGAAGGGGAAAATTACGGTTTAACATTATTGATAACGTTATAACTCCTTCTTTTCCAATTATTTTTTCCCATTCTAATGCTCTAGAGAGAGAATTTACCTCTGAAATAACGGATACTTTCAATTTTAAATTTGGACTATATTTTTTAGCAAATTTCGCCAAATAAGGATCTGCTACAGTAAGATATTCAACATCAAGATCGCTTAACCAATCTAGCTCCTTAAGAGCTTTTGTTTGCTCTTCTTGATTGAACATATGATATCCTAGACACATTCCATTCCATAACCAAGTGAATTTTAATCCTAAATCATGGACTTTATTTATAAATTCCTCAATTTCTTCTTTATTTCTCTTTGCCATTAGAAAGAAAGGTCTTCCTGTACCTGTAAAACTCAAGTCGAAAGTTCCATAAAAATCATAAAGATTTTTAAGCGATTCGGGCTCGTTTTCCAGTTTATGTAGTAAATCCATCCGCCAATTACATGCTAAAGATATTCTCATTTTTTTTACCTCTTAATAGATCCTTTTTCAATTTCATTTAGCTTATGATTTATTATATCTAAAACCTTTTCTCTAAGCTCTTGATCTTTTATCTTTATCCTTTTACTAAATTCATTACAATAACTTATCATCTTATTTTCTTTTGGATAATGTTCTTCATATGGTATTTTTTTACAGAATTCTTTTATTAAGTCCGAATCAAATTTAAAAAAAGAAGATAGTTTATATTCATCATTCCAATACTCTCCATAAGGATAAGGTATGCTTATTAATTCTAAGAAGTTATCATCGATATTTGCTTCTAGATAGGATTTCAGTGTATTAATTATACAATCATTTGACATTTTATATGACGAAAGATAAAATGTTTCATATCCCAGATTAATATATTCGGAGAAATTATATGGGCTAATCCAACCTGATTTCAATATATTTTGAGGACTTTTGAGACGATTCTTCCAACAATTTAATATGGGATAATCAAAGCTATTTTCTATGTCCGATATATTTATTTGTTCATTTGATATGGGAGAATTGATTGTTCTATGACTTTGTAGATTATGGTGCTGATACCAGTAAATACATCCCCAATTACACCCGATATTTAGAGGAATTACAAATTCATATGAATTGGTTTTTTTCTCTTTCATTTTAATGAAATTCCTTAAAGCTCCAAAGGATCTGTTTATATCTGGGTGTAGAATAATAGAATCAACTCCAATATCAAAAAAAATCTTAGCTCTATTGGTAGATGTCACATATTGTGAATATGAAAGAAAAATATTTACTTCACTATAATTTTCTTTAATGAAACCAACATTGTTGGGAGCAGAAACTAGAATATTTCTATAATTTAAATTTTCTAAAGAATTCAATAAATTTTTCGTTGCCTCATAATGTTGCATATGAGCTTCTAAATTACCTTGACAAGTCGAATCTAATCCTGCGATAGGAATAAACCCAGATTCTTGAACAGCATTTGTATAGTTTTCAAATTCTTTAAAAGACGGTTGGTCTTTTGGTAAGAAAATTGAACTATTTCCTATTGGATTTTTCGGAACATGTAAAATTATATGACTTATGGGTAAATCTTCTTCTTTTATTTTATCCAATAAACCTATATCATAATTTCCTTCAATAATAAATTTCATTTAATCACCTCTTATTTAAATGTAATATAAAATTCTCATTTGTATGAATTAATCCCTGCTTGAGCTCCCATCAACAAAAAATCAACCATCGTACCGTTGTAATCATTTTCGATTTTATAATAAATATCATCCGGAGTAAAGGTCACTCCATATATAAATTTATGAATTTCGCTTTGAAATGGAGATTTTTCGATAAATTTATTGATGAGAGGATGAAGATCTGTAGGGACTTCTTGAGATTTTTGACATGTAACTCCAAAACAAAGCCTTTGTACTTTTTCATCATCCCAATTAAATGTATAATTCAAATGTGCTGCTTTAGCGCAACTTTCCATAACCTTATCCGAAGGTAAACTAAATCCTAAATCACTTACTAATTTTTTAGATACATCTAATGAATTAGCTGAAGGATTTTTAAGCATGATATAAATATTTGTAGTGTAATGACAGAAATCAAAAGCAAAAAGACTAAAAATGTTTAATTTATGTTTATCAAAATATGCTTTGTAGTTTTTTACACTTTCAGGATAATTTTCCAAGTCAAATATTGGATCCAAAGAACCTGGTACCACAAAAGGCCATATTTTTGATAATCCTTTTCTTGCATCTAGATCGATTCCATATCCCATAATCTGAAATTTATTTATTACCTCTTTAATAGCGTCATGAATGATATGGCCATTATTTTCAATAAGTCCTTCATTAATAGCAGTCGAATACGCATCTGGTTTGTGTGGATGCATAAGTTCTACATATCTTACCGATACATCTCTCTTTTCGATTGGTTTCGTAGTTGTTCTTATAGAGATGGAAGAACCTCTAAAAAAGGGTTCATAAACATTTATAACCTTCCAAATAGCTGGTTTATTTCCATTAATTCCAGCTATTTTGCATAATTTTAGAGTATCCTCAACCATAATCTCCAGATCATTATTACATTTAAAATCTCCTTTCACTTTTGCTAAATACCTATCATAATCTACACCAAGCTTTTTTAGATCTTCAATCATCGTCGGTTGAAATGCCGGAGGAGTGACTTCAAATAAGGCGACAACTAAATCGACCTCAGATATCTCTGTTCCATTACGTTCAGTACATTTTTCTTTAGCAGCTTCAGCTAATGCTGGCTTTATAATTGGTCGGACAGATTCTGGTATTCTTTCTACAACTTTATTATAAAGTTCTTTAATTTTTTGTTCCCAATTCATTTTTCTAATTTTTTTTTATTATTATATAATTCTAATTTAAAAAGATTCAAGTTTGATATTTTGCAAACTGCATATTACTTAATTCTGCAAAACCATCTGGATTGTTTATTCCTAATCCTGGAGCCATCCATCTGGGATTTCTAGCACAATATTTCCTAACGACTTGAAAAAGTTCAATTTCTTTAATTTTTGGAGATATATAGAACTTCGGCCGTAGTAAATTCTCATCTTCAACTATTATTCCTTCCTCTTCAGCTATAACCTGGATTTCTGTATGTGGGTATATCCTAATTCCTATAAATAATAAAACATCTCCATCACCTTGCCAAATTTTATTTTGATAATTCTTAATTGTTTCTAATAAATCTAAAGAAGCACGAACAGTCTTAAGTGTTTCATTCGGACCCCCTATTATTATATGGATTAATTGCTCTATTTCAAGTTCAAAACATCTTTTAGATGTGATTATAGCATCTTCACTTTTCCTTCCTTTTTTCATACTCTTGAGCATTTCTCCTGATAATGATTCTATACCAGTTGCTAGATGAATTGCACCACTCTCTTTCATAAGAGGTAATAGATTGATAAATTTTTTATCAGGTACATAATTTGCGCCCCAATTTAAATCAAGATTTTTTTTTATTATTTTTTGGCAAGTATTTTTTAGGTGATCATAGCTTAAATTAAACACACTGTCCACGAAAAATATGTTTTTTACTCCATAATTATTAACTAGGACTTCTATTTCTTCGGCAACACTTTTTGGACTTCTATATCGCACATTAGAACCTTCTATATATTTATAACTACAATAAATACAATTCTTTGGACAACCACGCTTAGTTTGAATATTACCCCATATTTCTCCATTCACATCTAAAGGATCGATTAAATATGCTTGATTATCGATTAAATGTCTTGCCGGAATTGGTAATTTATCGAGATTGTTTACTCGCCAAGGGGCTTTTTGATGATATTCTCCATTTTTATCTAAATAGCAAATTCCTTTTTCTATTTTTCTTAAATCCTCTTGTTTCTCTACCCTTTTGCAGATTTCAGCAAAAACTTGTTCCCCATCACCAATTACTCCAAGGGAATGATTTAAATCCTTTAGGATTTCTTCTGAAAAAATAGAAAATCCTGCTCCTCCTAGTATTATCGGCACATCTGGTTCTGCGATATGTTTAATATATTTAATAATTTTTCTTGCTGGTAAGTAAAAAAACAAATTACCAGGATATGTTGTTGAATCAATATTTCGAATAGAAACTCCTATTAGTTGTGGGTTAAAATTGTTTATCGCTTTTGAGATATCATTCTCTGAATCATTACTATGGGTTAAGTCTAATATTTTAACTTGATGACCCTTATTTATTAGATAGGAAGCAATATAAGACTCACCTAATGGTGGTGTCATTACATGGACTATTTCTCTACTTACTGAAATCAATAAAACTCGCATTTTTTATCCCTTTTTTAAAATTTTATGAGACTATTCAATAGGTTTTTTTAATAGAATATTTTCTGTTTCAACTCTTTGCTTATGATTCAAGCAATTCTTATGTTCATGATCATTTTCATGCCAGCAGAAAGGAAAAGAAGCAAAAAAGTCGCCTGTGATATATTCAGCAGTGACTCGGCAACCTCCTCCACATAAATCTAAATGATGGCACTTTGCACATTTTCCCTTGATCTTTTTTCTATCTCTTATATCTTTATAAAGTTGTGAATCTAAAACGTCGTCAAAATCATCCTTCAAAGCATTTCCAAGAGTTAATTTAGTTGGATATCCAGCAGGAAAAATAGTGCCATCGATACCTACCCCCATCATCGTTCTGCATGCTAAGCAACCCACACCCCATTCAATTGCACTTAATTCCTTGTCATTTTTCGGACATTCCATAAAAGGCATCATCTCGTAAATTTCGTAAGCCGGAAGACTGCCTGCCTCTGCATTTCTTATTTTTTTGATGGCTCTCTCATATTTATAATTGTATAGTTTATGATATTCTTCTTTGTTAAGTCCGATTTCATCCCAATATTCTGCAGCCCGATTTTGTTTAACTACTGGTCTAAAAAATGGTTGTGCTCCCCATTTTAAAGATAAGGAATCAAGATCATCAAGTTCATTTATATTTTGCTTCATCACAGTAATCGATGAACAGACAAAAAGTCCATATTTTAAACAATTTTTTATTGCTCTTTTAGCATATGGAAGAGAATTATTAAAACCACGTATATAATCATTTTTTTCAGGATCAGCACTGTCAAAACTTACAAAAACATGGCTCATATTATTATCTTTACACTTTTTAGCAAAATCTTCATTGAATTCTACTCCATTAGTGATAATAGCATGAAAATAATCATTTTTATTACAAAATTCCATGATCTCCCCTATATCTTTGCGTAAAGTAGGTTCTCCTCCAAACCAAATGTAGCAACCTCTTCGACCATGATTTCTTAAACCAGATTCCAAATTTTCAATAATCTCAAACCATCTTTCTTTAGGTAATTCTTTTCTGGGTATATAATCATCTGCAGCACAGTGAATACATTTCATATTACATTTATCTGTTATGTACATTGCAAAATGTATAACCCCAGGATGAAATGCTTTTTCTAATTTATCCCAAGAAAGCTTAAGGCGATCTTTAATTTCCTTCAATTCTATATATCTTTGGACATCTATTCCTAAAGCGGTCAGATCTTCAACCATCATTGCTTTAAATGCTTCAGGAATAATATCAAAAATTCCTAAAACAACATCTGATTCATTAATATACGATTCATTTCTATCTAAACATCTCTGTGTTGCTGCTTTCACTATTTGTGGTTCAACAGCGGATCTAAAACCACCTGGTATTTGTTTGACAATCTGCTGAAATATTTTTTTTGTATTTTCATCCCATTCCATAATTTTTCACATCACTCTTCATTGTGTTTATGATCCATTATATGCCAACAATAAGGGCTAGCAGCGAGAAAGTCACCAGTTTCAT
Organism: Promethearchaeia archaeon; assembly: GCA_046497275.1. GTDB lineage: Archaea > Asgardarchaeota > Lokiarchaeia > Sigyniarchaeales > SOKP01 > TEKIR-8. Next base: position 38,954 of record JAWOFX010000054.1, on the reverse strand, counting down.
TTTCCGCATGAATTCTGCAACCACCACCACATAATTCCAGATGATGGCAATCAGCACACTTACCTTTAATTTTCCTGTCTCGAATGGCTTTAAAAATCTCAGATTCCATAATTTCATCAAAGCTCTGTTCAAGAACATTGCCTAAGATTAATTCAGACGGATAATCACATGGAAAAACATCGCCATTGATATCAATTCCTGAAATCGATCTGCATGCTTGACAACCAACTCCCCATTCTAGAGAGGCTCTTTCTTCATCATTTTTAGGAATTTCCATAAAAGGGACCATATCCCAAGTATAAAATTTGTTTATACTCGATGCTTTTCCACTTCGAATCGCATCAACGACATTGTTATATTTAAAATTGTAAAACTCTCGAAATTGATCATAATCAAGTCCGATCTCTTCCCAATTTTTATCTGCACTCCTTTTCTTAATAACTGCTCTAAAATATGGAATAACTCCTAAAGAATCATATAAATTTTGTATCTCTTCTAATTCATCAAAATTTTCTTTTTGAATTGTGGCATTTCCAATAGTAAACAATCCATATTCATTAGCTAATTTTATCGCTTTAATAGCAGATTCATAAGCTTTAGGGTGACCTCTTATTTTTGCAGCCCGTTCGGGTTTTGTACTGTCTAAACTGATAAAGACATGACTCATTTTAACTTTAGCACATAATTTTGCTAATTTCTCATCAAATAGGATTCCATTCGTTGCAACTGCTTGATAATATCCCTTTTCTCCACAATATTCGATTAAATCTTTCAAGTCCTTCCGTACAGTTGGTTCTCCACCGAACCAAATATAACAGCCATTTCTACCTCGTTTTCTAAGAGTTTGTTCTATATTTTCTATAATTTGAATCCATTTTTGTATTGATAATTCTTCTCTATTTTCCGTTACGGAAGCTGCGCAATGTAAACAATTTTGATTACAACGATCTGTAATGTACATTGTAAAATGGTAAACTCCTGGTTTAAATGCCCCACTGATTTCATTCCATGTTCTGGCATATGTTTTTCTTATTTCAGACAACTTAATATAACGATCAGTATCTATACCGATTTCAGTTAAATCCTTCACTACTGCGGGTTGGAATGCTTCCGGGGTGATATCAAATAATGCAGTTAACAGATCATCTTCGCTTACAAATCCCGAATTTCTTAATCTTGCAGTTTTTTCGGCAGCATCATGCCACATTGGCGCTATTGAAGCACGAAAATCTTCGGGAGTTAAATTCATTATTTTCTGAAACAGATTTTCTATTTCATCAGTCCAATCCATTTTATATAACCTCTTTTAATTATTTTTTATTTAATTTTAAAAATTATATTTAATTCATTGAATTGGTTTGTATTTTCTTGTCATTCTCCAAGTTTTTCGAAAGCTCTTTAAAAATAAACAATTTATTTTTGGAGAAAATCTTAAATTTTCAAAAGGGAGTGAAAAAATAGTTTTTATATGGGAATAGGTTAAACCAGTATGAAGAAATATGTTTTTTTCATTTCTAAGTAAGCAAATGTTATTTTTATGAAGGAATATAAATTTTCGAATTTTATTCCTATATACCGCATTTTTGAATTTAAATGCAAAAGATCTAGATTTTTTCATCTCGTTTAAGTTCAAAAATTTTCCAATATCCATTGTATTTTCTCTTCCTTTGTTATCTAATATCTTATCATTCATGGGAAATAACCAAATTCCTTGTTCTTGAATATTTTTTTTATTTTTATATCCAAAATCGATGTCCAATAAAGAATATTTGGCAAACTCTATTTCTTCGTCTAAAAATCTCTTTAAAATACCATGGTAGAAAATTGAATCTATAACAGATGAAAGGCTGATTAATATGAGAATATCTACTAAATTACCTAATGTAAAGTGAAGATGGAAAAATCTTGGAGGGAGAAATAACAATAAATTAATATATGGTATAAAAGGCATATAGAGGGAATTCCCAGAAATATAAGCATATTGAAGAGAAGAGAAAATATTTAGAAAATTATTCAACGAAAAAAATATAAAAATTGTTTGAAAAAGAAATACCATTAAAAAAAAAAACCCAATTCGTTTTATTTTACTATTCGTTTTAACCATAATTGTTTTTTATGACTTTTTGAAATAATATAATGGTATTTGAATTAATATTTTGATTTAAACATCCATTATAAATATTTCTTTTCCAAATTCAAAAGTTTCTTACTTTTTTCTACAGTTCTTTATTTTATTTAACACATATATTGTGATTAAAATAATTAATTAAATTGAAAATAAATTATTCTCTTAATTCAAATTATTTTTTGAGAGAATTGATCGTATCCTTTGGTATCTCTTCTATTCATATATTCATTAATCATCCCTCGAGAGATTTTGAACAAAAAGTTTTCAATACCAACATCAAAAAATTCATATTTCCATCTGAAATCGGCGTAAAATTTCAATATTTTTAAAATTGGGAAGTTACTTTTTTCAAATACTTTTCTTCCCACAATTGCACTTATTAATGAGATCATTTCAAGGTTATTTCCGTTTTCTAAATAATCTGGAGCCCGCTCCCTTCTCACATTTGACCATTCAATAAGATTAACAGGTGGCTTAAAACCATGTTTAACAGCATCTTGAAAAATTAAGGTTTTCGGATATGGATAAAGGATTTTTATAGAGAATTCACATTCTGAATTAATTTTCTTAATTTTCTTAATCAAAGAAATTGTTTTTTTTCTATCAATTTGTTTTTCTCCTGGAATTCCAACCATCCAACTATAATCTGCCACCAATCCGACCTTTTTAGTTATTTTAGCACTCTTAATTATATCTTGAATGGTTATATTTTTCATAATTAATTTTAATAGCCTTTCAGATCCAGATTCTGCACCAAAAAATAATTGTCGGCAGCCTGCCTTTTTTGCAGCTTCTGCTAAAGGAAGATCTAAACGATCGACTCTAATTTCTGCCTTCCAAATGATGTCATGTTCTTTTAAATAATTGAATATCCCGCTAATTCTTTTTGGATTTGCAAAGAAATTATCATCATAAAAAGTAATTTTTTTAACATCATAATTTAAAACCTTATTGAATTCATGTATACATTTATTTACAGTCCACCCTCTCCATCTATTCTTAGCCATACTATTATAGCAAAACGCACATTGATAAGGACAACCTCTACTAGTGATAAGATTAAAGTTTTGATTATTAATGTAATATTTTGGTTTCATTAGTTCCCAAGGAATACTTAACTCATTGATTTCCGAATCACTCATTAAGATTCTTTCTTTATTATGAATTATTTTATTTCCTCTTTTAAAAGACAATCCATCAATTTTCTCTAATTCTCTTCCGGAAACTAGCTCAAAATATGTTTTTTCTCCCTCTCCCCGGACAACTAAGTCTATTAATGGATGCTTAAGGGTTTGTTTAGGTCTTATTGTTGGATGCATTCCACCCCATACAATTTTTATCTTGTCAAATTTCTTTTTTATTAATTCTGAAATTCTTAACGCATATTTTATTTGTGGTCCAGTCATAACTGAAATCCCTATATATTCCAATTCGTTACGGGATATTTCATTTAAAACATCTAAATTTTTGTCAAATCTAAGGTCAAAAATCTTCACATTTATATGTCTTTTATTCAAATAATCTGCGATAAATAAAATAGAATACGGTGGGGCGGGTATTTGAGCTTTTGAAAATTCCAACTGTGGATAAATTAATATAGTATTCATATTTACTTTGAGTTTTTAAAGGTCTGATATAAAATGCATAACTTTGCTTCAAATATTATCTTTTTTATAATAAATAAGATAAAAATGGATGATTTTAGACATATTTATAAATATACATTTTTCTAGAAATGTAACATACAATTTACTGATAATTAGACAAAAAAAATTGAAATAATATGCCGTTTTTAGATGGATGGGAATTATCTCCCGATCGACAAGGGATGTATGAAAAAATAATGGAATCAGATCCAGTTGGTGAACCTATACTTACATCAAAATGCGGATTAGATAAAGAAAATGGTTTAATTGTTGTAGGAGAAAATGGATTCTCTTGGAGAATAAAAGCGGGCTTCAGCACATCAATGTATAGTATGGGAAAGAGCAAATGGGTTAGATGGGGTGATATTGATGAAATTATTCCAGCGAAACCCGAAAAAGGTGTTATCAAAATTCAGATGTACAAACGCGATAAAGATGGAAATTTAGTACTGAAAGGTGATAAACCAAAGGTAACAAAATGGAAACTTTCTGTCGATCGAAATAAAGAAGAAGATAAAAATCATTACATAAATAGAAGAAAAGATTTTTATAGATTAATGAATGAACTCTATGAAAAATATAAACCTCCTGAGCCACCTGCTGTATCAGATTCTAGAATATAAATATATATAATTTTTTTTTTTCCTATAGCTTCTTAATTTTATTTTCCAATTATTTAAATTACAAACTTTATGTTATATGTATAATTAAACAAAACCTAATTTTGTTCTATTTAAGAAATAAGTCAAGAATAATAAAAATTTGATTTCTTTAATCCTAAGAATAACTTTGATATAATTTAATAATTATTATACATTAATTCTATGATTATATTAAGCGTTTATAATTTAAAATGAAAAATGTTTCAAAAAATTAAACAAAGTTATAATAAATATCCTAATCCCTTCAAAGTATTAGTATTTGCTACGTTTATTGACCGTTTAGGAAGTTTTTTACTCTATCCTTTTTTTGCTTTATATATCACTGCTCGTTTTGCTGTAGGTATGACAGAGGTTGGAATCTTATTTGCTTTCTTCTCTATTGGAAGTATATTTGGAGGTGTAATTGGTGGAGCATTAGCAGATAAGTATGGTCGTCGATTTATATCGATATTAGGATTAATAATAAGTGGAATTGGTAGTATTTTAATGGGATTAGTTAATAGTCTTATTCTTTTTTTAATATTAGCTGGATTTTTAGGATTTTTTGGTGACCTCGGCCATCCTGCTCGGCAAGCAATGGTGGTAGACCTATTATCTACTGACTTACAAGGAGCAGGATTTGGAATCTTACGTGTGGCAGTTAATTTATCAGCAACAATCGGACCTATATTCGGTTCTCTATTAGTAAATCAATCATATATGATTTTATTTATTGCAGATGCTATAAGCAGTATTATTACTGCAATTATTGTATATATTAGTATCCCAGAAACAAAACCTATAAAAGTAAGTGAAGAGTCAGAGGATTCAATAATGAAAACAATTGTAGGGTATAAGGAAGCTTTGAAAGATTGGGTGTTTATATTGTTTTTGTTAGTTTCTATCATTATGGCTCTTGTGTATTTACAACTTAATTCAACATTATCGGTTTTTCTAAGAGATGAACATAATTTCGGAGAAGATCGTTTTGGATTTTTACTTGCTACGAATGCAATAATTGTGGTGTTATTTCAATTTCTAATAGCAAATAGAATTAAAAAATATAAACCAATGAAAGTAATGGCATTTGGGTCTTTATTTTATTTAATAGGATTTGGTATGTATGGATTTATTTCTGAGGTTTATTTATTTTTTATAGCTATGATTATAATAACTATCGGAGAAATGATCGTAATGCCCCTTAGTCAGAGAGCAGTTGGATTATTAGCTCCTGAAGATAAGCGGGGTAGATATATGGCATTATTTGGATTCTCTTGGGCAATACCAAGTATATTTGGAGTCATTTTAGCAGGATTATTAATGGATTATATTGGTCCTAATTGGGTTTGGTATTTTGCAGCAATATTATCATTTATATCTATGATAGGATTATGGTTTTTGCATAAACCAATGGAAAAGAGACTTAAAAATAAGGGTAATTTAGAAGGTATAGAAGATAGTGCTTATTAAATTATTTAGATTAAAAAAATATTTAAAAAATGATTATAGAATTTTTATTTCCTTGATTTTATCTCCCTGTTCAATTGAATTAACTACTTCTTGATCTTTTTTAGTAACAATTTCCCCAAAAATAGTATGCTTTCCAGTTAACCAGGGAGTTGGAACATGTGTAATGAAAAATTGACTTCCGTTCGTATTTGGTCCGGCATTAGCCATAGCTAAAATACCTGGTTTCTCAAATTTTCTTCCACTCTGGAATTCATCTTCAAATGGATATGATACTTGTTCTCCTTTATAAGAAAATGAACTGATTCCCTTATCATTGGGACCCCCTCTTCCGGTACCGGTAGGATCTCCCCCCTGTATCATAAAATCATCGATCACTCGATGAAATGTTACCCCATCATAAAAACCTTGTTTTATTAAATAAAGAAAACTCGCAACTGTTTTTGGAGCATCCTCATCAAATAACTGTAAATTTATATCTCCTTTTTCAGTAATAATTTTAACTTTAGTCATATGATCAATAAAAGAACTTATTTTTAAAAGAATTAAGGTTTAGATTTATTCTAAAAATTAAAAATTTGGGAATTTAAAATCTTTTACTTTATAGATTTCTTATAATCAAAAATATCATTTTTAAAAAAATTTGAATTATTAAGAAAAAAATCAATATGATAAGGTTAATATTTTAGAATTTGAAGATTTTTATTAAATGTAATTTTAAATTAGTTTAAAGTACTTCCTAAATAAAAACACCCTAATATATTGAATCATGCCAAAAAGCGACATTTCTTATTTTTTTAATCCTAAAAGTATAGCAATAATTGGAGCTTCTAATACAGAAGGAAAAGTAGGGCATAGTGTGATGATAAATATACTTAATTCGGGATATGAGGGGGGTATTTATCCTATTAATCCGGGCTATGATGAAATTTTAGATTATAAAGCCTATCAAAGTGTATTGGATGTCCCTAAGGAAGTAGAAGTTGCTATATTCGTCATTCCAAGCAAATATGTGGTTCAAGTGGCCAGAGAATGTGGTGAAAAGGGAGTTAAGGGATTAATCGTTATCTCTGCGGGTTTTAAGGAAATTGGTGGCGAAGGGGCAGAAAGAGAGGAAAAATTAAAAGAAGTCGCAAAAAAATATAATATGAGAATACTTGGTCCCAACTGCTTAGGTTTTATTGGAACTCATTATAATGGCTCCTTTGCGATGGAGACACCTAAAGAAGGAGAGATTGCTATGATTTCTCAATCTGGAGCGATGCTTACAGGTATGATGGACTATTCTATGGAACAAAGCTATGGATTTTATTGTAATATAAGTTTGGGAAATAAAGCTGATCTAGGTGCCGTCGATTTTATTGAATACCTTGCGAATGATGATAATGTAAAAGTAATTCTATGCTATTTAGAAAATGTCAAAGATGGAGATAGATTTTTAGAAGTTGTGCCTAAAGCTTCCAGGAAAAAACCAATTGTAATATTAAAAGCTGGAAAGAGTGAGGCAGGCGCAAGAGCAGCATCCAGTCATACAGGAGCATTAGCTGGCTCAGATAAAGCGTATTCTTTAGCATTTAATAAATGTGGGGTAATAAGAGCAGAAACAATTGAGGATCTCTTCGATTTTGGCGAAATATTTTTGTTTCAACCGATTCCAAAAAAAAATTCATTCTCAATTATAACTAACGCTGGTGGTCCTGGAATAGTTGCCACTGATGCTTTTTCTTCAGAGGGTTTAAAATTAGCTGAATTTTCAGAAAATATTTTGCACAGCCTTAGAGAAAATTTACCTGAAGAAGCTGCTATTTTTAATCCCGTAGATATAGTAGGAGATGCTACTCCAGAAAGATACATTTTTACCTTGAAAACTTTATTTGGAATTAATAGTAAAGCTAATGATGAGAATCTTGATCAAAATCAAATTAATACGGAAGGAGTATTAATAATATTAACACCCCAACCACAAACGAAACCTACTAAAGTGGCTGAGTTAATTTATGAAACAAAATCGAAGCACCTTGCAAATAAAACATTAATTTGCTCTTTTATAGGGCAAAAATCAATTGCAGAAGGAAAAAAGTTCCTTAAAGACCATTATATTCCTTGTTATCAATTTCCAGATCGAGGAGCTCATTCACTAAAAACTATGATAAAAAGGAGATGGTATCTTGATGAAAAACCAATTTCAGAGTTAGATATCCCCGAATTTGAAGTAAACCGGGAAAGAGTGAGTGAGATAATCCAGAATGTCAGAAAAGATGAAAGAACAGTTTTAATAGGAACAGAAACTGCAGAGATGTTTGAATATTACGGAATAAAAGCTCCTAAATCAAGATTAGCAAATACGCCACGTGAAGCTATGGAAATACAACCAGAAATAGGAAAAGCAATAATGAAAATTGTCAGCCCCCAGATCACCCACAAATCGGATATCGGGGGAATTGTAAAAAATATTAATAAACCTGAAGAAGCTTTTGAAGCCTACATTGAAATAGTAAATAAAACAAAAAAATTTGGACCACAAAATGCTAAAATTTATGGAGTAGAAGTCCAAGAAATGATTGATTTTAGCAAGAAAGAAAAAGTGAATGAATTAATTTTAGGAATGTCCAGAGACCCACAATTTGGTCCTATGTTGATGGTAGGATCAGGAGGTATATATGCAAATTTTTTACAAGATGTAGCATTTGCACTTTCATATAAATTTACGAGAGAGGATGCAATATCTATGCTACAAGAAACTAAAGTATATCGTTTACTTCAAGGCGTAAGGGGAGAACAGCCATCAGATATAGATGCTGTAATCGAAGTACTTCAAAGAATGGCACAATTAGTGAATGATTTCCCTGAAATTGTCGAAATAGACATTAATCCCCTATTATCTTTTATTGATGGATATAGTGCTGTGGATATTAAATGTGTGATTTCACGAAAAGAAAATTAGATTGATAAAAATATTAAAGAATTTATAAAATAATAAAATAGATTAAAAATAAAAAATTAGAGAAGATAACAATGGCTAAAGGAATTTATTTATGTTCATTAAACGAGAGAGTGGGAAAAACTTTACTTTCTGTCGGTATTATACAGAAATTGAAAAAAGAAGGTAAAAAAATTGGGTATTTTAAACCTATTGGAATCCCAAAATCAACGTTTACCAATAAAGCAGATACTGATGTGGGATTCTTGCAAAGTTGTGTAGATATTACAGAACTTCCATATGATATACTCTCTCCAATTTCAATTCCAGAATGTTATTATATCGATCTTATTAATGCTGACCAAAAGGAAATTTTTCTGAATGATATTAAAAACGCATACCAAGAGGCTCAAAAGCAATATGATTATATCATAATAGAGGGCGCTCAAAGTATAAAGAAATATATACGTGTAGGGGTAGATGATGTAAGTATTGCTCAAGCATTAGCTATAAATGAATTAGTATACATTGAAACGGAATCGTCAGATAAATGTATCGATAATTTGTTCTTTACTAAGAAATATTTTGATTATCGAAACATCAAAATTAAAGGAATTATTTTTAATAAGATTGATCATGAATATTTCGCCAGAATTAAAGAATTAAAAGAAGAACATATTGAAAGATATGACATTCCTATAATTGGAATTGTAGGAAAAAGTCTAAAATTATTAGCTCCACGCGTATCAGAGATCAAAGAGTCAATTGGAGGAACATTAATAAATGAAGCTGCTTCGTCTGCCCTCGAAAATCGAGCAGAAACTTATTTAGTGGGAGCTATGGGTCCCCAATCGGCTTTAAAATATTTACGACAGGTCAAAAATGTTGCGTTTATTACTGGAGGTGACAGGTCTGATCTTCTTCTCACTGCTCTTAATGAGGATGTGTCTTGCTTGATCTTAACGGGATTTATTAAACCTGACACTTCCGTAATTACTGCCGCTAACAATAAAAATATTCCGATTATTCTTAGTCCTTCTGATACTTATACTACCCTTAGGAATATGGAAAAAATAAAACCTGGAATACAAGAGGACGAAATTGATATTGTTGTTGATTTAGTTAAAGATACATTGGATTGGGATCTCCTTTTGAAATAATGATGAAAGAACATCTTTCTTAATCCTCTTTTTACTTTATTTAAAAATTAGATCTTCAAAATAAAGATTGATTTTTTAATCTTAATTAAAAAACAGGCTAAAAAGACCCCCCACAGCAACAAGGAGAGGATCAATAATAAAAAAGTTTCCGCTTATTGTTATATTCAACATTCCACCATCAATAGGTATAGTTTGAATTGGGATGAAATTGGTGATACAAGCAACTATTCCTACAAAAAAAAGAATAAATTTTCCATAGCTCCTTCTATTCATAGTCAATAATGAAGAAATAATGGCACTAATTGCCAAAATAGGAGTGATTATTTCTGGAACTATTAATAAAGGATAAAATTCTAATATAAGACTATATTCTGAGAAAAAGAGAATAGAAACCAAAAGAAGCATTATCCCTCCAATTAATCCCAATCCGGGACCAATATACTCCTTTATTGTTGTTTCTTCTTTATTGTTTTCTTCCATATTATATACACAAATAATGTAAAATTCTAAAATTTTATCCTAAAATTATATCAATAAGCATTTGAATCAGTATTTAAAATGGAACAGTATTAAATTTTTATGATTTTTTTATATGCAAAATATTAGTGAAAGTGATGAAAAGAGTCATGACTATATAAAGATTAATACCTTTTTCTGCACATTTTTATACAATTAGTATTTATAATATCATAAGAATAAATAAAAAGCTTTTTAAAAATGAATTCTGAACAAGTTGATTCCATGGAAACCATTAATTCTTTAAAATCAATAAGTGATATGAAAGAAGCAATCAAAGGATTAGCAAAAATATTTGAGATGAGTCTTGATGAAGACGACTTTTTTCGTACCGCAGCATATGATAATATCACCATCTTAGCAAAAAATATCCCAAAAATATTTGAAAACTTGGAAAACAAATCAAAAATACTAAAAGAACTTAAACAGGTTAAATTAAATCAATATCAAAAAAAGAAACCTTTTAGTAATTTTTTAAAGTGATATTATTCGTTTCTTTCAAATAATAATAAATAAAAATTGGAAATAATTTCTACTTCTTCTTTGGATGTTCGATATAATGATATATCTTAAGGTAAAAAAAAGAAAATAATGAATTAATAATTATTTATAAATTATCTGTCTGGAGCTTTCTTTCCTAAACAATCTTCATAAAATACATCTATCTCAGGCAAGAGGTTGAAAACTGTAATTCGTATGGTTAGATTTTCTCATAACTTCAAAGTTTCAATTTTTTCAAAGATTTTACATTTATAATAATGGAGAAATTAGTTTATTTTTTTCTATGATAAATTCTAAAGATTGGAACTAAGATATATCTTATTTCTGAGGTATAAAAGAATCAAAAAAAAAGATAAGATCTTAGATCATTATTCCAAAATCTAAATTGCTATGAGAATTATAAAGGTAACAATCAAGCCAGTAAGAACGATTGCCGCAATAGTAAGTAGTATCTTCAGTTGACGCATAAGGTTTTTCGTATAATCTTTTGCTTGCTCCATTTCTTCCTCTACGTCCAATTCTATGTGTTCTGGAATGTCTTTAAATATCTCGACGCCAAGATGTTTTCCTTTATACCTAGTACCCTCGATGGTTATCTCAGTTTCTTCTGTGGGTTTAAAATCATATAGTTTTGAGCCTTGAATTACTGTACGAGTTAATTCAGAACTAGTTCCTGATTTATTAAATTTAAAGGTATCGTATTTTTTTCCATCCACCCAAATAGTGAATTCCCCTACAACATAAATAGGTTCTACGCTTACAACTTTCTCCGCTCCTACACCCCCAGAGGTTAAGGCTTTACCTATGCTATTCTCTCCGTATACCCGAAGTTTGTATTTAGAGAAAGGTTCTAATTTAAAAGATAAATTTAGGTTTTTTGCCTTTTCTACGGTATGTTTAATACGATATTTTTCCAAATTTTTTTCTGCTTCTTTCAATTTTTTTACAAGTTCTTTTCCTTTTCTAAACATTTTCAACGATAGGAATATAAAACCAACCTAATATAAATTTTGGCAAATTCCATAAAAAAAAAAGGCTAAAAATTAGAAGATTTTTAGGCAATTTTAAAATCTTTTAGAATTACTGTTGTTCCGCCGCATTTTGAACATTTGAAATTCTTTATTTCCCAGATGCAAGATTGGTATCGAGTAAGATTTTTTGAAAACTTCCGCATTGAGAACATTTATATATTAATTTAAACTGATTGTCGAAGCAATATTAAAAAAGTCATTGATCCTATTAAATCGATAAAAGATATACAAAAGGCGATCGAAGGAATAGCAAATATTTTCGCACTTAATTTTGAAGAGGATGATTTTTTTCATCAAATAGCCTATGGCAATATCATGAGTTTAGGAAAAATATTCCAAAAATATTTGATAAAAAAGATAATCAACGAGAAATATTAAAACGATTGAAAAAGGTTAAATTAAAAAGTATTTATGATGAGAAAAAGCAATATGAATTAAATTTCTAAAATTTTTTAAAGATTCTTCAAAATAAAATAAAATAAAAAAAGAAGTTAATATTAATTTGTTTATTATTCTTTATCTGGAGCCTTTTTTCCTAAACATTCTTTATAAAACACATCTATTTCTGGTAAGAAGTTGAAAACTAAAGGATATCCTGGAGGGACGCTTTCTGCCTCTAATAAAGTGAAACATCCCGGACAATAATATTCTCTAATTTCCATCCAATCTGGATCGCACCCCATATCTTTTGGATAGAGTTCTTCTATATCTTCAATCTTATCTCTGACATGGATTCGGCATTTTTTCTTCCAATTTTCCTTGTAATCTCCAAATTCATATCCGCAATCACATTTAACAATCCTATTACCATCTTTCGCTACAATATAAAGGTGTTCATGAAGCGGTAAAATGATTTTTTCTTCCCACGGAACTTTTTCTTGAAGTATTTCTAAGATCATATCAAATCTATTTGTATCCTTATCCCCTGAAATAATAGGTTTTAATTCTTCCCATTTTAAATCACCTTCGATCAATCTCTCTAATGTTCTTTTATCATATTTCGGCAATTCATTTCACCTCCAATTTGAAATCTTCTGGTAATTCCCAATATTCGATGAATAATCTTTTCCATTTTTCTGAAAGGTTTAAACTCTCAGAATACATTCTTTTTACCGGTTCAGTCAATTTGTTTTCTGTTATCTTATCTCTTTCATACTTCCAAAATTCTTCATAGGTCATTGATCTCTCTTTTCGTTCATTTCTCAAATCCTCACGTCTTTGTTCTGTTTTCTCATCATTAATACTCCAGCTTTTTTCATGTTCATTATATCCCGCTTTTACCCCATAGACATTATAAACAATATCATCAGTATATATTCCATCATTCAAATCTTGTCGTACCTTATCAAGACGTCTTTCCAAAGGATCACCATATCCAGGTCCTCCACTTAAAGCATAGTGAACTAAGTCATAATTTTCTAATGTCACAGGGTATATTGAAGAATAAGGTTTTCTAATGATATCACCTTTTAATAATCTTTCAAATTCACCGTTACTTGGATCCGGATCTCCTAAAGGATATTCTTCTTGGTTATCAATAATTTCTTTAAAATTTGTGTTTTTAGCAATTAATCTATATCCTGTTCCATGGGGATAACCGCCATGCATTCCTCCTGATCCATGGAATACCATTCCCTCTCGCGCTCCAAAAAAGTCCACATCTTCTGAATTTGCAATCATCGCTACACCAGCATAATTTGCCCCACCTCTATATTTACCATGTCCCGCCGTGTTAGGCTTTACTTTTCGAGATAAATAAGGAATCCCTCCTTGAAATAACTCCCATGTTTCAACATCTCCTAAATCTGATTCAGGATTCCACATCGCATATCCCCAGTCCAGCCCATCTCTCACAGCACTAGCACCTAGACCTTGCCCACTAATCTCAAAAGTAGATAAAGCCCATCTATCTCCCTTTAATGGCCCACTCGAGTAAATCCCACCGCCTTGTATAGCATCACCCGTAAATCCATACCCTGGGACAACCTCTTCACGATATCCACGAGAGTATAATCCAAAAGAAAGGCATTTCATCATCCCAGTATAGGCTGGAATAAGATTTCCCCAAGGGCTTTGATAACTTAAATATGGATCGCCTGGATTACACCAAGTTCCTAAGGGATAATTTTTTTCAACTGCAAAATATGCTCCATCATTAACTTTATCTCCGTAAATTAATATTTGAGTTAGTAAAACCCATTGACCTCCTTCCATTGCTCCTTTTCCACAATTCATAGGATTTGGACCTGGTCCACTAGCCCCTTCAAAATCTATTGAAAGTCTGCCATCTTTATCAATAATTATTTCAATTGGCTCATTTGTTACTTTATCTACTTTAGCTTTAGGTTGCCACGCTTCTTCTTTGAATGGTACATCAAAAAAAGATGCTGCTCGATATCTACCGGGTATTAATCGCTCTTTTACTCTTTTTAAGACGATTCTTCTTCCTTCTTCAATTGCTTCTCTTATAAACTGTTTATAATAATCAATTCCTTCTTTCTCTATAAAATCTAGTACTGCATCTCTAATCATAAGATTACCGGCTAATCTGCATTTCTCATCAAGTTCCCAGTATAATGGTGTTCTTACCGATCGGCGAGCATTGATCATATGATCTTTCCAAATTTTATCATTTGATCCAATTTTTCGGCACGTATAATATACTCCATCATCAAATCTTTGAATTGCTGCAACTAGATCATGACCCGGAGTAATACCCCCTGAATCGATTTGATGTGTGACCCCACCAGCCCATCCAATTAATTCATCCCTCCAGAAAATGGGTATGATAGTTTGTACATCTGTAGTATGAACATTTCCGCATTCTGGATCATTATTTAAAAAAATATCTCCGGGATTTATCCCAGGGTCATCTTCATAATCCTGTTGTATCATAAATTTTATCGCTTCACTCATAGTATGAACGTGAACGAGTATACCCGTTGAAACTACTATGGAGTCGCCTTCTGGAGTATATAAAGCAAAACATAATTCACCAATTTCTTTCACAATAGGCGAAGCAGCAATATGTAATGCTGTCTCCCTTGCAGACACTAACGCACCCCTTAAGCTCGCATATGATCTCTCATATCTAAATGGGTTCCTCTCTTTCAAACTTAATATATCTATGCCATAATATTTTCCCGTTTCATTGATTAATTTTTCACTTTCTTCAAACATTTCTATTAAGCTTTTTCCATCCCAACCAATTTCGTTTTTATCCATTTTCACACCTCCATATGAAAAATTCTATGATTATCTAGTTTAACACGGTATCCTGGAGGCACAAGAAGGGTAGTAGCAGGTGCTTCAATAACTGATGGACCATCAATTATATTACCACACTGCAGCAGACTCATTTCCCAAAGGGAAGCCTCATGCCATCCTCCTTCCCAAAAGATATCCCTATATCCTTTCGATGCTTTTTCAGGAGGAGTTTTACCCATCTCTTGATCATCTGGTAGTTTAGGTTTGGGTACAGGAACTATGCCTGTTGCAACAGCTTTGGTTATATGATAACCCAGTTCTGGGCTTTTGGTACCTCTTCTAAATATTTGTTCGAAAAGATCATCATATTTTTTTGTAAGGACTGATAGATCTTCTTCTTTAACAACCTCAAAAGGAGATTCAACCTCTAAATCATCTAACATACCTAAGTATTGAATCCGTAAGGACGGTTGAAATACCATCTCCTCTGGATCCCTTCCTTCTTTTTTAAATTCCTTTATAATATCTTTCTTGAGTTCTGACCATGTAGCATTAAGCATCATCGCGACAGCAGCATTTAGATCTCCTGAAGGAGTGATTATTAAATCAACGGATTTTTCATGACGGTAAGAATGATCGGCACACGCACAGCCAAATGCACTAAATGCAGGAGCCCATTCTGGTATCATTATATTTTCAAATTTCAGACCACTTGCATATCCTGCCACATGTAATGGTCCCCCTCCTCCGAAAGATACTAAAGTATAATTTTCTGGTCTAAACCCTAATCCTTGAATCATTCCATTAAGGTGGTTTCTCATATTAATTTCGATTAAATCTAAAGAACCTCGTGCAGTACTATATGCATCAGCATTTAAAGGCTCTGCTAGCTGCTCTTCAATGTATTCATAGGCTCTCTCTTTATTTAATTTAATTCTACCCCCTAAAAAGTATTCTGGATTTATATAGCCTAAAATTAAACTACAATCTGTCATTGTAACAATTTCTACTCCTGAATTCTCATTACATACACCTATTAAATGACCAGCGCTTTCAGGTCCAAATTCTAATCTGCCTGAAATATCATTATATCTTACATACATTCCCGTACCTGCTCCAATTGAATCTAATGCGATCATTGGAATATTTAATATAAATCTTCCTAGACTAGATTCCCATTTAGTAGGTATATATCGTTGACTTAAAATACCTACATCGAAGCTTGTTCCACCCACATCTGAAGAAACTAAATTAGTAATATTATAGGTCTCAGCGAGAAACTTTGTCCCAATCATCCCTCCTATTGGTCCTGAAACCATTGTAGGAATAAGAGTTTTATGATAAGGAGAAATCGTTCCTCCATATGAAGTTAATATCCTTAATGGTGCTGTTACTCCCTTATTTTTAAGCTTTTCTGCAATATCAATCATTTGAGCTCGAGAAGGCTCAGCAGCATATTGTTCAATTATTAATGCGTTCAATCGAGGGGTTTCTCCTCTTACCGGATTATGCTCACTAGATAAGACTATAGGTATATCAATATCTCGTTTTTTCATTGCTTTTTTAGCGATTCTCGCGACTGCCTTTTCTTGTCGAGGATTCATATAAGAACACAATAAACATACACATATACTATCAACTCCCATATCTAATAATTCATTCACAGCCCTTTCTGCTTCGTCTTTATATAAGGGAATGAGTTCTTCACCCCAAAAATTAATTCGCCCTCTCACACCTTTGATATTCTTATGAGATATTAGAGGTTCAGGATGTTCATGTTCACGAGCATGTAGACGTCCTCCATAATCAAGCCATATCCAACACTGAAGAGCTCTTCCTAATCTATGTAAATCTTCAAAACCTGCATTTATTATAACTCCAATATTAGAATTTCCTTCTCTTTCTAATAAACGGTTCAACATAGCTGTACCTGAATATACCAATGCATCAACACCCCCACCAGCTTGATCAATGGTAATTTTCCAAGGAATTAAAGAATCATTAATAGAGTTTAATATACCTTTAGATTCTTCTTCTGGAGTGGTAACCGCTTTCCCTACTGAAAAATTCCCTTTATCATCAATAATAAATGCATCCGTCATAGTCCCTCCAGTATCAAGTGCAATTGCTTTTAAAGTAAAATTTCCAATTTCTCTATCAGGTTTCGACATTAAATTTACCTCCAATTTTTATTAAATTTTAATTAAATCTCAAAAAAATTTTAGAAAATATCATATCCAGTTGAATTTTATTACTGAATAATAAGATTTCTAAATTTTCCATTAAGTTTTTTTGACAAATCTAAATTCTTTTTTTTAATTTATAAAAGTTTACTTGATAATAATGGAAATTGAAATTTTCAATTCAATATTTTTTGAATACTAATAAAAATAGATCAATTATTTGTAAAAAACCACTAATAAATATCGATTAAATAATTAATTTAAAAAGTTAATTTAAACCAATTTTATCGATTTTTTCTCATCCATTCCACAGCAAAATCAATTAAATCTCTCTGATTTAACAATCTTGAGGTTGCTAATCCAACTTTCTTAGGTATATACCCTATTTTCCGTTCATAATCGTTCCCAATCTTATTAAAATCATCACTATTATGATTTAACTCCCTCCATATCACCCATTTTCGTTTATTATCAACATTCATGGCCGAACCTGTATCTCTAAATTCTTTTCCATTATAGTTACTTCTATATTCTGCAAGATGAAGGGACGTATTATTAGAATGACCAACACCCAATAATAAGATTTTTCCATTTAACTCATAAATTTTGGAAAGTGGTGATCCTTCTCCTAAATCGGCTTCAAGCTTGTGATTCTCAATTATTTCTTTCGCATGTTTACCCCACGCAGCAAAAGAAGAAATTGGATGATCACTCCTAATTACATTTGGGAATTTTCTAAAAACTTCTGGAATTCTCCCAACACCTCTCGTTGGAGTATATATTCTAGATTATATGGGGGCATGTGTTTTCTTATTGAAGGCCACCAATCTTGGGGAACAGAAGGATTTTCCCATCTCGATGGTTCACTATTATCAGAGGTAAAGGTCGGCATTACAATTGCTCCATTTAATGTTAAAACTTCCATCAGAGCATTAATAGCAGTTACAGATCCACCTATAGTCCATCCAATTTTACTTAAGGAAGTATGTAAAATTATGATATCTTCCTTAATTAATCCTAATCTTTTTAGATCTCTTTTTAATGAATTTTTTGTGTTAGGATGAGGTGTATTATTAACTACTTCTTTCTCTTTTAAAATTTCCTTCATTGATTAATTAATTTTAAAATATTGTTAAAATAATATTCTTACTAAAAGAAAGGTTTTTTAAAATTCTAATTAAAAAGTATTAGTACTATATAACCTAAAAAATAAAATAAAAAAATAAAAAAAAATAAATATTGTTTTATAATTTATATCGTTCTAATTTAACAGTCTCATAAACATTTGCTGCTATAGAAATACTGAATATGGTTGTTAAGATGCCTAAAGTAATTCTGAAAGAATCGTAGAAATCAATTGGTATTCCCACGTTGATGAATGTAGATCCATTCCAATAAATAATTGGCACAATTTCCGGTTGTAGAAGTATCAATATAAGAATAGGAATTCCTATTAATTTTAGAACAATTGTAAAGATTTGTATCGCTTGATGAATTTCTACACGAGTATTTCCTAAAACTCCTCTCACTATTGTAGTAAAAGCATCGATTAATGAAAGCACACCAATTATTAATAAATAAAATCGAAATTCAGCATCCATTAACCCAAAGAATCCTGAAACTGGTTGAACTATTAGAATAATTCCAATTATTGCACCAATCGCTCCACCTATTAATTTTTCCCATTTATTTACAAATGGTTTCATAGGCTTACCAGTTTTAGGAGATATTGGCATTCCCATTTCTTCTGCTTTTTTCAATTCCTTTTCCTTTTTCTCCTTCTCCTCTTTAGATATAAAATCCTCCGGTAAGTATCCTTCCATTGATAAAGCAACAAAAATTGCAGTTATTATAGTAAAGGAAGCAAAAAATCCTAACATATATCCCGCAAAATTGAACGCATCTTTGAAATTTCCCGAGATTAAATTCAAGATAAAAGTAAATGTGAATACACTAGCAAGCACTGTAAAAACGATTAACACCACATTCTTATAGGTTGGCCATAATTCTTTGGTAATATATACATAGGGAGTCCCTCTCTTTTTATATTCTCTTGCAATTTTGCTCGGATTTCCCATAGAAGATAAAGCGTATTCTACTGATTCTTCTGAAAGTTCTTCTGACTTAGATACTTCCATTGCTTTATTCCTAATATGATCTTCTAGTTCTGCTAGAACTCCATTCAATTCATCTTTATCATCTTTTAACCATTCAGGCAGCTTTTCCTTAACTTCTTTTAAATATCCTTCTATCATCTTTTCTGATTGTTTATTCATTTTTTTACACCTTTCTTTTTTTTAAATCTTCTTCAAGGTTATATCCACAAACGGGACAATATTTATACTTATTTTTAGTTATATCCATCTTATTTGCACACATTGGGCAATAGATATATTTGTTTTTTAACTCAACATTGATATCAATTATTCCAGATATAGCCTTTGTTAATTTTGAATAATAACCAGTTAAATAGTTTAAAATTTTTTTACCGTTTTCTGTGATAAAATAATATTTTCTGCGTCTACCCGTTTTTTGCTTTTTTGATTCGATTAATTCATCCCGTTCTAGATTTTTCAAAAGAGGATACAAGGTTCCTTCCTCAATTATTAACATATCACTTGTTTTCTCTTCCAGTTCTTTCATTAATTGATATCCATATGTTCCATCGTTTTTATGCTGATCAATAATAGACAAAATACATAAGGTACTGATACCGCGATTTATTTCAGATTCAAATTTCTCTAAAAATTCTCTAAATTTTGGAGATGCTATTTCCACATCGGCTCGTAATTCTTTCACTCTTTTTATCATTTTTATATCCTCCGTGTTTTTTTAAAGGTTTTTTTGAGTACCATAATATTTTTGATATATTATTTCACTTATACTATGTGGCTCAATACTATGTCACACAAAGTATCATTCATATTTAAATGTTATTAAATTTTTTTAAAAAGGAAAACTAAGTTGAAAGCAACGAATTAAATTGATAAAGTGATTTTTTACAAAAATGAAATAAAGATTTAGATTTAAATGAAAACATTTTTATCTAAAGTGTGTTATAAGTTTATTATTTACAACCATAATACGAAGGTGAGAGTCATTAGCATTGAATGGGAAGATATAGAAAAAAAACCAGATAAAAAACACAAGATCGTAGGGACGCATTTGATTGATTTAAGAAATAGAATTAACGATCTTGAAAGCCAAATTTCTTCTTGTAAAAGAGAACTTAAAGAAAAAAGGGAAACTATAGATAAGCTAAATAAAAAATTAAAAAAAACTGAAACGGAATTAGAATCTGAACAAGAAAAGCTAAAAACGTTAGAGCGAGAATTAAATCAGAATAATGAAGAGATAGAAAGATTAGAATCCGAAAGATCTGATCTAGAATCAAAATTACTTGAAATTGAAGGAGATTTAAATAAAAAATTAGGTGTACTTCAAAACGAAAAGAAGCATCTTGAAGAGCAGATTAAAGAAAAAGAAAATATAATTTCTCAACAAAAAGACGAAATAGAAGAATTAAAAAATTCAATTGAAGGGAATAAAAACGAGATAAATAAATTAAACAATGACTTAGAAGAAACTATTAAAGAGAAGGATGACGAGATTAGTAGAATTAGAACTGAACTCAATACTGAAACTTCAAGGTTGAAAGAGGAAATTTCGGCTAAAGACAATGAAATTAGAGAGTTAAAAGAGAAAATCGATGATAAAAATAATGTAATAGATGCATTAACTAAAGATATTGAACACCATAAACAAGATCTAGAAAAAATAAAAGATGCTCCGAAAATTGTTGCTCAAATTAAAGAAATTATGCAACATAAAGGATTTTTATCAGATAAGGAGCTAGATAAAATTATCGATTCGATCGAATAATCATTTTTTTCTTTTTTTTCTTTTCAAATATTTTTAAGATGATTTTAACATACTCAGAATATGAAAATTGCTTTCCAGTCTATAATAAATTCTATTCCCTTTTCGTGTAAGAATATAATTAAAAACTAAATCTAAAAAAATAAAAAAAATTGAGTCAATTTTTCGAGTTTAAACTTAAGTCTTTTTTTTAGTGCTCTTAGTTGCTTTCACTATCCCTGCAATAACTATACCTGCTATAAATCCTCCAATATGAGCAAAATGAGCTGTTGAACCCATTCCAAATGGGTCATATAACGAATATATTGCGTAGGTCAATTCAGTAATAAAATATGTTATAATGAAATAGTATGCACTAACTTTCCGCATTGAAGTTCCAGTTGTTGATGGCATATAAAACTTATTTTGAGGATAATAGATAATATATACTCCCATAAGTCCAAAGATTGCCCCAGATGCTCCTAATGAGGGAATGCTGGCTAATATTGGTCCATAAACCGGTATAATCAGTGTGCTAAGTGCATGAAGAATGCTCCCTAAAAATCCTGAGGCAAAATACGTAATAATATACACAATATGTCCCATAGCATGTTCACAATTATCTGTCACGATAATAAAAAACCACATATTCATAACAATATGAATTATATCGCCATGCATAAACATTGAAGTAAGAAGGGTCCATAACTTTTGCCCGGCGAAAAATTCTGAGGGAACGAATGCAAATTCTATTTGCATATTTCCTGTAGGGTCGGTAACCTGCCATATGAATACAAGAACATTAGCTGCTAAGATAATTACTGAAAAATATTGTTTAAAAAATGGTATTTTGTCACTTTCTGCTTCTAAAACCAAACAAATTCTCCTCTATTTTATAAGTTCTGTTTTTTTTAATTAAGTAAAATTTGCATTAATTATTTAATAATTTCTATTAAAACATAATTAACATAATTTTATTTATAAAAAGATGTGAAATCTAGTTTTAGATTCTTCTATAATTGAAATTTTCGAGTTATATTGGTAAATATTATAATAAATGTTATAATCATATAATATTAATGTTAGATATTCAATTTAAACAAATAAAAAGTAAGGGGTTGAAATTTGGAAGAAGAACTAAAGGATTATGTTGTCTATAAATTAGATTTGGAATCAGAAGAATTTATAGAGATTAATCCTGAAGGAAAACTTTTGATTGATTTATTAAATTCAAATTCAGTTTTAATTTTTCTTGATCAATTATCAAAAACTCTCTGGTTATGGCATGGCTCAGAAGCAGAACCCCGTTTAAAATTTATTGCAGCGAGGAAATCATCTAATCTTAGAGATAGAATTGCAATTGATTATAAGATTTCAGCTATTGACGAGAAAACAGAACCAGATGAATTTAAACTTTTGGTTGGTCTTGATTAATTCTATTTTAGCATTATTTTAACATATTCAATAAATCCAATAATATTTATTTAAATACATTTCAATATTAACTATGCTTCAAAAAAAATTTATAGAATCCTCATTTAATTCTATTCATGGAATCTCCTCTTTATTTAGAAGATTCATATTTAAAAACTTGGAAATCTAAAGTTATTTCTGTTTCAGAAGGAAAATTTATTATTCTTTCAGAAACCGCTTTTTATCCGAAAGGAGGTGGACAACCCTACGATAAAGGTATTATACGGAAAAACGGTGAAAAGTATAAAGTTGTTTATGTAGGGAAATTTTCTGGAAAAATTAGTCATGAAGTAGATAAAGAAGGGTTAATACCTGGTGATTTAGTAGAATGTGAATTAGACTGGGAACGAAGATATACATTTATGCGCTATCATACAGCTAGTCATTTATTATCAGCTTTAGTGCATGATAATTATGGAGCGATGATTACAGGTAATCAAATTGGTTTAGACCATACAAGAATAGATTTTTCTATGGAGGATTATGATCCAAATAAATTTAAACAAACAATAGATAAAGCTAATAAGATTATAAAAAAGAAAATTCCGATTGAGATTTTTACTATTTCCAGAGAGGAAGCAATGAAAAGATCTGAAATAACACGATTATCAATGGGATTACCAGATAATATTAAGCACGTTAGAATTGTTAAAATTGGGGAGATTGATGAACAAGCAGATGCCGGAACACATGTTAGAAATTTACAAGAAATTGGAAAAATCTTTTTTATCAAAAGCGTGAATAAGGGAAAAGATAACAGAAGACTTTACTTTAGGCTGAAATAGATAAAAAAACAAGCTATTTTTCAAAAATATTATTGATTTATTTTATCGATAATTTTATTCACATTATGTAAGTAATTAGGGAGATTAAAGATAATGGAAAGAAAAAAACCTATAGATAAAGGAAATAGGAGAAAATTAGGAGTTCATCTGACACCTTCTGATATATTTATTGACCATATTTTTCCCTATATTAAAGATTATCTCTATGATTATGTATGGATTGACCTTTTTTGTGGAAAGGGTGATTTAATTTTTCCTATCTTGAAATTTATTCCTGAAGATGAGCGAATTTCTTTCTTTAAACATCATATTTTCTTATCTGACACTCAAGAGGTTATGGTAAAAGATTGCTTAAAAAAAGCGAAAGAGTTTTCTATCCCTCAGAAAATTGCTGAAAATAATATTTTATGCAGAGATAATCTTAAGAATTTCCCAGATTTTCTCAAATTAAAACAATATCCATTATTTCATATTACGAATCCACCTTATTTATACTTGGGATATATCAGAAAACATGAGGAAATGAAGCCTCTTCTTCAATATTTCGAGGGAGAGAATATGGGATATCAAGATCTATATCAAATCGCTCTAATTAATGACTTACGAAATGAATTAGAAAATTTAATTTATTTAATTCCCACTAATTTTCTTTTTGGGGCGTCTGTTTCAAATAAATTCAGATTAGATTTTTTAAAATACTATAACGTTAATAAAGTTGTAATTTTCGAAACCCAAATTTTTGATTCTACAGGAACTAATATAATGATTGGTTTCTTTCAAAGAAAAAAAAATCCAAATCTTAATCCTTCTAAATTCAAAGGTATAAAATATAAAACTAACAGTATAATTAAAAGAGATTATATTCTCCTAAGTACCTACAATTTTCGAGGTGGATTTGAATTCGATGAATTTTTAGAAACATATAAAACAAATAAATCTCCTAAGGTGAGTTATTATTTGAAAAAGGACATTATTCAAAGTAATCAAGGAGATGAGAAAATAAAGGTAATTGATACAAATAAATTTGTCTCTGGCGGATATGAATCAACTATATTATATATAAATGAAAGATTGGCAACGAAGGTAAAGGAAAATATTTTGTACGTAAAAACTATTGATAGTGGAACATTTCAAGGAAGAGCAGGACTTTATGAAATTCAAAAAGATTTCAATGTAGATGGTATATTTGTCTCCAAAAATACCTATAGAACTTGTCCTATTCAAATCTTTTTTAACCCTTTATTGAAGATCTCTGATCAAAGGATATTAAAAGATTATTTTAATTTTACTCTTGAATATTTTAGAGAAAGATTAGATAGTGAATTCTTAACAACATATAAATATTCTAATGCCGAATATACTCGAAAATATTTAGGGTTAAGTCAAGTGAGAAGATTAATTAAAACATTTCCGATTCTTGAGTTAAATAATGAGGATAAAGCATTATTTAAGGAGGCTTTTTTAAATAAGAATTTCACTCAAATTAAGAGTTTAATAAAAAATTATTAGATTTTCTAAGAAATAGTCGTGAAACTTCTGTTTCACGTTGAAATGCTAATATGGATATATTATAAAAATCTATTTTAAAAAATGGAAATTAAAGATAAAATAAAAAATTGAAATGAAATTATTTTTTTTTCTGTTTTCTTCGTCTTTTTTTCTCCAATTTTTCTTCTAGAATGCATCTAACACCTTTACTTTTGGATCCCTTAATTAAAAATTCGTTAGTGCATAAATTACAATGGGTGCATGTAGCTTCTGGATATGGAGGACCATTTTTCCATATCATCGCTAAATTAGGTTGTCGAAGAAAAGGACGGCACATCGAACAAAATTCAATTGGTGTTTTTTCAATAATTTCTTGAATTGTTTCAAATTTATAAAGCCCCCCAACTAAGATAACAGGGATATCAGTATTTTTTTGTTGTTTAAGTCCTTCTTTAATATATTTTGCTAAATCAAGATTGTATGCTTCTTTATTCCTTTTTCTTAAGTCTTTTTGTGTTTCTGGTGGAAGTGAGATTACTTCTTCAGTTCTTCCAGCCTCGTGAATATATGATGATATTTCTAATGAATCATATCCATTTTTAGCAAAGATTTTAGCTAATTCCAAAGCTTCTTTTATATCTAATCCTCCCTCTATTCTATCAGAACCATTCATCTTTAAATTTATTGGAAAATTATTTCCAACTTTTTTTCTACTCTTTTCTAAAATTTCTATTGCGAATCTAGCTCTATTTTCAGTAGATCCACCATACTTGTCGGTTCTTTTATTAAAATAAGGTGAGTAAAATTGTGTGATTAAATATCCATGAGCACCATGATATTGTACTCCATCGAATCCAGCTTTTTTAGCTCTTTCGGTTGCATCTGCAAAGCAATCAACTACTTTCTCTATCTCTTTTATGGATAATTTTTTTGGGGTTTTTTTCAAAATAGTATTCTCAACAGAAGAAGAAGATACTAGTTCTCCATGATAACCCCAATGAGTACTCTGACTTCCACAATGTCCTATTTGCAAAAATATTTTTGAATTATTACCTAATTCTTTTACTTTACTATGATAAGCAACTGCAAGTCTATTTAATCCATCCAGATATTCATCCGAATAATTTCCTAACATTTTTGCCAATTGGCGTCCATCTTTTCGCACTATTGACACACCGGTAATACATAAACCTGGACCCCCCTCAGCTAATTCTTCATATACTTGGATTAAATCATCTGTGACGTATCCATCTTCGGTAGCCTTGCTCAAATATGTTGCTGATCGAACTAATCTGTTTGGAATTTCTAAATTCCCTATCTTATGAGGTGTAAAAACCTCATTAGTGGTATTTTTTGGCAATTTATTGATCTAAACTCATTAAGATTATTAATATTTATTATTCCCTTATAAGAATATTTTCTAACCATTTTGGCAAGATAAATCCAAAATAAAATAATATAGAACTTAGCAATAACAATACTCTGCTGGCAACTAGAACACCAATCCCCATCTCAAAAGCACCATCGATAATTCCACCAAGAGTGTAAACCAAAATGGCAATAAGTAAGATTCTTCCTTTAATCTTATTTTTTTTTAGATCAGTTTTCATTGCATTAAATGCGAATAAAATCCCAGTGATTAAAAATAGCCCCAAAATTACTAAAAAGTACAACAGAATAAATAGATGATTTACTGCATCCACATCGGTCAGCATCGTAGCAATTATAGCAGGATTAATTATTAGAACGATAAAAAAGATGATTTCAAATATTCCCATAATAATGGCTGAGAGTATTAAAATAGTTTTTTGCTTCTTTACATTCATGAACTCAAGAGAAGCTTTCAACCAAGTTAACAAACCAATAGGAATAAAAGTCACTGCTAAGAAATAAAAAGTCCTTATATCTAATCCCGTTCCTGTAAGTAACGATACAATAAACGAAACACTATGCGGCCACCAAGGTTCACACATGATAATCCAAGTAATACCAACGTAAAGTAAAGTTATTTCTTGATATTGTTTATACTTCAATATTAATATAATCCCTATATATACAGAAATTATTACAAATAGCAAACTTAAGGATCCATTTACATAATCAACTAATGTTAACGTCATTTTTTTCAAATAATTTCCTAATTAATTGATTAATATAGTTTTTTAATATAAATGGGTCCTATTTACAAAAATATATAAATGATTCTTTAGACAAACATCTTTTTTCTCTTAAAAAAAATGAAAGAATTAACCGTTTGAAAATTTAAAAAAATATAATCCTAATGTAATTGGATTATATTGAAAATAAAGTATAACAGTACTTATTTTTTAGAACATTTTGATTATGCTTTATTCCATAGCATCGAGAATGTATTCAGTAATATATTTTATACTCTTATCTAATTGATTTTTATAATTAACATATCGATAATTGAAAATACATAAAGGACAACTTGAAACGATCTCTCCATTATCTAAATTGTTTAATACCGAAGTTCCTATATCTATACAAAGATCTTTAGCAACACCTCTAATTCCAGAACCTGCTCCACAACAAGGACTCTCTACCCTATTTTTAGGTAATTCTTGAATGTTAATCCCTATTTGGTTTAATAATTCTCTTGGCTCATCATATATATCCATACCTTTTATCTTTCTCCCCATTCGACATGCATCATGATATGTAATTTCTTTTCCATCCAATTTTTTTAATTTAATTTTTCCCTCTTTTACCAAATCATAAATAACTTGAACGACATGACGAACTTCAATATCATATCCTTCAATATATTGAGGATATACATTATTGAAAGCATATAAACACCCAGCACATGTCACTATTATATTCTTTATTCCATTTTGTTTTAGAATCTCATATGTTTTTTTGAAATATTTTTTTGCTTCTTCTAATTTTCCTGCAGAATATAGATACTCTCCACAACAAGGCTCGTTCTTTAATATTTTGAATTCATAATCAGCTTTTTTTAAAATTTGATAAGATGCACTCGCACTCTCTTTAACTTTAAAGGATGACATGCATCCAAGAAAGAGTAATGTATCTGATTTTCGATTATCGAAATTCTCTAAATCCTTATATTTTTCAGGCAACCAATCCAACCTTTCCTCCGGTTTACCATTCACAGAATTATCTTTCTCAATAATACCTTTAGAAATTTTATTGTGAATTTCATATGGACCCATTTCTGTTTTAGATAGTTTAATCTTCGTTGCGTGAATTATTTCGGAAATCGAAATTTCTTGAGTACATACAGTATCGCAAAGAGAACATAGAGTGCATGTGTATATACCAAATCTTTCTTCTTCAGAAATCTTTTGATTGGTAAAAACTTTCTCCGCAATTTTTAAACGTCCATTGGGAGATTGCAAATCATTATCTGTTGCTAAATAAGTATCACATACTTCCAAACAACTCATACAATCTATACAAGACTCAATTTGATCTAAGATTTTATCTTCATTCATAATTAATTCAATATAGAAAAAGTTAGATAATTTTTGAATTTTGCATAATTATTCATTTATTTTAGATTTATAATCTATAAAGCAACCTAATTATTATTAGTTGTTTTTTAAAGTAATTTAGAAAAAATTTCATGAATTTCCGAATAACCTATTATCTCATCTCTAATATATATTTTGAAAGGTAAATCTTCGTCTAAATATTGTTGCAATATATCTAACAATAAGGTATGCTCTGGTTTCTGAAATTTATCCTTGAATTCCTCACCCACTCCTTCAGAATATTGATATTGCTGGAGAACGAACGTTCCAGTAAAGCGAATCTTATTTAAATATTGAATTATTTGATGAATATCGTTTTGGACCAAAAGATTTTTTACATAGGTCGTCCGTATTTCAAAATCAACATTTTTATTCTGATTAATTATTTTAATAGTCTTCTCTATAATAGAGGGATCAATATCGATATGAGTAATATTTTTATATCTCTCTCTTATTAATGGACTTTTTAAGTCTACCGCAATCCTATCAATATAAGGAATTAATGTTTCAATTATAACAGGATTAGAACCATTAGTATCTATACTCACGAATTTTTCTAATTTTTTAACCTCTTTACAAAACTCAATAAGATCTGTTTGTAGAGTTGGTTCCCCTCCAGTGACGCTCACACTAGTAATTAAAAAGTTATTTTTTACTAATGCTAAAAGTTCTTTGGTTGAGTATTCCCTTCCAGCATCTTTCATAAGTAAATGTTTATTGTGGCAAAAATCACATCTAAAATTGCACCCTATTGTGAATATTACCATACACGCTTTTCCTGGGATATCTTTAGTGGAAAGATCCACGATTCCACCAACATTCATAGCAATATACTTAAAATATTTTATTATGGTGCTTTATGAATATAAAAATTTGCTTATATTAGGTTTTATCATACATTAGATATAAAAAATTTCTAATAAGATTTTAAATATGTGTTAGACCCAGAGATTTTTTTACTATCTCTTCAATAGCATTAACTAAATCAGAAATAAAAATTCTGAGAAGTACAGGATTTTTTCTAATATATTTGGCTACTTCTAATTGTATAGCATTTATGTGGTCTTTATTATAGAATTGATGGGTAATATACCCTCCTGAATATGCGAAGTTATAATTATTCAATCCTAAGCCATCGTCTAAGGTAAAATTTTTAGAAAATTCATGTACGATTTGATGATGTCCCCAATATTTATGATTCTCTCCCTTAATTTTCCCTTGATTTTCTATTTTAATATTTAGTGTATTTCCAAAAATATTACCAATTATTATATCAGGATACTCTTGATGAGGCTTAGTAAACCCATGAAAATCAATGAAAAAACATGCTTTAAAAAGAGAGATACATTCTTCTGTTAATTTCTTAATTTGCTGATGATATAAACTATGGATCCTTTTTGCAATTTCTACATTTTTAGCCTTTTGATTTAGCGCATTAGTGGCTTTAGGAGGGCGATTCACATCTATTTTACTACGGTGAATTTTATTTAAAATATAATAAATTTTGATATTTTTTTGTTTTAAAAGGTTCAATGTATGTTTCGCAGCCAAATAAGTAACTTTATCTGCGATATTTACTCCACTTTCTTTATCTAAGAGAAATTTGGGTTTTAGAAATCCTCCGTGAGGACAAGATAATACAATTGGTATAGAACCCTTTTCAATTTCAAAATATCTATTAAAATCCACGTTTAAATCATATCTAATTTGATTTTTGAAATATTTGGAAATTAAAAAAACTTTAGTTTGTTGAATAAAGGATAATTTGATATTTTTAAGAAAACATTTTTAGAATAAGAAAAATATCGTTAAATAATACCAGTTTTGGACAAAAATTTAGAAATTATAATGTAAATATTTTTTAATATAAATACTTTTTAGTGTATTGAGCCAAATTAAACAAAAAGAATCGTAAGATCGAGGGATAAGCATGGCAATTGAAGAATTAATTACATTTCTTAAAAAGAAAGGTTTTAGAGATACTTTGAAAGTTCTAACAAGTTTTAAAGATAATGAGGTCGACAAGCATACGTTCTATAATGAATTAAATAAATTTAGTTATTATAACTCTTATTTCAGGGTTAAAGAAGACTTGATAAAAAGAGGATTAATTGAAATCGTTCCAAACGAAAAGGAAAATGCAAAAGTTATAAAATTAACCGATAAAGGCTTAGAGGTCTATAATCGTTTAGTTGAGATTAATGAGCTTATCAAGGAAGAATAGCATATAATAAATAAAAATTGATAAAATCATTGGGTTTGAGTTTAGATTCTATAATTCAATAGTTTTTATTTCAATTTTCTTTTTATATTTTAAATTGCTATAATTTTTTCTTAATGGAAATTATGATTTTTAAAAAACTTATTGTAGGACCCATCGGTACGAATTGTTACATTTTTGGATCCGAAGATACAAAAGAGGTTGTGATTATTGATCCAGGCGGAGATGCGCAACAAATAATTGAAACTATAGAGAAATTGGAAGCTAAACCGATAGCTGTGCTTCTGACTCATGGGCATTTTGATCATTCTATGAAAGTTGGAAGAATTAAACGTTATTTTGATATTCCCTTAATGTATAATAAAACAGAATTTGATTCTGGCATTTATACTCAAAAAAAGGCGGATAAATGGCTAAAAGAGGGCGATAATATTGAAATTGGTGATATTACTCTCCACGTTTTAGAAACACCTGGTCATTCCCCTGGAGCTTTATCCTATTATACTAAGGATGTAAAAGAGTATAATGGAAAAGAAGTTGATGGAGTAATATTTACTGGTGATTTATTATTTCGACGGAGTATAGGACGTTCAGATATCCAAGGTGGAAATCAACAACAACTATTTTCAAGTATTAAACAAAAGATAATGAATAATCCAAACATAAGGAATAATTTTGTTGTGTTTCCGGGACATATGGGAACAACCACAATTGCTGATGAAAGGCAATATAATTTTTACAGAAATTATTTCCTTTGATTATTAATCATTAAATAAGAAAAAGGCTAGAGATTTCTGTAAAAAGAGTGTGAAAATTAGATTATTTTATTTCATTTATGAATTTTTTTTAGAAGTAAATTATTAAATACACTGATTATTTTATTAATAATAAATTTGAATATTTCATACTTTATTTGTAGATATTTAAAAGGGTATTAAATTTTGATAGACATCAATCAAGTCAAGCAGATAATAAGGCGCTTTGAAGAAAAAGAGGGTGTACGAGGAGTTATAATTACAGACACCAGTGGTTTACCAATCAAATCTAATCTTGATATGGATATGACAGAACAAGTTTCAGCATACATAACATCCTTAATAGGCAAAGCAAAGCAAGTCGTGGATGCATTGAAGGAAGGATCAATGCAATTTATTCGTTTAGAAACATCAAAAGGAGAAATAATGATTGCATTGGAAGAGCAATTAATTCTCATAATCTTAAAATAAAGGTTCGAATTTTTCTTCTCCATTCGTTTCTTATTTCTAAAAGGAGAATTTTAAATTGAGTATCAAATAGTATAAAAATATTAATAGAAAGTTCTATATATATACTTTAAGAAGTATTTTCACTATTTATCTAAAGAAATTGTTAAAAAGAGGATTCTAACAATATGAGTAAAAAAGACATTGAACCAAAATTAGCACAATTGATGGATCTAGTTCCCGAATGTGAAGGTTTAATTGCTGCAGATCAAGAGGGAAATGTAATTGTCGGGCAGACATTAATTGAGATGAACCATAGCAAAATTGCTAAAGCTTGTACAAAAATTTTAAATGATTCTAATACTTTAGGTCAAGACACTGGAAAAGGAAGTGTAAGAAACATTACAATCGAATTAGAGGATGGTTTTGCTATTCTCGTTGGGTCTGAACAGGTTGTACTTATTGCTCTTGCTGGAGTAGATGGCAGAGCTTCATTAGGACTTTTAAAAAGGAATTTGATTTCAATTTCCAATCTATAATTTTATTTTTCTCTCTTTTTGAAAAAAAGTTATTAAAATAGATAATAATTATTATTCTACAGTTCTATATTCCTTCTTCTTCTAATAAGGAATCTAAATCAGTTTTTTCTTTCTCTTCGGCTTCTTCCTCTTTCTCAGGTGTTTCTTTCTTTAATTCAGAAACTTTTTTATAGACTCCCCTCCGCTTTTTCTTTGGAGCAGGTTTTGCAACAGGAGTTTCTATCCGCCGTTTTAGAATATAAGAGTACCATAATAACAGGCCAATAATTAATCCTAAAAGAGAAAGAATGATAATCGGAAGAAAATTCCTCAGATTCTGGAAGATAGAACTATTAATCACGCTTTCAGAAATACTCTTTTCTGAAACAATAGTTTCTTGAGTATTTATGTTATTAGCAGTAACAGAAATATTTATAGTTAAAGTATCACTTGGTATTGCTTTAAAACGGATTTTAAAAATAATTAATGTGGAAATCCCAGGTTTTAATCTCTCTAGTTTATAGATGTCTTGTTGCATTATTTCATAGGAAGGGTTGATACCCGAAAATGTTAATATAATGCTTGAGATATTGAGATTAGAATTTCCAGTGTTAATTAATGTTATATCCAAGAGTTTATCTGCGTTTCTATATATAGGAGGATTATTAATTCTTGCGTTAATCGTAAGCTCATTTTTATAAGCAAATAGAGTAATATTAAATTCTTGAGTTCTATTTAATATATCTTCCGAGCCTGCCCAAGATAAACGGAATAAAATTTTATCATCTTCAACCGTTACATCATTTGTATCTATTTCGAAAATAGAGATTCCATCTACATCTGTGGTTTGTGGGGAGTCATCAACCTCTCTCCAATTTGTTCCATTATAATATTCACAATTGACAACTTCTCCTGATATAATTTGTCCAAATTCACTAATTAATTTAGAACTGAGATTGAAGGATTCTCCTTTTATAGGAGGATCTGGGCTAGTGGATATATCTTCAAATCTACTGGATTTATTAAATAAATATGAATTATTAAATAGTTTATATGAGCTAATATGGTTATAGTCTTGTATATTTATTAGAATATTTGTCTTATCTGGTGCATAGATACACTTATCTCTAGGAATTCTAATTGCTGTGCTAGTTGAGGTGCCTTCAAGTGTTTCTGATAAGGATAAAACATATCCTTCAAATTCATCATCTGTTTTATTTACTAATAATGAATATTCAGGTGAATTATAAGTATATATCGGTTCATTATCAATATAGACTGTCACTATTGTTTTTGCGCCGCCGAGCCTAATGGGAGAATTATATCCTTTC
Source organism: Promethearchaeia archaeon (assembly GCA_046497275.1). Classification (GTDB taxonomy): domain Archaea; phylum Asgardarchaeota; class Lokiarchaeia; order Sigyniarchaeales; family SOKP01; genus TEKIR-8. The sequence continues at coordinate 5,157 of JAWOFX010000054.1, read as the reverse complement.
CAAATTCCATCAGGATTAATATCAGGCATCTGAAGAGATAGTAAGAACTCTTTCTGATTTCCACCATTAGGATCTCCTAATATTTCTAAAGTTTGAGATGAGGAATTGCCTAGAGTCATAATCCAATTATCATTAATTGGAGATACTAATTTAACTGAAACTTTAACATCTTCAACTTTTATGATTGGATTATTATTTTTCATGGAAATTTTAAAATTAATCTCTTCACTTGGGTTTAAAATTGATTCATTTTGGAGGAAATCGTTAAATTCAAGATCTATATTTGTTCCAGAGATTTCATAGGAAAAGTGTTGATCAATACCTTCAAGAGTAATTGCATAAAAGTTTTGAGGAAACTGATCTGTTTTATTTATGGATGCTCCTAAGAAATAATAATAGTAGTTTTCCTTAATATCATCAAATCTTGTTATATCTTCTATCAAAATTCTATTCTCCAATTCCTTTATTACCACATCACTGAAAGATAAATCATAATATTCGATATAAATTGGAACATTATTAATACCAATTAAACTCCCATTTTCCCAGAACATTCCGAGATAATAAGTACCATATTCGGCATTCTTATCAACAAATAAAAGTGTTTTATTATTAAAATCAAAATTAAGTATAGTTTTATCAGAAGACAAAGTTCCAGTAGAATCGCTAAATGAATCATTTATAGATTGATTGGGGTTATAAAAGGTATATTGCGCGGTTCCTCCATCAGGGGAGAAAATATTAGGTCCAGAAATATCAACTCCTGCTTTAATAGTATCTCCATACATAAACCCTGATGTTTCTAATAGATTTCCTTGATAATAGAGGTAGCTATGAATCTCATTAAGAGCATTATAGCTAGTTAGATTAAGTTGATATTTACCACTAAAATTAGATAAATTATAGGGTATTATAAGCTTATCAAGACTTGGATTTTCGTTTAAAGTACTTTCACCTAGTGTTTGGTCTAATACATTTTCTGTTCCCGTACTAGGAGTTATCAAGCTAATATTGTCATGATAAGAGGGATAGAGAAACCACAATTCTGTAAAATTCCAATTATAATTAAATAAATTTAACGTATAATCTATTGTCCATAAAATATCTCCATTATAATCTGCGTAATAATTGACTATAGAATCTTCTTGAGAATATACTAATATTGAATATGAAACATTAAAATCAAAATCATCGATATCTGTCCCTGTTTTATTCCATGTTAAAGATACAGGATATTCAATACTACCATCATTTGGAATGGGATTTGGAAAGTAAGCATTCCAAGAGCCTAATCCCCATTGATATATATTAGTATCAATATATGGAAAAATGGCTTCTTTATTGTTATTTAGGGGGATATTTTGGATTCTTAAAGTATTATTTGTATTTATAATAAAATCAGATGGCATATATCCTCTAGTGATATTTAAAGTAAAAGAAGACGCATCTAGCCTCCTATATTCTTTTGTTTTAGTTATATTCGCGATCCACCAAGAGCCTCCATCTTTCACTTCTAAGACATGCTCGTTATCACCATCTCCATCCGTGCTTGGATACACTACAAGACGATATGCATCTAATGTATTATTTGTTCCTAAAACAAGAAAATAATTATCAATGTCTAGCGTTATAATATCGGGAAAATCGAAATAATTAAGATCGTCGGGAATGAAATCTGTTATAATAGTTGAATATTCAAGGGTAGAAGGGTACACATCTTTAGGATCCACATCATCATATAATGAACTTCTTGAAGGAATCAATTCGCTGGATTTATATATTGAAATATTTAAGCTTGTATTTTCTGCTAATGTTGAATTAACTGTGCTAATCCAGGCATAGAATCCATTTATTATTGTGTTATTTCCTCTAATATCGAATTCTAGACCGATTAAACGATCTGAACTAATCGAAAGATTAAAATTTCTATTAGGAGCAGAATCATCTTCTAAAGTATGGTTCGTAGTAAAACTATTATCGAATTCAAATATAAAATCTCCATAATCAAGGAAGGTATTATCTTGAGGTCCGGATATTTTAAATGTCCCACCACTATTATCATTCGAAGATGATTGATTATCCATATATACTCTAACAGTTTGATTATCCCCCGATCCTGTAATGGTTTTATCTAATTCTGTGTCGGATAATGTTAAAGATTGTGGATTATTAAATTTGTTGTTTGGATCATTCCAATTCATATTAAAATTACCCAAAAACAAAAATCCCGATAGAAATATTAAAAAAATTATCGTAAAAGCAATAAAACGTTTTTTTCTAACCAATATATTGTGATGAGACAAAAAATTACCCGTTTAATTCTAATTATTGTTTGATATTACTATAATAAAAATTTTCAAATTTTTTAAATTTATTAAAATTCAAGGGTATAGAAGAGTTTTTAAATTTTTTAAATTCTATATATTAAATAATCTAAAAATTATAATTTTGTGTTCTGAAATGTCAGAAGAGTTAATAATTGAGTATATAGAAAAAAATAGAGAGAACTTTATAGAATTTTTCCGTGAAATGATAAAAGTGGATACATACAACCCACCTGGTAATGAATTAAATGGTGCCAAAAAAATAGCACAATATTTAGAAAAGTATAATATAGACGTGGAAGTATTTAAGTATGGGGAAAATAGGGCAAATCTCATTGCGTATTTGAATAAGAATTTTTATAACAAGAATCTTCTCTTTAATGGTCATATGGATATAGTTCCAGCTGGGGAGGAATCTGATTGGAAATATCCTCCATTATCTGCATATAAAAAAAGGGATAAATATATTTATGGAAGGGGAGCTGCCGACATGAAAGGGGGGTTGACTGCTATGATTATAGCACTACAAGTGCTAAAGGTTTTAGATTTAGATTTAAATGGAAATCTAATTTTAACCGCAGTATCTGATGAGGAGACTGGGGGTAAAGAAGGTACAAAATGGGTACTGGAAAATAAATTAAACGATATAAAATGTGATTTTGCTATAATTGGAGAACCAACGGGGTTAAATCCCCTACCGAAAGCGATAATCTTAGGGGAGAGAGGTCATCTTCAGCTTAAAATTATTGCCCATGGAGTGTCATGTCATGCTTCAATGCCATCTATAGGAACTAATGCAATTATAATGATCAATAAATTTATTCAGAATTTAGATAAATTAGATGATAAAATACCTTCTATTGAACCACCGATCTCAATAAATGAACTTAAAGATTTGACTGCAGAAGCATTTCCAAGTAAAGAAATTTTTGAAAATATTTTCGATCAACAAGAATTACTCCAAAGTCTCTTATATTCACTTACAAAATTTACGAAGAGTGTGACTATGATAAAGGGGGGTATTAAAGAAAATGTTATTCCAGACATTTGTGAAATAGTTATGGATTTTAGGCTATTGCCAAAACAAGATCCTAATCAGATTTTAGATGCGCTTGAAGAACTAATAAATGAAATGGGTTATAAAATTAAAGTGACGAATGATGATAAAAATGATGTTTATTTTCGATTTGAGATCATACATAAATCTGAAGGATCATATTGGGAGAATTGGAAAGAATCAGATAGTTTGAAATTATTCTCTGATATTGTTAAGAAAGTATATAATAAGGATTCATTTTATACTCTTTATCCTCCTTGCGCTGATGCTCATTATCTTAGGAATAGTGGGTTTTGTCATTCCACAATTTTATTCGGTCCAGGAAATGCCTCTACTGCCCATGCAGTAGATGAAAATATAGAAATTGAAGACTTTATCAATGCTGTGAAAACATATACATTATTTGCCTATAAATTTCTACAAAAAAATTAAAATCATTAATTTAATTCATTAACTAAAAAGAGTAAAACGAGCTTTGGAAGAAATAAAATTAGAAGATGTGGTTATTTTAATCGATTCGTCTCGTTCTATGTTAAGGAGAGATTTTAAACCAAATCGTATAATTGTTGCATTGAATGCAGTTAAAAATTTTATTCTAAATAAATTTATAATAGATCCAAAAGATCGTATCGCGATTCTTAGTTTTGGGGCAAATACTAAAAAAATTAGCCCTTTTATAAATCAAGAAGATAAATTAATTAAGTCTTTAAAAAAAGTGCAAATCTCTGGTGAGGGCGGTTTACATGACGGAATTGCTTTTGCTCTTCAAATTTTGGTAGAAGAAATGCGAAAGATTGGAGGCAAGATACCTCGGATTATTATTATTAGCGATGGGAAATTTAATGAATCTCAAAAACTTAAAGAAATAGTTGATATTGCTAAAGGATTGGGGGTGATTATTGATTCATGTCAATTAGGTTTGACAGAGGATTTACAAAAAAATACATTAAAGCGAATTTCACAGCTTACGGAAGGAGAATACGGCTTTTTTACAAATTCTAAAGCTGTAATTACTGCTGGAAAATCTTTTGCTTCTAAAAAAAATATAAAAAAAACATCAGATTATTTTTCTCCGGAAAAGAAAAAGAAAATGCCCCCACTCATCAGTGAAGTGGCATTGCCATTAAGACGCCCAACGATTATGGAAATACGATTAATGATGAATAATCAGGGTTCAGGGCAAGATAGGTGTCAAATATGTCATTCTGTGAAATCTCCAATAACTAATGCAGATTTTTTTTCAGAAGGGCGCTATTGCCCCTCTTGTGGGAGAGCATTTCATTTATCTTGTGCATCTCTATGGGCTAAAAAAACAGAATATAAAGAAAATATATTCAGATGCCCATTTTGTTTCTTTCTCTTACGTGTACCATCTTCTATCTTAAAATTAATTGATGAAAAAGCAGAAAACTCTCAAAAGATTCAAATATTAGAAGAATCAGAAACAGAGACCACTAAAATGCAACTTATTCCAGAAACAGAAATCCCAAAAATAAATGCTTCCTGCTCATATTGTCATAGTGTATTTTTAGGAGATTATCAAGTATTTAGATGCCAGAAATGTGGAGCCCATTACCACAAACCTTGTCTTGAAAAAATGTTTAAAGAAATTAAAGCATGTCGTTATTGTGGTTCTCAAATAATTTTTGAATAAATTATTTATATTCATAAATCTAATTTAATAATAATTTCTTTCTTTGGTAAAAATGCTATGAATTCATCTATGGAAGATCTCAATAAATTTTTAAACGAAATTTTAGAAACTAATTCGGAAGT
>JAWOFX010000033.1:0-38232 GCA_046497275.1 Promethearchaeia archaeon | reverse complement strand
AATGAAATTTAATATTAAAGATTATTCACTTTTTGATGAGTATGGACCCGAAAAGATTATCAATATCAATAATCCTTCAATTGGATTAAAAGCAGCTCTAGTGATTGATAATTCAGCGTATGGAATTCCTGCGGGTGGAATTAGATTACTCCCTGATATAGAATTAGATGAAATGATTAGACTTGCGAGAGCTATGAGTTTAAAATTTTGTTCTTATAAGATGAAGACTGGTGGAGCAAAAGCGGGAATTTGGGGAGATCCTACCAACGAAAAAGAAAAAAATATTTTATTGACAGGATTTGCTAAACAAATTGAACCGTTCATAAAAAATGATTTTTACTACCCCGGTCCTGATATGGGCACTAATGACGATGATTTATTGAAGATATTTAAGGTTATTGGAGCACCTAATTTAGCTCCTAATAAATTAAATATGTATAAAAATGGTGTCCCTGTTGAGGAACTATTTACTGGATATGGAGTAGTATATTGTTTGGAAGTCATTTATAATAATTTGGATAAGTTATCTGCTAGAAAAAGAGATAAAAGTAAAAAACCAAAGGTTATCTTAGAAGGGTTTGGAAAAGTTGGAACCGCGATGGGTATGAGTCTTAATGAAATTGGGTTTGATTTAACGGGGCTTTCTACCATTAAAGGTGCTATATTTGATGAAAATGGTTTAGATATAGAAAAGCTTTTGAAACTTAAAAAAGAATATGGAGACAATTTAGTACATCATTATGAAAGCAAAGATTTGATTGAGATTGAGAAAGAAAAACTTTTTGAATTATCTTCAGATTATCATACTGATTTTATTATTCCTGGTGCTAGACCAGATGTTATTAATAATCAGAATATTGATAATATTGATGCAATAGCAATTGTTCCGGCGGCTAATATTCCATATGAAGAAGGTATTTTTGAGAAACTCAAGGAAAAAGAGATAATTGCATTTCCCGATTTCGTAGCAAATGCGGGTGAAATTTTAGCCATTTGGGTAAATAAGGTTGCTAAAAATCCCGAGGAGATCTTTGATTTCATTAAACAAAAAATCAGTAATAAAGCTTTAGAAGTAATTCAGGGCGCTGCTGAAAAAAATATGCCTCCTTATGATTTCGCTGTTAAAGTTGCATTAGAAGAATTAGATAAAAAAATAAAAAGAAGGACTAGAAAACTTGAAAAATTAAATAAGAGATATTAAAAATTCTCAAACTAATTTTTTTCTTTAATCTATAATTTTTCTCATTTAACCAAATAGACAATTCAATTATAAAGATAGTATTAAATTAACTTAAGTCTTTCTAGTAGCCCCGTTATTAAAATAGGTAAAGCAATAGTTGCATCACACCACACACTCACATATCTAGAATCTAAAGAATATTTACCCCATGATTTTGATTCTGAAATTGTGCATCCAGATAATCCACCATCATATTCTGCCGCTGTATGGATTCGAACAGAATAATTATAGCCCATTGTTTCAATCTTATCTAATTGATCTAGTAGCGGAAAGATTTGTTGAGCCCAATTTCGAGGAACTCCACCTCCAATAATAATTGTTCCGTACTCTTTTGAATTACGAATAATATCTGCGAATTTAAGAACGTCCTTTAAAATGTCGAACTGAAAGTGATATCCCTCTCTCACAGAATATTTAATTAAATTTAAAGCAAATTCAGAGTCTGAAAAAGCAGGAATAAATATAGGAATATCATGTTCAGCCGCAACTGAGATTATAGAACGCTTTTTTATCTCTTTCCCGAGTTTATAGAAAAGTTCAGATGGCGTTGTTGTAATTTCTTTATTAAGAAATAGAGATTGAATCAGTTCAAATATGCCATCCTCAGCTTTTTTATAATTTTCTTCTGGAAGGAATACATCATAAATACGATTAATTCTGTTTTCAAATAAATCTTCATCATCAACTTCTGAACTTCCAACAAAATGGCCAACATCCGAGAAGACATCGACTAAATCGTGGATGATATTTGCTCCGGTGGAGACCAATACATCAATTAGATTATATTCCATTAGGGTACAAATGATTTCTCCCATGCCTGCTGGAACCATTGCACCACTTAATGTTAAAACAGTTAAAATGCCTTCGTTAGAAACCATTTTATAGAGAATTTCTAAGGCTCTCCCTAGATTTCTACCCTGAAATCCACAACTCTGAAGCTTGATCAATAAATCCTCTATATTTCCCACATGTTTTATATCAAATGGAACGATTTTCTTACTCAAATAATCATTCTTATTTTCTCTATTCATTTTAAATATTTTTTTACTTATTTTTCTTTAGGAGAAAGCCTTCCTTAGTATTTAAATATATCGATATATAAGTTCGTTATCTAAGCTTTAATTACTAATTTAAATATAAATTTAATAGAATTATTAATCCTTTTATATTAAGGAGCTGATCTAAATTATTGGGAAATTATAATGACTGGATTGAAGTTTTGGGTTATGTATAAATTATTTAGATATGATTTATTTACATAAAAAGATGTGGGTTTGATTAAGTTTAAATTTGTAGGAAAAATAAATATATTATCATCAATAATTTTTTATCATAGGTATTTATATCATGTCACTTGTACCAAAAAAAGTATTTTTTGTAAAAGGCAAAGGTTTCCATCAATCTAAACTTGCTTCTTTTGAAGAAGCCCTTCGAGATGCTGGAATTGAGAGATTTAATTTAGTTCAAGTTTCATCCATTTTTCCCCCATATTGTATTGAAGTAATAAGAACAGACGGTTTAAAGCAATTGCGTCCAGGACAAATTGTTTATACTGTAATGGCAAGAGCAAGTTCAAATGAATTTAATCGCCTTATTTGTGCTTCTATCGGTGTTGCTAAGCCCGCAGATAAAGGTCATTATGGATATCTTAGTGAACATCATACATACGGTGTAAAACCCGAAAATGCAGGGGATACCGCTGAAGATCTAGCCGCAGAAATGCTAGCATCTACTCTCGGTGTCGATTTTGATCCCCAAGCAAATTATGATGAAAAAAAGGAAATCTTCCGAATGAATGGAAAAATTATTGAAACAAAAAATATTACAGCTTCCGCAACAGTTCAAAATGAAGAGGAATGGGCAACGGTTATTGCTGCTGCAGTCTTTATATTATAGCGCCAGTAAGATAATATTGCGAGTAATAATAACCCGTAAGAGAGAAATATCCGTCTAAAATTTGCTGTTGGATTAGGTTTCTCAATTACTTTATTTAATTTTTAATTCTCAAATTTTTAGAAGTAATGCAAATCTTTTTATAGATTCAACTGGAACTATTCTATAAATAGTGATTAAATCAAATTAATACTTTTAGATGAAATTATGTGCCAGATGTGTATGAAACATGGAGCGAATGGAAAATGGTATATGAATGCTAAGAATTATATTAAAGAAACTGCTGAGGAGGCAAATTGTTCTGAATATTTAGAAGATTTATGGGGTAATATGGAAAGAGCTTATTCTCGTAAAGTTCACGGGTTATTTAATCTTAAATGGACAAGCAGACATGTGAATACCCCATTTCTTGGACGAATGCTTAAATGGTATGCGAATAGAGGATTCATAAAAGATGGAAGAACGCAGAGACTAAATGTGGAGGCTGCTCAAGGACACTTTGGGCAAATAATAACCCTTGAGGAAACTAAACAAATAGTACTTGAAAAAGCAGAAGAAGTTGTAAGGGCAATATGTCCTTGTAAATATTTTAATGGAGGGATTAAAGAAGCAACTTGTTTAGGATTCTCTCCGTTAAAGGAAGTTCTTCCGAAATTACCTCGATTCATCCCGGAAAATGGTTTAGAGGTAATGGATGGAGAAAAAGCGGCAAACTTTTTGGAATCTATGTCTGAAAAGGGATATGTTCATTCTATTTGGGCAGGACCTTTACCTGCTATTGTAGCAGTGTGTTCTTGTGAATTACCCACATGTGGAGCAATAAGATTAAGAACTGATTTTGACATTAATGCGTGTTGGAAAGGACATTATGTTGCGATTGCAAATTTGAATAATTGCATTCAATGTGGAGAATGTTCTGGACGCTGTCAATTTGGTGCTTTAACTTATGACCCAATGATCGGACCTGAAATTGATCTCGAAAAATGCTATGGATGTGGAAACTGTGAGGAGGTATGTGAAGAGGGTGCCATTAATTTAATAGAAAGAGACTTAATTCCAATAACAAGAGGAAAATATTAATGAAATATCCCGAAATTAAAATAAATTATGAAAAATGTTCAAAACCTGAAGATTGCCGAATGTGTGTACAGATTTGCCCTCCAAGTGTGTTGAATATTACATTTCGGGATGAAGATTTTCATGATCCTAAAGATTGGTTTATTGATCCGGTTTTTCCTCAATTATGTTTAGGTCTTAATTGTTTAAAATGTGTGGAAATTTGTCCTGTTCAAGCTATTAATATTATAATTTAGAGAAATGGAAATTTAAAATTTTGAAAATAAATATGAAGAAAAAAGAATTAGTTGACCAGATCATCGAAATAGAATTAGATATGTTTCAAAAAGTAAGAAGCATAAATCCAAGTATCTGTAAAGAGCATCCAAATGCTTTTAAATTAATGAGAGAAATGGGACATATTGCTCTGTCTAAAGAAACCCTTAGATCTTATTATGATGATCTCAAAAACGCGAATTCTAAAAATAGAAATTTAATGACCGAGAAATATGCGAAAATGACATATCAACCATTAAAATCAAAAAGTAATAAAATGATCGAAGAAATTGTATCGATAGAATCTGAATGGTTAAAATCCTTATCAAAAAAATTTCCTCATATAATTTCACATAATGAGAATTATTTTAAATCATATTTAACAAGTGAATTAGAAACTTATTCACAAAAGACTCTAAAACTATATTATAATGATATTATAACTTCAAAAGAAAAACAAGGCAATTTGGCTAGAATAAGATATGAATATTTGGTAAATTCGTTGGGATATGATTCTATTGAAGAAGCAGAAGAGTCAAAGACTAATACTCAATAAAATGACCATAGGATATTTTGTCTATAAAAAATAAGAGGACTCAGTTTTCAATCTTCCGAAAATAATTTAAATTAATACAATGAAAACATGAATCAATTGATTCGATCCTTTCCAACTCATCATAATCTAAACGCGATGGATCATTAAAATCTTTTGCTTGCCAGATCAATTTGTTAAATCTCTGATGATGGTGGTGGAATCTTTCATTTGCATATTCTTTTGCTTGTTTAGTGTAAAGTAAAAAAGGCCAATCGCTTCCTTCCATTAATAATAATTCCCGAGCTATTTGTGAAAGAATTCTATACTCCTTTTCATTGGGATTTTGAATATTGCTTAGGACTTTTTCAAATTCTTTTACAGAGGAATTAATATATGGCCAAATCCATCTATGTTCCTTATCATCCCAGACTTGGAAATGTCCCCCTGCACCCCACGTTGATTCTTTCATCTTAATAATTGAAAAATTGTCTTTATATTTTTTAGTAAACTCAGATATGGTGATCATATCCACTTGATCGTTAAAATAAATAAGTTCAAAGAATTTTTCCAACCAATGTATTCCTTCGCTCCACCAATGCCCAAAAAGTTCAAAATCATAAGGTGAAACGATAATTCCCTTATATTGGTATTTATCTGAAAATTCTTGAGATTCTTTAATTATTAAATCGAGAAAATGGTTTGCGTGTTCTTTAACTTTTTCTTGAGCCTTTTCTATATCATAAATTTCCTTATTCTCTGTATTGACTTCTTTTCCGGTTATCTTCCAATAATTTAGCCCTGATTCAGAATCTTTTTTGTGAAATTCTTTATAGTGTTCATCCCCAGGATACCCTAGTCTTGCATCCCACACTTGGCGACTAGTTTTTTTATTTCTTCCGAACACAGAAACGCCCGTCCTCAATTTATATCCAAAATTAGTATGTAGTGGTATTTCGTTGTTTTGTTCAATAATTTCAGCAGTCAAAATTCCATGTGAATCTACAAAAAAATATTCAATTCCAGAATTATGGAGCCAATAGTCAATGCTCTCTTTTACTTGATCATTCTTAATTTCCTTTGGCCTATAGGCACATTCAGGTAGCCAAAATCCTTTAGGATCTCGATTAAAATATTTTTTATAGGTGTCCACTCCTAATTGAATCTGGGAAAAAATGCCAGAATCGTGTTCAAAAAGCGGTAAAAATCCATGCGTAGCTGCTGAAGTGATCAATTCTATCATCCCCTCATCTTGGAGCCATTTGAAGCTACCTAAAAGATCTCTATAATAATTATGATAAAAAGTATCTAGGATATTTTTAAAATTCTCAAGATAATTTTGGGCAATTCTTTTTTTATGAGGATGATTTTCAAACCGATTTATGTCTTTATTGGCGCGTTTTATTAAATCTTCTACATAATCTTCGAATTTATTTTTCATATACTCATCTGCCATCATCTCTGCCAAAATTGGAGTAATATTGATAGTGATTGCTGTTCTAATTCCTTTGTTCTTTAAATTGCGTAAAACATTCAACATAGGAATATAAGTTTCCAAAGCTGCTTCTGTATACCATTGTTCACCTGCTGGCCATATCCCAGACTTTTTACACCAAGGCATATGACCATGCAAAACTAATCCAAAATATCCTAGTACCATATTATCATCTTTTTTATCTTTAAATTATAAACAGATATATAACAATTATTGATTATCATAAAATTAAACTATTTCAGATTTATATCTCTATTCGTATAAAATGATGTATTATGAACTTTTAAGAGATGATTATTCCTATAAAGAAGCCAAAGAATTGCAAAAAAAATATAGAGAGAAAATTCATCAAGAAAAGGGCAAACGAAGATTTTATATTCAAGAAACAGATATACAATACATTATAGGAGTAGATATCTCATATTTTCAAAAAAATAACCAAGATCATGGTATAGCTTGCGCTATTTTATGGAATTACGAAAATAATAATTTAGTTAATAAATATTTTTCTCAATCTATAATCAAATTTCCCTATAAGGCTGGTTTTCTTGGTTTCAGGGAAAATAATTTACTCTCTACCGTTATAAAAAAATCTAAAATTCGTCCAGATGTCATTATGTGCGATGGACATGGTATTATTCATCCTCTTAGATTTGGTGAAGCAACTCATTTAGGATTTGCCTTACAAATTCCCTCGTTTGGAGTAGCGAAGAATCCATTTATAGGATTTGGAAATTGGAATCAAATTAAAAGGTATAAAGGAAATAAAACTCCGGTCTGGGCTAAAGATCCAGATAAAAATACCCCAGATACAAATGAAAAAATAGGTTATGCTGTATGCTTATCTGAAAAAAGAAAACCTGTATTTGTAAGTGCTGGCTATGAAATAGATTTAGATCTTGCATTAAAGATTGCGTTGAAAACCACATTCGAGAATCGACAGCCTAAACCATTATATTTAGCAGATAAATTTTCAAGAGAAAGGATTAAAAATTTATGAATTGAAATAATTTTAAAGTTCTAATTTAAAAAATGAATTAAATAATGGAACAGAATAAATTTAATAAATAAGTAAAGAGAATTTAAAAAATAAAGAAATAAATTAAATATTCAAGCGTGATTTTAAAATGGTAAAAAAACCAAAAGCAATAAAGACACCTCCATCTGAAGAGGAGATAGCTACAAGATTGAAGAAAGTTAGAGAGAAAATGATTAAAGACAAATTAGATTATATCGTCTGTTTTGATCCCGTCAATATCTATTATCTTACAAATTTTGCATTTTATGTTCATGAACGACCCTTTCTTCTAATAATAGGGCAACAAGGACCAATGAAATTTCTTACACCGCTTCTAGAACAAGCTCATGTGATTGACAGAGCGATTGGTGATTTAGAAATTGTTAATTATTATGAATTTCCCTCTCCTTTGGGGGAAAATTGGTATGAAATATATGAGAAATTAATAGAAAGTGATTCCAAGGTGGGAGTAGAGCCAGCAATGACGATGGAGATTTATCAGAAGACCCCCGGAAAAAAGGTAATAAGCGAAATATTAGATGATGTACGAATTATTAAAAGCGATTATGAAATTGGAAGGATTGTTCATGCTAGTAAAATTGTTAGTAAAGGACATAAAAAACTTTTAAAAATATGTAAGCCTGGTATGGCAGAATTTGGAATTTTTCAAGAAGCAACCTCTACTATGACATCTAAAATAATCCAAGATATCCCAAATGCAAATTTTAAAGCTACTGAAACTACAGCCGCAGTTTGGCCTCCTGATATTTCTCATGAACCGCATTTAGTGCCAGATATCTTCGCAAAAATGCAAAAAGGAGGACCGCATGTATCAATAGTGCAAGCGCAAGTAGATGGTTATGGAGTAGAAGTAGAACGAACCTTTTTTCTAGGTCATATCCCTGAAAAAGCTAAGAAACCATTTGAAGTTATGTTCAACGCAAGAAAAATGGCTTATGACATGTTAAAACCTGGAACTATTATGAGTGAAATCGATAAGAAAGTAAGAAATTATATCACTGAAAATGGCTATGGGGACTATATAATACATAGAACTGGTCATGGTTTCGGTATCACGGGTCATGAAGCTCCTTATATTGCGGAGGGATATAATAGAAAGCTTGAAGCAAACATGGTTGTAAGTATTGAACCGGGTATTTATATTCCAAATATAGGAGGATTTCGACACTCTGATACTGTATTGATCACAGAAAATGGTTACATTAAACTAACGAAAGCCCCCGAAACCTTAGAGGATGTAATCATTAGTGTTGATTAATAAATAAAAATTTAATAAATTTATAAAAAAGGATTAGAGAACGGAATTTTCGATTGAATCTAACATTTTTAAAATTTTATTCAATAAATTCAGTTATTTCCTTTAAATCCTTACGAGGGGGTGGTTTTGGCACATCTCTTCTTAAATAACCGAACGGCAAGATAGTAAGGAGGAAATTATCCTTTTTGATACCTATTATTTCTTTTGCTTTCTCCCTGTCCATAGTTCCAAGCCAACAAGTACCTATACCCAAGCTCCAAGCCACTAACATCATATTCATAGAAGCTAGAGTTGTATCCTGAATATACCAATTAGGATTTTCATGAACTAACCCTATTATCGCAATTAAAACCGGCGCTTCTCTTACAAATTCCCCATATATCGCAATTCCAGCTAATTTTTTAATTAATTCTTTATTCTTTATAACTATAAACTCCCATGCTTGTCTGTTGGATGCTGAAGGTGCCCATTGTCCTGCTTGAAGAATCATTATTATTTCTTCTTCGGGAATCATCTCATCCTTGAAGCATCGGATTGTCCTTCTGTTTTTAATAAATTCCAATAATTTTTCCGGTTCTATCATTTCCATTTTAAAATTTTCCTTATTATTAAAGGAATTTAATTTCAATCTTATTAAATTCTATTCCAATATTTCATAAATAGAATTTAATTGTTCAATTTTGAAAATGAGAAATTTGATGTAACTGAAAAATATTAAATAATCCCTATAAAGGGAGCTTTACTCATTATCATTGTTATTATGATTATGATTGTTAAAATACTCCGCTTCTAAATTAGGATATAATTTCTTTTTCCTTCCAGATTTTTCAGAATGTATTAAACCTAAATCTTTTAGTTTATTGATATGATAAGAGACAGTTTTATGATCTAAATTCAATTGTTTCGCAATTTGATTATTATATGTCCCAGGTTGAACTTCAATCATTTCCAAAATTTCTAATGTTAATTCACTCTTCTGAAGTTTCAAGTCAATATTTGATATAGGATTTTTTTCATAATATGGAAAATAGACAAGGTATCGCCCTATCCGCTTTTTTCCAATCACTTTATAAGTTCCTAATATATCTAAATGCCAAGCAAGATTACCAGCAGATAAGTTAGTTTCACGTAAAAGTTCATTAAAATGAATACCAGGTTTATCTAATATTAAATCGATAATTTTATTTCGATTTTCATTATCTAAAACATCCTCCATAGATAGTTGATGAGCACCTTTATCAACAGGAACTGTTCGAGTTTTAAGAAATTGAATATATTCTTTCTTAGAAAGAAGAATTGCTAAGCCAGCAATACTCACTACTGCAATGATGACGATAATCCATATCCAATCATAAGAAATTCGAGTAACTTGAAATATGGTAATGTAGTCTTCATTATTTGCATCCAAATCATAAATTTGGGTTTCTAGATAAGGTTCTCCCGTGCTTTCATTTATTTTTTCCTCTGTTGATAAAAGTTCCCATGATTCATCTCCTTTCCGAAATCGTGCTATTTTATAATCTCCATTGGGATTTAATCCATATCTTTGTATTTTTAGATAATGAATTGTTACATTTGTGATTGTAATATTTGCTTTGATTTGAAGGATATAATTAAATTGATATTTATATTGAAAATTGCCCCCCGAAGGTCCTTTGGGTTTCTTTTGGAAATCGAATCCGTCAATATCCGTTTTGGAGGTGAAATTTATGGTTGCAGGTTGCTCATTTCCTATAATAATGAGGGTGTCTCTATTGGTAATTGCTGAATCAAATTCAATTTTACCATTAACTGATACATTTGTTGATATTCCAAAATGGATAGAATTATCAAAATTGTAATATACAGTTTGGTTTTGAATTGGATTTTGATTATAATATGTGGAAAATCCTGAAATATCTTCTCCTTTAATATTGAATATGACTAAATTAAATTCAAAAATAACTAATAATATACAAAAAAGAGAGATCATTATTTTCTTATTATTTGTCAATTTCAAAGTTATCCTTAGATTTATTTATGTTTATAATATATAAAAAATAAAAAAAATAAATAATATTTTCGTTAAATTAGAAGCCACTTTTATCTCTTTCTCTTATAAAGATAAACTACAATTCCTAAAGCTGCAACGGCTGCAACAGAACCGCCAAGAATAATCCATAAAGTAAAGTTTGTTTCAGGAATCAATATTGTCCAAACAGAGAAATGATCCGTTGTAGCAGTTAAATAACCATCTACATTGCTTGTTGAAACAGTCTCCCATTGTTCATTATCTCCGTTATAAAATGCCCATTCTCCATTTCGATTTTGATTAGTAGCTTTAATTCTCAATCTTGCTTGAATCTCAGAACAGTTACAACTTAAATTTACAGCGAATCCTTCTTGATATCTATAACGATTTCGATTTCTAATAGTGTATCTATTTCCCATTAATAATCCTAATTCTTCTTGTTCTTCGTTGCATGTCATATTCATTTCCATATCTCCAGAGGTATCTGTAACTTCTATGATGAAATCTTTCTCTCCTATTTTTCCTTCCCATTGAATCACTCCTGAAATGTTAAATTGGTTAAGTTGATTTCTTACCCTTATTCGAGTAATGTTTCCATTTTCATAAGTTTCACCGGATGCGATTTCGTAATTCCGAGAAGTCATTGGATCTTGTGCCGCTACAATTAATGGAGAACCTATCCATGCCAAAATCAAAAAAGTGGCAAAAGCAACCATAAAGATTTTATTAGTTTTTTTCATTTTTTTTCAACCTAAAGTTGTTCTAAGAGTAAAAAGTTTAATTTCCTTTTTAAAAAATGAGGGATAAAGTTTCCCATTAAACAAATATTTCAAAATTTAATATACTTTAATTGATCCATTCATTTACTTTTATCATGGTCAAAAATGAAAATATTCCAAGACCAGAATATCCAAGACCGCAATTAGTTCGAAAAAATAATTGGATAAATCTTAATGGAATATGGAAATTCGCTTTTGATGATAATAATGAAGGTCTAAAAGAGGAATGGTATCGAAAACAAAAACTTGAAGTATTTAATGAAGAGATCACGGTTCCCTTTTGTTTTCAAAGCAAATTAAGTGGTATTAATGATAATTCTTTTCATGATGTAGTATGGTATTGTAGAAAATTCACATTAGTGGAAGATATTCTTCATAAAAGAATCCTTCTCCATTTTGGTGCTGTAGATTATTCCGCTAAAGCTTATATAAACGGAGAGTTTGTAGGGTCCCATGATGGAGGGTATACTCCATTTACTTGTGATATCACAAATTTTGCTGAAAAAGAAAATATAATTGTACTGAGAGCAGAAGATCCGAGTATAGATAATGAAATTCCAAGAGGAAAACAATATTGGGAAAAAGAGCCTAAATTAATATTTTACCCAAGAGTATCTGGGATTTGGCAAACAGTCTGGCTTGAATTTGTGAATAATGAATATTATATTAAAGATATTAAAATAACTCCTAATATAGGTGATTCATCAATAATAATCGAATGTCAAGTGTCTGGTAAAGGCAATCAAAATCTTCGGATAAAAGCTTTTATTGAGAATGAGGATAAGAGAATTTCAGAATATCAAACAAAATTAGACTTTTTAGGAAAGATTGAGAAGAAACGTAAAAGAAGAAATTTAGTGGAAATGGATTTAGGATTAGAAGAGAGATTATTAAAAGTATATCCTCTTAACTCTTTTAAATTTAAAATGAAAATTCCCGAAGAACAATTAAATCTATGGAATATTGAACATCCTTTCCTTTATGACCTTATTTTAACGATCTATAATAAAGAAACGGGAGAAAGATACGATAAAATTAGATCTTATTTTGGCATGAGAGAAATATCAATCTCCGATAATGTCATAAAAATAAGCAAATCCAACAGGAATGTAACTACCAAAAATAAAGTAGTTTTACTTAATAAAAAACCAATCTATCAAAAGTTATTCTTAGTTCAAGGATATTGGTCGGATGGGCTTTATACAGCGCCTTCAGATGAAGCCTTTAAAAAAGATATAGAATTTATCAAAGATTTTGGTTTTAATGGATTACGAACACATCAAAAAGCATTTGATCCAAGATTTTTATATTGGTGTGATAAAAAAGGAGTTTTAATATGGAGTGAGTTAGGTGCACCATACACATTCTCTATAAAAGCACAAGAACGATTTATTAATGAATATATCCAAATGATTGAAAGAGATTATAATCATCCCTCAATTATTGCATGGACAATATTTAATGAAGGGTGGGGCGTTCCAGGGGCCAATTCGGATATAAAAAAAATGCATTACACCCTCTCCATGTATTATCTGGTGAAATCACTAGATTCAACTCGTTTAGTAATAGATGATGATGGTTGGTTTCATGCTAAAACTGATTTATGTACTAAACATTTCTATCACGATTCAAATCTATTACCTAAAGATTTTAATGAAGAAATTGAGATGAAGTATCCTGAGGCATATGAAAGTGCAATTTATTTAGAAGATTTTGATTATCAAAACGAACCTATCATATATAGTGAAATAGGTGGATTTCATTTAGATTTACATAATAATATCGATAAAGCAGTTGGGTATGGAAAAGTAGAATCTCCTAAAGATCTACTTAATCGAGTTGTAAACCTTTTAAAAGAATTTGACAAAAGAAAAGAATATATAAATGGAATTTGTTATACAGAACTTTATGATCAATTTCAAGAAATAAATGGATTACTGACTATTGAAAGAGAGCCAAAATTTCCACCACAAAAGTTAAAAGAACAAATAGATAACCTTTTTTATTAAAATTTTTCAATTTATAAATTTAGGTTGAATCAATTTTATTATCTTATGAGAATTTCAATTTAATTTTTATATTAGCCAAACTAATACAATAATAGAATGAGAAATAAAAAGACTCTTATAGGATTCATTATTCTGCTTTTCTTAATATTGAGTTATTTATTCATTCTCATTCCACAGAGTTTAAATAATGATGGAGATGATGATTCTAATTATAAAGAAGATGAACTTACTCCAAAAGGCATTAGATTAACTACTTTTCAAAACCTTAATGGGACTATTATTCTTTCATGGTATACAGAAAAAAATGCTACTGACCCATTGGTGGAGTATTCTTTAGATGAGGATTTATCCATTAATAAAACCTGTAATGCTTTATATTTTAATATTCAAAATACACACACTTATGCTGTTATCTTGAATGATTTAATTCCCAATTCTACTTATTTTTACAGAATAAGGTCTGACAAATATAATTATAGAGAGGTTTTATTTTTTAAATCCTTACCAAATAAAACAGATATCAAAAATTTTAGCTTTTCGGTGTATGGAGATTCAAGAACAGAAGTGGAAGATAGAACTGCCTTAGCAAATAGAATGAATAATTTTTCTTTAGAGCAATATTCTGATTTTTCATTTCATTCGGGAGATATTGTTGCTGATGGACGATTTCAAGCTCAATGGAATACTTATTTCGAAAATGTGGAAGAGTTATATTCCCATAATATTGCTTTATTTTTAGAAGGTAATCATGAAAGAGGTGATCTAAGTAGCTTAATGTATGATAATTTATATCCTGGATTTATAGATTATAAGCGATATTATTCTTTTGTCTTTGGCAATTGTGGATTTGTTATTTTGAATTCAAATGGATATTATGATTTATATCAAGAAGATAATCAGACTGATTGGTTAAATAAAACACTATACGAATATTCTAAAGAGAACGAAATCAATTTCGTATTCCTTCATCATCCACTATTATCAACCCGATCTGAAATATATCATAGGACGGATTGGCCTCCATTATTTCAAAAATACAATGTCACTTGTGTATTTTCCGGACATAATCATCATTATGAAAGATCTTATCCAATAATTAATCAATCAAGTTTGGATCCTGAGAATTATACATTTGATGATTCAGATAAATATAATTATGAATATCTCTATGATCCGATTTATATTGTATCCGGAGGAGCAGGAGCTCCTCTTTATGATACCTATGATTATGATTATATAGCACGAGCCGAAAAGATTCATCATTTTTGTTTTTTGGAAATAATACAGCAAACAACTCACACTATCATTTCATTAGAGGCATGGGGAATGCCAATTATTAATAGTACATATGGAGATCTCCAAATGTTTGATAATTTTACTATTAAAATCTAATGATCATTCGCTTTGCCAATTTCTTCTGAATTTAGTCCAATATTTACCTTTTATAATGAAGAATTTATCGGATTAAATTAATCGATTTATAAGAATATAAATTGAATATTTTATGGCAAAATTAAATTTTTAAGTGAAAATATTAATAAATAAATAATTAAAAATCATTCAGTATTTATAATATTCATAGTATATTTTAATTAGAAGGACGGAGAATTTCTATGTTGAAAGAATTTACAAAAAAAATCTTCACAAGATATGGTCTTGATGAAGATGATATAAAAATTTATTTAGTTTACCTTAGGGTTCCTCGCGCGACAGTTTCAGAGGTATATTTTTCCTTCGAAGAAGAAGATGAAAATGCAATAGAATTTGAAAGGGTTGTCGAGATTACCAATAAACTCGTAGATAAGGGGTTCCTTAAGGAAGTTGAAGGAGTTGTAACGAGATATATTCCTCTTGAGCCATTTTTTGAATTATTTATTAATGAGTCCGAGACATTTAGAGAAGAAATCGCTGATATTAAGGATAGAGTACTCACAGATCAATCTAATCGTTTTGAAAAACTTGAAGGAATTCAAAATCAGAGTATTGGAAAAGTGGAAAATGCAGTAAGTTCACAAATTAATAGTTTCTTTGAAGATTCTGACGTTAAAAATACAAATAAAGAAAATAGGATAAACGGAGCTAAGGAGAGATTCACAAACACAGAAAAGAATCTTGAGTCTAATATTCATTCTATAATGAATTCTTTAAATACAGATTTGAAAAACATTTCAGAATCTTTTGTGCAGAATAATGAGAATGAAATTAATCAGACAAAAAATAACTTAAAAGGCATCATATCAGATCTTTTAGATGATTTTTCAAATAGGATTAGTGGGTTAGAAACAGAAATAAAGAAAGATTTGGATGGACACGTAGAACGTCATAAAACCACAGCGAATGAGCTTAAACCCAAAACGGAAATGATTCTTGAAAAATATCTTGATAGGATGGACAAGATTGTCAATGAATTAAAAGATAAGATAGATACCTTATTAACTCGCCATATTAATCATCTGAAAAATACAACTGATGTCTTGCAAGAAGATTTGAAAGCAACTTTTAATAAGAAACATGCAGAAGTTGATAAGCAAACAACAGATTTTAAAAATAAAACGGTTCAATTAATAGAAAACTTATTAGAGATTTCTGGTCGTTTTACTGATTTATCTGATGATTTAGCAAGTAGAGGATCTGCTTTTAAAGCATTACTATTTGGGCAACATAAAAAATATAAAGCCCGTTATGCTCAAGTAAGAGAAGATATTCTTACTTATTCTAAACCTTTAAAAGAGGATTTTGTTAATGAAAGTGAAGGGTTCATAACAACCGACAAAAGTACTACTGATGAAGTGAAAAGCGAACTGACTGAAATTATTTCAAATGAAAACAATAAATTATCAGGAGAAACAACAGAGCTAAATCAAGAAGCACAGGAAAAAGTTGATATCCAACTTGAGAATTTAGCTTCTGATCTTACAGTGGAAATTGATGATACGTTTAAATCTGGAATTGATGATTGTTCTGATACCACTATTAAATTAAAGGACTCTGTTGAGAAATCTTTTGCTGAGCATCATCGAAAATATGATGAAGCTATTAATCGCCATCAAGAGGGCAGTTTGGGGCATTATACTGAATTTGATAAAGAAATTAAACTCCAAAATGAAACATGGACTAAAGATGTTGATTATAAATTCAGCGATGCAAAAAAAAATGTATCGGATAAAATAAATGGGCATATTGCAGAATGGGATAATGAATCTAAGGAATTAAATTCAAATTTAGGTAATATGCTTGAAGATCACAAGTCAAAATATAAGGATAACGCAACAAAATTACAAAACAGCCTTTCTGACACTACAAAAGCGACTACCCAAAATATTAAAGATGCTATTGCGGATTTTACGTTAGAATTCATGAATTCAATTGATGATGCAACAGAAAAAGGAGAAGTGAATGAGGAGAAAGTAATGGATATTTTTCAAGCATCTAAATCAATTCCAGAAATATCAAAAATTACCACTTGGCATACAGTAGGCAAGCACGCGTTGATCTCGGCGATAAAGGATGCAGTATATCGAACAAAATCGTCTATAATTATTGTAACTCCAGTTCCAGTTCCGGATGTACTCCAAGTTATATCTGAATATGCATTTCAGAAAAAAGCCGCTAGATTCATGCTTACGAGTAATTTTGATATGGGACAATATGGTAATATAATCGGAAAAATGAAGCAATTGGGAAATATTCAATTCCGACAATTGGCACAACAAGGGGACTATTATGCAGTCACTCGCGATGCTGAGGAGGTTATTATATGTCCATTTACAGATAAAGAGACTGACATGATTAGTATTATTAGCAATCAGGAGGCTTACGCAAAATTGTACAGCAGTTTCATCGGCCCCATCTTCCAAGCAAATTCAAGACCAATAAAATAGAATTTTTTATTATTTTTCTTTTTTATATTTTTTAGATTTCTCACTCAATAAAAATGCTAATCTTCCTACTCATTTGTAAAATTATTGAAGAACAAATAAAGAGTATATTAAATCTAAGTTTAAAAAAGAGGAAGAAAAAATGTTTTATTTCGGTTTACTTGCTGTCGTTCTCTTCTAATTGTTTTTCTAAGGCTTCTAAATCATCGTCTTCACTATGAATGCGCTTTAAATCGATATCAGAATAACCAGGAAGCGCATTTATTATCCTTCTCGCTGAATTTTTAATATCTTTACTAGAAGTGATAAATCGACCAACAATAAGGATATCAGCACCCATTGATAAGGCATCTTCAGCTGTTTCATGTGTAATTCCTCCAGCAACCGCAACTAATACACGGTCTCTTCCACTGGCGAGTTTCTTATTTGCGTATAGTTCTTTAATCCTCGGAACAAAACCCCATTTTTTCAATTGTGCTTCATCCGTTCCAGAAGATTCTGTTGATTGTTCAGTATCAATACCACGATGAAGAATTACTACTCGAGGGATTTGCTTAAGAGCTTTTAATTTTTCCACAGGATCTTGGACCTCCATCATGTCGATGATTCCATCAATCCCTAATCTCTCCGCTTCTAAAAGAAATTTATCAATGGAGGCAGGCGAGGCTAAACCACTACATACAACTCCATCGGCTCCTGCATTAAATGCATCATCTACCTCAAGTTTTCCCACATCTAAAGTTTTGAGATCTGCGACTATATATTTATTTGGTTCTAATTCTCGTACTTTACTAACAGCATCCATACCATACTTTTTCAGAAAAGGAGTACCTACTTCTAAAATTAACCTGTCACTTTTAGGAAGCTTTTCTACAACTTTACTTTGATGTTCTATTGAGGGATGATCAAGAGCAACTTGAAGATAAGGAGGTCTCCATAATTTAGGAGCTTTAATTCCAGCTACAGGATGCTTTGCTCTGTCTTTATCATAGAAAATTTTCTCAATAGGAGGATAATTCTGTAATGCTCTTTTCAGTGCCAATTTTACCGCACCATAATTATATTGGTAGATTTTTCTATAATCATCCCCTTCGGGATGAATAAATACATTTACAATTATTACCCAATCATCTAATTTATCCATCGGGATAATTCCTTCCTCAACAGCATCAGCAACTGCCTTCGCAACTGCTGATTGTGCGGGTCCGAAAATCTTATTAGCCTCATCCATTTTCTTAATTGTAACTTTAGGAATTATCAACGTTTGAGGTTTTGGAACTAAATTAGGGCGAATAACAGCAAGTAAACTGCCATGTCCTATCGAAGGTTGACTAAGGCTTTGAGAAAACGCATATCCCACAGGACCTTCTTTTGAACCCACCATGACATCTACATGGGCCAAGTTGGGTGCGTCTCCAATCAATGCCTCTCCGATATAAAAATCTATTTTCGGCATTTTATAAGAGTCCTTTTTAATTAATTAATAATTTTAATCTGATTATATTAAATGATATATTTTTCTCGTATTACAATTAAACTAAGGTAGTATGCTCTATTAAATTAATGCAAATCTTCAAAATAGGATTCGATATTCTTTGCCTCCTTAAGCATATCTTTTAATTGAAAATAAGAAAGATCTTTAGTTTCAAAAATAATATGTTCACAATCATATTTGGAAAAATCCTCCTCTATAATATTAATTCCAAATTTTTCTCGCTCAGTCCATAATTTAGAACCCGGATATGGAGTTGCTACAAAATAATTGATCGTGTCTTCTGCTGATAATGGCAAATCTTTAATATAATTAATAGTCTTTTTGAAGGATTTCTCAGTTTCTCCAGGTAATCCAAGAACAAAATAAGCTTGGACAGGTATATCAAATTTCTTTAAATTTTCTATGCCCTTTTTTACTTGTTGAGGATCTTGATACTTAAAATTTTTCCTTAAGATTTTACGGCTCGCAGATTCTATTCCAGTAGCGATCACTTTACATCCTGCATCTTTCAAAAGCTTAGCATGAGATGAGAATAGATTATCCACACGCAATTCGCATCCCCAAGAAATGTGAAGATCAGATGATTGAAGCATTTTGCAAAAATTCTCGAAAAATTCAAGATTAAAATTAATATTATCATAGAAATTAACAAATTCATACGTTTGAGAAGAGATAATATCTCTAATTTCTTCCGCAATGGAGTAAAGTGTTCTTAATCTAGTGGTTTCAAACAGTTTCTGTCTTGAACAAAAACTACACTGATTAGGGCAACCTCTGTTAACTATAATGTTTGCTACAGTATAATAATAATTAACTGGAGATAATTTATAACGGGCTGGGAGTGGTAAATGACTAAGTTTTATTGATTTTTTTCTATCTCCCGTTAATTTAACTTTTTTCTTAGAATTTATGTATGAAATATTTGGAATGTTATTTACTTTCTTTTCCACTTCTTCAATATTGCCATGCTCTACAGAGTGCGAATTAAGAAGTTTTACTAATTCTAAGAAATTATATTCACCTTCTCCAATACAAATAAAATCAATTAGTTGCTCGTTTTCATAATCTTGAGTTAAGATCTCTTTATAGAGAAAAGATACATGAGGTCCTCCGAAAACTATTATTTTCGTGGGATAAGAATTTCTTATAATTTTAGCAATATAGT
Organism: Promethearchaeia archaeon; assembly: GCA_046497275.1. Classification (GTDB taxonomy): domain Archaea; phylum Asgardarchaeota; class Lokiarchaeia; order Sigyniarchaeales; family SOKP01; genus TEKIR-8. The sequence continues at coordinate 18,106 of JAWOFX010000033.1, read as the reverse complement.
TGGCATATTTAAAAGTATTAGTAAGTGAAGTGATTCCAATGATATTATGAAATGATGTGATTTCTTTGATAATATGATCTATAGAATTCCTCGAAAGATTAGAATATTGTTCAAGGTCAAGTATTTCGACATTGATATTATTATCTGCTAAGATAGCAGCTAGATAAAGTAATCCAGTATTAGGTTCTCTAAAAAATTCAGTTTTTCTTTCTGTAGGTTTAGTTGTTTTAGGATTAATTAATAGAACCATTTTTATCTTTTCTATTTTATTCTTTAGCCGGGCGTTCTGAAACATTAAATGCGTTTTCTAACTGATTAATATCTCTAGCCTGATCCACTCGTTCATCTGGAAGAACAGGTATGTTTAAAGTAATGGATTCCCTTTTATCTCCTTCATCAATATATAATTCTATCCCTTGAACTTTTCTTTGATTAATAATCACTCTTGTAGAGTATAACCGATCATCAAAAAAAGTAAAGCCATCATTCAATTGTCCTAATTTTATGGTTTTTTCAAATGTTTCTTTTTCGGGTATTAAGGTTTTAACTTTTTTTTCATCTGTGTAAATATTTACTCCAGATATGAGAAACTTTCTTATAAAATTATTGGGGGTAGGTAAAGAATTCACATTTTCAAGGGAATCTTTTATTTTTAGATTAGGATGAACAGATAATTCACGAGGTTCAAACTTCCCTATTGTTTCCTCTGAGATATCGTCTTCTATAATTTCCTTCGCTCTCCCTGGTCCTAAAGATTTTTTCATAACGTCCTGAAAAGTTTTATCTTCCTTTCTATATTGATTTAATGAAAAAATCCTGTAAAATAAACGTAGTTGTTTTCTCAATTCACCAGCAAGAATTCCTCCAAAGATTTGTAGTTTAAATGAACTTTTTGGTCCATTGTAAAACCAAATTCTTTTCTCATCATGATCAACTAAAAGGAAGACTCGCTCTAGACTATTTTCATTGATAATATCTGAAACCTTACTTATTTCCTGTAAATTTGTAAGTTCCTTAGTTCTCATGTATGGGAATTCCTTTAACTCAATCGCTTCAAAAATTTGCATAGAAAACCTTCTAATTTATTCAATAGAGTTAATAATTTTTTGAATATAAAAATAATTACTGTTATTCAAATTTTTTATTAGTGATTCTGCTATTTATAAAATAGTGTAAAATATACCTTAAAAGTATTTTAGCTTTAGATCATATAAGAAAAAGAGAAATAATAAAAACCATCTGTGAAAGACTCTCTCAATAAAATATTTAAATTTTTATGCATTTTTAAAGATAGTTAAACATTTTTAAGATCGGTAAGAAAACATTATGTCAGAAAAAACAGTTTATAAATTAAATATCTCAGCGCCTGATGGGGAGTTTAAGTCGCAATCAAGGAAAATAACATTAGACGAAAATAGATTTAGCAGACTTGAAGGTATGAAAATTGGTGATACACTGAGGGGAGGATTGATTGGGTTTCCAAATTATGAATTTTTAATAACTGGAGGATCTGATTCAAGCGGTTTCCCAATGAGAAAAGACATACATGGCCCTGTCAAAAAAAAAATATTAGTTTCAAAAAGATCAACAGGATATCGCCCAAAACGAGATGGGCAGAAGCGAAGAAAAACTGTGAGAGGAAATGAAATCACAGCAGATATGACACTGGTTAATCTTAAGGTTATAAAAATGGGAGAAACGGAATTATTTAAACCTAGCGAAGAAGAATAATTTTAAATCATTTATATTTAATTAAATAGCAGATTGAGTTAAAATATGCCAAAAACTAATAATTGTAATTTTTGCGGTTATCAGATTCCAATTGGGAGAGGAATTATGTATGTAAAACGAGATGGGTCTATTCTGCATTTTTGTTCCAATAAATGTAGAAAAGCAATGCTTGTTCAAAAGAAGAATCCCAGAAAAACGCGTTGGACTAAATTTTATAATTTAGATTAAATTTATTGATAGCTCAGAATTTTAGTAAAATAATAAATCAATAAAATATTTTAGGTTTGCAATCCTTTTTTGTATTAGAATAGAATAATAACTATTTAAATACTATTTCGAGAAAATTCAAAATGATCATTCCGATTAGATGTTTCTCCTGCGGTAAGCTTATAGCAGATGTGTATCAACCCTACAAAGAATATCTGGAAAAAGGCGAGAGCTCTGAAAAAGCATTTAAAGAACTAGGAATTAAACGATTTTGTTGTAAACGATGTATTATCTCACATGTAGATTTGATTGATGATTTACTCAAATTTCCTCGATTACAATAAAGAAAACTTATTTTACTTTTTCTAAGATATAGTTTTTATTAAAAATTGTAGAGGAGTTTAAAATTTAAACTAAAATCCTTATTTCTTTATAAATCAAAATTAATTATTATCATTGCGATTTAATTTAAGAGAGCAATCATCATCATCAGCGCACCCTGTATGAAATCTTGTCCCCAATTTTTCAGATTGACATTTAGGACAAATAGGCTTTCCCTTGTATTTCCCCTCTCCTTCAAATATAAAAGAGGTTACAGAATTGCAAAAAATGCATTTATACATATCATTTCTAAAAAAAGATAATATATATTCTTTTAAGTCTGCAAAAATAAGCTGAAGAGAAAAAAAGTTCTCAAAAAAAATCTAAATAATTACTTTTATGCTAATTAGAACACGCAGATTAAGAGGAGTGAAAAATTTTATTTATTATAACTCATTAACATTTCTATCTATACTCAATGATTAATGAGAATATTTTATAAATATTTGAATGAGATGAAAATAAAGAAATGAGTTATGTAAAATTTAAGACTCCAGAAAAATTACAGGATCAAATAAAAAGCGGTTTAAATCAGATCGCACAAGCAAAAGATTCAAAAATTAGAAAAGGAATGAACGAAACAACTAAATCTATTGAAAGAGGGACAGCTAAATTAGTCATAATGTCCGAAGATGTGACTCCCCCCGAAATCTTATTCCATATTCCGATTCTCTGTGATGAGAAAGGGATACCCTATGGATATGTGTCTAGTCAACAAGATTTAGGGAATGCTGTGAGAATTAATGTTAGTTCCTCCTCAGTTGCGATTGAAGATGCAGGTTCTGAAGAGAAAGTATTAACAGATTTGATTAATAAACTTAAGAATTTAAAATAATTTATTAAACTCTACGTGGACAATTATGTCATCAGGTAAAGATGTGAAAGAATATGAAGAGGATGCCTCTATTCCAGCTCAAGTAATCCAAGTCGTCGGGAGAACTGGTTTGACAGGTGAGATTAATCAAATAAAGGTTAGAATCTTGGAGGGAAAAGACAAAAATAGAATTTTAACAAGAAATGTCAAAGGTCCTGTTCGAGAAGATGATGTTGTTCTTCTCAGGGAAGTGGAGCGAGAAGCACGAAAAATAAGGAAACGGAGATAGTTTCCATCTATATAAATGAAAGAATAACAAAAAGACGAAATTTTATAAAAATAAAATATTTCCTAATTTTATTTCTCTTCTTCAGGTTCGTCGCTAAAAAAATCTAATAGTTCTAAATTTAAACTATATTCTTTTTGTAAAAATTCACGTATAGCGGTTCTAATCGCTTCAGATCTACTTGAGGCTAATCCCATCTCAATTAATTTTTGAATATTTTTATCATAACACTCAGGGATATTAATGGTTATATTTTGCATGGGAGATTTTTTTGCTTTATACTTATCCTTTTTGGTCATAAAAAATGTCCTCGAATTTAAAGTTTTCAAAAGGAAACTCGAAATATGATCTAAAGTGAATTAGATTTATGTATTCAATTAATACCCTTAGTCAATTTCATTTATCCGAAATATATATTATTTTAAGTTAAAGTAGTATATAAAAATTTCGTTCTCCGATTTCTTTTTATATAGTTGTCCAAATCATCATAGAGATCTTGAACATTGCATATACATATCTTTAATATTAATGAACAAATTTTAGCCATTAAAGAGAGTAATATTTTTAGTTAAATCTAATGATCTTTTTGAATAGTGTATTCCCGATGTAATTGATTTATGAATCTTACTAAGCTCTGTCTTCTTTCTTGATATAACGACCGCGAGTTTCAATATTTTTTATATTATTTATTATTAATTGACAAAGCTTTTTAGAATCATTGAGATACGCACTTCTATAACCATTAAGGAAGCATTTGAAACAGAATTCATAATCTTCTCCATGAGATGACATTAAAACTCTTTTAAATAAATGTAGATCAACACTTTTATCTTCAATAGAATCAGAATATTCATGGAGGCCAAAATCTATCAAAAAAACTTTCTCGTTAGAAGTTAAAATGATATTACTAGTAGTTATATCACCATGAATTTGTCCATTTTGATGTAATTTAGCAATATATTGACCAATCGTTTCAAATATATGTTCTTTCTCATTTTGATTTAAGTTTTTGATAATATCTTTTAATTTTTGTCCTCGAATATACCCCATTATAATTGTAGTATTCAAAGTATCAATTTCATAAATTTGGGGTACGTTTATTCCGTGTTCCTTTGCCCGAATTAGGGCACGGGCCTCATTAATGGTCCTAAAGGAACGCAGATCTTGATCTAATTCTTTTATTCTATAGTTTTTGGGGATCCTACATTTGAATATAACTTCGTTTCCGAACCAAGTTCCTAAATATAGATTAGCTTCTGCTCCTTTCTTTATGATCTCTTCTTTTTTATAAAGATAATTCAAGTCCTATTTCCTCCATGGTATGGGTATTTGATCCATTCTCTCTTTAGGCATAATAATAGTTTCCTCAATTGCATCACTCCCTTGGGATTTGTATTTTAAAATTCCGGTCCAGGCGATCATTGCTCCATTATCTCCAGCATATCGTAGGGGAACTGCTTCAAAACGAGCTTCATGTTCTTTACTAATATAATGAATCATTTCTTGTAATCTCTTATTAGCTGCAACTCCCCCCGTTAAAAGAACCTCTTTTTTCTCAGTATGAGCCAAGGCTCTTTCAGTTACTTCTGTGAGCATTGCGAAAGCTGTTTCTTGTAGAGAATTTGCAATATCATTTAGATTATATTTTGTTTCATAATCTGCTGATTCAATCAGTTTTTTTGCAGCGGTAAATAAACCAGAAAATGAGAGATCCATTCCTTTCACAACATAAGGCAATTTTAGATAATTATTCGATTTTTGCGCTAATTTTTCTATTTTTGGTCCACCAGGATGGGAAAGTCCTACTTCTCTTGCAAAGGAATCGATCATATTTCCAATCGCTAAATCAAGAGTCTCTCCAAAAATTTGATATCTAGAGGATTCAAAAGCGCTCACGATGGTGTTTCCACCTGATACATATAATGTGAGTGGATCGTCTATCCGACACATAAGTCGTCCAATCTCAATATGAGCAACACAATGATTTACACCCACAATGGGAATATTGAGAGTTTGGGTTAATAAGCGTGATATTAATGCACCCACTTTTAAAACCGGTCCAAGTCCCGGACTTTGACTAAAAGCTATTAAATCAATATCTTTGATGGAAATATTTGCCTCATGAAGAGCTTTAGCAATAACATCTTGAAAATTAGTTAAATGCTGCTCCTTTACCATTGCAGGATGCAAACCACCAGTTTCGGGCGTATAAATATCATTTACTATACTATGGGTTTTACCTTTAAAATCTATAATACCAACTCCAAAGGTATGAGCAGTCGATTCTATGCCAAGAGCAATTTTAGTCATGCTTAAATTCTATTATTTTAGGTTTAAAATATTATTGATTTTGATATTTGTAATAAAAATTATGATTAAATAATAATATAATAGAAAAAGCTGCAAAAACCAAATAGAATTAATATTTGAAACAAAATTATGTTGATTTTGAACGCTTTCTCGGAGAGCGTCTTCTTGTTCTAGGAGTAGTTTTCTTTCCTTTCCGTTTGAAAACAGTATATCCACATTTACCACAAACCCAGCGGTCGTAGTGATCTCCCATAAAAACGGCGGTTCCACATTTTGGACATGTGCGATGTGTTCTTACAACTTTTTCTCCTTCAATTTTATAGAATTTTGAAGCATCAGTCATGTTGTTTTTTACACCTTTTAAATTTAATAATCAAATAATTCTTGATATGGTTCTCCTTTTCTTTTTAATTTATAGATTTCTGATCGAGTTTCTTGAGGTAAATTTCTCACTTGGATATGAAATGGTTCGAAATATTTAAGATCCTCAGCATCTTCATATATCATTGCTGTTCCCATGGAGTAAGAGCCTCCGAAATGGGATTTGATTTTTCTAATAATTGTGTATTTTTCATCAGCACTCTGCATTGCGGAAATCTTTTTCTTAATTTCAAGTCGATTTGGGACAGCCTCGCCGAAATGGTCGATTCTAAATTTGATTTCAGTTCGATCGACTAATGGGTTTTTTTTCTCTTCAAGAATTTCTATTTCGAATGTCATGTTGATTCTTTTTTTAATTAGTTTTCCGAATCTCTTAATTTAAAGATGATTATACGTTATATAAAGTAATAATTAGATACCAAATAAAATTTTTGATTTTAAGGTATAGAAGGATGTCTGAGCCCCAAAAATTTAACCGCATAGCTAGGATCATGATCATATTAGAAATTTTGATATTTTTTGGGTTATATGTGGTCTTTCTATGGTTAAAACCGATACTAGTAGGACCTTACTACATCCTTTTTATTATAAGTCTAATTGTATGGATTATAGCAATAGTGATTACTTTAATGATTTATAATAAAACTAATAATGAAAATAGTAAAAATGATGAATTGTAATTCTATTTTATTTTATCCATAAATTTAAGAAATTGATTGACAGTATTCTTAACTTTTTTATTCACTTGAACCATAACGATACCTTCAGGAATATTTTGTTTCGAATCAGTAATTGGAGGTTGTCCATAAAATACAAAATCAATTCTCTCATTATTTAGAGGGAGCAAAGATATTAGGGGAAGTACTAATAAATCTTCTTCTCCATCTGTAATTTTTAATAAAGTTCGTTTATCGGAGAAAATTATTTTTTCCAAAATATCCCAGCTTTTTTCTGAAATCGTTCCTTTTGGATTTTTTAAAGTTAAGACCTCTTCAAAAAATTCTATATTAGACACATTAATTTTTTTTCGTTGAGTCTTTTCATCAATAACACATAATTTAATATGCGTTCTGAGAAGGTTATTTGCTAAAAAATCTTGGGCAACAATATCTCCCACAATATAAAAGAAAAATTTTTCTCCTTCAGTCTCGAGCTTTTGAATTTTGCTTTCTACCATTGGAATCGTTTTCTCTCGAGAACCTGAAATCAATTCACCAAGCGGTTGAGAAAACAAATGCCTTTTATCGTCAGGGATTTTTAATTTATCAGTCATATCTTAAATAAATAATTCAATCTATAAAAATTAATAAAACAAAAAGAAATTCATAATTTCAAAAAAATTATCTCACTCTTAGAGCATATTTACCAGGAATATGGATTTTAAGATATTCCGCAATTTTGGACCCTTCTGGTTTAATAATAATAACTTCTCCAGTGTAATCCTCACTAAGAGTATGAGTTTTACATTTAGGACAAATTTGCTCATTTTTAGTGATTAAATGACAATTTTTACATGCCTTTTCTTTCATAATATGAACCTCATTAAAAATAATTATTTTAATAATATAGGAGATTTTCAATCAAGGTACAATTTCTTCTTCCTTAATTTCTTTCTTTGCTTCTTCTGTTTTCTTTTCTGAAAAATAATTTTCAATATCTTCTTCTATCCATTCAATTTTTCCAAGATATGGTGACCTCATTGAAAGTCCTAATTTCCCACTTCTACCTCCACCTAAAGAAACTGCGATAACTTTCGATCTTATAGTATTTCCAACTTCAAGAATTTTTCCAGTTTCTTTTCCGATAAATCTATTTCCTACTTGTTCATAGGAAATATAGTCGTCCGTAACCTGCGAGACATGAACGAGACCATCTAAAGGACCCAATCGAATAAAAGCACCAAAATCAACAATTTCAACGACTTCTCCCTCTACAACTTCAGACACTGTTGGACGAAAGCTTAATATAGTAAATTCAACTTCATGAAAAGTATTAGCATTACCTGGGATAATTTGTCCAGTTGATACTGAAAGTACATCAACAACAGCGATTATAAATCCATACTGTTTGGTAATTATTCCTTCATAATCTTCACTCAGAATTAATCGAGCACTAATTTCTTTTGGTTGACTAAATAGAAATGGAGGGATTTCTACTTTTGCCTCCAGAGTAATTAATTTGAACAAGTATCTAACACCGATAAAGAGGATAAAATTTAATTAAATCATAGAATGAACTATAAAATTAATATTTTGTGGTTTTTGTGAGTAAATCTTTTCAGTATAAATGAGAAGATCATTAAAGAATAATTTATTCTTGAATAACTTTAGTTCTATGGTTTTCTTTTTTGAAATTTAAAATATCAGTAACAAATGAATCCAAATTTCTATCATGAGAAATAATAAACATTTGTTCAGTATCTAAGTTACCAAGAACATCCTGCATTTTATTTATTTGTTCCTGAGAAAAACCGTCAGTAGGTTCATCTAATATAAGTAAATTTTTAGTCTTCACTTCTTGATGGCGGCTATTTATAATTTTATTTAACGCAAGCCTATATGCTAAAGAAAGAGCACTTTTTTCTCCACCGGAAAGATCTTCAAATGGAGATTCATAGCCATTAACATTTATTAAAGGCTCGAAATTATCTGGTCGTATTTCAATATCAATACTTTCATTTTCAACCAGTATATTAAACCATTCTTTGAAATATTCATTAAATTCGTGAGCACTCGATGCTAATATTTCTCGTTCAATATCTCTGAGTAATATTTGGAATTTATCAGAGACCCAACTATATAAATCATTAAGATATTCTAATCTTTGGGTTAATGAATCTTTCCGTTTTAAATCTTGTTCCAGTTTTTTTAGTTCTTCTCTGTTTTGCTCTAATACTTTTTCTTCGGCAGTTAGAGCTTTTTCTATTTGTATCTTCTCATCGTCTTTTTGCTTAACTATGTTTTTCTGTTTTTGCAATTTTTCAGTAATTTTTACTTTATACTCTCTAAAATCATCTAGATTTTGGATCTCATATTTATTTATTATATCTCTTATATCTTCTCTGTTTTGCTTAATCTTTTTCTTTTGTTCGTCTATTAATTCTGTGAGATCTTTTTCTCTTTTACCCTTTTCTTCAATTAAATCTGAAAGAGAGGTCTTTTTGTCAATTAATTTATCATTCGCTGTTTTTATTCTGAGATCTTCTTCGAGTGTATTAATATCATTTTTCAAATTGCTTAAATCATCATTATATTGTTTCAATGTATCATTATGACTTTTTAATTCATTTTCGAATCGTTCTTTTTCATGAATTTCTTGACCGCATAATGAGCATTTTCCATCTTTCAACAAGGATTTAATATTATTGATTTTATCCCGAATTACGGCTTCTTTTTTTTCTTTTTTAGAGATAATATGTCTTTTGGATTTGATTTCCTCTTTAAAATCATTTTCAGTCTTTTCAATTGTTTTTTCGATTTCTGGTAACTCACGCAATTTATTTTCTAAATTTTTAATTTCGGATCTCAAACTTTTTAGAGAATTTTCGTTTTTATTAAGATTATTAGTGGTTTCTTTTATTAAATTTTCTTTATTATCAATTTCCACTAACTTATTGGAGTAGTTACTGAGTTCTTTTTGTAATTCATCTAACTTTTCCTCTTCAGATAATATTTCCTTATTTTTTATCTTGATTTGATTTTTTATTTTGTTTATTTTATCTGTATGTTCCGATATTTTTTTCTTAGTTTCTGGAATTTCTTTTGATGGTTCTCCTATTTGTTTTATGACAATTTCTATTTCTTTTATTTTATCACGTAAGAATCCTCTTATTACATCAACATTTTTAAGAGCGATTTCATATTTTTCTATATCAAAAACTTCTTTTAATATTTCGAATCTTTCTTCAGGATCAGCCTTTAATATCTCCTTAATCTCTTCTTGTGGAGTGTATACAGTATATCGGAAAAGAGGGATCTTACGTGCATTCTCATATCGTGTAATTGAATAATTAAGAATTTCGAGTACCTTTCTCCTTAAATCATTAGGAGAGTATTGCGTTTCTTTTCCATCCTCAATGAAGAAACCATCTTCTTGAAATACATATATTTTTTTTTCGCTATTTTTTCTCTCTACTCTTTTTTTCAGACTTCTACCAATTGTATAGGATTTTCCATTTACTGAAAAAGTCAATTCCACTTTTCCTGTTTTTTCTCCTCTTCTGAGAAGTGAGGTCCCGCTTAAATCCGCCGCATTTAAAATTCCAAATAATGCAAATTCTATTGCCTTAAGAACGGAAGATTTACCACTTCCAATATCTCCAAAAAAGAGAATGCTTGATGAGGGGAATTCTAAGTCTAATTTTTTTATACTTCTAATATCTCGTATTTTTATCGAATTTATTATCAGATCTGAACACCTTCTTCTTCGTTATTAATATCAAATATGTCCTCAAAATTCTGTATTAATTCATTTTCATACTCCATTACTTTAGCACCTTCAGCTCTTTCTTTTCCCAGAATTTCTAAAACTTTATGAATTTTATTTTCTATAAGATCTGATGAAAGGCTTTTAATTTTTATTTTTTGAGAGTGTTCGTGAATTAGTATATTTTCGATTTCTTCATTTGTTTTTCCTACTTGGACTCTAATCGGCAAATATTCCTTAGATTTCAACGTATTTTTATTAATTAATACTTCATAGGCTCCTCTTTTTTTCAAGCTTTGAATAATTTCACCTGAATTAATTTCATAGGATTTTCCAGAGGATAATTCACCTTCGAAGCGCAATGTAATTATTTTATTTTGGATATCTAAATCATCCAATTTCTTTTTTGTAATATTCTTTACTTGGGGGACTGATTTATTATCACAATTAAATGTGAGGCTAATCACATCATTCGTTTTAATAGGTATATATTCTACAATCAAATCAGATTTTTCATCTTCATCGTTAATGTTCCCCGAAACAATACAAAAACCTCCAAAATTAAACTCTTCAAGCTCTTTGAAATTAACTGGCGATAAACAACCAGGATATACTACTTTATTTTCCCCAAGTTGTATTTGTTTTTTTTCACGCAATTTTTCTGGTAAAGTCTTGTGGATGTGGCCACCAGCATAATAAATAAAGTTTTTAGGTAAATATGAGGATGGTGTATCTATCATATCTTTATATTCCTTGGGTTTTAGCTCGCTTAACATGGTATGAAACACAAAAATTTTTGGAGATTTTTCTTTTTCTAATGCTAATCGATTTAATTTTTCAAAATCATCCCTTTCTAGGCTTCTTTTCCTCGCTCTAATACCTGTTAGCTTAATTCCGGTTTGTTCATCTTCCGTGAAAAATAAATTCAGTTTATTATCATCTGATTTTTCACCTTGAGACACATTTATAAATAGTTTTGCAGAAATTAAAGGGCGAATCATGCTTTTATCTGAAGGACTAAAATCATGAGAGCCCATGATACCATATACGGGAATACCTTCCTCCTTTAATTTATACAAATTTTTAGTCGCAAAATCAATAACTTCTACTTTTGGATTACTCACATCATACAAATCTCCACTAATAATTACAAAATTAACTCTCTCTTCTATAGATTTCTGAATTGCCTTTTCAAAAGCTTCATAGCCTAGATAATTTAATTGGTCATTTCGCCACGCCCCGAGATGACAGTCGGAAATATGTGCAAATTTTAACTTCATTCTATATCTTATATTTTAGAATATTTCTTCCTATTTTAAATTAGAAACCCTTTTCAATTTGTAATTTAAATATTGTATATTTTGTTCTAAATTATATATCTGAGAATTTAAAGTTATGAGAATCTCATTTCCAAGTGATTTCACATCTTCATTAAGAATTTCGTGTTCTCCAATTTCCTTTAAGATTGATTTATCAACCTTATCGAAAATATATGTTAATTGGTAATTCTTCTCAATCTCAAATAATACATCGAAACCATTTGCACCTCTAAGAATTAATTCCTTTAATTCTGTCAATTGCTTTAATTTCGAAGAGTTTTTTTCGATTTCCTTTTCTATAATTTTAATATTCATTGATTATCTTAAAATCCTGGACTACTTTCTTTGATTTTTGAACTTTTTTTCTTACCTTGGATCAGATCTTCAAATAATGGAATCTTTATAGGAATCGCAAACTTAGTTAAATGTGAGGTGATTATTGCCTCTCCTATATCTAAGCTTGCAATAGTTTGGCTATCATCAGATAAATCTTGAGCAGAACTCTCTATCAAAATGTTTCTTTCTGGACCCATTTCATTTCCAAGGATAATTTTTGTATTCATATTAGCTAAAATTTCCCGAGGGATAAGACTCGGTAATTGTGTTATTCCAATAAGCCCGATTTTAAATTTTCTGCCTTCACGAGCGATTTGGCCAAATATGTTATCTCTAACTTCTAATACCTTCTTTCCGATGACTCGTGGTGCTTCTTCTAAAATTATTGTTATAACGGGTTTATCTTCTAGTTCGTCCCGGAATTTTAAACTTTTGTATCTTTTAAATAAATTTTCTGTAATTATTGTAGCAATGAAGATCTCCTCTTTGCCACTAAAAAGTGAAGTGTCAATGATTACTGTCTTTCCTTCTAATAAAGATGTAATAATGTTTTCCACCGTAGATTCATACCCATCTAATTTATAAATACCATTTTCAATGATATTTTCTTCAGTATCAAAACCAAAATCTAATAAAACTGCTAGTTTTCTTCTCAAGACAGATTGTGTCACCTCACCAACGCCTTCAGGTGTTCCAAGAGAGTCATTGAATATACTTTGAATCCATTCATCCCCATATTGTCGATAATATAATATTAAAGCGTCACTTTGAGGTGTGGTTATATCCAAAGTTCCCATTATATGCCATGGATTTAAAAGATTAACGTTAAATCTTAAATCCAATTTTCCAGGTATATCTCTTATAGTGTAAAAATCAAGATACTTACTACTATTTGGATGTTCTTTCAATCCTTTAACTTTGGCAGTTCCATAATATTCATTATGAGGATCAAAGACCAATTTACCGCATTTATGATTTTCGATTAAATTATAAAGAATAACTTTCACTAAATTTGATTTTCCTCTGCCCGTGGTTGCGGGTATTAAAATATGATGTCTTAAAACTTTAGGTCCTTCAAGTTTGACTTCAGTATTCAAAACTTTTGAACCAGACCTAATTTTTCCGAATGTGATTGGATTTTCTGGTTTTTCAAAAAAATCTAAATGATCATCTTCAATATCAAAGATTTCTGCAAAAAATGTAGGGAGTTTTTTAGGTAGAAATAGATTTTTATTTTTTACATTTGTGAGGGGTTTAACGATTCCTAGCTCATAATTTCTCAATTCAGGTTCATAAACCCTAAGATCCGTGGCCTCTCTTTCAAGATTATACCCTGCCATTAATTCAAGTGAGTTTTCGGGTATCTGACTTCCATATATTAAATCCTTGATCTGATATATTGAATAGTCATCAAAACTACTTCCTGCCACAAACAATTGACCCAATTCAAATAATTGGTCAGATTTTTTTCTTACAACAAGTCTATTTAAAGAGCCTGCTACAAAACTTCCTATCTTATCTCCTAAATGTGTCATTTTTAATTTAATTATACTATTTTTTATTTTTTTTTTGAAATTTTTATTTTCTAATCTTATTGATAATATCGTGCGCATCCATAGAGCGCAAACGAGGTATAATAAATGTTTTATATATGTCTTGATCAAATTCAGATAATAATGCTATCTTCTGCGAATCTAATTCTCTCATAGATATTCTCGCTAATTGATCCGCTTTGATTAATCCATAGGGATAACCCGGGAATGATAAATCAGTCGAATTATATGCGATGTTTGAGATAATTATCTCTCTATCTTGTTCTTTCAACACTTGAGATTGTTCAAGGAAAATGTCAAATCGAAAAGAATGAGTGGCGTGTTTATGAAGTTTAACAAAATATACATCAGCTTGATTATCAGCTCTTGTGATTCGAAAACTAGGGTAAAAATACCAAGGTGAATCTGAAATTTTATTATTGCCTAGCGCATTTACCACTGAGATTAATGAATTTCCTTTATCTGTAATTAATCTACATGATTTTGATAATCCAGTAATATATACATTTTTTTTGGATCCAATTGAGAATAATTTTTCTGCCTCTTTAATTTCATTGGTATATCCGGTTTGTAAAGACCCGTCACGAATAAAAATATCCTCACTGTCAAGTTCATTTTCGATTAGATGTTTACCATATATCCATTCGCTAAATCTCATTACAATCCCCCCCATTTGCTCTATTTTAGGAAGATATCCAAACTGTTCTCTGATGCTTTCATCATTAATAAAGAATGTTAATTCATCAGGGATAAATTCTCTATGTTCTTCTTCACGCGGAAATGATTTTATTATAAATTTTAGTTTTCCATCCTCTTGGACATCAATAATAGTTGCGGTATAATATTCGATTAGAGTGGGTATATTATTTAATTCAAGTGGTTTCTGTCCTTTGAATAAGCAACCTGCTACTCTATTAAAACTTATATCTAAATCTGAGCTTGTAATGAGGGAAGAACTCCCTCCATCAACAAAACCCATCTTTTTTTTATCCTTATGCAAAGAGGGAATTGGATGAAAACTGTCTTCAATTATTTCATAACCCTTTATTTGATCTCTAATCGGATAAGCTTTTTCATCCTTTGAAAATTTTAATTTAGAATTCTTGAGAAAATCAACACATTTTTTCAACGGTGACTTTTTTTGCTTTAGTTGCATGATTCTATTTGATATTTCTACTACTTTTAGAATTTAAACATAATTATAATTTTAAATATTAAGGGTTCAACAATTTTTGTAAATATCCTAATTAATTAGTAGAAATTTGTTTAAGAGATATTTTAGTTTAGAAAGGAAATATATTTAATAAAAATTAATGACTTAACAGTTTTAACAATGATTTAATAATATTAGTTTTTTAAATATTTTTAAGCATTAAGTTTATAATATTTACAGCTAAATCACATCTAGATCATGAGAATTGCAGTTGATGTAGACGGAGTATTACTCGATTTAATGATCACATATTGTGAAGTATATAATGAGCTTTATCAGACAAATTATAAGAAACGAGATGTCATTCGCTGGGATTTTTTCGAAGCATGGGAAATAGATGAAAGCAAAGCTTTTGAGATTTTTCATAGAATTTATGAAAAGACTTCAGAAGTACCTTTTATTGATAAAGATGCATTAAATGTATTGCAAGAGTTAAATAAAACTAATCATATCGATATTGTTTCAGCACGCACTAGTAAGTTCAAAAAACAGCTTAAGAAAAAACTTAAAAGTCATGGGATTAAAAAAGGAACTCATTATGAAAGCCTCATTTTAGTAGATGATAAACCTTATGATATTAAACTTAGATTAGATTATGATATTTATATTGATGATAGCCCCCACTTAGCCGCAGCCATTAGAGAGCAAAACAATTCTATCCTTTTTCTATATGATCAACCATGGAATAGACAAGTGAATGATGGAGAAAATATTATTAGAGTAAAAAATTGGAAGTTTATTCATCAAAAAATTAAAGATTTGAAAGTTGGGAACAGTTAAAAACTTACGTCCCTCAATATAATATCTTTAATAAAATTTATTTCTTAAAATAAAGACAAGATTTTTCAAACTAAATAATGAAAACTAATTAATTATAATAGATTCTTATTCTAAATTACTTTCTTTATTGGTTAAAAAAAATATGGAATTAGAAATTTTTTCATTAATTATTCTTCCTATTCTCATTTTTTTAGCGCGTGTTGGAGATGTAAGTATTGGAACTATGAGAATTATTTTTATTTCTCAAGGAAACCGAAAATTGGCTCCTTTAGCGGGGTTTTTTGAAGTAACAATTTGGCTTATAGCTATGGGACAAATTTTTAATAACTTAACAAATCCCATATATTATATAGCTTATGCTGGTGGTTTTGCGACCGGAAATTATGTAGGGCTAATCATTGAACAAAAATTATCGCTTGGTTTACTAAGTGTATATTTAATTCTTAAGGAAAATCCCGGGCCATTAATTAAAGAATTAAAATCACAAGGTTATGGATTAACCACATTAACCGCAGAAGGTATGAAGGGAAATGTAAAACTCGTTGTAATGGTTATCAAACGAAAAGATTTAAATGAAGTTTATGAAATGATTAAAAAATTACATCCTAATGCTTTTGTGTCTGTTCAGAGTGTACAGTCTGTAAAAGGAGGGGCTCTGGCCCCGAAAGAAAAGACAAGATGGTCGCTACTCGGACGTAAAAAGTTCAAATAATTAAATAATAATAATAACAATAATAAGTTATACTAAGTTTGTTATGAAATTCAAATTATTTGATGATATTGAGGAGTTTTATTACCTCGTGTATCCCTTTTTGATTAAGAATGAAACTGAGAATATTCTTTTATTTTCAATCCTCAATTCACTGAAGGAGGATTTTTATAAATATGGAAAAGAAAAACCACTATTAGGTGCGATATTACAGAAAAATCAAGTTAGAATGGTGTTTCTCAGAACCCCTCCATACAATTTAGTGATCTCATATAGTCAAAATCTCGACACAATAAAATTTCTTGTAAAACAATTAACAAAACGAAATATTGTATTACCAGGAATATTGGGTTTCAAAAAGGGAGCGGATCTATTCGCTAATTTATGGATAGAACACAAAAATATACAATCGACTCTAGTAATGGATGAAAGAAACTATAAATTAACCTCTGTAAATGAGAACACATTAGGTAACAATACATTCATGCTTGCGAAAGAAATTCATAAAGATGTAATTATTGATTGGGCTAAAAATTTCCTATACGAGGCTTTTCATGAAGAAAAAAATCAAGATATCATAAATAATCACATTAATATTATTCGAGATGAGATTCCCAATAAGAAATTTTATTTATTATTCCATGATGAGAAGCCCGTCTGTATGGCACGTAAAGCAGGAAAAACTCCAAACGGAAGACTGATCAATTATGTATATACCCCTCCTCATTTGCGAAGAAAAGGTTATGCTACTGAATGCGTGGCAAAATTAAGTAAACATTTACTGGAGGAGGAAAATAATAAATTTTGTTTTCTTTTCACGGATTTGGCGAATCCAACTTCAAATAGTATTTACATGAAAATTGGATATAAACCAATAATTGATTTCCACCAATATGAATTCTCTGAGGATTAAAGGTATAGATATAAAAAGCCTAAGTAGAAAAAATTTAAATCAATTTAACAATTTTTTCTAGGGTCCATTAACCTAACGCAAAATCTGATTAAATTATGTAAGTCTATACCATCAAATCAAAATATATTCTTAAAGATTTTTTTTATAATGTTTGTGAGTCGTGTTTCTCTTTTAAGATAATCGGAGTATTAAAATAGGTTATCAATAATAAATTCTTTTTTATAATATAATCGAAAGATTAGAGAAACAAATAAAAATACTGTGCTTACAATATAGCCAAATATTAATAAAAGTAATATTTATATGAACTTTTTTGAGCGATAAAGCGGATTATTTATTTTGAAAATCCACATTTTTAATTAAAAAGAATAATCGAAAACTATTAATTTTAAGAAAATAGAATTAATGCGAAAAAATATAAATTTTATTTACCATAAAATTTATAGACCTAATATGACTGATATAAGATTTTCCCTTTCACAAGATATATTGGAAAAAATGAAAAAATATCCTGAAATTAATTGGGATATGGTAGCTCAAGGTGCTATTGAAAACTATCTTGAGAAACTAGAGGTTGCAGATAAATTAGCAGAAAAAAGTAATTTCACATTCGAAGAGGCAGACAAATTCGGGGATCAAGTAAAGGAAAAAATGTGGCAAAGGCATAAATATTACTTGGAAACTTTGAAAAAATGAAGTTGATTATAGATTCCAATATAATCTTCTCGGGACTAATGAAAAAATCGAT
>JAWOFX010000026.1:0-4300 GCA_046497275.1 Promethearchaeia archaeon | reverse complement strand
AATCATCAAAATATAGTTCTTTTTATCCCCATAAAAATTTATACTGAAAATATTCAATTAATCGTATCTGAAAATAATATCGAGCTTTCTGGGATTGATCCCGCTGATGACCGTTATGGGTCATTTTCACATACTATGGCGCTTTTTGCCGAAACAAAATCTCGGATGCTTCATAATATTATCAAGAAAGATTATTTATACCAATTCCTTCAAAAATTTTTACGAATTGAATTTACACCAGAATACAATCAAATAGATAATGAGATTTTTCTCCATAGTGGGGTGGAAAGTTACAAAATAGCCATATCACCTCTCTTTCTCTCTCAAAAAAGAATTTCATTCAAAGAAAAAAGTGTATCTTATCCCTATCAGAGACACACAGATATTCATTTCGCTCACTCTGAAGAATTAGAGGAAATTCTCACCTTCTTAGAACGTAAACATACTACTATCCTTAAATATTCTGGACATGAATTTGAAACTTCGAATGTGTCGTCTTATGAGGATCTTCTTGCTCAAATTCGTATTTACTCCATTCCGTTTCTCATTATAAGCATAATACTTTTTATTTTATCAATTCCTCTCTATAAATTGCTCTTAAACATAATGATCGGATTGAGTATTACAACATTCATCTCTTTCTTGCTTTTGCTTGGGTATCTCTATTACTCTCAACATCAAAATTCCCAAATTAAGCCATCCCTTCTTAAGGATTCAATACAACAGGAAGACTTAGAATTAATAAAAAGAGATCTTAGCATAAATGAGATGGAACAATTTATCTATGAATATTTCGGGAAAAATTTAGATATTAAACTCGAAGAGAACAAATACAAATCTCAACAAGATAAAAATAACTGCTTTCATCGCATGAAGGAATCTCAAAACATCTATATGGAAGAATCACAAGACCCAATTCCAGATGCTGCAACAATAGAGGAGGAGATTAATCTTGAATGTGAATCTGATGAAAATAAAACGAATAAGCATCAAACTCAAAAATTAAAACTAATCCAAAAATATACAGATTTGTTAGAAGATTAAGATTCTATTATTTTTTCTTTAAATAGGGATAGTTGCTTTTTTTTATGGATAGATATGAAATTGCACATTATGTTCAAATTATTATTTTTTATAGGATGTGGGATATGTTTTTTTTCCCTCTTTCTTAACTTCTATTCCTTCCGAGTAATATCACAGCCAGGGGTATTAATTTCTATTTGGGAATATAATTTTATTTTTGGATGGGAAGGATTCAATACTCTGTATCTTCCCCCGAATCTTGGGCTTTCTATTGAATTTATGATCTTTTATCTTTGTTGTATCATTACGGCGATGGTTCTTAATATCCTTAAAAATATTGAAAAAACAAAAAATCTTTCAAAATTCATGCTCTATGCATACATCAATATATCTCTACTCATGCTGATTGGTTTTATGGTACTTATATTTCCCTGTTTTTATTTACTTCAGAATGGATTGTTTTTTCCCACAGTAATAGTTATTGAAGACGCAAGTGGCTATATGCTTTATTATGCGATAGGAATAGGATATTATCTTCACATAATCAGTTTTATTATGATCTTTCCATATGTGATTTTTTATTATCAATCTATTCGTAAATTTAATATCGACCAGAATTCCTTTTCCGATCGTGTTAAGGAAGTTTTAGCCCAAGAAAATGAGGGATTAGATATTGATAAATATATAACAGAAGAGGAAATTAGGAAAATGGAACAAGAAACGCAAAAACAAAAAGAATTTAATTTTAAATCCCAAGTCTTACGAGAAGGAGGGTTATAATTTGATAAAGTTAAAGACACTTGACGATAAATTGAAAGATTTAATAAATATTTGTAAGGAAACTAAAAATTATAAAAAACTTGCTGTGGTCGCATTTATTTTACTGAGTAATCGAGCAAATGAAATCGGAGTAAAGCTAGGATTACGCCCTCGCAATAAAGTGGAAGGAGAGACAATTTTTACTTACTTAAAAAATATAAATACTGTGCTTGAAAATAATTTCAAGATTACATTATTCAATCTCTCCTTTATGACAAAGATTAAAAAACTAGAGCATCTCTTTCTGAAAGCTCAAGGGGATCTCCTCCTCTCACACATCTATCATATTTATAATTTATATTACGAACTTAGAAAGATAGAGCTGCCAGATTTTTCGAAATCTCTCTCATCTAAATCATTTCATAATGAATTCTCAGATCTGAGTCTATTTTCCTCTTATTTCTCTCCTAATGGATTAGAAACAGAAAATAACGCCACAAAGAACTTAATGGTCTTTAAACTAGGTCAGAAAGAGGATCAACTAAATAAACAGTTAAATGAAAAGTATGATCCCGCGTTATTTGAAAGGAAAATCCTAATACATCAAATAAAAAATTCATTATCTCAGAAAGGCTCAGGAAAAATTAGGATTCAAGGAACATTAAGAGAAAATCTAGTTTACCAGCGTTCTCTGGATAAGATCATCGGTTATGTATTATTAGGGCTCTTTATAATCTTATTTAGCATAGGTATCACGATTTTATTTGAATTCACATTATATCCCTCATTAGCAGCCTCTCTTGGTTTTTTGCTGATTTTATTGTTTGGCAGTGCAACATTTTTCTTTTATATATATTGGATCCGATTTATGCGAGGAGGTGAGTAAAATTATGGAAGGGTATCATAAAAAGCCTCTAAATCATAATGAATATTATGATGAGGATGAGAGCACATCTGAGGTTGCAAAATCTTATCTGAATATTTGGAGGGAGATTCCTTCTTTTAAAGATATAAATCTCATCTATAGTTTAACAAAAATGGGACTCCTTATAGGAATGGGATTTTTTTTAATTTTATTTACCTATTTTCTTACTTTTAATTTGTTCATTTCATTTTTTTTACCTTCTGTATTACTTGTGCTATTAATATTTGTCTTTCGAGAGAATTTTTTTACATTTGACAGCATCTTTCATAAAGGATCTCAACGATTTGATCTCTTTCGTAATTTTGAAATTTGGAAACTCGTCGAGGATAATTTTACAATCTATTTTTCCAATAAAAAAGATCTCCTCCATTTTGGAATACGATTGTATAAAATTGCAGTAATCCCTGAAAATGTAAGGCCAAACTTAAATCATTTCATAAAATCCCTATATAATGCGAAAATTCCATTCACTTATCAAGTAGTCCAAGGTCCTGTATACCAAGACCAATCACAAACTACCAGTATTGATGTCTATTTTGCTCTTTCATATTATACTAAGGGATTTCTTACTCATAGTTCAATACATCAAATCCAAACTGCCTTAGAAGAATTTTCATATACTTTTAAGAGTATTTGTATTTCAAATTTACCTCATTTTAAAATTAAGTTTTTAGAAGGGGAAGCTTTATTGAAGGGAATCCAAACGTTTCTTTTTGGATTACCCTTATCTACAGACAAAAAATTAGAAGATTTTAATTTTTTTTCACCACTTCCTATACTCAAAGGGAGTATCATTCTTGCGTTTCTCTTTTATGTTGATATTGTATTATTTCTTTATGATATTCCTTTATATGGAATTCTAGTTGGAAATGTGATTCTTTTAGGTGTTTTATTCGCACTTTTCTGGCGTGAGGCATTGTATCATCTTTCTTCTACTTTATTAATTAATCAAGAACGGATATCGATAATCTATCCTCATACTCTCGAATTTTACAGACTGAAGGACTTTAAAGAATATCTATTCCTCCATATAAACAAGAAATTTCTTATAGGAATGATGCTCTTAGATATAGAATATATAACTCCTCCTCAATTTTCGGGGAAGGGATATTTTCTACCTAATCCTAATAAATTATATCGATCCATCGTTAATCGGCAACTTTCTTTTAGCTATCTGCTAATTAACTCACCATTATCATATGATGAGTTTGAAAAATTAAGTTTAAAACATCTGACAAAATATATGCGAGATAAACTATTACAAAGAGATACAGAAATAGAACGAGAGCAATGGCTGGAGATGCGATCTGGGATGTGGCGCACTTCTCAAGTCATCTCTATACAAGAAGCAATTTATTGTATTAGTCCAACCACATCAGAGTTTGAAAAATTGGTAACGCGTTTAGACCTTACACATAAGGAATTTATTAATACTTATAAGGCAAATTTTCCCAATTACCATCTTAAAACACTTTCTTCTCAGACACGTATCTCAGGACTAATGGCAACCATGATGAAGACGAAGTTTTTCCGCCTCACAGGCACTCATTTAGATTATTCTGTGATCCAAGGTAAATCGCTTATGAATCTATG
>JAWOFX010000175.1:0-33992 GCA_046497275.1 Promethearchaeia archaeon | reverse complement strand
TCCTGATTTTTCATATTAGAGGAATTCACTTATTTTTGCTTTTTAACATTAACCTATTTATATAATAAGTATTATAAAAATTTTTTTAGCTTTATGTCTAAAAACACCAAAATTATCTCCATCACTATTTATAATAAGGTTAGTAAATAATTTTATTCTATATCCAAATCTTGTATTAACTTATTGTTAAGTATTTTTATTTGTTCCAAAAGGATTAAACGTAATTTCTCGGGAATTCTATTAATAACTTCCTCCAATTTATCAATTTCAATTTTATTAATATCTTTATATGCCATCAGAAGCAATAAAAAGCTAATTATAGGGGGTATAATTAAAAGAATATATACAAAAAAGTGCAATCTAAGAGGTTCTGAACCTTCTAAACCCGTTCCTGGTAAAGGAATATTAAATCCGGGCATAATTCCATTATATAAAAATAAAATGAGTAGCAAATTTAATACATTCAATGCGAGAAAGCTAAAAAGACTAATATAAATTATTCTTTTGAAAACGTTCACTCTTAAAACTTGGAATAATTGGCTATAATGTTCAATATTTTTAATTTCTGGTCCAATTTCTTTTTTAACTTCAATTTTAATCCTACAATATTTCCATAGATCAATAAATATCCAAAAATATGTAAAAGTGTAGATGAAAAAAAACAATATCAAGAAAAAGAGGCTATAATTGTCAATTAACTGAGGATGATAAATTGATTCTGCTCCGAACCAAAAAAGAATAATAGAAAGCAAAAGTGCCGAAAATATAAATCGGTTTGCATGCTTGCGTTCTGATCCCAATGGATTATATACTATTGGACTATTATGAAATTTAGTTCGCCATTTATTCTCATCCAGCAGTCTAAAAAATATGGAATATGAGAATGAAATTAATGGAAATAATAAAAGTAAAATATTCTCCCATTCTTGTGATATAATGAATACAACTAAGCTCAGGAATAGGATTAAATCTCTTAATAATCTTTCTGAAAATAGTTCTCTAATTGATAAATATTCATCATCTTCTACTTCATCACTCATATTCTAATAACCATTGTTTAGTTATACTTCTAATTGATTCATATAAAATAAAAATATTTTTAATTATCAAATAATCTAAAAAAATTTAAAAATCTCGTAAACAAGATTAATAAATAAATTTTAAACACTTTGAGAATTATAAAGTATATATTATTCTAAGATTAATATAGATTACTTGGTGGAGAAATATACAATATCCTCAATTTTTTCCTTATGATGAGTTCAGAATTTCTCAAGAACACATAATAAAGCAGATAGAAAATAGTATCCGAAAAAAAAAGAATATCTTATTACTTGCTCCAAATGGAACTGGAAAAACGGTTATCGCCTTAAGTGCACTCTTATCTGTTGCTATTGAGAATGATTTGAAAATCTTATATCTCTGCCGCACACACTCTCAAAATACAAGAGTTATAAAGGAATTAATTAAAATCTCAGATTTTTTATCACAAAAAAACAGTTCTTTGAAAATTAATGGCTTATCGATTAGGGGGAGAAATGAAATGTGCTTAAACGAGACCCTTCTATCCCTTAAAGCCGATCCCAGGGAATCTATGTCAGTATGTAACGATTTGAGGAAAAATAAAAACTGTATACATTTTTTAAATCTTCTTAATAAGAAAGACAAAGTCGATAAACCTATTCTCATCTCACCGGAAAAATTTAGTATCCCGTTTGATGCTGATGTTCTTATTGATATTTGTAAGGAGAAAAAATTATGTCCCTATTTCTTAAGTAAATTTCTTCTCCAAGATATGAGAGTCGTGATTTCTAATTATCAGTGGATTTTCAATCCATTTATACGACAATCTTTCCTAAAATTTATAGGTAAAGAACTAAAAGATTGTATTTTAGTAATTGATGAATGCCATAATGTGATTGATGTTGCCACTGAAATCAATTCATCTAGGATTTCCCCCTATTCATTAAGATTATGTCTTCGCGACTTGGAGTTATATAGGGCTCGTTCAATAATGCAGAGATTTGTTAATATTCTACTCACTCATTTAGATAAAAAAAAAAAATCTTTAAGTGTAAATGAAAAAGCAATTAATCCTCAAAAATTACTCAATGAAATTATTATCAAAATGGGATTAAATGATGTGGCAGAATTTAAAAATTTTTTAACGGATTTATACGATTTGAGCACTTCCATTCACGAAGAGAGAGTATCAAATGGAGAGATTTCCAGAGATTATTTGGGGAGTTTGGCAGATTTTTGGTATAAGTGGATCGAATCACAACCTCTGGAAAGTTATTTCTTTTCCTATAATATTTCGAGTAAAAATGAAAAGAGAAACATTTCTTTGGAAATTATAGCATTAGATCCAAGAGAAATTTCAATTCCTATATTAAAGTCTTGTTATGCTAGTCTTCATCTTTCTGGAACGGTCAATCCTTATGTATATAATAATTTATTAGGATTAAACCAAAGTGGGAAATCGTATAAAGCAATTATTGCTAAATCTCCCTTTTTGAAAAAGAATATTAAAGTACTGATAACAGAGGGAATAGATACAAGAAGAGAAAATAGAACTACTTCAATGTATAAAAAAATTATAGAAAAAATCGATGAGGTCCTTTATTGTACTCCAGCAAACGTAGGAATTTTTTGTGCATCATATAAAGTATTAAATGCACTTCTCGACAATAATGTAATGGATATTGTTAAACACAATAATAAAAAACTATTTTTTGAAGAACCCGGATTTTCTGCTTCTGAAAACTCACTAATGATCGAAGATTTTAAATCGATGTCAAAATCTCAAGATAAAGGAGGTGTACTTTTGGGAGTTTGTGGAGGAAGGAATTCAGAAGGAGAAGATTATCCGGGAGAAACTATGAATGGAGTTATAATTGTAGGAGTTCCATATCACCTTCCCACACCTCGAATTAATGCGAAAATATCTTATTATGATAAAGTATTTGACAAGCAAGGATGGAATTTCGCTTATCTTTACCCTGCAATGCAGAGAGCTAATCAAGCGTCAGGAAGACCGATACGAAAACTTACAGATAAAGGATCTATAATTTTCATGGACTCTCGATTCAAACAAAAATATCAATGGATTTCCGATTGGATAAAAAAATCAGTTGAGATCATCCCTGATAAAAAAAATGCGATAATTCAAAATTTATATCCTTTTTGGTATAAATAAAGACATCTAATTAATCAACAGATTCCTCGAACGCCTAATTTTTACCTTAAAAGTGTAAATATTAATATAACTTTTTGTTTAAATCATTATTTAATAATATAATAAAAATTAAAATAAGAACAGATGTGAACCTTTTTGAGTAATGAAGCTATAATTATCGAAGAAAATGAACAAAAAACTGTTACAACGATTAAATTGAATCGTTTGGATAAGAAGAATGCGATGAATTATGAAATCATGCAAGGTTTAAAAGATGCTATTGATAAAGTTGAAAGAACAAAAGCTCGAGTAGTTATTATTACTGGGGGAGATGATCTTTTTAGTTCTGGTATTGATTTAAACTTTCTCACTGGCAGTGGCAATGCCCCCGAAGGAGTATTACCAGATTTAAAAATTCCAAGAAACTTTCGCTATTTTGCAAATACCTGGATACATCCCATTTTTACCAAAATAGAAAAGATGGAAAAACCTGTAATTGCTCGAATTAATGGTGTTTGTTTTGGTATGGCATTTGAACTATCAATGGCCTGTGATTTTAGATTCTGCACTGAATCAGCACTCTTTAGCATGCTTGAAACAAAGATTGGAATGAATCCAGATGTGGGTGGTACAATTCGAACAGTTAGAATTTGCGGCATTCAGAGCGCTAAGGATATTATTCTTACGGGAAGACGATTCGATGGGAATGAAGCATATCGTTTAGGAGTCGTGAATCGTGTCGCGAAAGACATTAATGATTTAGATTCCATTATAAATGATTATATTGAGGAACTTGTTGATAGTGGTCCACTCGCGGTCGGTCTTGCAAAGAAATTAATCGATGATTGTTATGGAAAGGATATAGCTTTAGGTTTAGAGCTTGAAACCTTAGTAAGCTCGCAATTGCTCCAAACTAAAGATGCAACTGCGGGAGCACTAAGTAGAATGATGAAGAAAAAGCCCACATGGAAATGGAAATAAAAACTTTATCAATTCTCTTTTTTCTCTTTTTTTAATATTCAAATTTTTAAATATTCTTAAATCTTATACTGATTATTAAAGCAGAAATTATTGGGAATATTATTAGCGGAATCATTGCGATAGAATAATCCGGAAAAATTGCTAAAACACCACTAAAAAATAATCCTCCTATAAAACTGCCTAGGTAAAAACTTGAATTAGCAAGACTAACAAATTGTCCCTTGTTTTCTGGTGTAGTATTTTGGGCGATATAGAAATGTGTAGCTGACCAAAACATTGAATAACTAAAAGAAACAAGAATTTGAAAAATTAAATAATGAAAAAAATTAAAAGAAAGAATATATCCTAAAATAACTACCCCGCTCAATAAATATCCAATAACCATGAAAGATTTTTCATTCTTTTTTGAAATTATTTTTCCCATTAAAATCATCAAAAAGAATTGGATCAATGGATTAAAACCCACTAAAAATCCAATTTCTAAATCTGTTGATAAATGAAATGCCATAATAATCGTAAGAATAGACATTATCGGTCTAATACCGAAATTTCGAAAGAATAAAGCATAATATATAGATCTACTGATTGAAAGTTCTATTTCTTGGTCAAAAAGTTTTAGATTATATTTTGTGTGATATTTGTCAAAGCCTTTTAGAATAAGTTCTCTTTCCTCCTTGAGTAATAATGTTAATGCTAATTCCAAAAATGAAAAAATAAGAAGAAAAAGAAATAAATTATTAATCCCAAACATATCAATAAAGATTCCACATAGCTGAGCCCCAAAAAACCAGCCTAAAACTATCATCGAATTATAGTATGAAATATATTTTTGATCATTAAAGACGACTTCTTGATATAAAATAAAATTCAATCCTATCAGAGAGCTACATATTCCGTATAATAAGACCAAAATAATAATTAAAATCAAATTTGTAATAAATAAAAATAAAACAAATATTATTGGTAAACTTAAAGCGCCGATTAATATGAATAATCTACGATTTTGAAATTTATCTGATAATTTGCCAAAAATAGGAGGAAAAATAAAAGATGAGAACGGAAGTAATGTGACAATGATTTGTATTACAATTTTTGCCGTCCCTAAAATTAAAAGATATCGTCCAATGTAAGAATAAATTGCCATACCAATGATATTAAAAACCAGAACTGTGCTTAGAATGAGATAAGCAAGTTTTTTTGAATATACCAAGGTTTTAACCCGTTTTTTAAGGATATTTATGAAAATTTATTATTTGCTCATATAACATTCGCAATCTTTTCGAAACTTCTGTCCATCGAAATTGATCTTCAACTCTTTTATAGCAGTTCTCTTTCATTTTAGTATAATAACTAGGATTTTCTTTGGCAAGTTTTCTAATTTCTTTATCTGGAATTTTTTTAATCAACTCTGAATCAATTTTATTACTCTTTTTGAATGTTTCATTTAAATTTGATAATTGAAAAATGGACATTACAGCAGCAATAAAATCCTCTTTATCATGTTTATTAATTAATATCCCCGTGCCTTTCTCTGAATCTTTCCTGATATCTATGACAGATTCTTGTAATCCTCCAACTTTCGTAGCAATAACTGGTAATTTTGATGCCATTGCCTCTAATGCGATAATACCAAAAGGTTCCCAGCGAGATAATGCACAATACACATCTGCACTTAAATGAGCTAAATTAAATATATCAGATGCGACCCCGAAAATTATTCTTAAATTATTTTGATATTTTTTAACATATTGAGAATATTCTTCAATTTTGTCAATACTATATTCTGTTGGTAAAATAAGAAATAGAAATTTGGCATCGGGAATTACTTTTATAATCTTTGGAATAGACTCTAAAATGATTTCGAACCCTTTTTGCTTTGAAATACGACCTGTTGTAATAGCTAATGGCCCCGATTCATTAAATGCTTTAATCCTCCCATTCCTTACAAATTGATTTCCATTGGAGATTTGATTGATTTTATGTAATATTTTTTTAGAATTTATCAATGGACTTTGATCTAAATTACCTATCTTATAAGTTAAAAGAAAATCTTTCATATGATACCGTTTAATCTCTTGGTCGGGCGGAATATGTAAATAATCTCTTATATCTTTCTCTAAATCGTTAAGAACTTTTTTTCTCATCTCATAGTAATCCCAATCAGAACCATTCCAAACAAAATCCGCTTTATACTTGATTAAATTATCTCCTAGATTTGGGATGATCTCAGATTCTAAATAAGATTTACTAACTGAGATAACTAAGTCGCATATAAATGCACCGATCTTTTCCATTGTAGGAGGTTTTTTATCCTTTTTTTCTTCTGAAGTACTCAATAGATGAAAGATCTCTTCAATTGTCATCTCTTCCATTCCTCCTTCACGTCTTATCTTTATTGGAGTATCATCTATTCCACAGTTTCTTAAAAATTCTAAATCATACCTCGGCCAAGTTAAAAGGTGAATTGTGATGATTGAAGGTATTTCAAGATTATTTCTAAAAAGTTCTTGTTTCATTGAAATATATGGGATTACCGCGTGGAAATCATGAAGATGAACAATATCAGGTATATTTTCTTTATTATTACTTATTAGAGAACTTAAATAACACTGCATCCCTTTAGTATAAAGGGCTAATTTTCCTTCAAATGTATCTGGATTATATACTCCATTATCATCGAGAAATTGTTCTGTAAATTCA
Source organism: Promethearchaeia archaeon (assembly GCA_046497275.1). GTDB lineage: Archaea > Asgardarchaeota > Lokiarchaeia > Sigyniarchaeales > SOKP01 > TEKIR-8. The sequence continues at coordinate 27,133 of JAWOFX010000175.1, read as the reverse complement.
TTCTCTCCCTTTAATAATATTATCTCTATACCATTTAATTTGAATTTATAGAATCCGATTTCATAATTGCCCTTTATATTATAAATCCCTTGAGATCTAAGCTGAATCTCACCAAAACATTCAATAGGTAATTTTTTAACTAGGTATTCTTTTTCTATTCTTTCCAATTGTCCGTGAGATGGGATAAATACTTGAAAATTATAGTAATCTTTTAAGCTTAATGCTTGATTTGCTGGAACCTCCCCTAATCCACCAACTTTCGCTATACCTTTATATTCAAATGTTAAAATCCAAACTTTATCTTTTTTATTACTCAAATTCAATCAGTCTTTAAATTAATATCTATCCCTTTCAATTATTCCTAAAAAGAGTAAATATTTTATATTATTTTAAACCAATTTTTTAAAAATATAATTCTATTAAAGAGAAATTAAATCTATATTCTAGAAAATAATTAAAGTTTTTTTTAACGTAATTTTTAGGATAATAAAAATTTCTTAAAACCAATATCAATAATTAAAAAAACTGCGGTAGGATCATTTCCATCTTCCTTAAAGTATATTCGATATCGTCTTGATCTATCCCAAAATGAGTTACAAACCTAATCTTTTGCTTATCAATAGGTAAAGCTAATATTCCGTCATTTCCTAGTATTCTTATTACTTTTCCAATTCTTAGCTCTTTTGGAATAGAAACTATAACCATATTACTATCTGGTTTATTTATTTCTATCGGGAGATTCAGATTTTTCATTCCATTAGCTAAAAATGTTGCATTTATATGATCCTCTTCCAATCTTTGTATCCATTTTGTCTCCAATGCATCTAATCCAAATGAAGCAATTATTCCTGCTTGTCGCATTCCTCCTCCTACCATTTTTCTGTATTTCCTCGCTTTAGAAATAAAGCTTTTTGAGCCAGCTACTAAAGATCCTACAGGACAGGAAAGACCTTTAGATAAGCAAAACATAATACTATCAGCATGTTGTGTTAATTCGGTTACTTTTATATCAAGACCAACAGCGGCATTAAATATTCTTGCTCCATCTAAATGCAATTTTAATTCATATTTTTTGGCTATTTTATTAATGTCTTTTAATATCTCTGGTTTTATTATTGCTCCCCCATGATAATTATGTGTATTTTCCGAAACAATAACTTTCAAAGGAGAGGGATTTTTTTTAGTTTTTTCAATACTCTTCGAAAGATCCTTGAGTTTTGGAACTCCCCTATTTGATGAATATGTTCTAACTTTTAATCGTGCGATTTGAGTAGCACTAGTTATCTCATTTTGAAAAATATGACTTAATTCTTCGACTAAGATTGTATCATCGGGATTCGTATGTGCCATGAGAGAGACTAGATTACCTTGGGTTCCAGAAGTGACATATAAAGCGCCCTCCTTCCCTATCATCTTTGCTGCTTTCTCTTCCAAGGCATTTACTGTTGGATCTTCTCCATATACATCATCTCCAATTTCTGAATTATCTAACGCTCTTAATCTTTTCCACATTTCTTCATTTGGTTTTGTAAAGGTATCAGATCTGAGATCAATTATTCTCATAGTATAATTCCCAACTTTATAGTTATTAGTAGTGAATTAATCTAAGATTATAAATTATTTCAAGAGGAGATATTTTAAAAAAACTATTTTATCTGGATTCAATTGAAACATTTTGAATTCATTGCATTCCAATATGTAAAAAAAATTATCTAGAACTTTTATCAATAATTTTAATTATAAATTTAGATTTTATCAAAATATACTAATCGATTTTAATGAAAAAAGGTAATAGAATTTGGAAAATTGGAAAAAAGAAATCCCCACTCCTGCTCTCGTGCTAAATTATGATAAAATGGAAAAAAATATGAGATACATGGCAGAGTTTGTCAAAGGAACTGGTGTAAATTTACGACAACATGTAAAAACTGCGAAAATCCCATTAGTCGCTCATATACAAATAAGAATCGCAGGATCAGCCGCGAAAGGGATTGCCGTTGCAAAAGTAGGAGAAGCTGAAGTTTACGCCCAAGGTGGGTTTGATGATCTTTTAATTGCCAATCAAGTAATTGTTCCTAATCATATTCAACGATTAATGAAACTCAATAAATATACATTAACTCGCTGTGTTGTTGATTCGAAAAAGAATATATCAGATCTAAGTCAATGGGCAAAAAAATCAAATGTAGAATTAGAAGTCTTAATAGATATTGATTTAGGAATGGGAAGAACGGGTGTAAAATCGGGAGAACCTGCGCTAGAATTAGCAAACTTTATTAAAAGTCAACCAAGATTGAGACTTGTCGGACTTCAAGGATATGAGGGACATCTCACCCCACAAACTGATTATGATTTGAGAAAAGAACAAACTGAAGAAGCGATGCACGAATTAGTTGCAACCCGGGATTTGATAAACAAAAATGGGTTTAATATAGATTATTTAAGTGCTTCAGGTTCGGGAACTTTTATGTTTTCTGCTAAAGTGGATGGGATAACTGAAATCCAACCTGGTACATATATATTTGGAGACGAACATATTAAGAGAGTGGTTCCTGAATTTGAAACCGCTGTGACGGTCCTAGGGACAGTCCAAAGTAACACTGGCAAACGGCTCTATACTCTAGATGCTGGCATAAAAGCATTCTCCACTGGAGATGGAAGACCTGAATTTAAAGGATTGCAAAGAGCAAATTTTAGAGTAATAACTGAGGAACATAGTCAATTTAAGGCAAGTTCCAAAGATCAATTGGAGATTGGTGATAAAGTGGAACTTATTCCCGCACATATATGCCCAACCGTAAATATTCACGATTATATTCACGTGGTCAAAAATGGAGAATATATAGGAAAATGGCCGATCCTAGCACGAGGTAAAAATTATTAAATAAAAAAAGTGATATATAAATATGGTTGAAAAAGAAATCATTAAGCCACCAGATTCCGCAACTGCCGGCCCATATAGTCCTGCAATTAAAGTTGGCAATCTTATTTTTGTATCTGGGCAAGGACCAAAACCGGGATCTGATGATATAAAAGATCAAACATTATCTACCTTTGAAAATATTAAAACCATCTTGGAAGCGGCGGGAGCAAAAGTATCCGATATCGTAAAAGTAACCGTCTATTTAAACGATATGGGGAATTTTGGAAAAATGAATCGCGCATATAAGAAATTCTTTAATGAAAATGGAGTAGAAGATGCTTATCCCGCAAGAACCACCATAGAAGTGGCAGACTTACCTGTAGCTATAATGAAACTAGAAATTGATGTAATCGCAATGCTCTAACTAAATCTATACTCTTTTTTTTATTTTACACTTAATTTTCACAACTAGATATAAAAAATAAAAAAAAGATGGAAATTTTATTATAAGATTTTTTGTTCTAACAATTCTCTATTCTTGGCTACACAAGCCATATCTAAGTCATAGACTTTCCACATTAGCAAGAATCCAATGAAATAGAAAATTTGTGGTATCAATGAAAATAAGACTCGAAGTCCAATTAACGCACTTGCTGGTTGCGGATCAGTTGGATCAAGAACATATGGATTGAAACCAGTTCCCCAAAGAATTAAAGAGAAGAATAACGCTTGAAGAACAAATGAAAACCTTCCAAAAAATGTTCTAATCCCAGTATAAGCTCCCTCTTTTCGTTCCTCTGATCTTACAACTATATTATCCATTACATCGGAAAAGCAAGGATACATTAGAGTCCAAATAGCTCCTATTCCAAAACCTATTAAGGCGAGGATAATAGCAGTAAAATATAATGCTAAATCTCCAACAAGAGGTCCCACTCCAACAAACCATAAGGGTATAAATAACCATGTTGTTATGAATGTGCCTAATATAAATGCTTTTTTGTTCCCTAATTTTCTGCCAATAAAACTCCAGAATGGTGTTCCTGCAAGTACCGCTATTAAAAAGAAAATACCCATCACGAGCTCGGTATCTGGATCACTTGAACCAATTACAACTGTATTCCAGAAAGGCAAGAGACCTAATAAGAATACAGTCATTACTTGATGACCCATATATGTTAGAACGTAGGCTAGAAAATTTTTATCACCCAAACAAGATTTCAGAATCTGAACAAACGATTCCTTTTCCTTCTCTTCTTTTCTCTCTAAAATATCAAGTTGTCTGTCTATTAATTCTTTATCCTCACGCATTCCAGGAATAGATGCGACGGCTGCCACTAAGGTGACGATTGCAACAACCAATCCGGAGAGTAAATAGTCAAATTTAGGTAGATAATCTGTCATTACTAATGGAGGAATAAGAACACCTAAAACTATTCCTAACACCCCCCAAATTGTTGTCCATACACCAATTCTATTTCTTTCTCTGGTTGTTCGATATTTATCTGGAAAGATAGAAAGCCAATTAATTTGCCACAGGGAAAATAAGAGTTCAAACACGATTAAGGTAATTAAACACCATAAGAATTTTCCAAGTTGTTGAGTGGCACCAGACGCAAAAGGAGCAGCAAATAAAGCCCAATATGATACAGCGTAGGTCAAAATTCCAAATGTAAACCATGGAAATCGTCTTCCCCATTTGCTAGTCCATTTATATTTCCTATCGGATAAATTGCCGAGTACAACGTCGTTTACCATGTTCCAAACGCCAAATATACCGTAGGCAATACCTAAATAAAGGAAATCAAGATTTAAGACAACCAGATAATAGTAAAATAGCCTCGTTGTAAACGCCGCTTGAATGAAATTGTCTAGAAACCCCCCTAATCCATAACTTGCATGAACTCCAAATGAATACTTAAATTCCTGTGATTCTTTTACATCACTCATATTATCTAAACCAATTTTTTTTTTTTTGTTAAAAAATAATTTATATAAGAAATTTAGTTCAAACATTTATTAAATTTTTCTAATAAATTGATCTATTAAAATTTCTATAAGATAAAAAATTTAGAGGATAAGGATTCTCAAATAAAATAAATGCAAATGAATTAGTTGAACATTACGAAAAATATGTTCTCTTCACTCATATTCGAAGGCAACTTTCACTGCTTCATACTGACTCTTATTATTTGCTATTTCTAAAGCTTGCTTATAATTTTCTAAACTTAAGCTGTGAGTGACAAACGGATCAACGTTTACTTTCTGAGAGGAAATAAGATCTAAGGCAATCTCCATAGTTCGCTTTCTCTCACCCTCAAATATTTCATGGCCAAAAATATTTGAAGAGATGATTGATACTTCCTTTGAAATTAAAGGTGTCCAATCAACTTCAATATTACTAGGATAACCAATCAGAAGGAGAATTCCCTTCGTTTTAACTAATCTTAGAGAATCTTCGATAGAACTGGCATTTCCAACTGAATCATAAACTATATCACCTCCTCCTCCTATTGGATAGGCAGCTTCCAATGGGGGTGATAAAATCCTCGAGTCCAATTTTCGTGCAAGTTTCTTAATATGTAGATCTTTTTTAGTGATAAAAACTTCATCAGCACCGAGTTTCTTTGCAAGTTCCCCTTGAAAATCATAACGCGCAGTCGCATATATTCTATTCGCACCTAAAGCTTTTAATGTAGTTATCACAGACAATCCAATCGTTCCACATCCTATCACGACACAGGTATCATTTTCTTCTGGTTTATGTTTTAAAATTCCATGGAGAGCACAAGAAACCGGTTCAGCAATTAAAGCCTGTTTCCACGTTAAATTCTCAGGTAATTTATAGACATAATTATGATGCGCAATAACATATTCACCCCAACCTCCACCTGTATCCTTACAATACCCAAAAGTTATTCCAGGTGAAATATCCCCTTTATCGAGGTTTGCACATAGATTATAATCTCCAGCAAGACATTGAGGACATGGCTCTAAACCTCTAACCTCGCAGCAAAGATTGGTATCGCAAATAACTCTATCCCCTATTTGAAGATTGTCAACATTTTTTCCAATCTCTACGATCTCCCCAACAATTTCATGACCAGGCACTGCAGGAAATGAAGAAAACGGTGAAAGTGCCATTGATTGTTGTATGTTCATAGTATGCATGTCTGTTCCGCAAATTCCACCTAGCTTTACTTTTATTTTAATCCAATTCTCGTTTATTAATTCTGGTTCCTCAAAATTTTCTGAATATTCTACTAAATCATATGCTTTCACATTGAAAGTAGGATCTTGAATTATTTTCTGTTTAAGTTCTAAATATCTAGGAATCTCAAAATATAATGCTTTCATATATCTCACTTTTTTTGATATAAAATAAGATGCTTATTTAATATTTAAAGATTTCAATCTGATGTTCTCTTTCGCTTAAATATAAGATCTATTCTTTGTTATTTTTAAATATTAATCCAGGATAATTTCCTAGATATTCTTCTTGTTTAATAGTTAAATCTCCGTTTATAATTACATAATTTATGCCATCTGGGAATTCTTTTCCGTTTTCCATAGTCCCTCTATCTTGGATTTTATCGTAGTCAAAAATTACAATATCTGCTTTATATCCTTTTTTGATAATTCCTCTGTCTTTTAAACCTAAAATTGATGCTGGTAAAGAAGTCATTTTTCTTATAGCTTCTTCTAATGAGAGATATTTCTTTTCCTTAACCCATCGTGCTATAACGCGAGGGAATGCATTATATGTTCTTGGGTGCGTATTACCCTCCGTCAAGGGAATCGCATCAGACGAGGGTGCAACATACTCTTGTTTGAAGAGAGGAATAACACTTTTCTCTTCATCTTTACTAAGTATTCGTATCATAATCCCTCCCTCTTGGTCTTTAATAAAATCTAATAATGCATCTTCTAGGCTTTTTGAGGGATATTGAGAGGAAAGAATATCATATACTGTCTGTCCTACCAACTCTTGGTTCTTTAAGGTATTTAAAACCCATACGTTTTTAGCCATTTTCGAAAAAATGATTTTCTTTAATATGAATTTTGGAATTATTTTAATGTAAAATGGCGCTTGAGCGATAAACATAGAATAAAGTTTATCAAACACCTCTTCTTGAATCTGTTTTCGAATTAAGGGATTTGTAAGATTTTCCTCAAAATTATTAAAAACCCATGTGGGTAACAGAACGAGCGATAAACTGGTAAATCCATCATCATATACTGTAGTATCAGCTGTAATTTTCAATCCTTCAGATCGAGCTTGATTCATATAATCTATAGCTTCTTTTGTCAAATCCTCTATATTATAATTGCTAATCACACTCCAATGTGAGATATGTGCTTTAACATTCGCTTCTCGTGCAATAGTAATTAATTCTTTCATGCCGATATCGATTATCCCAGCACCCTCATTTCTCATATGTGAGTCATAAATTCCATCATATTTACTTACAATTTTTGATAATTCAATCAATTCTTCTGTGCTGCTTTCTGAACCTGGAGGGTAAACTAAGCCCGTTGACATTCCGAATGCTCCTGCCTTCATATTCTCCTCAACTATTTGTTTCATCTTTTCCATTTCGCTTTCAGTTGGGTCTCGGCTTTCCGTTCCTAACGCACATGCTCTAATATTTCCTTGAGGTATAAAAAAGCATAGATTAATTCCAATCCCTTTTTTTTCCAAAGCTTCAAATAATAATCTATAATTATCATATAATTCTGGTTTTGAACAAAAAGCCTTGCTTGCGAACTTATAATAATAGTTTTTGACTTTTTCATTTGCAGGTGCTATTCCAATTCCACACATCCCCGCAGTTATCGTGGTTAGTCCTTGTTTTATAAAAGCTATAGCCTCATTTGCCTCGAAAATATTTAAATCTGCATGATTATGCATATCAATAAATCCTGGAGCAATAATCAGACCCTTAGCATCTATTATTTCTGCTTGAGAATCAGTGATCTGAGTACTTATTTCAACTATTTCATCATTTCGTATTAACAAATCGCTATTATACCCTTCAGACCCCGTACCATCAATAATTAATCCGTTCTTGATTAAAATATTCATAATTTAATTTCCCAATTAATATCTATATTAAATATTCATTTAATAGAATAACAAAGATAATATTATTATATCAATAAATTTTAAGTAAAATAATAATTAAAAGAATTATATCAAAAAATTAAATATAATTTTTTTATATATATATGAATTATTCTCTATTTAAAATAGATTAATATTAATGAAAAAGGAGATACAAAATGCGTAGAGTTATAGATATGATTTGTGATACTGTGTATGATGCTGGGATTAAATACGTATTTGGACTACCGGGAGGAGTTTCAAATTTCTTATTAGAAGAGTTCTATAAAAGAAGTGATCAATTCACCACTATTATTACTCATCATGAGGCATCTGCATCAATTATGGCTGACATGCATGGTCGGCTTACCCGAAAACCTGCTATTGTAATTGGACAGGGAGTATTCATGGCTACAAATGGAGGGTTAGGAATAGTGGAAGCTTATCATGCTGGTGTTCCCATGGTAATTTTAACAGAAATGTCGGATTATCATGGGAATAGTCTTCAAGCGTGCTATCAGAGTGGGACTGGTGAATACGGAACAGTTGATTTGCTAAATATGTATAGGTCTATGACAAAATATACTGCTTTCGCAAATGTACCGCAAGAATTACCATATGCTGTTCAAATGGCTATTAAACATGCAACTACTGGACGTCCAGGACCTGCATGCGTGATTACCAGGTGGAATATTATGACATCTGTTGTGGAAGAAGACGAAATGGAGGTACCATTATATTCTATTGAAGGTCATCTTGATGTGAGTCCACCAAGCATATCAAATTTGGATGCAGAAAAAATAGCAAATGTATTGATTGCAGCTGCAAGTCCAGTTATGATTTGTGGGAGAGGGACGCATGCTTCTGGTGCCTATGAAGAAGTAAAGGAGTTAGCGGAACTAATAGGAATGCCTGTCGCTACCTCCTATATGGGAAAAGCAATTATTCCAGAAACACATGACCTTGCTTTAGGAGTGATGGCTAGTTTTGGTCAAGAATTAGCTGATAATCGAATACAAAATGCAGATTTAATTTTAGCAGTTGGAACCTGTTTGGCACCAGATAATACAAATAATTGTAGCCCTGAATTTATCAATGTAAAAAAACAGAAACTTATTCATATTGATATTGAACCGCGGAATGCCGCGTGGACTTATCCTGCAAATATCGCAGTAACCTCGGATGCAAAAATAGCATTAAAAAAAATCATTGATAAAATAAAGGCTAAAATTAACTATTTTCCTTATAATGTAAATGAGAGAATATCCAAATTGAAAGAATTGAAGCAAGATCCAAAATTTGAGTTTTTTACGAGTGAGCATTACAATGATACAGAAGATCCAATCCAACCAGAAAGTATAGTAAAATTGTTCAATGAATTAACAACGGAAGATGATTTATTAGTTCTTGACGCAGGTAATAATCGTATGTGGTTTACTAAATTATTTCAATCAAAATATCCGGGTCAAATTTATGGAGCTGGTGGGGTCGCTGGAATGGGATATGGTCCCAATGCAAGTCTGGCAGCTCAATTATTAAAACAAGATAAAAAGATTATAAACATAGTTGGGGACAGTAGTTTCTTGATGGTTCTTTACGCTTTAGATACCGTCAAAGAACATGATTTACCGATTTCATTCTTTGTATTCAATGATAGAAATTTAGGAAACGTACAAGACGTTCTCTCACGTAAAGGCAGAGATCTAGCAAAGTTTTATGATACTAATTTTGCAAACATTGCAAACGGAATGGATATTAAATCTTTAAGGATAGAGAAATATAAAGATTTGAAATCTGGAATAGAAGAAGGACTTAATTCAAAGGAAGCAATGGTTATTGACTTGGTCATTGACCCAAAAGCTTCACATTTGAGAATAAGACGCTCCTAAAAACATATAATTTAGAATATAAAATGAATAATTAAAAAAAATTAATAATAAAGGTTATTTGAAAATGGAATATGAAGAGATTAGAAAACGATTAAAGGTTATAACTGAAAATCCTTGTAAAGGTATCCCTGAAGAGGAAATGTCAAAAGTTAGAAAGAAAATTACTCAAAAAGCCCCGAAATCTAGTGAGATCTATGAAAAAATTAAAGACCTGATTCCTGGGGGTACGCAACATCAGTTAGTCATTAAAGATCCGTTCGCAATAACGATGAAAAAGAATTTAGGTACAAGGATGTGGGACGTGGATAATAATGAATATATTGATTATTTGATGAGTGCTGGTGCGTGTATTTTAGGGCATTCATATCCCCCATTAAGGGAGGAAATGCAGAAACTTCTAGATGATCTTGATCCGAATACCTACTGGAATACTGAAATAGAACTCAAAGCACTCCAACTTCTCACGAAGCATGTCCCCTCTGTAGAAAAAGTGACTTATTTTCAATCGGGAACTGAAGCAGATATGGCAGCTATACGCCTTGCTCGCGTTTATACAGGGAAAGATAAAATTATTAAATTTAGCGGATCTTATCATGGATGGAGTGATCAATTAATGACTGACATCCATATTCCTTATTCAGGGACAATGGAAGCTGATGGAATACCTCGGGGTTGTTATAAAGACACTGTAAGTATTCCTCCGGCGGATATTGATGCATTAGAAGAAGCCTTAAAGAAATATAGTGAAAAACGAGCGGGAGTAGCGGCAGTTTTAGTAGAACCACTTGGAGCAGAATCTGGATCAATCCCAATACCACCTGATTTTAATAAGCAAATAAGGGAATTATGCGATGAGTATGAGGTCTTATTAATTTTTGACGAGGTAGTGACTGGGTTTAGAATGGGATTAGGTGGAGCACAAGACTATTTTGGAGTTAAACCTGATATTACAGTGTTTGGGAAGATTCTTACACACGGATACCCATCAACAGGAGCAATTGGAGGAAGAAAAGAAATAATGGACTTGTTTACTGGAGATGTAGAAACGGGAGGAAAACATGCGTTTATCGGGGGAACCATTAGGGGGAACCCTCTTTCTGTAGCAGCCACATACTGGACAATCAAACTAATAGAAGAAACTAATGCAGTAGAGAAAGCAGCTAAAGCTGGGGATGATTTAGTAAAGAAACTTAATAAACTATTCGAAGAGCATGAACGCCCATATTTCGCCTATAATTATAAATCATGTATTCATTATGAGACTTACTCTCCCGTTGCTATGGATATAAGAGATGCAAATAATATACCAAAAGCCGTATTCAGAAAAAAATGTGTTGATGATATCGCAACGGTTCTTTTGTCTGAAGGAATAATTACGAAATATGGAAATAGAGCTTTTACGTGTTTCCAGCATACATGTGATGAAAATGATAAATTCGTAGAAGCTTTTGATAAAATACTAAATCTAATACCAAAATACTAAATTTTTTCATTTTACTACTTTTATTTACAAGATCTCTAGAAATAGAGAATTTAAATTGCTATTTGATTAATACTGCTTAAAATTAAAAAAATAAAGAGAAAAAAATAAATTTAATATAGTGTATCAATTACAAAATCAAGATTTAAATCTTGAAGAGTTTCTTTTAAAGGATATCCATTTTCAGGATTCCAACCTAATTCTTGGCATAAACGCTCATATTCATTCTTATAGTTAATCCCCACAGCTCTTTTTGGTATTTCATTATCTGCAATCTCAACTCCTTCTCTCAGAGTGAACGCTTCTCTTAAATTTTGAATTCTTAGACCTGTTTTTATTAATTCATTAACACCGATATCCCACCCTGTAACTCCTTTGATAAATTCCAGTAACGGATATTTCTGAAAGTAAAGTGTAAATTGACATACACCTAAACAGCTAAGAGATTGAGCAAGTCCGACAACCATTTTAAACGCTTCTGCTCGTGGTTTTGGTTTTCTTTTATACTTTCTTGGAAGTTGAAACCCTTCGATATATCCATTAGAGCGCGATAAGGGTCCTGATAAGAACATATCAAGTCCTGCTGCTGTATGTCTTCCGGGAGTGGGATCAAATGCATAGGTGGTACCCATAGAGTCATAATATTTTGGAGAATGCATTGCCAATTCTTGACCTAATGAATGGATAGCATATTTTTCACTTCCTTTGCCAATTTGTTCCGAGGCTTTTTTACTTCCATCTGCTAAAATATCACCAATACCTTGACGATTTATCATTTTTTTCAATAATTCAACATAAGCATCTGAATTTCCCCATTTTAACATGAGCCCTTCTGTATCATCCAAACCAATAATTCCATTTTCAAAACATTCAACTGCAAATGCTATTGTACCCCCTGCTGAGATTGTATCCATTCCAGCTCTATTGCAGAGATCATTTAATTTAAATATAGACATCAAGTCATTATTCAAAAGCATATGGCCAAATGCCCCACATGTTTCATATTCTGGAAGATGACTCTCTTCAATGCCGGCTTCTGGTACTTTTACAATCCCTCCACAACGTACAGGGCATGCAAAGCATCCATATTCTTTTTCTTTATATTTATTAATTTCTGGACCCGTGATAGGTTCTACATTTTCTAATGGAAAATGATCATCTGAATTTCCACCCCAATTTTTAATTGGTGTATCTCCTAACTTCGTATTTACGTCGTTTTGCCACGGAGTTCCCAAAGATTTCCATAAAAATATCGCACCAGCCTCCGCTTCTTGTACTCCCTTGTTATAATCTTTTGCATTTTCAAGAATTAAATTATTATCTGCAACTTGGATTTTTTTATCTCCTTTGAGAACAATTGCTTTGACCTTTTTTGACCCCATAATCGCGCCTAAGCCTGATCGTGCTGCAATTCTTCCCTTATCAGTAATAATTCCCGAAATTAACGATACGTTTTCACCTGCTTGACCAATACTCGCAATTTTAGATTTCGGATGTTTTTCTAGCAATTTTTCCTCTACTTCGACGCCATCTAAACCCCATAATTGAGATGCATCCACAATTTTAGCTTCACCATCAATGAGAGCAATATATTTCGGTGATGAGGCTTTTCCCTTTAAAATTATGCCATCATATCCGCATTTCTTAATTTCAGGTCCAAAATATCCGCCACAATTCGCATCTCCCCATGTTCCTGTCAAAGGGGACTTTCCGGCAACCATAAATCTGCCTGTTAAGGAGGCTGAAGAACCAGTTAATAAACCAGGAAAAAAACCTAACAATGCTTCTGGACTTAAAGAATCCAATTTAGGTTTCATGTTTTCATATAACAATTTAGCTGCAAGCCCATATCCGCCATAATATTCACGATATATTTTCTCTTGTATCTCTTGCTCCTCAAAGGTTTCATTTGACAAATCTACCCATAAAATCTTTCCCATATAGCCTGTCATTTTGTATACTCTAAAATTTTTTTATTATCTATTCTATCGAATACTTTTTATAATTATCTTTTTCAAACGGTTATGTAAAGTAATTATAATTGCTCATAATTTTTCAATTCTGTCAGAAATCTTCAATCTTAGTATATCAACAGTTTTGATGCAAATTTCAAATTCGATATTTAATTTATATAAAAAATTTATTGAAATCTATATATTAAAATTTTCTATTAATTTTATCTATTTCTATTCGATAAAATTGGAATATACTTTTTCAAGTTTTTAGATATAAGAAATTTAACACAAACAGTGTTTTAGAATCTACAATAATTCAAAAAATATTTTAAAATAATATGGAGAATTCTAAGATTTAAGAATCAAGTATTCCAGTAACGCTTAAAACGAGCCTCTTGAACTTTTTTTAAAGGCAAAATTACGTGAAAAGCCGCATATGGCTTTTCATTCACTTCTTTTCCTTTTTGTTTTCTCCGTTTTGCTTTATATTGTTCCATATCGTTTAAAAATTCTTTGTATCTTTGAAAGTAATAATCAAATTCTTCCTCATCTAGAATTTCCACATAATAATTTACATGAGATTTTTCATAGAAATTTTTGAGTGCTTCATTAGTGAGCTCAATTTCTTTTAATTTTCTTTCTAGCTCTTGGTGATAAGGGATTAAGTCATCAAAAATTCTTTGTATTATTTCCAATGTGATTCCATCAGATTTAACATCCTCTTGCAAAATTTCTACTACATCCTCGGGATCTAAATCTAAAAATTCAAATCCTAATCGTGTATATTTGATTAAATCTGGGTTCGCAGAATATAATTTTTTATCTCTTGGTCCCGGTGATTTCACTTCTCGTAAATCTAATAATCCTTCTTTTTTTAATATTTTAAGATGCTTATTCACAGTAGGCCAGCTTTTACCTAATTTCTCACATAAATCATTCACACTTTGTTCTTTATATGCCCATAATAATATAAGTATCCTGATGCGGATAAGTGAATTTAAAGCTTCAACTACATCTGTTTTCTTTTCAATATATTCCTTTAATTTATCTTTTTTAGACTCACTTAAGACATTCGATTTCGAATCAACCATTTCTATTATAATGAATTTTATGATTTTTACTTAATATAATATAATGTAAAATATAAAAAGATATTATAGGAAATTATACTAAGATTTAATATAAATCTAAAAGATAAATATATCATTTTAAAATATAGAAATTAAATAAAATCAATATTTTTATACAAGTGAAAATAAATGCCGAATAAATTTATAATTATGGATGAAATAGATAATTGTGCAACTTCTTTGGAAGAAATTGATAAGGGTAGGTTATTAAAATTTAATGATAAATCAATCAATATTAAACAGAAAATCCCTTTAGGTCATAAATTTGCTCTCAGCAATATAACAAAAGGAGAAAAAATTATAAAATACGGACAAATAATTGGTATTGCTACTGAGGAAATTGCTATCGGAGAATGGATTCATACGCACAATATAACAAGTCATTATTTGGAGGAGGTAGCACAATAATGGAAGAATTCATGGGATATGAGCGACCGAAAGGAGAAATTGGAATCAGGAATAAAATCGCAATAATTTCATCTGTGGTTTGCGTAAATCATGTCGTTGATCAAATATCACAAAAGGTTGATAATTCCGTGGCGATTACCCATCCACTTGGGTGTGGACAGTTTGGACCGGATTTTTCATATACTTTAAGAACTTTAGTGGGATTAGGCAAAAATCCTAATGTTTTTGGAACAGTTGTAGTCGGCCTTGGGTGTGAAAATATAACGAGTAAACTAATTGGAAAGCAAATTAAAAGATCTAAAAAACCTATAGAATATTTTGATGTCCAAGACGTCCAAGGAGGGACAACTGCTGCTATCGATAAAGGCATCACAATTGGTCAGAAAATGGCTGAGGAAGCTAAAGAATTGAAAAGAGAGCCCTTTGATTTCTCTAATTTAATTTTAGGTCTCGAATGTGGAGGATCCGATTCAATCTCAGGGATTACTGCAAATCCTGCTGTAGGAATAGTCTCAGACAAAGTCGTGGAGCTGGGAGGTACCTCAATCCTACCTGAATTTACCGAATGGGTAGGCACGGAACATCTTCTTATGGAACGAGCTAAGAGTGATAAAGTTGCGGAGAAGATAAGAGAGACTATAGATACTTTTCTAAATAACACTATGAAAATTGGGATAGATTTTCGGGGAATTCAACCAACTCCTGGAAATATAGAAGGGGGATTAACCACTATTGAGGAAAAATCATTAGGTACTATTGCGAAAGCGGGAACCGCACAAATTGAAGGAATATTAGAATATTCAGAAAAACCTAAGGATAAAGGTCTCTGGCTGATGATAGAACCAGGTTTGGACGTTGAAAGCATGACAGGATTGGCAGCGGCAGGGGCGCAGATTATTATTATGACTACCGGAAGAGGGAGTCCCTGTGGAAACCCCGTTTCTCCCGTAATTAAAATTTGTGGAAATCCGAAGACTTGTGATTGGATGGCAAGCAATATTGATATTGATGCGAGCACAATTATCACGAAAGACAAAAAAGTAGAAGATGTTGCAATAAATTTATGGGAAAAAGTTAAAAAGACGTGTAATGGAAAAAAAACTTTTGCAGAAATATTAGGATTTGAGGATATCGCAATCTGGAGATCCACAGCCGCACCTTTTTCAATTTTTCATGAAACCTTAAAATAACCCAAATAGAAGATTTCAAAATAATTACTACTGAAAATCTTTGAAAAATGAATAAAAATTACTCAATTTCATTTTTATTCATTTGGGACTCTTGTTAATAGAAAATAATGATTAATAATATAATATAGAAACTGCAATTCTAATTAAAAACAAATAAAAGATAATTAATTAATTCTAAAACTTCACGATGTGATAATTATGTGTGATACCTTAATATCCTTACCAAACGCTTCCTTAGATGAGTATACGA
The DNA here is from genome assembly GCA_046497275.1 of Promethearchaeia archaeon. GTDB lineage: Archaea > Asgardarchaeota > Lokiarchaeia > Sigyniarchaeales > SOKP01 > TEKIR-8. The sequence goes on along the minus strand of JAWOFX010000175.1, from coordinate 10,864 downwards.
TCTTTGGGAAAAATAGTGACCGTCTGAGTGATGAAGTGCAATTAATAACACATCAACCGCGCAGAACTCATGAGGAAGATGAAGTAGAATGCACTTATATATCTATACCTCAGGTAAAAGAAACCTATGCTGTACTTTTAAGCCAACCGTGGTGGATGTGGGGGGCGGAGATGGGTACCAACGAGTTTGGGGTAACCATCGGCAACGAGGCGGTATATACTAAAGAAAAAATAAGAAAAACTGGATTACTTGGGATGGATCTTTTACGATTGGGATTAGAACGATGTAAAACGGCAGAATGTGCGCTTGATACAATAATAGATCTTCTTGAAAAATACAATCAAGGCGGTAATTGTGCATATAACGGAAAAATGTTATATCATAATTCCTATATTATAGCAGATCATCAAGAAGCATATGTATTAGAGACATCTGATAAATGGTGGATCGTCGAGGAAGTAAAGGATGTAAGGGCTATATCTAATAGCTTATCAATTCGCGGTAAGGGAGACATGAGAAGAGAAGGGATTATTCAACATGCTATTGAAAACGAATATTGCAAAGATGATGATGATTTTGATTTTGCTAAGACTTTTGCCAAATCGAAAGTTATCGGGGATAATATCCCTTTAACTCCACGAGTAGTAAAATCAACAGAATTATTAACTGATGCTGCAGGATCTATTACAGTTGATATGATGATGGAATTCTTGCGAGAGCATGAAGCTGGAATATGTATGCATGGTGCTTTTGAATCTGTGGGTTCTCAAGTTTCGCATTTAAAACCTCCTGAGAAAAAATCAATTCATTGGTTTACAGGAAGCAACCATCCTTGTTTGAGTATGTATAAACCTTATACATTTCCGATACAAGATCAAAAAGTAAACCCTCCAGGTCCGTATGAGAAAAAAGATGAAGATTGGTTTTGGATAAAACATGAAAAATTTATCGAACCTTTCAAAAAGCAAGTCAATGAAAAAGAAAAGTTAACTTATATGAATGAATTTGATGCTTTGGAAAGAAAAATTTATTTAAATGTCAGAGATCTTGTTGAACAAGAAGAAAATCTCAAGGAAGATGATTTCATGGAAAAGTTTAATAAAATCAATAAAGACGCTTGGAAAAAAGCATATGAATTAATAGTGTAGCAACATATTTCAAAGAAATTATATCCTCTAACTTTTCCCCACTTTTTTTATAATTTATCTAATAAAAACTAAAATCTAAAAAAGATTTACGATCCTATCTTTCTTTAAATTTATAATATTAAACATAAAAAAATGAAATTTAAAAAAGGATATAGCGAAAAAATTGATACTAATTTTAGCATTCATATTGCTGAAGATAATAAAGAACAGTTGGAAGCAATTATAAATTTAAATATGGAAGTTCATCATGAAGAGATCTTGAATACCTATATTCGCCGTATATTTTTAGAACATCCTACAAGAAATGATATTATGTGGTTATATATCAAGGATGATGAAAAAAATAGAATGGTCTCTTCTCTATGTTTAGCTCCTTTAAAATGGCAGATTGAAAATATAGATTTAAATATATGTGAAATGGAGTTTGTTGGAACAATTGAAAAATATCGGGGAAGGGGATTTATTAGGATTTTAAACCAATTATATGAAAGAATAATGCGTGAAAGAGAATATATTTTTTCAGTAATAAGAGGAATCCCTTTTTATTATCGCAAATTAGGTTATGTATTCGTATCTTCTTTAGATGAACGAATACAAATACCAATCTCAAACATTCCCCACTCAAATTTTAAAGATATTAAAATTAGAAAAGCTAATATAAATGATCTAAATTTTATTCAATCGAAATATTATGAATTCTATTCAGATTTTTATATTTTTAATAAATTTGATCCGGATTGCTTTAAATTTAAATATTTAAATGATATTTATAACGCAGAAATTCGTTCTACTTATATTTTAGAAAAAGATGGTAAAAAAAGCAGCTACTTCTCGTTAGGGTTGAGTTATGATAATCAGTGTTATGAAATAGTAGGTCCAAATTTAAATCAAAAACAAATGAATACTTTACTGCAATATATAATTAAGATAGCAAATTATTCCAAAGAAGATTTATTGATTCTGAGTGTTAGTGAAACCTCCTCATTATTTAACCACATAAAATCCTTAGGCGGCACTCCTCTTTCTAGTTATGGTTGGCAAGTAAAAATTCCAGATCTTTCCAAATTCTTTCAAGTAATGAAAAAAATATTAGAAAAGAGATTAGCAAATTCAGAATATAAAACTTTAAACAAAGATGTAATAATAAGTGATTATCAAGAAACTGTGAAATTAATAATTAAAAATAGCATAATTGAAACAATTTTTTTAGATAAAGGTTATCCAGATCTCCAAAATACGGATCTTAGGATTCCAAATGGGTTTTTATATAAATTATTACTGGGAGATCGTACTTTTGAGGAAATAAATTATATCTTAAAGGATGCTATTGTAAAGGATTCATCAGAATCATTGATTGAAATTATGTTTCCAAAAAAAACAAGCTATTTTAGTTCAGATATGTGAATATAAGAATCTCTAAATATTGAACTGAAAGCCTAATATTATATCTTGAAACTTATAAGAGTGTTTTGATATCTTTAAAAAAATCTAACATCTCTCTTTCTATATAAAAACCGCACAAAGGTCCAAAACTAGCAACAGGTTCATACCCTCCAATCTGTATATATTCTTTAATTGGAAAAAGATATGCTATCCAATCATTAGAATTTTGAAATAAAAAACTATTACTAGTACCAACAGGAGACTCTTCAATAAGATCCCTTCCTATCTCCTCAAAGAGCTCGCCTGGTACTGTAAAAATAGTGAATTTTCTCTTTTTAGTTGTATTCTGAACAGTAAAATCAATATATTGGACAAGTGTTTCCGCAAAAATGTGTTTTCTCTTTTTCTTAATTTTAAAAATTGGGAAATTAATCTTTTCATAGAGACTTAAGATCACAGATAATAAAACATACTTTTTGATTATGTATAATAACTTATTTTGAAACCATGAAGAGGTAAAATATTTAGGATCTTTTAGAGGGACTAAAATATTTTTAATATATAATTGGAATGTGATATTTTCATAGTAATTGTTTGATGGGATTGATTCCGCTAGTTTTAAAGCTTCTTCAGCTATTTGAAAACCAAGTTTTTTTGTATGTCTGTACGTTCCGAATTGGGTATAAATAGGACTTTTATTATCTTTCAAAGCTTCATAATCTGTTCCACATGTGGTGATTGGATTTAAATCCCCTGCTGGACCGTTGAAGTATATGCATTTTGTTTTTCCATTAGTAATTTCTGAGATTTCTGAGACGATTCTCCCCGGAAAATCTGCTGATAGCTTATTATTGAATAAAGATAAGGTAGTAGGATGACAAGCATAATTTATAATCAATCCTATTATGTTATTATCGAGATCTTTAAAGGAAATCACTCCAAGTTCCGGCTTAGGTTTTCTTAAGGGATGTCTTCGATTAATTACTATATCTGGATTGAAAACTTTCTTGATCCATGAAATTTTGGAGTTTTGTAATGAATTTAATAAATGATCGACTAACTTAAGAATCTGATCTCCAATCCATACTATAAATTTATCGTTTTGATTTATTCCAAACATGATACCCTTAACGACTGCTAAAGTACCACCAGGCCAATGAAACTCTCCTGTTAGATCTGGAGCAGAATGCGTGTGCGTAGCATGAATTAGAATATTCTTCTCTTTTATTCCCTTGAAGTTTTTTTCAATTTTTTCTTTAAAATAAGTGGCAATTGAGATTGGAATTTTTAGGAGATCGAAAGAAAGTAATAAAAGAAACTTGTTATTTTCATCTGATTTCTCTTGCTCTATTAATACACCATATGCAAAAATATCATCTAACTTTCCTAAACATGGATCAGGACGCGAATATCCTGCCATGGGCATTCCTATATAATCATTTGGAGTAATTTTAATTTTTGAAAACGAGACTTTCATGATTCCATTAGGATAATAATTAATTTTTTATTTTTTTAAGTATTTTGTTTCTTAATTAGTAAGAAAAGAACGATAATATTATGAGTAAAAGTAAAACAACGATTATTGGCATGGAGGGTAGGATAGCAAATTACAGAAGATCACGACATGTAATTCATCCTAAACAATGCGTACTAGTGTTTCCAAATATAAATACAAGGAAAGTAGCAAATAAACTTATTGGAAGAACAGTCGTATGGTATAGTCCAAGTGGAAAAGAGTTAAAAGGACAAATAACCCGCGCACATGGGAATAATGGTGCTGTTCGTGCTTATTTTAAAAAAGCGGGACTCCCTGGACAAGCATTAGGGGAGAAAATAAAAATAGTAAAATAGTCCCTCTGAATTTTAAATTTCCTATAATTTAAAATTAAGAACTATTCATTTTCACATCGATCGGGATTGTTTTTACAATTTCTAAATTATATTATTTTCATAAATATAGGTTTAATCTTCCGTTTTATTGAAGTTAAAAACGTAATATTCAAATAACATAGTTAAATAAAAATATACCTCTCCTTCTTATAATAAAGCGATTTGGTATAAAACACTTTCTTCACATATAAAGGTAAATATTAAAATGTCAGAGCATAAATCAGAAAATTTCTGTAGATTCTGCCAAGGAAGAGAGCCTTTAGCTTATTATTGTGAGAATTGTGGTGCTAGTTGTTGCTCTGATTGTTTAGATGATGATAAAGTAGAAACATTTGTATGCCAAGATTGTAATTCAAAAAATATAGACATAAAGGAATCCGATTCTAAGAAAGGTGAAACAATAAAAATATGTAAAGACTGTGAGAGTGATAATGTAATCCAGATCACACAATATATTAAATCTTGTCCAAAATGCCATTCTCATCGGATTATTAATATTTATGAAAAAAAAGAAAAATTAGAACAGTCTTTTTTAGAATTAATTAAAGAAACACGAAATTTTATCGATCCTCTCAGGGATCTTGTTAATGGACTTTATGTGTTAAGACAAAAAATAAAAAAAGCAAGAGCTCCACCTATAAAATGCTATCATTTCCCTAAAATGGAAGCAGAACTCCTTTCTTTGTTTAAACTTGTGAAATATATTGAAGATCAAATGATGGAGAAAATAAGTATTCATTTTCATCACCTTTCGCTTAATAAAGAATACTTTTTTGACATTTATTCTCAACCTAATACTAGCATAAGAATTATTGAAGGAATATTAGAAAATCTATATAGAAGTAATCAATCAATTAGAGATTTTATTGAAAGTAATATAGAATCAATGAATAAAGATATCGATTCTATAAAAAAAAACCTCTCATTTATCGAAAAGATTAATAAATATTTTACTGAGTACAAAAGGTTTATAAATTTAGCAGAAGATGAAAAACCAGTTTATGCGATCAATGCTAAATTATCCAATGGTACAAATTACCAAGATATATTCAAAAGAAATAAAGGCATCTTATTTATTACCAATTTAGATTTATCATTTGTTCATGAATATGGATTATTAAAGACAAAGCAAGAACTAATATTTAAAGCCCCTGTAGATGATCTTCAGAGAATCAAAGAAAAAGGAAAGTTATTCAAAAGACTTTTTGTAAAATTCGCCTATGGGGAATATGAATTTTCTCTCCCAAATAAAGCAATTTCAAGAGTTATTGAATATATTTTACTCGCAAGAAATTTCGATGAAACTGCTATTTATGACAAAAAATCTGCTAATATAATTGAAAATTTAAAAATAGATCTTACGAATTTAAAGAATTTTATCGAAGATGGAATCAATTCGTTCTTCAGTTTAAAATGCAAACTCAATAATGAGAAAAATTTCGACTCAGATCATTTAGGTCTTCAACACCAAAGAACTACTAGGTTTCAAAATTCTCCCAATAGTTATCACAATAATAATACTTTTCCTCCTCAAAATGATTATTTTCGAGGAAATAATCAGAATCAACATTATAACCAAAATTCAACCCCTCCACCAAATTATTTTATAAATCCCTATAATATACCGCCTTATTCACAAGAATATTCAACTCTTCAAAATAATCAGCCCCACCTCTATCAACCGGTCTCCTCATACCCCCATCAATATCCTCATCAATATCAAAATCATCCGAATTATGTTAATGATCCAAACAATTTCCAATTCCAAAATATATTATATCCAAATAGATATCAGAATTACGATTCACGAATTTTTGCTAGAAACCAACCAAATCCATTAAATCCTGAAGATAAGAATATTTTGATGAAAAAATTGGAACGAGCTCAAAAAGAAGGATATAATGTGAAGAGTAATCTTGACAGAGCTTTGAGCGATTTTATAAACGCAGAATCATTAAATCGATCTTCTGAATCATTATATAATACAAATAGGAATAATCCTTCTATTCATGATTATAATCGAAATTATCTATCAGAATTTTTTAGAGATAATGATTTATCATTTGATCCAAGCAAGTATCAAAACGATGGTCTTTTTGAAGAAAAAGATGAAAACCAAGAACATATGCTCGAATTAAAAAAAGAAAGATTCAGTATTATTGAAACTTTAAAAAACTTAGATTCCAAGTTTGATGAAGGAAAAATCACTGAAGTGGATTATTTAAGAGCGTTTAAAAATCTTAAGCAAGACCTCTACATAATAAATAAAAAAATTCGAAATCTAGATGGTCGAATCAGAGAGGATGAGTCGATACGAAATATTGGGCGCAAGTTTGATAATAAGAAATATTTTAGCTAATTTTTTTATTATTTTATAATTAAATTTTAAATTTAGATAAACCTTATTTTATTTATGAAAGTGGAAGATCTTGGGTTATCAACAACGGTTGTAGGGAGTATCCCCTTGGAAAATACCCCAGTCAACATGGAGCGCGCTTTTCAGGACCAAATCAATATTGGAATCGATTTCCCATGTTATCCGCAATTGGTTTCAATGATCTCTCAATTTTTAACCCCATTATCCCAAACAATTCCAGAACTACAAGAGAATAATAACCAATTTTTTTTAAATGGTGATTTTGAGCTTCCAAAAAAATCCGTTGCTTTAGAATATGGAACATTTTTGGTTGAATATTTGAATAATAATCCTACTCTTAAACAGAAAATCAAGGGAACTAAAGCATGTTTAACTGGACCATTTACCTTAGCTAGTGAGATCATTTTAAAAGGATCTTTGGCTGAGGGAAAAAAACCTATGCTCTTTAAGGAACCAAAAGCGATTATGGTTGGATGGATCGTTGAGAAATTAGCAGAAATAATGAAACAAATTGGAAAAGCTTATAATGATATGGGTATCGATATTATCTCAATGGATGAGCCAATTTTAGGTCTCATTGTAGGTCGAAGAACAATGTTTCATTCAAAAGATTTTATTATCGAGATCTTAAATAAAGCAATTTCAGGTATATCTAGTTTTTCTTCAATTCATGTCTGTGGTCAATTAAACCCAAATTTGAGAGATATTCTCTTAGAAACAAATGTGAATATCTTAGATCATGAATTTCAAACAAATGAACAGAATTATGACATTTTTGAAAAATCACATTTTGAACAGCATGATAAATTTCTTGGATTTGGGGCAGTAGAAACAAAGATTAAACCAAAAAAAGATGGTAAAATAGAAGATTACGTTGAGGAGACTTCAACAATTAAACAAACTATAAAGAAAGCAATTGAATTATATGGAGAAGAAAATTTAATTATTAAACCAGATTGTGGATTTAAACCCCTAAAGGATGCATTCGAAGAGAATTTTGCCTATGAGATTACCATACGGAAATTAAATAATATGGTTTTTGCACTAAGAAGTTTCAAATAATTCTATCTTTCAATTTTCAATGAAATCTATAAGATTTAAATTAGGGTTATTAAAGAATTTAAATAAAGAAGGAATATATAGTATGAAAAATGAGAGATTTATGAATTTATTCTTCTAATTCTTTTCTTAACTTTTCAATTTCTTTCTCTAACTTTTCTTTATCTTGAAGTTCAGGTTCTTCTAATTCCGTATCAAATTCAGAGATATATTGTAATTCGTCTGAAGGGACTTCAGGCATTGTGCCTCCTTGCTCAAGCAACATTTCCGTCTCTAATTGTTCTAATTCATCATTCACATCAATAGCCAAATCAATTTCTGGATCTCCAGCTAATATTTCTGCAGCTTCCTCTATTTCAGTGACATATAATTCAGCATCTTCATTTATTTCCGCTGCTCTGGTAGGTGATGCAGTAGTAGCAATTTCTTTAAGTTCATCTCTCATTCCGCCCATTAGATCTCCAGTTTGAGAAACCAATTGCCCTTCTTCTATTGCTTGAATTTGTCTTTCTATTTTTGACCGAATATTATTTGTTCGGTCAATTTTATTTTGATAACTTTTATATTGTATTAAATAGTTCTTTGCTCTATTTTTTTCACCACGCTTCAAGGCAATTTTAGCATTCTTTCTACTGATCTCAGCTCGTTTAGTGTAATTTTTGTTCATCAATGCAAGTTTTCGAATATGGCTTTTCGCTTTGGTTATTGTGATATCTTTGTCACTTCCCTTCTTTGGGAAAAGTTTATCTTTAAGACCGATTTTTTAGTCACCTATATGATTATTTTTTACTCTAGTTATATAATTATAAATCCAGAAATTTAAAATTATTTTTGGAAAAACTTCAATTATCAAAAAAATAAAATTATTATAAGTAAAAAAAATTAATATAGACCAAAATTTGAAAGTTATGAAAAGAATTATTTTGAACTTTACCGAAAAAACGGATAATTTTAAGGAATTGGTCCAAGAAGCATTTAATAGAGATATTTTGAATTTTTTCATTACTCAAAACACCTATGAAGAATTTAAAGATATAGATCGTATCAAAATTATCGCAAAAGAAAAAGAATTACAGTCTGATTACATTTTGTTTGAAACACAGGATGATTTGAATCAATATCTCTCACAGAGCGATCTTCCAAAGGGTGTTGCATATTATAAAGAATTAACAACCAAAGACGATGAAGCAGAGATAAAAAAATTATCAAATTTGATAAATATTGATTTATTAATAGTCAGTGCGAAAGATTGGAAAATCATTCCCTTTGAAAATTTAATCGCAGAAATTCATAAAAAAGATGCAGAATTAATTGCTGAAGTAGAAACTGTGGAAGAAGCAGAATTAATGTTAAAAACATTAGAAATTGGAGTAGATGGGATATTATTTAAACCTAAGGATGCGAATCAAATAATAGAGATAAAAAAGCTTCTTGGAACTTCATTCAAAATTGATTTAGGAGAAGCTGAAATTAGAAGTATACAAAAAATTCCAGAAAGTGATAGAGTATGTGTTGACACCACGTCATTACTTCATCCAGGAGAGGGTATGTTAATAGGAAGTACTGCGATGGGGTTTGCTCTTGTTCATGCGGAAGTTTTCGAAACTCAATTTGTTGCCTCCCGCCCCTTCCGAGTTAACGCAGGAGATGTTTCAGCATATATTCTCGTACCTCAAGAAGATCCAGAGAGTTCAGAGATTTATAGAACTAAATATTTAAGCGAATTAAAGGGAGGACAAAAAGTGCTAGTTGTCAATGCAAAAGGGAATGCTCGAATTGTATCGGTTGGAAGAGTCAAAATAGAAACTCGCCCAATGTTACGATTTGAAATGCAAGGGCAAAAAAATGGTAAACAGATCCCAATAAATTGTATTTGTCAAAATGCTGAAACAATTCGATTAGTGGATCCAGCGGGAAATGCAAAATCTGTAGTTGATTTAACAGTTGGCGATAAAGTTTTGGTGCATATTGGTCCTGGTGCGACTCATTTCGGAACAGCTATTAAGGAATCTATAATTGAAAAATAAGTACAACAATAAATTATAAAACTTCTCTATTATTCAAATAAGGCGATTTCGGGGTGTGTTTTTGCCTCTTCATAAATCGGACCTTTTTTGATCATTCCTAACGCAAGATGACTCCCTCTCACTAATAATAAGAGTTCTCCCTTTCTTAATCCATAATGATCTAATATCGATTTTTCTATTTTTATATATCCTTCTGGATTGATATGAGTATTGAGAATGATTCTATCTGTTTGATCTTCTTTTTGTTTATGATTATTACTATTCAAAATCTGCCTTAATTTAGAATTTTTTAACTTTTCGGCAGTCGTTATTCCCATTCCACCTGATTTTTTACTACCAGGAATAAAAATAATTTTTTTAGCATTATATAAATTATAATCCCTCAAAGCTTCATCTGGTATCTTAATTTCACTATCATCGTTAATTTTAGACCAACCATAAACAAATTTTCCACCTTTCACTAAATATGGCATATAATAAACACGTTCTTAAGCTCTCATTAATTATTATTTTATAGGTATATATAATTTTAATTTGGAAATTAATAATTAGAACTATTATTAAAATGAAAATTAAATCTAAAATTAAATATATCAAAAACCAATAAAAACTTATCAAATCATTATGACTACCTATTGGGCACCTTTACTACACATTTATCAGCCACCCACTCAAGATATTGATATATTAAGAAAAATCAATGATCAGTGTTATAAACCCTTATTCAATGAAATTGCTTCTCACCAAAATGCTAAATTCTGTTTAAATATTAATGGTATACTCATAGAATTATTAAAAGAATACGGAATGTCGGACTCAATTGATTTACTAATAGAATTAATAGAAGACAATAAAATAGAAATTGTGGGCACCGCTAAATTCCATCCAATATTACCTCTAATCCCTAAAAAGGAAGTGAAAAGACAAATAAAACTCAATGAGGAGATTAACACAGAAGTGTTTGATAATCGATGGATTAA